>CAMCXO010000018.1 GCA_945883565.1 Chryseobacterium gleum
CACCTACCACATACCTCGAACTCACCTTCGCATACCTCGAACTCACTTACCACATACCTCGAACTCACCTTCCACATACCTCGAACTCACCTTCGCAGACCTCGAACTCACCTACCACATACCTCGAACTCACTTACAACATACCTCGAACTCACTTACAACATACCTCGAACTCACCTACCACATACCTCGAACTCACCTTCGCAGACCTCGAACTCACTTACAACATACCTCGAACTCACTTACAACACACCTCGAACTCACTTACAACATACCTCGAACTCACCTTCGCAGACCTCGAACTCACTTACAACACACCTCGAACTCACTTACAACATACCTCGAACTCACTTACAACATACCTCGAACTCACCTTCGCAGACCTCGAACCCACTTACAACATACCTCGAACTCACTTACAACATACCTCGAACTCACCTTCGCAGACCTCGAACTCACTTACAACATACCTCGAACTCACTTACAACATACCTCGAACTCACTTACAACATACCTCGAACTCACCTTCGCAGACCTCGAACTCACCTACTACATACCTCGAACTCACCTACCACATACCTCGAACTCACCTACCACATACCTCGAACTCACTTACCACATACCTCGAACTCACTTACCACATACCTCGAACTCACCTACCACATACCTCGAACTCACCTACCACATACCTCGAACTCACTTACCACATACCTCGAACTCACCTACCACATACCTCGAACTCACCTACCACATACTTCGAACCCACCTTCGCAGTCTCGTAACTCACCTTCGCAGTCTCGTAAGTCACCTTCGCAGAGTCGATCCTCACTTTAGCATTTTACACAATGGGCGTTGCGCTTTAATGCCCGGTTGCCACAAGGTTTAAAAGAACATCGCCCTGCAAAAAGCGGGTATTTTACCTGCCTTTGTGGGGGTTAAAATTATTCAATTTTATTACAACCCATGGCAATTTCTCTTTGGTGGCGGTCGTTTGGCGGCGTGCATTTGCCGGGCAAAGCGCCACACTTTTTTATGGCCTCCTTCTATGCAGTGCTTGGCATGCAATTGGCCTTAAACAAAAAAGCCACGGCTAAGGCCATGGCTTATGGGGTATTCTTGGGTAGGCGCTTAAATATGCAAGGGGCGTTTGGCGGTGGCATCCAATGCGGCTTCTTTCACGGCTTCCATATAAGTGGGATGTGCATGGCTTATACGGGCAATGTCTTCGGCCGAAGCCCTGAATTCCATGGCCACAACGGCTTCTGCAATCATGTCGGCCGCGCGGGCCGATATAATGTGAACCCCCAACACCTCATCGGTTTGGGCATCGGCCAATATCTTCACCAAGCCGTCAAGGTCCATGCTTGCTCGGGCTCGTCCTAAAGCTCTAATCGGGAATTGGCCCACTTTATAGGCTCTGCCTTCTGTTTTTAATTCTTCTTCGGTTCGTCCAACCCCGGCCACTTCGGGCCAGGTATACACCACATTCGGAATTAAGTTGTAATCTATATGTGGTTTTTGTCCGGCAATCCATTCGGCCACCAAAACGCCTTCTTCTTCGGCCTTATGGGCCAACATGGCGCCGCGCACCACATCGCCTATGGCATATATATGAGGCTTGGCGGTTTGCAAATGCCCGTTCACGGGTATTCTGCCTTTTTCATCGGTTTCCAAACCTGCCTGCTCCAAGGCCAATAATTTTGTATAGGGCTTTCTGCCAACCGATACCAAACAATAATCGGCGGTAAATTCAACGGCTTGGCCTTTTTGATCGTGGGCCACCAAGTTTACCACCTCCCCGTTTCTTACGGCTTGTTTTACCTGGTGGGAGAGATAAAATTTCACCCCCATTTTCTTCATCGACTTCATCAACTCTTTGCCCATGCTGGCGTCCATGCCGGGTATAATGCGGTCTGCATATTCCACCACACTTACTTCCGATCCCAAACGGGCATATACTGAACCCAACTCAAGACCTATAACCCCGCCTCCTATAACCACCAAATGTTTAGGAACTTCTTTTAATTCAAGGGCTTCGGTCGAGGTAATGAGGCGTTCACCATCTAGCGCAATAAAGGGCAAAGACGCGGGTTCTGAGCCTGTAGCGATTACAATATGCTTGGCTTCTATGGTTTGAAATTGCCCATCCTGGGCGGTAATCTTTATGCGTGTTTCGCTTTCAAAACTTCCCAAACCGTGCAAAACATCGATTTTATTTTTGTCCATTAAGAACTTTACCCCATCGCAGGTTTGCTTTACCACTTGGGCTTTGCGGGCAATCATTTGCGTCAGGTTAACCTTGGGCTCGTTTATTTCAATGCCATGTTCGGCAAACGATTTTTTGGCCTGATAAAAATGCTCAGAGCTGTCGAGCAATGCCTTAGACGGAATACAACCTACATTTAAACAGGTTCCACCCAAAGTAGAAGATTTTTCAATTAAGGCGGTCTTCATTCCCAATTGGGCCGCGCGAAGGGCACAAACGTACCCGCCGGGTCCCGAACCAATAATAACGATGTCGTAGGCTTGCATGCTTATTTAATTAAGAAAGGCAAATTTCGGTTACAAACCCATAACGCACGAGATAAAACGCTCAAGATTTTGCGCGCTTGTTTTTTAAAGCGCGGCTTAAGGTGTAAAGTAAAAAGCCCAGACCTATAAAAACCCCGATGCGCAATACATAGTCTCCGTATCGGCTGTAAAAACTCAAGTTCTCATTTAGCGTTACTTCGGCCGTTAATACGCCCCGCTTTTCCCAGCCAAGGGTTTGAACCAAATCGCCACGGGCATTTATTATAGCCGAAATACCGGTATTGGCCGAACGAGCCAGGGACCTGCGGTTTTCTATGGCCCTCAATCGGGCGTAGTGCAGGTGTTGTTTGTGGCCCTCACTGTCTCCCCACCACCCATCGTTGGTAATCACCAAAAGCAAGCTGCCGCCTTTGCGTACGTATTCGGTTACAAAGCCGCCAAATTCATTTTCCCAGCAAATAATTGGGGCCACCTTGGCTTTGCCATTATCGTGAACAAAAACCTCTCTGTGGTTTTGGGTTCGGTTGGTTCCGGCCATCCCGCCAAAATCGAGCACCAATTCACCCAAAATGGGTTCCAGTATTTGCATAAAGGGCATTTTCTCGGCCCCTACCACCAGTTTCGATTTGTGGTAAACCGGAATGCTGTCGGCCGCACTCATTTGTAGGGCGGTGTTGTGCACATCGTACCAATATCCGTCAGAGCCTAATTGTCTGGCGGTATTGGTGGCTTGATGTGTATACCTTTTAATGGTGTTGGCGCCCAATACCATATGCAAATTGGGAAAGTTTTGTCTAAAGCTTTCAAGGTATTTTAAGGTGGGCTCCTGCTTTAATTGATCAAGGTTTAAGCCGTTTGGAATAAGGGTTTCCGGCCCAATTAAATAGTCGGTTTCTTCATTTACATAGGGCTCGGCTTCGCGCAAAAAGAGCGTAAGCTGCTCGCCAACGGGCATTTCAAACTTTTCGGTATAGGGTTCTATATTGGGTTGAACCACCAATACCTGCACTTTTTCTCCATTTAAATCGAAGCTGTAATACCTGTAAAGTGAATAACCCAATGGCACAAACACCCAAATGCCAAATGTATAAAAGGCCCTAATGGGGCTAATACCGCGACCCATGCGCAAAATGCCTGTTAATATTAAAAGGTTAGCCACCACCACCCAAACACTGCCTCCAAAAACACCGGTATACTCATACCACTGAATCCATTTCGGATGGTGGGCAAAGGCATTGCCCAATTCCAGCCAAGGCCAGTCCATATCCCAATCGCGTAAAATCCATTCCGGAATGAGCCATAAAAATGGCAAAGCCAACAGTCCTTTCTTCTCGCCCAAATGGGTAAGGCTTTGCAGCCAGGCCACCATAGCCAATGCGTGCAGCGAAGCGGCAATAAACACCACCGCCACCAGGCCCGACCAATGCGCCAGTGAAATCCACCAGCCGGTTAGGCCGTTCCAAAGTGCAAAGCTCCACCAGGCATAAAAAAAGACCAACCGTTTTGTTTTGGTGGCTTTGCTTTGGTACAGGCTGTAAACCACCCAAAGCAATGGCACCAAGGCCACAAGCACCAAGGGTGAGAAGCCCATTTGTGGCCAACTTAAATAAAGCCCCAATCCGCTTAGGGTAGATAACGCAAAATGTGCCCCTTTAAATTTCATAACCGTTACTTTGAATGGGTTAAAGGTAATTAAGCATTAAAACCCGCTTTAAATTTTTCGCCAAGCAAAGGTTTAAGCAGCGCCTTAATTCCACACCTTTACTTTCTATCTTTTAAAACTTCATGCACAAACTTTAAATTTGTAGCCCTGTTTTTTTGCGGATGTGGCGAAATTGGTAGACGCGCTGTCTTCAGGCGGCAGTGCTGCAAGGCATGGGGGTTCGAGTCCCTTCATCCGCACTTTTTAAAACCGCATGCCGTTTGTGGGCGCGGCTTTTTTTCACGTCTTGGCCAGGTGCTAATCCAAACAAGCTGTAAAACCCGGCCACAACTTGCAACTTTGCTTTGGCAAGAGGCGCTGGCGAATCATTACTTTTGCAATCCCCCCTAAAGGTTATTACAATGAAATCGAAATACACTTTGCAAGAAGAATTGTCGTTTGACGAATTGCAGGAATTGGTTTTGGCCGATTATAAATTGGCCTGCGAAAGCCGCGAAGCCAGTTTAATGGGGAGGCGCGAAGTGTTAACAGGTAAAGCGAAGTTCGGCATTTTTGGCGACGGCAAAGAATTGGCGCAAATAGCCTGGGCAAAAGTGTTTCGCGATGGCGATTTTAGATCGGGTTACTACCGCGACCAAACGTTTATGATGGCGATTGGACAGCTTAGCACCCGCGAGTTTTTTTCGAGTTTGTATGCCGATACCAACCACCTGCACGAACCCGCCAGCGCAGGAAGGCAAATGAACGGGCATTTTGCTACCCAAAGCCTCGATGAAAATGGGGAGTGGAAATCACTAATTAACCAAAAGAATTCTTCGGCCGATATTTCGCCCACAGCGGCCCAAATGCCACGCTTATTGGGTTTGGCCCAAGCTTCTCAGGTATATCGAAAGGTAGAGGGTTTGCGCGAATCCAATGCCTTTAGCCATGGCGGTAACGAAGTGGCCTGGGGAACCATTGGCAATGCCTCCACCTCTGAGGGGCACTTTTTTGAAACCCTTAACGCTGCGGGGGTTCTACAGGTTCCTATGGTAATTTCGGTTTGGGACGATGACTATGGCATTTCGGTTCACAGCCGTTTCCAAACGACCAAAGAAAACATTTCCGAAATTTTAAAGGGTTTTCAGCGCGACGAAAACGCTGAAGGCTTCGAAATTATTCAAGTAAAAGGTTGGGACTATCCGGCGCTTATAGAAGCTTATGAGCGGGCCGATAAGCTTGCCCGCGAAAAGCATATTCCGGTGCTTATACATGTACGCGAAATGACCCAGCCTCAGGGCCATTCCACTTCGGGTTCGCACGAGCGTTACAAAAACGAACAACGCCTAAAATGGGAAAGCGACTTCGATTGCATCAAAAAGTTCAGAGAATGGTTATTAGAAAACAATTTAGCCAAAGCAGAAGATTTAGACGCTGTTGAACAAGAAGCCAAGAAGAATGCGCGTACAGCCAAATCGGAAGCCTGGAAACTGTATCTGGATCCTATTTTGGAAGAACAAAAAGAGGCTTTGGAACGGCTTAAGGCCTTAATGGCCGAAACCGGGATTGAACTAAGCGATTTGGTTGAAAGTCTTTCTGCCAATAAGGAACCTTTAAGAAGAGATATTTACCATTTGGTGCGCAAAGCACTTTACCGCACGGCCCATTTGGGTGGAGCAGCATTTACCGAAACCAAAGCTTGGTGGGAAAAACAAAAAGCAGCCAATGCAAACCGATATTCCAGTCATTTGATGAGCGAAAGCGCCCATTCGGCCTTAAAGGTGAAAGGGGTTGAAGCGGTTTACAACCACGATTCAGAACAGGTAGACGCACGCATCATATTGCGCGAAAACTTTGATAGAATTTTGGCCGAGAAACCGGAGGTTTTGATTTTTGGTGAGGATGCCGGAAAAATTGGGGATGTTAATCAAGGGCTGGAAGGCCTTCAGGCCAAATATGGCGAAACAAGGGTGGCCGATACAGGCATTAGAGAGGCCACCATTTTAGGGCAGGGCATGGGCATGGCCATGCGTGGTTTGCGACCTATTGCTGAAATTCAGTATCTAGATTATGTTTTGTATGCCCTTCAGTTAATGAGCGACGATTTGGCCACTTTGCATTACAGGACCAAAGGCCGCCAAAAGGCACCCTTAATTATTCGCACACGCGGCCACCGATTAGAAGGCATTTGGCACAGCGGATCGCCTATGGGAGGCATAATCAATTTGGTGAGAGGCATTCACGTATTGGTACCTCGAAATATGACCAAAGCCGCGGGCTTTTACAACACCTTGCTGGAAGCCGATGAGCCCGGTTTGGTGGTGGAATGCTTAAATGGATACAGGTTAAAAGAAACCATGCCGGCCAATTTGGCCAGCCTTAGAACCCCGCTTGGAGAAGTGGAAACCATACGCGAAGGCAACGATTTAACGGTTGTAACCTATGGTTCATCTTGCCGAATAGCCCTCGATGCAGCCGATATTTTGGCTCAATTAAACATTCACATTCAAATAATAGACGTTCAAAGCTTGCTGCCTTTTGATGTTAACCACCAAATTGCCGCCGAATTGAAGAAAACCAATCGGGTTATTTTCATGGATGAAGATGTACCCGGTGGCGCTTCGGCTTATATGATGCAGCAAGTACTTGAGGCGCAGGAAGGGTATAAACATCTCGACAGTTTGCCGAGAACCCTGTGCAGTAAGGCACACCGCCCGGCCTATGGGTCTGATGGCGATTACTTTTCTAAACCATCGGCCGAAGATTTGGTTGAACTTTGTTTGGAGATGTTGAATGAAGCCCAACCATCTCGTTTTCCCAGAATTTGAGTGCACTTCATAAAAATCTGGTTGCAGGGGTTTTAGAGGTTTTAGAGCAAACCTTTGGCATGAAGATTTATGCCGACAAAGTGATTGAGCGCCTTTTGAAAACCAACCGCAATTGGGGAAGCCGCGACCGTGCTTTTGTGGCAGAGCACAGCTACAATATGGTGCGGCATTGGCGTTTGCTTTGGGCTCTAAAGGGCGAAGAACCTGCACTTAAGCGCAAGCTTTTGTGGGAGCTGTTTGGGGTATACTGGCTATGGAAAGGCCAAACTTTGCCCGATTGGGAGGCTTTTGCCACCATTTCGAAAAGCCGTTTTGAAGAAGTTGATAATTGGTCGCTCGATGTGCTTCAAAGTTACCCTGAATGGTTGCATCAGCGCGCCAGCCAGGAGCTTGCCGGGCAATGGCCCCAATTGGCTAAAGAACTAAACAACCCGGCTCCATTGGTATTAAGAACCAATTTGCTTAAAACCACCCGGGCAGAATTAATTCAGAGACTACAGGCCGAAGGCCTTCAACCAAAGGCCTTTGAGCTGAATAACGAAGGCCTTGTTTTAGAGGAACGCAGCAATACGTTTAAACTAGAAAGTTTTAAAGATGGCTGGTTTGAAGTACAAGATGGTGGTAGCCAGTTAATCGCACCTTTTGTTGAGGCAGCTCCGGGTATGAGAATTATAGATGCCTGTGCAGGGGCTGGAGGAAAAAGCTTGCACTTGGCTGCTTTAATGGAAAACAAAGGCAGCATTTTAAGCATGGATATAGAGGCCTGGAAACTGGAAGAGCTTAAAAAAAGGGCCAGGCGCAATGGGGTTCACAATTTGGAAACCCGCCCAATTGAATCGACCAAAACCATAAAACGTCTGGAGAAAAGTGCCGACAGGGTTTTGCTCGATGTGCCTTGCAGTGGTACGGGGGTAATTAAGCGCAATCCCGACACCAAATGGAAGCTCGATGCTGAACACCTCGATCATGTGGTTCAGGTGCAAAGCGATATTCTAGAGCGGTATTCTCAGATGGTAAAGCCGGGCGGAAAGTTGGTTTACGCCACTTGCAGCATTTTTCCCAGCGAAAACGAAGATCAGGTAACGCATTTTCTGGACAATCACCCCGACTTTAAGCTAGAAAATCAACAGCGTATCTCACCCAGCAATAAAGGCACAGATGGGTTTTTTATGGCCCGATTAATTCGTTATGAATAAAGAAACCACCGAAGACAGCTCTCGGCACCAACAGCTCGAACATTTGAGCATTGGTGAACTTCTTAGCCGAATAAATGAAGAAGATGTGAGCGTGGCCCTGGCCGTGCGCAATTCATTGGATGCCATCGAAAAATTAGCCATTGCTACCCATCAAAAGCTGGAGAATGGGGGGCGTTTGTTTTATTTAGGAGCAGGCACATCGGGCCGATTGGGCATTTTAGATGCCTCTGAATGTCCTCCTACCTATGGAGTGCCTTCTAATATGGTAATAGGCATAATAGCCGGAGGCGATGGGGCCATTCGCAAAGCAGTAGAAGGGGCTGAAGACAATGAACAGCAGGCATTTAAAGACCTAAAAGCGTTCGAAGTTGGGCCTGCTGATATGGTGGTGGGCATCACCGCATCGGGCCGAACTCCCTATGTATTGGGGGGGTTAAGAGATTGCCAAAAAGCAGGTATTACAACGGGCAGTATTTCATGCAATCCGAATTCGGAGGTAGTTGTCATTGCCCAATTTCCGGTCGTGGTGCAAACAGGTGCCGAATTTGTTTCGGGCAGTACCCGAATGAAAGCCGGTACCGCCCAGAAAATGGTTTTAAACATGCTCACCACTTCGGTTATGATTCGTTTGGGTAGGGTAAAAGGCAACGCCATGGTCGATATGCAACTTTCTAACCAGAAATTGGTTGATAGAGGGAGCAGAATAATAATGCAATGGCTTAGTTTAGACTACGACTCGGCCAGAAAGCAACTGCTTCTTCATGGAAGCGTAAGAAAAGTACTAGAGTTGAATGGAAAAGCATAGAAACAACAACCCAAACGAAACTTCTCCCCAAACCAATAAAGAGAAGCTAATCAAAGGCCTTTATCAGATGGCCTTGGCTTTTCCGCTCATTTTTGCCGGACCAAGTTTGTTCTTTTGGAAAGGCGCTAAAGCTTGGGAAGATGGCCAATACCTTTGGACCATAATATCGGTGGTGGTCATGTTAGGCGCCGCTGTTATGGTGGTTTTGGGCCTTAGAAAGGTTTTGGCAGCCTTTTTCGATCAAGAGCCTTAGGCTCTTAATTCACCCAAATTTTAATCCGGTGTTCTCCGGCTTGAACAATATAGAGTCCTGGCTTTAAGTCGCCAAGAAACAGCGCATTATCGGCTGTCAGTTCTTTTTCGAAAAAATGGCCGTGCAAATCGAACACCATTACTTTGTGGCCGTAGAATCCATTTACTTTAACCCAATCATTTGTTGGATTTGGATAAGCTGTAACACCCATTTTTAAAGGTTCGTTTAGTCCAACATTAAATGATGGGGTATAAAAATGCTGGTTGAAACTGGGCCAGGAACCCCAGCCATTGCCCAAATCAGCCCGTGTTTGGTATTCGTAAAATGTTGAAGGATTCAAGTTGTTGAGTTTTCGATAACCATTGTTGGATGTGGCGGTCAACCAATTCGAACTTCCGGCTGCTCTGTATCTGATTTGAAGATTTTGAATAAGCGAGGAGCGCCTCCAGTAAAGCCTTACAGAAGTTGAAGACTCGGCTTTTTCGCTTACTGTATGTGCATAATCCAGATTACCCAAATCGGTGGTAGTAAATCGCTTGTCTTCCGACCAATCTCCCCATTGACCGTTGCATTGGGCTCTTAACTGCACCTGGTATTGGCTTTGGCTGCTTAAGCCATTGAGTTCAAAAAAAGTGTGTAAGCTGTTTTGCAATTGCCAGTTACTGCTGCCTACAGCCCGGTAGCGCAATTCGTAGCCTTCGGATTCTTCTATTTGGCTCCATACCACATGGGCGGTGCTGTCGTTTAGACTCACGACTTCCACAACAGAAGGGGGGTGGCATAAAAGCATGTTGTTGAGGTCGAAAGCAAAAAAGGATGTCTTCGAATCGGAATGGGTTCTTCGGTTGCTAAAAAAAACCACATTCTGCAAATGGCCGATAATTCTGTTAAAGCCTGGTGTGCTGGTGTTGTTCCAATTATTGCTTAAGTCGGTTTCATCAAGCATTTGAATGCCATTTGACAGACCATTTGCCACAAACAATTCGAACCCAAAAGTGCTGTCGCCTTTTGCATACACCAGTTGCTCGTTTACTTGCAAACTGTTATGTGGATAAATATAGTAGTAGTAAGAAGGGTAGAAAGAGGGTTGATTGGTTTGGGCAATGGGGTCGTAAGCCCAGTAAAAAGGGGTTTCGTAGTTGGAATAGTGCACTTTACCATTAAAAATAGGCAAGCCCATATTGGGGTCTACGCTTTGGTTAAACTGACTTATACGCGATGTGCCTGCCGCAGTGCCATCGCTCTTCCACAGCTGAAAACCAGTTTGACCATCGTTGGCCCTAAAAAAAACCTCATCGCCAATTTTAGCCACGTTTATGGTTCGGTAACTGTTTAAAACCCCGTTGGCCCCGCCGGGATTAATATCAACCACCAATTGGGTGGTAGCGGCAGTTCCATTGGTGCGCCACCATTCCCAACCACTTTGGGTATTGGCCATAAACAGCAGGGTATTGCTAAGGGGAATAAAGTTGCAAGGCAAAGAAGCCCCTAGTCCTCCATTGAGGTCCATAACCATTTGGGTGGTATTGTTTGCCGGTCGATAGCGCCAAAGCTCTTCGCCCTGGTTGTTGTTGCCGGCCGAGAAGTATATATGGCCGTCAAAAGCAGTTAGAAATCTTACAATTTGAAACGATTGAATGAAATTGGTTCCGCTGCTGCTGCCATCGGTTTTCCATAAAGAGTTTCCCGATCCGCCCACAAAATAAAGGGTATTGCCAATACCCGCAGGATGCGAAAAAGCCGCATCACCGCTTCCGGCCACCGCATTTACCAGCATAAAAGTTCCGGAAGGCGTTCCATCTGAACGCCATAATTCGAAACCATTTACCCCATCGTTCGCTTGAAAGTATAAGAGGTTGTTGTGTACAAACAAAGAGTTAGGAAAATTTTCGCCTAATGAGGAAGCCGCACCCGGCGCAATATCGAGAAGCATAAAAGTGCCCGATTTGCTGCCATCGCTTACCCAAAGCTCGCGTCCATGTTGAGGGGTATAGGCCGAAAAGAACAAGCGATTCTGAAATTGAATGGCTTTAGATGGTCCGCCTAAGGCGTCGTTTTCGAAATCCCGCAAATGCATCGATTGCGAGCTTAAAATGCCGGGTAAAATCAAAACAGCGAGCCAAACTAAGCGCATACTTTTTTTTCGAAAGTAGCTTAATTTATTGAAACTGAACAAATCGGTATGCCCTTGGCAGTGGTCGCTTAGTCGTTCAGTTTTAACACCGCTAAAAAGGCTTGCTGAGGAATTTCAACACTACCTACCTGCCTCATGCGTTTTTTACCTTCTTTTTGTTTTTCAAGAAGTTTCCGCTTGCGCGAGATGTCACCCCCATAACATTTGGCGGTTACATCTTTTCTTAGGGCACTAATGGTTTCTCTGGCTATAATTTTAGCACCAATTGCGGCTTGAATGGCAATAACAAACTGCTGACGAGGTATAAGTTCTTTTAGTTTCTCGCACATTTTCTTGCCAATTTCGAAGGCTTTGTTTCGGTGAACCAAGAACGAAAGGGCATCGAGTGGTTCGGCATTCAGAAGCACGTCTACCTTCACCAAGTCGCTTTCTCGGTACTCGGTGGGGTGGTAATCGAATGAAGCATAACCACGGCTAATGGTTTTGAGTCGGTCGTAAAAGTCAAATACAATTTCGGCCAAGGGCATATCAAAAGTGAGTTCAACCCTATCGGCCGTTAAATAAACCTGGTTTTTAATTATGCCTCTTTTTTCGATTGAAAGAGTCATAATGGCGCCTACATATTCTGATTTGGTAATGATTTGGGCCTTGATGTAAGGCTCTTCAATTCGGTCAAGCTTAGACGGATCAGGGTAATCGGAAGGGTTGTGCATAATAACCCTTAGGCTTGGATTGGCCTTAAAGTAGGCGTAATACGATACGTTAGGTACAGTGGTAATTACGGTCATTTGAAACTCGCGTTCCAAGCGCTCCTGCACAATTTCCATATGCAGCATGCCTAAAAAGCCACAACGAAATCCAAAGCCCAAGGCCGCAGAAGACTCTGCCTCAAAAGTTAAAGAAGCATCGTTGAGTTGTAATTTTTCGAGACTGGCGCGGAGATCTTCAAAATCTTCTGTATCTACCGGATAAATGCCTGCAAAAACCATGGGTTTTACTTCTTCAAATCCTTCGATTGGAGCATTGGCCGGGTTTTGGGCCGTGGTAATGGTATCGCCAACTTTTACTTCACGGGCATCTTTTATTCCCGAAATAAGATAACCAACGTTACCGGCCGACAATTCGGCTTTTGGGTCTTTACTCAGCTTTAGTACCCCGATTTCGTCGGCATCATAGTCTTTGCCCGTGGCCATAAAACGCACTTTTTGCCCTTTTGCTATTTTCCCGTTTAATATTCGGAAATAAGCCTCTATGCCACGAAAAGGATTGTAGACCGAGTCGAAAATAAGGGCTTGAAGAGGAGCGTTTGAATCGCCTTTGGGCGAAGGTACACGGGTTACGATGGCTTCAAGTATATCAACTATGCCCAATCCGGTTTTGGCACTGGCCGGTATAATGTCATCGTTATTGCAACCCAAAAGCTCAATAATTTGATCCTTTACTTCTTCCGGGTTAGCCGAAGGAAGGTCTATTTTATTCAGAACCGGAATAATTTCCAAATCGTGTTCAAGGGCCAGATAAAGGTTGCTAATGGTTTGGGCTTGTATACCTTGAGCGGCATCTACCACCAAAAGAGCCCCTTCGCAAGCGGCAATGCTTCGGCTTACTTCGTAACTAAAATCTACGTGACCGGGGGTATCAATTAAGTTAAAAACAAATTCCTTTCCGCTCAGGCTTTTATACTGCATTTGAATAGCGTGGCTTTTTATGGTGATGCCACGCTCGCGCTCCAGATCCATGTCGTCAAGCAATTGGTCTTTGCGTTCACGGTCGGTAATGGTTTTGGTGGCTTCGAGCAGTCGATCGGCTAAGGTACTTTTGCCGTGATCGATGTGGGCAATGATGCAGAAATTGCGGATATGTTCCATGCGTGTATTGTGGTTGGCAAAAATAGGTGCAGAAGGCAGGATATATTATGGTGTTAAAACCAATAGATAAATCTCAAGGTTCGCACTTTTTTCGTTTCCCTTATACTCGTAATAGTTTGTCGGATACTAAATAATCATAAAAAATTGAATCTTTTGTTTTTCATTTGTAGAGCAATAAAGACAATCGAAAACCTACGAATCAAAACCTATGCGGAAAATTACACTCTTAGTGGTGTTGGCTTCCTGCCTATTAATGGCATTGCCCTCACAAGCCTCGCACGTAGCTGGAGCCGAGATTCAATATAAGTATATTGGTGATTCAACAGGAATCCCAAGACATTACTTAGTTATTTTAAAATTATATCGGGATATTTCAGGTATAGGTATTGGTCCAAATGAAAATGTTACCGTTACTTCATCATGTTGGGGTAATTTAAATATCAACATGGTAAGAACAAACCCTCCGGGGGTCCCTGTTCATCCCGATGGAGGTATTTTAACACCTGATTTGGATGAATGTGTTTCTTCCAATGCTCCTGGTTTTGTTACCATTACCCAACATATTTTCAGAGGGACTGTAACGCTTCCTTCCAATTGTCCTGATATTCGGTTTAGATGGGATTTGTGTTGCCGAAATGGTGCTATTACCAATCTGGTGGCGCCAGCAGGGCAGTCAACTTACATTGAGGCGTTTCTGAATAACATGAATGGCCAAAACACCTCACCTCAATTTGTAACGCCTGCGGCAAAGGCCTTTTGCACCAATAACTATTTTGTATGGTCACAAGCTTCTATAGAACCAAATGGGGATTCTGTTTTTTATGAATTGGCTCCTGCTCAAACTGTTGGTGGTGGTGGTGGTGTTAACATTAATTACGCAGCAGGCTATAATGCCCAACAACCCCTTACGACTGCTTTCGGAACTGGTGGCATACAAACCGATACCAAAACCGGAACCTTTGCCTTTACCACTGGGGCTATACAAGAAGTGTGTGTTCTGGTGGTTCTTGTGAAAGAATTTAGGTTTAATGTCGCTTTGGCTACTTGGGAGTTTGTAGGTTCTTCGGTTCGCGATATGCAAGTGGTGATTGCTGGCCAATGCAAATCGAGTGTGCAAAATGGACCGAAAATTGATATCTCAGCAGCGGGATTTGGCCGAGATACCATTGATTCTGGTTGGAGAGGAACTTTGGCAGGGGTTAAAATAGCAAACGATTCAATCGTTGATCCCAATTCACCAAATGGATATAGCTATATCGTTCCAACCATTGGCTATAACTGTGCCGATTCTACCATTTCGCTCACCTTCGATGTGGATTTACAGTGCACCAGCATCTCGCCCGATGGCTCTGAGTTTCGCGTTATTGGTCCCGATTCAATTCCTCGTCCTGTAATTGGGGTTGAAGCTAACTGTGGATTTACTTTCCAAACACGCTTTATTCGCTTAAAACTGTACAGACCGCTTACGGTTAACGGTTATTACACGCTTTACATTAAAGAAGGCAATGACGGTAATACCTTAATGAATAAATGTGGATTCCCGTTACAGGAATTTTACACAATGCTAATTAAGGTTGATAACTGTTGGATACCCAGCTACGATATAAAAAACGTAACAGTTGATACCAACTTTACCATCCGGGTTCAATATGACTTAGACACCAACTCGTTCCCACCGGCTCTTTTTGATGGAGTCCAAATTTGGCGAAGCGAAGACAATGGAGCCACCTATCAGGCTTTTGGTTCTAATATGGGGTTAAACGCCTTGCGCGATATGCAATGGACCGACTTTAGCGTTGGGCCAGGAGAGGTAGAAAGTTCTCGTTACCGCTATAAAATAGCGCCAATCGTAAATTCCGAAACCTATAATCCGGGCAGAGACATAACCTCCATTTTGCTTGATACGATTTCAACCGGTGATCCTGAAAAAATGCATTTGGTATGGAATCGCTACAATGGCTGGCTAAACGTTAATTACCGTGTTATGATGAGTATGGATGTAAAGGATTCGGCTTCATGGTCTCTTGTAACCGGAATGGGCGTAAATCCAACCATTGATAGCCATTTCGTTTACACCATGCCCGCTGATACCGGCTGCTATGGATTAAGGGTAGAAGCCATTCGTCCCAATAACACCCAATATGTTTCAGTTTCGAATTGGGAACAATTCTGCATTGTAAAAGACCCGGATCCAGAACCAGAACCCGAACCTGAACCAGAAGACCCTCAACCTTTGGAAATTCCAAATGTATTTACGCCTAATGGCGATGGAGCAAACGACTTATTCGTTATCAAGGACATTGATACCTATACGGATGCTAAGTTGCAAGTGTTTAATAGGTGGGGAGGATTGGTATTCGAAAGTGCCAACTACATTTATAGTTCACCGTGGGATGGTAAAGATCAGAATACCGGAAGTGCTTTGCTCGATGGTACTTATTTCTACGTTCTTACGGTTAAACACACCCCAACCAACAAGGTAGAAACCTTTACAGGAACGGTAAATATTTTCGGTGGTGGGTTGAATTAATTGAACTGTTTTAATGAAAAAAAAGACCGCTGATTTAAGCGGTCTTTTTTTTTCCTAATGAATCTTTATCTAACCATTATATTTAATTCAGCTAGGCAGCCGAAATGGAGATTATATTATTTTCTTGTTTCATTACTTCACTTTAAGCACTTTAATTTCCGCAACCAAGCCTTCATTTTCTTTAAAATCAACTTGAGTATGAATGGATGTATGGGTCAGGCTATCTCCAGCTTTTAAATAAAAGGTTTGGGTGTCACCAAATTCAGATTCCAAATAATGGTAGTTCGCCAAGAATTGAAACACAAAAGCACTGTCGCTGCCATTGTAAAAACGGGTTTCTATGCTTAGGACTTCTTTTTCACTCAGTAAATAGGGTTTAGGTCTACTTTCAGAAACCAGATTTAGTTCTGAATTTTGGAAATTAACTGTATTTTTTTCTGAAGGTTGACATGCCAATACAGATAGGCCTAAACCGATGAACAATTTTTTTGCGGTCAGTTTGTTTTTCATTTAGATTATAAAATGGTTCATAAAAAAACCCGATGAGTATGCTTACTTCATCGGGTTATTATACCAAAAAGCCAAAGTTTAGTTCACTAAAACGATGGCTTTGTTTTCACTTACTTCAACCACACCGCCTTGAATATCTATTCTCATGGTATTCCCTTGAAGTTCGATGCGTTTAGAAAGAGTTTCAGACCGTTGAAAACCTTCTGGTAAATCAATTTTCAAGGTGCCTTTGCCTAAGGCGGCTATAATGGGAGCGTGCTTGTCAAGTATTTGAAACAAGCCATCTTTTCCAGGAAGCTGAATAGCTTTGGCTTCGCCATGAAACAAACGGGCTTCCGGGGTTATGATTTCTACAGTCATGGCCCTTTAATTAGGCTTTTTCGGCTTCCGCCAACATTTTTTCGCCGGCCTCAATTACCTCATCAATGGTGCCTTTAAGGTTAAAAGCAGCTTCAGGGTATTGGTCCACCTCACCATTCATAATCATGTTGAAGCCTTTTATGGTATCTTGAATATCAACCAAAACACCGGGCATACCGGTAAATTGTTCAGCAACATGGAAAGGTTGAGAAAGGAAACGCTGCACACGACGAGCACGGTGAACCACCATTTTATCGTCTTCTGACAACTCATCCATACCAAGAATGGCAATGATGTCTTGAAGTTCTTTGTATCGTTGAAGGATTTCTTTAACCTTTTGAGCGCAATTATAGTGTTCGTCGCCAATAATTTCAGGAGCCAAGATTCTTGATGTTGAATCTAAGGGGTCAACTGCCGGATAGATACCCAAAGCAGCGATTTTACGGCTAAGTACCGTTGTAGCATCTAAGTGGGCAAAAGTGGTAGCCGGCGCTGGGTCAGTCAAGTCATCAGCTGGCACATAAACCGCCTGTACTGAAGTGATGGAGCCGTTTTTCGTTGAAGTAATCCGTTCTTGCATAGCACCCATTTCTGTAGCCAAAGTAGGTTGATAACCCACTGCCGAAGGCATACGGCCTAATAGGGCAGATACTTCTGAACCAGCCTGAGTAAAGCGGAAGATGTTATCGATAAAGAAAAGAATATCACGTCCGGCACCTTCACCTTCGCCATCACGGAAATATTCAGCCAAGGTTAATCCTGAAAGAGCAACACGAGCACGAGCACCAGGAGGCTCGTTCATTTGGCCAAACACGAAAGTAGCTTTTGATTCAGCCAATTCGGCTAGGTTCACCTTGCTGAGGTCCCAACCACCTTCTTCCAAACTGTGCAAGAAATCAGCTCCGTATTTAATAATGCCAGATTCTATCATTTCGCGCAAAAGGTCGTTTCCTTCACGGGTTCTTTCTCCTACTCCTGCGAAAACAGATAATCCACCATGGCCTTTGGCGATGTTGTTTATCAGTTCTTGAATTAAAACGGTTTTACCTACACCAGCGCCTCCAAACAATCCAATTTTACCTCCTTTTGAATAAGGTTCTATTAGATCGATAACTTTAATACCTGTGAAAAGAATTTCGGTAGACGTCGATAAGTCTTCGAATCTTGGGGCCTCGCGGTGAATTGGCAAGCCATTTTCGTTGTTTAATTCGGGTAACCCATCAATGGCACCTCCTACCACATTGAATACACGGCCTTTTATGGCTTCTCCTTTAGGCATGCGAATGGCACTTCCTAAGGCTCTAACCTTTTGGCCCCTTGTAAAACCGTCGGTAGAATCCATTGCAATGGTGCGAACGGTGTCTTCACCAATGTGTTGTTGAACTTCTAAGATTACTTTCTGCCCATTTTCGCGGATAACTTCCAGCGCTTCATAAATATTGGGTAGGGCATTTTCTGTGGTGTCGAATCTAACATCGACTACCGGTCCGATAATCTGGGCAATTTTGCCTTGTACTTGTGCCATGGAGATTGGTTTCCTGGTTTGTTATGGAAGGTATGAATGACAAACAAAGTTTGTTGTTCAATTGCGCGCGAAATTAAGCTACAGAAGTGGTTATTGAAGGTTTTTTTAAATAGAAAAACCCAAAGCCTTTCGCAAACGCTCAAGCACTTCCATACCGACTTCGAAAGCCTTGGTTTCGCCTATCTCAAGCAAATCGTCTATTAGTTGAGGATTGGCCATTAGTTCATGGTAACGAAGTCTTTCGTTATGAAATCGCTCTAAAATGGTGTCGAGCAATGCTTTTTTTGCATGGCCGTAACCTAGTCCACCTTTAACATAAGCCTCACGCATATCGAGAACGGCATCAGGGCTGGCCAATAATTTATAAAGGGCAAACACATTGCAGTTATCTGGATCCTTAGGTTCTTCCAAAGCCTTGCTATCCGTAACAATACCCATTACTTGCTTCTTTAATGTTTTTTCGTCCGCAAAAACATCAATTACGTTGTTATAACTTTTACTCATTTTTTGTCCATCGGTTCCGGGAACAGTCATCACTTCTTCTCGTATAATGGCTTCAGGCAATTTAAGTACATCAAAACCACAGCTGTTGTTTACCGATTGGGCAATGTCGCGGGTCATTTCCAAATGTTGTCGCTGGTCTTTTCCTACCGGGACAAAATCGGCATCGTACATCAAAATATCGGCAGCCATTAAAACAGGATACACAAATAATCCTGCATTTACATCGCTCAAGCGTTCACTTTTGTCCTTAAACGAATGGGCGTTGGCTAACATTGGGAAAGGAGTGAAACAGTTAAGATACCACGCAAATTCTGCTACCTCCGAAAGGTCGCTTTGCTTATAAAAAAAATGCCGGCTTGTATCTAATCCACAGGCCAGCCAAGAGGCTGCAACGGCCCGGCTGTTGTTTATACGCATTTCGGCATTTTTTAAACTGGTGAGTGAATGCATATCTGCGATAAAAAAGAAGCATTCATTATCAGGGTCTTTTGCTAACTCCAGAGCAGGTAAAATGGCCCCTAAAAGGTTTCCGAGGTGGGGCTTCCCCGAGCTTTGTATGCCCGTCAGTATGCGTGCCATTTGGTGAATTGAGAATTTAAGGCCAAAGTTAATGGCAAGTGCCCTTTACATACTTTTGCAGGGTGAAGGTATTGAAGCCATTTTTGGTGTTGCTGTGGAAAGCTTGGTTTTTTCTTGCAGCCCTTTTGTTTATTATTATTCTTTTACCCGCTCTTTGGTGGCAAAGCAGATCTGAAGTTCATTATCCCGGATTTTTCAAGCTCTCTAGATTATGGTCGCGGTTAATGTTATTTGCCTTAGGTTTTAAAATAGAAACCTTCCTAACCATTCAAGAATTACCTAAGAACTATATCATTGTGGCCAATCACACTTCTATGCTTGACATTTTATTCCAGTTTCTATTAGTTAATGAACCTTTTTTATTTATTGGAAAGAAAGAACTAACGCGTTTCCCGCTATTTGGTTTTTTTTATTCGAAGACCAATATTTTGGTAGATAGGAGTTCTATGAAAAGTCGACGACAGGCTTTTGATGTGGCTTCGAAACGATTGGACAATGGCTTAAACGTTTGCATTTATCCTGAAGGTGGAGTACCAGAGCATGATATTAGGTTAGGGCCCTTTAAAGATGGTGCGTTTAAATTGGCTGTAGATAAGAATCTACCTATTCTCATTGTTGTTTTTCCCGACAATAAAAAGGCACTTCCTTACAAAACCTTTGAAGGCGGGCCTATGCGATTAAGGGCCTCTGTTTTACCTTTGATATATCCAAAAGGAAAGAGTGTAAGCGACCTTAAAAGTGAGGTGCGTGAAATCATTTCAAATGAATTAACAAAATACGGTATCTAATGCGCATTACGTCCGAAGAAGTTGCCAAATTGGCCCACTTGGCCCGTCTCGAATTTAAAGGAGAGGATTTAGTTAAAATGCAGGTCGATATGGATAAGATTCTGGATTTTGTGGCCAAAATAGAATCTCTTGATTTAGAAGGGGTAGAGCCATTGATTTATATGAATCCTGAAGTTGATAAACTTCGGGAAGATTTGGCTATTCTGAATACAGCCAAAGAAGAAGCCATGAAAAACGCCCCGGGCAGTGACGGCGATTATTTCCGGGTGCCCAGGGTATTAAACGGCTAGTTTATCCTTCTTTGGTTAATTTTTTATAGCGGAATTTTTTAGGTTCAGATTCTCCCAAACGTTTGCGTTTGTTTTCTTCATAATCAGAGAAACCACCCTCAAAAAAGTATACTTGGGCATTGCCCTCAAATGCCAAAATGTGGGTGCAAACACGGTCGAGAAACCAACGGTCGTGAGAAATAATGACGGCACACCCACCGAATTCTTCCAAAGCTTCTTCTAAAGCTCTAAGTGTATTTATATCGAGGTCATTAGTAGGCTCATCAAGCAGAAGAACATTTCCTCCTTCTTTCAAAGCCATAGCCAAATGAAGTCGGTTTCTTTCTCCACCCGAAAGAATTCCTACTTTTTTGCTTTGGTCGGCTCCGCTAAAATTAAAGCGTGACAAGTAGGCCCGAACATTTACTTGTTTCCCCCCAAGCTCAAAAAGCTCAGCCCCATCACCCATAATTTCAAAAATCGATTTTTCGGACTGCATTTTTTCGTGGCTTTGGTCAACATAAGCCACTTTTACGGTGTCGCCTGTTTTGAAATGACCGGCATCTGGCGTTTCTAAACCCATTATCATTCTGAAAACGGTCGTTTTACCGGCCCCATTCGGACCAATTATGCCCACTATTCCGGCGGGTGGCAAACTAAAGTTGAGGTCTTCGTACAGCAATTTATCGCCAAAGGCCTTTGCAACGCCCTTTGCGTCTATAACATCGCTACCAAGCCGAGGCCCTGGTGGTATGTAAATTTCAAGACGCTCTTCGCGGTCTTTTTGCTCCTGACTAACCAATTTGTCGTAATTGGCGAGACGGGCTTTCGATTTTGCTTGCCTTCCTTTTGGGTTTAAACGAACCCATTCCAATTCGCGTTCAAGTGTTTTTCGACGTTTTGAGGCCTGCTTTTCTTCTTGCTCCAAACGCTTGGTTTTTTGCTCCAACCAACTGCTGTAATTACCTTTCCATGGAATGCCCTCACCTCTATCAAGTTCCAAAATCCATCCGGCAACATTATCCAAGAAATAACGGTCGTGGGTGACAGCTAGGACAGTTCCCGGATATTGTTGCAGATGATTTTCGAGCCAAAGTACCGATTCGGCATCCAAGTGGTTGGTAGGTTCGTCAAGCAATAGCACGTCAGGCTTTTGAATCAGCAATCGGCAAAGGGCAACTCGACGGCGTTCACCTCCAGAAAGTACTTTAATGGGAGTATCGCCATCTGGACAGTTCAATGCATCCATTGCCCGTTCTAAAACCGCATCAAGTTCCCAAGCGTTCAAGGCATCAATTCTATCTTGTAATTCAGATTGCCGTGCCATTAGCTTATCCATTTTGTCTGGGTTTTCATAAACCTCCGGCAAACCAAATTGGTCGTTTATACTGTTGTATTCGTTTAAAGTGGCAACAATTTCGGCTGCACCTTCGCGAACTATTTCTATAACGGTTTTCGTTTCGTCTAATAGGGGTTCTTGTTCCAAATAGCCAACGGTATAACCTGGCGACCAGACCAAGTCACCCAAAAAGCTCTTTTCGATACCGGCAATAATTTTCATTAATGTAGATTTACCGGAACCGTTTAGACCCAGTATGCCGATTTTAGCACCATAGAAAAAACTTAAATAGATGTCCTTAAGAATGGCTTTGTTGTTGTTAGGTAGAATTTTAGAAACCCCACTCATGGAGAATATCACTTTCTTATCGTCGGCCATAGCAGAATGAAATTTTTTGAAGGCCGCAAATATCGCAATTATACCATCGTATTATGGGTGGCAATAATGTGTATTTTATTTCCCTATAAGCATTCATATGCTCAAGTGAAAGGCACTTTGAAAGGAAGGGTACTTGATGTTAAAACCAATTTACCAATTGCAGGCTTGCATGTGGTAAGTAAAAAAAGTGAACGGGGTACCATTAGTCAAGAACAAGGCTTTTTCAGCATTCAAACAGAAGTAGGAGATACCTTGGTTTTTTCGCATTTAAGTTATCGGTTTCTTATAATGCCTGTGCGTGAAGAAGCGTTTACAACCGAGCTTCTTGTTGAAATGCAAGAACGGAATTATTTGTTAGATGAAGTTGGGGTATATGCCTACAAACTAACTACTAATAGGCCTAAAGAAATGCTTCCGGGTAAACCAAGAGTTCCATCCGATGAAGAAATCGAAATCAAACCCATGCAGATGCCATTGGCCAGTAGTCCTGTGGATTTGCTTTATTATTATTTTGGTAAAAGGCCCAAGCAGTTGAGAGAGTTGGAAACTCTAATGCAAAAAGATGAATTTAGGCGAAAACTTCAAGGCAATAATCGGAAACTTTTGAGCGATTTAACGGGTTTAACACCTATCGAAATTGAGCAATTGGCTTTTTATTGCAGGTACAGCCCTCTTACCATTCAACATGCAACTGACTATCAACTTCTCCAAAGTATTTTATATTGTTACGATACTTTTAAGCGCGCACAAGAGGTAGAGAATATTCTAAATGAATGGGATTGAGGGCCAAAAACGAAAGTGCTTGGTAACTAAATGCCGAATTCCGTATAGAGGCAATTTGGAGTAAACAATGCCAATTTAACTTAGGGTGCTAGAAAAGATACTTGTGAAAAAAAACAATTTTATAGTTATTACTGGTGGCCCGGGCACAGGGAAAAGTAGTCTCATCAGAATGCTTGAAGGCAAAGGTCAAGTTGTAGTTCATGAGCAATCGCGCATTTTTATTCAGGAGGCTTTAGCAAGCCAAAGCGGAATAACGCCTTGGCAAGATCTCAAGGCTTTTTCTGATTTGGTTTTTAATGCACGTAAGGCGGATTTCCTGTCTCAAAATTCGAGTCAATATGTATATTTTGACAGAGCTCTGCCTGATGCTTTGGCTTATATGTTACTTGATGGATTAACCATTCCAAAAACGTATTGGGCAGATTGCAAAAACTACCGCTATCATTCTAATGTCTTTATCAGTCCACCTTGGGAAAAGATTTATATACAAGATCGAGAAAGGCAAGAAGATTTCCAAAAAGCAGTTGAAATTGATAAAGCACTGCGCAAAACATATGCACTATTAGGGTACACCGTGGTTGATTTGCCTTTGGTGAGTATCGAAAACCGTTTGGAATATATTTTTCATCACCTGCAATGGGCCCAAAAGAAGTTTTAAAAAAATATTGGGGTTATAGCGATTTCAGGCCAGGGCAACTCGAAATTGTAAATTCAATCTTAGAAGGCCGCGACACCTTAGCCCTTTTACCAACGGGAGGAGGTAAGAGCATATGCTATCAAGTACCGGCATTGGTTAAAGAGGAATTATGTGTGGTGGTTTCTCCTTTAATTGCCTTAATGGCCGATCAAGTTCAAAATTTGCAAAAGCGGAACATACAAGCTATTGACCTCAGCGGACAATTGAAGTTAAATGAGTTGGAGCGTTTATTAGACAATTGCCGTTATGGAAATACCCAATTTTTGTATTTGTCGCCCGAGCGTTTGCAAAGTCCATTTGTTTATGAACGACTCGAACAGCTTGAAATCGGGTTGTTGGCTATAGATGAAGCCCATTGTATTTCTCAATGGGGTTATGATTTTAGGCCGTCATACCTCAAAATTGCCGATTTTAGGAAAAGGATACCAAATATCCCGGTTTTAGCTTTAACCGCAACGGCTACGCCAAAAGTGGTTGATGATATTCAATCAAAGCTCGTTTTTTCTCAAAAGAATGTCATCAAACAGAGCTTTCATCGATCCAATCTAACGTACGCTGTATTATATACCCAAACATCTGAACAGCATATTTTGCAATTACTCGAGAAGCACGAAGGTTCTGCTATCGTTTATGCATCTACCCGAAAAGGTACTGTTATGACAGCCGACATGCTCCAAAAAAACGGGATATCGGCCGAAGCCTATCATGCCGGAATGGGCCGTGACGAACGCATGGCTAAGCAACATCTTTGGGTGAGTAATCGCATTAGGGTTATGGTGGCTACAAGTGCTTTTGGAATGGGTATAGATAAACCTGATGTTCGGTTGGTTATTCATAAAGAAGCCCCAGATAGTTTAGAAGCCTATTTTCAAGAAGCCGGAAGGGCTGGTCGCGATGGAAAGGAGGCCTGGAGTTATATTCTTGAACAAAAAGGCAGAACCCAAACACGCTGCCAGAATCTTTTGGAGCTTTTTCCAGATGTGCCTGAAATTAATAGGGTTTATGAATCCCTTTGTGTTTTATTGAGAATACCTATTGATGGCGGAGACAATATTGAATACGGGCTGGATTGGGTTAAGCTTGTGGATTATTGCGGACTTGAGCCTCAAAAAACGCTTAAGAGTCTTGAGTTTTTAAGACACAGCGGTTATTTAGAATTTGAAGCCGATAGTTTCAAACCGTCATCTTTGATTTTCTTACATCAACCATTCGAAGTTCGAAATTATCTTTCAAAGAACCAAGAACTTTTGCAGTTGGCAAATGCTATTTCTAGGGCATATGGTGGCGTGTACGAGTTTGAAACAGCAATTAAAGAAAATCAAATTGGAAAATTGTTATCTTGGACACAGAATCAGGTAAAAGCCGGTTTAGAATTTTTAAAAAATTTGGGGGTAATTGATTATAAGCCGGCAAAGAGCGAAATGAGGGTGTTTTTTGTTTTGCCAAGGCAGCGAATCAAGCATTTAAGACTCGATTTAAACTTTTATAAAGAAAGAAAAAATAGTCTTCACAGTCAATTAAATGCCATGGTGTATTTTATAGAAGACAATGGCTTGTGCAGAACTGTTAAAATGCTTAATTACCTAGGAGAGAGCATTAAAGAAAGTTGCGGGAAATGCGATTTTTGTTTGGCACAAAATCCTTCCATTTCTTGGCAGAGTTTGAATAAAGATATTTACACCTTTCTAAAACATAAGCCTAGAACCAGTGAACTGCTGTCCATGTTTCCCGAACACGAAAAAGAACGAATTATTACTATTCTCAGAGAAATGCGGGACAACGAACTCATTGAGTGGCGCGAAGACGAGCGCTGGCAATTAAAAACAAATCAGAAAAATGAAGCCAACTAAAGCCAGAATTGTATTTTTAGGAACTCCGGAGTTTGCTGTAAAGGTTCTTTTGGCGGTTATAAATAGTGGTCATGAAGTAATAGCAGTGGTAACGACACCAGATAAGCCTACTGGCCGTGGACAAAAACAAATGCCGTCGGCGGTTAAGGTGACTGCCATCGATTTTAATATTCCGGTATTGCAGCCGGAAAAGCTCAAAGACCCTGGGTTTATTAGAGTTCTAGATTCATTAGGAGCCGATATTTTTGTGGTGGTTGCATTTAGAATGTTACCAATTGAGGTTTGGAGTTTGCCGAAAAAGGGTTGCTTCAATGTCCATGCCTCATTATTGCCCAATTACAGGGGGGCAGCGCCAATTCAATGGGCAATATGGAATGGTGAAACCATTACAGGAAACACTACATTTTTATTAAATAATGAAATTGATGCCGGCGCGATTCTATTGCAAGATGGATGTGCAATAGAGCAAGGTGACAATTTCGGGAGTTTGTACGAAAAGCTGAGCATTAATGGGGCCGAGTTAGCGGTAAGAACCATTGATGGTTTGATGGATGACAGTTTATATCCAGTCTTGCAGAATGTTAATAATAACACAAAATCTGCACCGAAAATATTTCCCGAAATGACTTATTTGAATCCTCACAAAAAAGCAATAGAGATTCATAATCAAATAAGGGCCTTATCGCC
This sequence comes from Chryseobacterium gleum, assembly GCA_945883565.1. Lineage (GTDB taxonomy): Bacteria > Bacteroidota > Bacteroidia > Flavobacteriales > Schleiferiaceae > RFXV01. Next base: position 26,058 of record CAMCXO010000018.1, read on the forward strand.
AAAGCCTGGAGCGAAACTGAGTATTATTTCGCCCACTGGAGAGGAATTAGAATTAAAAATTTTTAAATCCAAGCTTGCTTATGACATAACGGGAGATCCTGGAAGTCTTATTTTAGATAAATCTCGTTTGTATTTAGCGGCTGAAGACCACTCCATTGAATTAATACAATTGCAATTGCCAGCTAAAAAAGCGATGGATTCAAAAGCCTTGATCAATGGCTATCCGCGTATAACAGCATTCCAATATTTCAAAAAATAATCAAGTTCAATGAATTTTTAAAATACGATTCACAATAGCATTAGATTCTGATGATATTTTACTGAAATATACGGCTGTTACAAATACCATGGTTGCCACAAGTGATTTAAGAATTATGGCAATCCATGGAGAAATATTTATTTCAATATGAAACATTAAATAAGTCAAGAGAAGGATAACAACTGCTGAAATTATTAGTGACCAGGTAAAAGGATGTATTTTGTATTTATTATAAACGTATATGAGTTTCCAAATATGGCTAATTAAAATGACCAAACCTGTAGCATAGGCAGCGCCAAGCATGCCATAGGAGGGTAAAAGCCAAAAGTTCAATAAAACAGTTGCAGCCATCATGGCCACCGTCACAGTAAAATTTAGTCGATAATAAGCACCCATATGAATAATGTTTCCATTTATTCCGGAGGCTGAGCTTATAAACCGAACCAATGATATCACCAAAGTAATGGCCACACCATCAGCAAACTTAGCGGGAACAATATGGTAAATTTCGTTTAAATTTCCGCTTACATTCATGAAAATAAGCCCGGATGTAAGCATTAACATGAGGGCTGATTTGTAATTGAAATCCTTAAGTCCGTTTAGATCGTTTTCGCTTAAATACTTGGCCACTACGGGCTTCACAATGCTGTTTGAGGCTTTAAATGGTGTGTTAATGACGCTTCCAATAAAGAAGGCAATGGTATAATAACCAACGCTTTCCATATTGACGTATTTACCAATCATTATTTGGTCTATTTTGCTAATGAGCAAATCGCCGCCAAAGGTTAGAAAAGTAAAAAAACCATAATCTAACATTGACTTTAAAGGGATATTTCTTATGGAAAAGCCCCATTCCAAATATCCACCTTTATAAAGTGAATTGAGAATTACAACAAACTGAGTTAAAAAGCTAAAAGTAAAAAGCCAAACAAAACCATCAATATTTATCCAACCCATCCAATAAACAGCTAAAATCATTCCGGTTAGAATTCGTCGTTCAACTTCTTTTAAAAATAAAGGCAGAACTGTTTTAAAATGGGCTTGAGATAATCCGGAGAATATTTCAAAGTATATATTAAATACCACCAAAGGGAATAAGTAAGGCAAATAGCGATACAACAATCTGGCATCTTGTGTGTTTTCGGTAAACATAAATGCCAACTTTTGGCGAAAAATAAACCCCACAATCCCCATAATGAATATTAGAACAATGGGCAAAATGAGAGCAAAAAAAGTAACATTTTTACGTTCATTGGTCTTGACTTCTTGAAAATAACGCACTATTATTTGAGGGGCTCCAATGGAACAAAAGGTAGAAATTATAAGGGTGTAACCCAATAGAATTTGTATAAGACCGAAATATTCCGGGTTTTGTGCGAATGCTTTTGGAAATAAAAATAAAGTGTTAATAGCACCAATGGCCAGTCCCAAATAACTGTATAAAGAATTTTGAAGACTTTGTTTTATAACAATTCCCATATTATTTCCATAGTTCTAGAGGCAGATGAGGAAATAGGCTTTTTAATACTTTTTGATCTGGTTTGTATAGTGTTTTTAGTTTTTGTTCAAACTGATGTTCTTCTAAAGTCACCTCTGGTGTATGTGAAGCATTAATAAGTTTGTACAAAGGTAAAAGCGTTTTTACCAGCGGTTTTGGAATCCATCCCATTGCCGATACTGCCCACTTATGAAGTCTTCCAAAGCGAGTGGCAAAGGTTTCGTTATGTTTTTGAAATTCAAAGTGATCATAAAAACTTGGGTCAATTTGAAGAAAGTTGCACAAATCTCTCATGATTTTATGAGGATTTCTCATTAAGTCTTCAAATAGATAGATTTTTAGCCGTTCTTGTCCTAACGTTCTTAGCCAAAGTTCTAAATAACGGCTGTAAAAGCCTTCGTTGTAGTGCAAACCTGAAGGAAAGCTCCCATCTTGGGAACAAAAATCTTTAAAGCTATAATTTATATTATGAAGTTTGTATCGATTAAACCTATACTTTGACAAAAGTCTAGAAGCAGGTTCACGCAAAACGAAGACCATTTTAGGTGTGGTTGGAAGATTTGGAATTTGTTCCAAAGCAGTTTTTTGATAGATGTAGGTTGCTGTAGCTTCAAAAACCACTTTATTCGGTTTGCATGATTCAAAAAGCTCTGCGTATGACTCTAAACCATGTTTGTGAAAATTTAATTTGGCATTAAATCGATTTATTTCGTCGTGAAAAAAAAACGGTTCTTTAATTCTTGAGCTTTCAACTTCGGGGTGTGCATCTAGCCAAAAGTACATGGAACTTGTACCTGATTTTGGAGCGCCCCCAAGAATAGTATTTGGATACATGCGTCAAAAATAACTAAACAGATTACTTGTAATTTGGCCAAAAATTAGCCAACGGCATTATGAAGAAATTTTTGCCCTATTTATTGGCCCTAGTGGCGCTTTTACTTGTTAATTATGTCTATTTCGCACCAGTGCTATCCGGTAAGGTGCTGAAACAAGACGATATCATGCTTGGTTATGCCAAAGGAAAAGAAATTCGCGATTACCGCGAAACAAAAGGCGATGAGCCGCTTTGGACGAATTCGATGTTTAGCGGAATGCCCACTTTTCAGATTTCAACTCTCTACCCCAACAATGTATTGTACTATGTACAAATGCTTTTCATTAAGTTAGGTGGAAATGCTTCCTCAATTTATATCATATTTTTACTCATGTTAGGCGTTTATCTTTTTTTATTGGCAGAAGGTTTGAACCCTTGGATGGCGGCATTGGGTGGCGTGGCTTTTGGCTTTTCAGCCTTCTTTATTATTAGTTTCGGTGCCGGACATAACGCCAAAGTTCGGGCAGCAGCTTACATAGCGCCAACCTTAATGGGCGTATTGCTTACATTGAAAGGCAAGCATTTGACCGGGTTCGCTCTAACCGCCTTGTTTGTTGGATTGTCTGTGCACGCCAATCATTTGCAAATCACCTACTATCAGGCCATTTTAATAGGTATTGTGGTTTTGGTGCATGGCATTTTTGCTTTCAGAGAAAAAACATTTCCTGCCTTTGTTAAGTCTGGATTCATTCTCCTTTTTGCGGCTTTTTTGGGTATAGGTCCCAATATTGGCAATTTGTGGAGCACGTATACGTATACCAAAGAAACGATGCGTGGCGGCAGCTCTGAACTTAGCGAGAAAGCAGAAAGTAAGGGCGGACTTTCGTTCGAGTACGCCATGAGTTGGAGTTACAGCCCAGCCGAAACGTTCAACCTTATCATTCCAATGTACACAGGTGGTGGTATGTCAGAGGACTATTCTTCAACAGAAACGTATAAGGAGTATTTTCCTTTGATTCGTGGAAGTTTTCAGAACCAAGGAGCTTCTAGGAAGGAGGCTGAAGAAAATGCGGAGCGCTACATCTCTTCGCTTTTTTATTGGGGCGACGAAAGCTTGGTAAATGGTGGTTATTATGTGGGGGCTGTGGTGTTTTTTTTATTCATCTTAGGCATGGTGGTTCTACCTCCCGCCACTCGAACATGGATGATTTCGGCCTGTGTAATAGCTATATTATTGGCTTGGGGGCGTCATTTTGAAGGACTAAACCGCTTTCTGTACGAGCATTTGCCTGTTTATAACAAGTTCAGGGTGCCGTCTATGGTTTTGGTCATAGTGTTCTGCATATTGCCCATCGGGGGTTTTATGGGACTTCATAAATGGCTTAACCATTCGGCTACTCCACAGCAAAAAAAGAAATGGCTGTTAAAAGCCGCCTACATCACCGCAGGCATTTTGTTAATTCCTACACTGATGGGGCCTGCCATACATAGTTTAGAGGGTATGCGCGATGCTCAATTAGAACAACAAGGCTTCAAACTTGATCAATTAATGGCCGATAGGGCCAGTCTTTTAAGAAACAGCGGATTCAGGAGCTTAGCGTTTGTGGCCATGGCATTCTCTGTACTTTGGTTTTATATACAAGGGAAATTAAAATCAGTGGCTTTGGTACCGGTTTTGGCTTTGATACTAATAGCAGATTTGTGGATGTTTGACCGGAACCACTTAAATGGCGAGCATTTTCTGAGTGCGAGAGAATTTGACGCTACTTATGCCCCATCTGATGCAGATAAGCAAATTCTCCAAGATAAGGATCCGCATTATCGGGTGATGAATACCACAACAGGCTTAACATCCGATTCTTATACTTCATACCATCATAAATCTATTGGGGGATATCACGGCGCTAAATTGGTAAGGTATCAGGATGTTATAGAAAAGCACCTTTCTCAAAACAATTTGAAGGTGTATAACATGCTAAATACGCGATACTTTATTGTGGATGCTGGTCAAGGTAGATTAATGGCACAGAAGAATCCTTCTGCCTTGGGAAACGCTTGGTTTGTAAACAAAATTAAATGGGTAGAAAATGCCGATGCTGAAATTAACGCTTTAGGAGATGAAACGTTTGATCCCGCAAATGAAGCTTTGGTTGATAAACGCTTTAAGGAATCTATAAAGGTGCAAGGCAATTCTGAATCAAGTAGCATTGCATTAAAGAGTTACGATCCTAAGAAAATGATTTATACGGCGAACAATACCACTCAAAAAACGCAATTGGCTGTATTTAGTGAAATTTATTACGAAGGAAGTGGAAACGACTGGAATGCCACCATTTCGGGTGAAAAAGCCAATATTTTAAGAGTAAATTATTTATTGAGGGCTCTAGAAATCCCAGCGGGTGAACATGAAATTGTATTTGAATTTAAACCCATCTCGTATTATGCTGGAAGCAAAATAGATTTGGGTTTTTCGATCCTATTAATCATTGCCCTGCTTGGTTCCGTTTTTTGGGAATATAAAAAGAAGGGTATAATCATAAAAAACTAATTGGGTTTTTTATAAAGTTGAAACAAAGCGGCTTCGAGGTTTGGATAGGTCCAGTTAAAACCCGAATCTCGAAGCTTTTTATCGTTAACATTTTGACTCATTAGCGCCAATGTGGCCATTTCGCCTAGAGCTAGTTTCAAGACCACTTCTGGTACAGGAGGCAAGAAATAGGGTTTCCTCATGGTTTTGGCAAGAATTCTAGAAAATTCCGAATTAGTTACTGGTTTTGGGCCGCCAGCATTTACTGGGCCACTAAGGCCTTTTTCGTAAACATGAAGAAAGGCTGCTGCTAAATCGTGAATATGAATCCAAGACATAAACTGTTTTCCATGTCCTAAAGCGCTTCCTAGTCCAAATTTAAAAATAGGCTCCAATTGTGCCAATACGCCACCTGATCTGCTTAAAACAATACCGATTCTTAGGCTCGCGGTTCTTATAGCATTTAGATTTTCTAAATGTAGAACTTCTTTTTCCCATTCTTGACTTACTGTTCCCAAAAAATCAGAAGCAGGCTTTGCATTTTCTGAAAATATTTCCTTTTCCGAACTCGGGTATATGCCAACTGCAGATGCCGAAATAAGGGCCTTTACTTGATTTGGTTCAGATTGTAGGGCATCAGATAAACATCGTGTGCTTAAAATTCGGCTGCTTAAAATTTGATCTTTATAAGCCGGTGTCCATCGGTTCGATACACTGGCCCCAGCTAAATGAAAAACCACTTCAACACCTTCGAGTGCTTTTTGGTCGAAATAGCCCTTGCTCGGATTCCAAATAAATGAAACGATGCCTAGGCTGGGTTGATGGTTTTTTCTTGTACTCATATGCCTTACCACCCAACCATTTTTCAACAAAAACTGACTTAAGTAGCTGCCAACTAGTCCACTTCCTCCAGTAATTAATGCGGTTTTTGTCGATGACATAGATTTCGTTTAAAACATCAACACCTTACTTACATCATTGTGCGATAGCTAGAGGTAGATTTTATCATTTCAAAATGAAGAATATCATCTTCCCAAACACGTTCAGAACACGTTCCAAATCCAAATTGCGCGTAAAAATCTACCAAATAATACTGAGCCAATATTTTAATAGAAGCGTCGGGCCAGTTTAATTGGCAGATATGTAGGGCTTTATCAAATATGGTTTTGCCGTATCCACGGTTTCTGACGCTTTTATGCGTACAAACACGCCCAATAGAAGCTTCCGGATATGCCAATCCGGGGGGTATGCAGCGGGCATAAGCCACCAATTGATCTTCTTCAAAAATGGTGAGGTGCAAGCAATCGAAGTCTTTGTTGTCGCAATCATTGTAAGGACAATACTGTTCACGAACAAATACTTCCTGTCGCAATTGCAGAATTTTGTATAAAAGATTGGAGTTTAAATCTACCCAAGGGTAAACAGAGATTTCCATTTTAATTGGTTTTATTTCATCCCGCTCAAAGCCTCACTCACACTTTCAATATGATCGGCAACACGTTCCAGTTCGTTGATTAAGTCATGGTAATAAAGCCCACTTTGAATTTTATATTTATTGAGTTCCATAGCTTTTAAGTAATTCGATTTTAATTGTCTAAAGTGTTCATTTATTTCACGCTCGATGCGTTTTGCTCCATCGAGGTCGATCTTTTCTTGGGAAGCTTGAACATTTTGGGTCATTATAAGTAAAGCCTTTTGAATGATTTCCATGAATTGTATTAAATTCCTACGCAATTCGGGCGTGAAGTAGGCTTTTTCTTTTTTACGTCTCACCATAAAAATGGCAATCTTTAATATGAGATCGCTGATTCGTTCCAAGTAGTTGCTGGCCGATAATACATTTCTTATACGCTGACTGGCTTCGTTAGATACCTCATTTTGGCTAACCTTCGAGAGATAGTCGGCAATATCGAGCTCCATTTTATCCGATATTTTTTCAATCAATTCAATTCTCGAAAGATATTCTTCCTGGGCTTTTTCGTCTGGCTCTAAGAGTATTTTAGGCAAGTAGCTATAAGCCTTCTGAATGTGTTTCACAAACTCGGTAAGTTCATTGCGAACTTCAATAATGCTCAACTCAGACGTTTGCATCATTCTTCCGCCGAAATATTCTAAATGGTATTCTTCATCGCTAGCTACTTTAGAGGGCACCCACTTAATTAGCCAAATAGTGAGCTGCTCGGTTAAACCAAACAAGAGAAAAATGGCTACGTTGACCACGTTAAACGAAGTGTGAAAAGCCGCCAATGACATGGCGTAAAACTGAAATTCGGCTTCTGGAGTTTTAGTAATTGATTCGCCAATGGCACTTACAAAAGGCACGAAAAAGGGTAAAAAGAACAGCATCCAACCCGCTCCGAATAAATTGAAAATGAAATGGGCGCGCGCGGCTCTTTTGGCATGAACATTGGCAATTAAAGCGGCGATATTGGCCGTTATGGTAGTGCCAATATTTTCGCCAATTACCAAAGCCATGCCCATGGGCAAATCAATGAGGCCTTCGCTGGTTAACACCAAAGTAAAAGCCATTGCTACACTGGAAGACTGTAAGATTACAGAGACTAAAAAACCGATTATTATAAAAACCATGTATCTCCATAAATCAGGAAAGTAATGCCCTTCGCCCTGTCCAAAACTCCCTAAGTAGGTTTTAATGCCTTCGCTGCTTTCTACATTGGGAAGCGATTGTTTGAGCAAAGCAATTCCCAAAAACAAAAGGCCAAAGCCAATGAAAGCTTCAGCAAGTGAACGACTATTGGAACGGCTTAAATACAACATAACCCCAAATCCAATAATGGGTAATGCAATAGAGCTCAAGCTAAGCTGCCCGATTCCTAAGAGATATACCAACCAAGAAGTGGCAGTTGTTCCGATGTTAGCACCTAGTATCAGGTAAATGCTCTCTGTAAGACCAAGCATCCCGGCATTAACAAAACTTACCACCATAACCGTTACAGCCGATGATGACTGAATAACTGAAGTAACCAAAAAGCCAGTAAAAAGGGCTGAGTATTTATTAGATGCTATAGCGCTAAGCACAGAACGTAATTTGCGGCCGGCAATTTTTTGCACAGCTTCGCTCATCACTTTCATCCCGTAAATGAAAAGCGCAAATGCGCCTAAAATATTCAAAAGGGTGTACAGGTTCACAACAACAAAGATGTACGAAAAAGGGCCCCGATTGGGGCCCTTCATGCAAAGATTATGTGATATTTTTAATTCCTTAAGTCCTTTTACTGACGCACAATTTTGGTGATGTTCATTTTGTTGCCTTGCTCAATTTCAAGAACATAGACGCCAGTTGGCCAAGCTAAGGTGTTCATTTCAAGATGACCATTGTTAACGGCCCATTCAGAGATTAAAGCACCATAAATATTTCTTACTTTAACAAGTGCAGGCTCGGCAGTTTCGAGAGCTATGTGCAAAATGCCTTTAGTTGGATTTGGATAAACCTTAGCGCTTAAGCTGTTTTCAACCAGACCAATAGTGGCATTACCGGGAGAGCCAACATCGCCATTTACACTGCTGTAGGCATTGTTCACACCAACTTGAGCATTACCAAGGAGTCCGCAATTGTTGTCGAATTCCAAACTTGTACCAGGCAGAGCAGCGGTATAAGAAGCACGGCATATTTCTTGACCGTTAGGCGCAAAAATAGCCACACCGTCACCACTTTGGCTTAATCCCGGATAAGAACCTGTCATTTCGTCTGAGCTGATTATAGCAACATTTTGGTTGGTTAAAAGCCATTCTGCTTCGAAAAGACTTTCATCAACTGCTAAACCTTGCCAAACCACTATAGCCTCATTTGGTTGAAGAACATAACTTCCGAATGTAACGGTGCCTGCTGTAAAGCTGTTGTCATCCCAAGAAAAACCAGTTAAATCAATCGCAGTGCTGCCTGTATTCTTAAGTTCCCACCAGTCTTGGTTTACTAATGGATTACTCAAGTTAGATCCAGGCATTATTTCCGTAATCGATAGGCTTGGAGGTGCAGGTAAAACAACATCTTGGGCATAGCGTGGAATGATTTGGTAGCCATCGAGGTAAGGGGCCGAGTTGTCGAATTGTGCACCTAAACCAATAATATCAAAAGTTCCGGCAGGGGCAGTAACATTATCGTCCACATCGGTATCGCGATCAATACGCATTAAGTAGGTATTTACCCCATCTGTAATATCGATGTTGGCATTGTTACCCGGTGCTGGCCATTGGCTTGGGTTAACCAAGCTTACATTGTTTATCCGAATTAAATCCGACTCATGGGTTTCATTCAAAGGCGTATTTACAACTATTGGTGGGTTAAGGGCATTGCCTGAAGAAATCAACACTATAGAGTCTGGAAGTATTTCAGTTAAACCATTAAACTGATCAATTTTGCCAATCACTCTAATGCGGTCACCTTCAATAGGCGAATAGGCTACGTTATTTAAATTGTAGAACACACTTATACCGGCTGTATTGTCAATTAAAGTAAACTGAGATGTGGTTCCTTGTGCAGATTGAATATTGAAACCATATACAATGCCTTCAAGTTTACAATTCACACCCAAAGAATCGGGCAAGCCTTGGGCATCAATGCCTCTTACATCTGCAATGTTATAAGTTGGGATAGGGGTGTCGTTATCAATAATGGTAAACACCATTTGATTAAGCACGCCCACATTTACACCCCCTGTAGCCGAAACGATGTCGATGGTCACGGTTTCGTTGCTTTCAATGAAGGTGTCATCAAATATAACGGCAGTGAAAGAAACACTTGAAGCGCCAGCTGAGAAGGGTAGGGTGAGGGTTCCATTGATGGTATCCAACAAAGGAATGGTGATGGCATCTTGTGGTGTGAACCCAGGTCCGGGAGTAAAACCTAATGTAATTGAACCAGCTGATGTAGAAACCGGGCTTATTGGTAAGGTAACCACTATACTTCCCGCCGATTCTAAAGCACTCATGCTTGGAGTACTGAAATTCACAGTGGGCGTTGTCGGTACATTTACAATGATGTCATTCAGGCTACTAGGCTGTATTTGATAACCCGAAGTAAAAGGCGAAGAGTTGTCAAACTGTCCTCCAGCGCCAATCACATCAAACACCCCGGTTGGTGCAGGAGAGCCATCAATATTGGTGGCTGAATTCACACGAATTAAATAGGTGTCGGTTCCGTTGGTTACATCTACGTTGGCACTTTGTCCCGTTGTAGGCCATTGCGCAGCATTAACTAATGTAACGTTGTTTATGCGGATGTATTTGCTCTCATGAAACTCGGTAATTGGACCACTTACATTAAGAGGAGTGCCTAAAGGATTGTTTGCAGATATAAAAACAATGGTATCCGGTTCAAATTGAGCCAGGCCGTTAAACTGACCAAGATTACCCACCAATTTAATGGAGTCGCCAACGGTTGGGGTATATGTACCTACATTGTTAAAACTGAATACGTTTATTCCATCTGTATGGTCTTTAATCCAAAGCGAATAGCCCGTGGTTCTGAAGTTTATGCTAAACACGGTGCCGTAAACTCGGCAATAAACGCCCAGCGAATCGAGTACCCCATCTGAATCTACCCCTTTAACATCCACAATGTCATAAGTTGGGATCCCCGATGCCACACTTGGAGGCATGTTGAAAGGAGAGCCTATATCGCCACTGGTAGATGTCCAGGCAGAGTTCACACCTGAAACTGAGTTGCCACCTGAAACGCCGCCATTAAAATAAATGCTGAATCCTGCTACACTACTGGTAAAGGCTGAACTGGCCTTTAGTTGGCTGTTGTTATCGTAAATATTCACTTGATCGCCGCTTTGCCCCATACCGGAGAAGCCAATGTTGTTGAATTCGTCGTTGGCAATAATTTTCAATCCGGTGGCGGGCAATTGCCATTCGGTCAACCAAGCGGCCTTATTAGATGAGGGGAAATCGGCCACAATTAGCCTTTCTCCTGGAGCCAAAGTTATAGCCCCAAATGTGTGGGTACCGGCGGTTTGGCTGTTGTCATCCCAAGACCAACCATTGAGATCAATGGTTACCACACCTGTATTGGAAATTTCAAACCAGTCTCCGCCATTAGCACCTGATAAATTGCTACCCGGCATAATTTCGGTAACCTCAAGGCTTGGAACCAATCCGCTTGCCGGAACATAGGTTCCTATAGGTACTGGGTTAGTAGCGGTTGCATTGGTGGTGGTATTGTCGAGAGCATCTATTCCGCTATATACCCATTCCGAGCTAACGAATGGGGTGCTTGGTCCAGTTCCATTTACACGGTAAGCCCATCCATCTAAATATTCCCAAGCGGTTCCTGTACCATTTACCAAAGGTTCGCCATAATGATCATATAAAACGCCATCAAAGAAAAGACCAACCACATCGTTGCCGTTTACATTTAATACGCTTGAGGTGTAGTTAGGCGCAAAACCGAAATAGGCCTGAAAACCTGGGACTTCACTAGCCAAATACAAATAAGTACCGGGTAAGGCGCTTCCGGCCGGAAGGGTAAATGGGGTAAGTGTAAATGGGCCACCATTGTTGGCATTGGCAACACTGTAACGACTGAGGTCGGTTACAGTATCGGCCACATAAATTTCAATGGCTTTAGGTGTTCCGCCCGATAAAGGACCGTCCCAAATACCGGTAATTATAAGTGCCGGATTGTTGGTTACGGCCGGAGCTTGATTAAGTACAAGGGTTTGGTTAAGAATTACATCGCCATTCGTTGAAAAATTGCCATTGGCAAAATTAACTGATGTATAAATGGTGGTTCCATCAGGGGCATTGCCCGAATTCCATTGAAATGTCCAAGATTTGGTACCCCCGCTTACAGTTCCGCCGTTCGAAGTATGGGTAACGAAGTTACTACCCACTATTTGGAGTTCATTGCCACTAACAGACAATGTGCCTTGGTGCGAGCCATTTCCTTCTACACTTGACTGAAATCCAGCTTTTCCAAAGGTGGCGCCGTTAGAATTTGCGGTAACGGTAATATCGTAAACCGTATTAGGGCTAAATCCTTGGGGTGGAATATTGGTTGAAATCGCAATGGCTTGGGTGGTTGCAGCTGGACCAGAATGGCAACTGTTACAATTGGCATTTCCACTTTGTGGAGAGCCCGAATGGCCCGAAATGGCACCACCAGAGTTGCTGTTGGCATGGAAAACAGAAAGCATCATACTTAATGTTCCCAATCCAATGAGTAGTTTTCGCTTCATATACAGATGGAGTTTTGCATCCAAACGAAATGTTTGGACGTGGCAAATGTACCAATTACAGTTTTGCTTTTGGTTAGTATACCATTAATATGGCTGTTCTAAATACATGTTTTCCAGCTTAAATTGAATAAATTTTAGTGAATTAGTACAAATGTGAATCTATGGTTAAGAAATTTTAACCATTATGCAAACTATTAAGTAAAAATTATCGTTTATTGCACAAAGGGGAACTAATAACATGAACAAGAAAGAATGGCTTTTGCCGGTGCTGTACTTGGCCTTTATTGCCTTGGCAGTAATTTTAAGCTAAAGGCTTAAAATAAATTTTATTTGGGTAGGTAGGATTTGAGGGCTTCGAAATATTTTCGAAATGCTTCTAGTCCTTTTGTGGTTATGCGCAACTTAGTTTGTGGGTAATTGCCTGAGAATCCCTTGTTGATTTCTAAATACCCTGATTCACTGAGTTTGTTTAGCTGAACGCTAAGGTTTCCTCTTGTTGATTGTGTTTCTTTTAACAAAAACGAAAAATCGGCTTCCTCTACGCCTACCAACAAACTCATAATTTGCAAACGCAATTGATTTTGCAAGAGTGGATCTAAGTCTTCAAACATATCGGACTTTTTGTTTTCTCAGTAAATATCCGGGAATCAAATAGGTTCCTAAAATACTGGCTGCCATTATCAATAAAAGATTTTCGAAATACATCCCCAAAGCAGGGAAAAGCGCTAATGCCAAAACTAAAATTTGGGTAAACCAAGCACCATAAACCAAAGGTTTGAATTTTAACAGAATGCCTGTTATATATGTTGCAAAAGCATAAATCAACATGATAATGACATAAGCAGCTGTCCATCCTAGAAAATGGCTTAAAAACAAAGCAAGAAATATTGAAATGCTGGCGCCAATCCAAATTTTGTTTGCAATGGTATCTAAGTGGCTATTAAATTCCATAGATTGGTTAAGTTTCTTACCCATGAAAATGTTGAAGATGCCTCCAATGCTCATTAAAACTGGCCAAACAGCCCAATGCCACGGTACTTCAACCAGTGTATATAGTCCCCATTGAATAAGGGTGGAAGCCAAAACCAGCCAACCCCAAACCAAAAAGAAAATGCTGCTTCCTGCTATGTTTTTGCGGGTTCGTTCCAACATTTCAGAAATTAGCTGAAGTTGAGCTTCAGTAGATTTAATGTCCATAGTGTGTGTTATTTTTTGTTGAGGCAAACTTAAACTAGTTTATAAAATAAACCAAATTTCAAATCTTCTTTCTTAACTTGCTCAAAAATTACCTTATGCCACGCAACCTACTTGTACTTGCCTTAGGATTATTGTTTTCCTTCACCGCATGCGGTCAAAGCAAGCGATCTAGTCCAACCTTGGAAGCAAATGGAGACATTGATGGAGTGAAAATTGGAATAAAGTATGGTGCACCATCTGTTAAAGGCCGTGAAATTTTTGGCAAATTGGTGGCTTATGACAAAGTTTGGAGAACCGGTGCCAACGAAAACACGGTAGTTACATTTTCGCATGATGTACTTATAAATGGCGAAAAATTATCGGCTGGTAGTTATGGTTTGTTTACAACACCAGGTAAAAACAGCTGGAAGATCCATTTTAATCAAGACACGGATAACTGGGGCGCCTATTCTTACAAGGCCTCAAAAGATGTACTTGTAGTTGAAAGCACACCACAAAGTATTCAAGAAAGTGTTGAACAGTTGCGTTTTACAATAATTAGTGAAGGCATACTTCTGGAATGGGATAAGACTGCTGTTAATGTCCTTATTCAAAAGGCTGAATAAACTTGCGCATTGACAAGTTTTTGTGGTGCGTTCGTTTGGCGAAAACCAGATCCTTGGCTTCTGAATGGGCCGACAAAGAGGCTGTTCAGTTAAATGGTGTAGCTGTAAAGCCGTCGAAATCTGTTAAAGTGGGCGATACCATAGGTTTAAGGCAGTTAGGCATTATTCGAACGTATAAAGTGCTTTCATTGCCCACATCGAGAGTAGGAGCTCCTAAAGTACCTGAGTTTATGCTTGAGGTTACTTCAGGTGAAGAACTGGAAAAAATGGCATTCATTCAACTGGTCAAACGCATGCACAGAAGCCCTGGAACAGGCAGGCCAACCAAAAAAGACCGAAGAGAACTCGACCGTTTACATGAAGATTAGTACTTGCTTATAAATTTTTGATAAGCATGTTTGAGAACCGCTCCCAAATAAGAATAGTGGTGGTGGCCGCTTTGGGCTATTTCGTAGATATTTATGACCTCATTTTATTTGGCATTGTAAGGCTTCAAAGCTTAAATGATTTGGGCGTAAGCCCTGAAAAAATAGCTCAAAGCAGCTTGCTGTTGCTCAATATGCAAATGGTTGGAATGCTTGTAGGCGGCGTACTTTTTGGGGTTTGGGGCGATCGAAAGGGCCGTGTTCAAGTGTTATTCGCCTCCATTTTATTGTATTCACTGGCCAATATTGCGAATGGTTTTGTGAATAATATCCCTATGTATGCAATAGTACGCTTTATTGCTGGGTTGGGTCTAGCCGGAGAACTTGGGGCAGGAATTACCTTGGTAAGTGAAACTATGCACAAAACGAAAAGAGGCTATGGAACCATGGTTGTGGTGTTATTCGGCGCTTTGGGGGCAGTGGTTGCTGCTTTAGTAGCCGACCTTTTTTCTTGGCGAATCAGTTATTTTGTTGGTGGAGCTTTAGGGTTGATGCTTCTAATCATGCGTATAAAATCTTTGGAGTCTGGTTTATTTAGTAATATGATGGTTTCGGGGATTAAAGGAGGGCAATTTTTGGCATTGTTTAAATACAAAGAATTGTTTTTCAGATTTATGAACAGTGTGCTAATCGGACTGCCGGTTTGGTTTGTTGTTGGAATTCTAATTGTATTTTCTCCTGAATTTGGCCAATTAATGAAGCTTAATGAACCAATAGTAAGTGGTAAAGCTGTAATGTGGAGCTATATTGGATTGTCGGTAGGTGATGTTTTAAGTGGGCTATTGAGTCAGTGGATAAAAAGCCGAAAAAAAGCTGTTTTTATGGCGTTGTTGTTGGGTCTCATGTCATGTGCATTTTTCTTATTTGGCCCAATTGTGTCAACCCAAACCTTTTATTTAGCATGCTTTTTAGTCGGGTTGCCAATGGGGTATTGGGGCCTGTTTGTTACCATCGCCTCAGAAAGTTTTGGTACCAATTTAAGAGCTACAGTAACCACCACAGTTCCAAATTTAGTAAGAGGTGCTACTGTGCCTATCACCTTATTGTTTGCTTACTTAAATGTGGGTTTAGGTTTTGGTATGGTGTACGCGGCTGCCTGTGTAGGATTGATAACATTTACCATTGCCTTTTACCATGCGTATAAACTCAAAGAAACTTTTGGAAAAGATCTAAATTTTGTGGAAAAAGTTTAAACATTAAAAAAAGGGTTTTCATTTGTTAATAAGTAACATATTCTTAACTTTGACCCCTAATTTATTCAGGCTTACAGCCCAAGGGAGGGGGCCGAAACTTGAAAAGTTCATTTAATTTAATCAATACATGCTCTACAACCAAAACGGTAGCATCACCAAAATAGGTGTATTCTACGACGGCAGTTATTTTCTGTACGTAAGCAATTTTTACAATTGGTTCCACGAACGAAAAGCCAGAATCAGTATCTCAGGATTGCATAGTTTCATCCGTCACCGCGTGGCTCAAGAAGAAGATGTAGATCCAAGGTTTTGTAAAATCGTTGATGCCCATTATTTCAGAGGTCGTTTAAATGCCACTGAAGCCCAACAAAGAGGCAACCAACTTTATTACGATCGGGTGTTTGATGACATCCTTATGGCAGAAGGCGTAACCCTTCATTATTCGCCCATGCGCGGTGCAGGCCTCAACAAGCAAGAAAAAGGCATCGATGTATGGTTGGCTCTTGAAGCGCTTGAGTTGGCTTATTTCCGTCATTTTGACGTGGTGGTGCTTATTGCTTCTGATGGCGACTATGTGCCTTTGGTTAGAAAATTGAGTGCATTGGGTATTCCGGTTATGCTTTTAAGCTGGGATTTTGACTATATGAACGATGAAGGTCAAAAAGTGGTTACCCGAACTTCACAAGAACTTCTGGAAGAAGTGACTTTCCCGGTAGCCATGCACGACATTATTGAAGGGAGCGATTCTGAAATTGATGAAGCTTCTTTGGATTTGTTGTTCGTACCGCGCTCGGCCGAACGCATTATTCACCGCCCACTTACTTTAACTGAACTCGAAATAGAAGAGGGTGAAGTGCATGAAGCCATCATTCAAAATCTCAAAAGCGGTTATGGTTTTATAAGTTTTGAACCCTCTAATTTGTTCTTTCATTATACCAGTCTGGTTGATGCCGATTTTAACGACCTTCATGTAGGCGATAAAGTCCGTTTTACTTTAGGCACCAATGAAAAAGGAGATGCCGTAGCTCGAAACATCGAGCTTATCTCTTCACAGGAGTCATAGTAGTTAAATCAATATTCAATTAGAAACGCCCCAGGAACACTCCCGTCGGGGCGTTTCTCTTTTTATGCCTCAACAGCTGAAAGTAAATGCGCTTCGATGCGCTCAAACACTTCCCACATTTCAACAGCGCTTTCTTTTGTAACCAATTCTGTTCTAAACGATTTGAAGTCGTTTATGCCTTTAAAGTAATTGGTGTAATGCCTACGGGTTTCTACTATACCGGTGCGTTCTCCTTTCCATTCAATGGCCAATTCCAAATGTCGCTTAGCCACAGCAATGCGTTCCTCCATAGTGGGTGGAGGTAAATGGGTACCGGTTTCAATGAAATGCCTGGTTTCCCTAAAAAACCAAGGATAGCCAATTGCTGCACGTCCTATCATGACCCCATCCACGCCATAACGGTTTTTCATTTCAACAGCCTTTTCAGCACTGTCTATATCTCCATTTCCGAAAACCGGAATTTGCATTCGAGGGTTGTTTTTCACCTCTCCAATAAGGGTCCAATCGGCTTCGCCTTTATACATCTGCTGACGCGTACGGCCGTGTATACTGATGGCTTTGATGCCAACATCTTGAAGACGTTCTGCTACTTCTACCACATATTTAGTGGTATCGCTCCACCCCAATCGCGTTTTGACGGTTACAGGCAAATGGGTGGCTTTTACAATGGCTTCGGTTAGCCTAACCATTTTTGGAATGTCTAATAAAATGCCTGCTCCGGCACCCTTACAAGCCACTTTGTGTACCGGACAACCATAATTGATGTCTAAAATATCGGGTTGAGCACGGCTAACAATTTCTGCTGCTTGTTGCATGCTTTCGAGCTCGTTGCCAAAAATTTGAATACCAATAGGCCTTTCGTACTCAAAGATATCGAGTTTTTTAACGCTTTTGGCTGCATCGCGAATCAGGCCTTCCGAAGAAATGAACTCGGTAAACATTAAGTCTGCCCCGTTTTCTTTACATAATCGCCGAAAAGGCGGGTCGCTCACGTCTTCCATAGGTGCGAGCAACAAAGGGAAGTTTGGTAGTTCTACCGTTTCAATCTTGACCATAACTTGCGCAAAGTTAAAAAGCATTCCATCAATTCATGGTGAAAGGAATTTTTGCCGAGCGTAAAGCACTTTTTAGATTCTTCTTTTTGTTTGTTAGCTTACTGTTTTGGTTCAGTTTGCTTCAGCTTTTGGGTATTGGTTTGGTTGAAGTCTTGTATGGGGTTTCGGCCGAAAGCCTATTTGCCAACGGTCAAATTAATGCCTGGAATGCTTTGTCGCGCAATGCCTTGCGCTTGCTTCAGTTTTTTGCTGTAAGTGGATTGTTCGTTGCAGGGCCTGCTTTTTATATCTACTTCACCCAGCACAATCCCGAACGCTTTGCAGGCCTCAATACCAACCCAAAAGTAGAAGCATCTTTTTGGCTGGTGGTGGGCATGCTGGCACTGAGTCCTTTGGTAGATGGCATATTGCGCCTTAGTCAGCATGTTCTTTCTTTGTATTTGCCCAACAATTGGTGGCAAAATTTGGAGTTGGCCCACGAAAAAGCCTTAGACCAAATGGCCATCTTTTTAGAATGCGCCAATTGGGGAGAATGGGCGCTTGCTTTTATTGTGGTTGCCTGCCTTCCTGCATTGGCCGAAGAGTTTTTCTTTAGAGGTGTACTTCAGCCCGAATTACAAAGATATCTTGGACTCCACCCTGGTATTTGGCTTGCATCCTTGGTGTTTGCTTTGGTTCACGGGCAGGTTATGCATTTTCCGGGGCTTTTGTTGTTCGGATTGGCTTTGGGATATGTTCGCCAGTATGGAAAAAGCCTTTGGTATTCTATCCTGGCCCATTTTGCCAATAATGCCGCGGTGTTTTTTATGGTATTGGGCGAAAGCGACATACGTTCGACTCTTGATTCAGGCAATACTTGGCTAATATGGTGGCAATATGCTTTGGCTTTTGTAGCCGCTTTGGCTATTTGGGGTAGGTTGATTTACCTGTTTAAAAAATAGTATAAACAAATAATTTACCATTTTCTCTTTTTGGTAAAATGTACTAAGTGTACAATTCACATTTTCTCTATCTTTCGGGCTCTAAAGCCTGCAACCCATGAGAAAATTTTACTTCGCCCTTTGGGCGATGGTGGCATTATGCACCTTTTCGAACGCTCAAGTTCAAGTCGTTCCAAAATGGTTTAATGCGAACGATACCATAAGCATTTACTACAATTCCAGCGATGGAAATGCTGCATTGTCCGGTATATCGCCGGTATATGCGCATATGGGACTTATAACTTCTTCATCAGCAAGTTCAAGCGATTGGCGACATACCATTGGCAACTGGGGTACTCAAGATGCCAACACCCTTATGCAAGCGGTTGCAGGTAATATGCATACTAAGCGCTACCATATAGGCAGTTTCCACAGTTTGCCTCAGGGCGAATCTCTCCAAAAATTGGCATTCGTTTTTAGAAATCAGGCCGGAACCATTGTGGGCCGGGCATCTTCGGGCAGCGATATTTTGGTAGATGCCTACCAAGGTCCCTTTCAATCGGCCATTACCCTTAATGGCTCGGGACCTGTTAGTCTGTCAGCCAATGGCTCGGCCATGTTTAGAGGTGAGGCTTCTAAAAGGGCCGGCATTCGCTTCAAGCTCAATGGTGCCCCCATTGTAACCCGCGCCCAGAACAAATTCGTAGAAACTACCCTTCATGGAAACAATCTAAGTGCGGGTCAACATACTCTGACTTTAGAAGTAGATACCGGAACGGGGTATTTTCAAACGGCCAGCGTACAAGTGGTGAAGAGTTCTGGCGTAGTGGCACAACCTGTGCCCGCTGGAATGGAAGACGGCATTACGGTTATTACCCCAAATTCTGTTCATCTTCAACTTAGGGCTCCCGGAAAACCTTGGGCTTTTGTTCTGGGCGATTTCAACAATTGGCAGCTCGATTCGGCCTATTTAATGACCCCTACCCCCGATGGACAAACATTTTGGATTCAAATAGACAGCCTTAACCCACAAACCCGTTACCGTTTTCAGTACTACGTAGGTCCATTGGGAACACGTATTGCCGACCCCTACAGCGAGCTTATTCTAGACCCATGGAACGATCACCACATCGATCAAGCCACTTTCCCAAACCGTCCTTTTTATCCTGCCGGACAATCTGGTTTGGTTGGGGTGTTTCAAACGGGTGCAACAGATTATCAATGGGACAACAGCATACAATATCAGAGGCCAGATAACCGCGATTTGGTGATTTACGAACTATTGGTTCGCGATTTCGACGAAAGACATACCTGGCAAGCTTTAATAGACCGAATGGATTATTTCGAGAAATTGCAAATCAACGCCATTCAGCTTATGCCGGTTATGGAGTTTGAAGGCAACGAAAGCTGGGGTTACAATCCATCTTATATGTTGGCCACTGATAAATACTATGGTCCAGCACACGATTTAAAACGATTTATTGAAGAATGTCACCGCCGCGGCATTGCCGTTATTCTCGACATCACCCTAAACCACCAGTTCGGACAAAGCCCGCTTTGCCAATTGTATTGGGATGCACAAAACAATCAACCTGCCACCGATAATCCATGGATGAACCCCGTAGCACGTCACCCTTATAATGTGGGTTACGATATGAACCACGACAGTCCACACACTCAGTATTTCTCGAAAAGGGTTTTTAAGTATTGGTTAGAAGAGTTTAAGGTAGATGGTTTTAGGGTCGATATGTCAAAGGGCTTCACCCAAAACAACACCTTGGGCAATGTAGGCGGATGGAATGCTTATGATCAAGCCCGCATTAACCGACTCACCGATTATGGACAGTATATATGGGGCATTACCCCTGGTGCTTATATTATTTTAGAGCATTTTGCCGATAACAGCGAAGAATCGGCCCTGTCGAACAACGGCTTTATGTTATGGGGCGATATGAACTACAGCTATACCCAAGCGGTAATGGGATTTGCCAGCGATTTAGGTGGAGCCTTGGCTTCTAACCGCGGCTGGTGGGGCAAAAATTTGGTGGCTTACATGGAAAGTCACGACGAAGAACGAGCCGTTTTCAAAGCCAAAATGTATGGCAATTCAACCGTAGGACATAACACCCGCGATATCAACACCGCCATTTCGCGCAACGCCATGGCTTCTGCACTTCTCTTTGCCACACCGGGTCCTAAAATGATTTGGCAGTTTGGCGAATTGGGCTATGACTACAGCATCGACTTTTGCCCCGATAGCACCATTTCAAATGGCTGTCATTTAAGCAATAAACCCATTCGTTGGGATTATTTTGAAGACCCGGTGCGTAGAGCGGCTTTCAACCAATACGCCGATATGATTTATTTGCGCAAAACACAGCCTGCCTTTAGAAATGATCCTATAGATTACTTTGTGGGCTCTTTGGTAAAAACCATCAGGTTGCAAGACGGAAACCGCCATTTCATTGTGGTAGCCAATACCGATGTGGCCGCTCAAAGCCCCTCTACATATTTCCCTGTTACCGGAAAATGGTATTCCTTGTTTGAATCAGACAGCATTCAAGTGGGCTCAAATTTTCATGGGTTGAATCTGGCTCCGGGCGAATTCAAAGTATTCTGTAACCACAAAATCCCATTGCCCAATGCGCCTTTTTCGCCGGATTTGCTTCCAGACTTTTCGGCCATTTGTAATACCAGTGGCGAATTGCTAACGGCGGCCCCGGGTTTTGGTCCTTACACATGGAGCAATGGCAATACCGGACAATCCATAAGTGTTTCTCAGAATGGCTGGTACAAAGTGAGCATTGCCAATGCTTTCGGTGCAGTTTATTCCGATAGCACTTATGTGATGATAGATTGTTTAACGCCCGCTGTAGCCACTTATACTCCCGAACTAATTACCGCCAACAGCGCTAAGTTTTCCGGACAATTGGTAAGCAATGGCGCTTCCTCTGTAAGTGCAGTTGGCTTTGTTTACGGAACCTCTCCAAACCCCACCCTGGCCAATTCAAACATCAGTTTGGCCACCACCACTGGGGTATTTACAGGTTCACCAAGCAATTTATTACCCGGCATAACCTACTATGTAAGGTCATTTGCCACCAATTCGGGCGGTACAGCTTATGGCAATACCCAAACCTTTACCACCGCCAGCAACAATTTCGACCTTACTTTCAGAGTGGATATGCGCAACGAAAGCATCAGTCCAAATGGGGTGTTTGTAGCCGGCGATTTTCAACAGTTAGCTGGTTTTACAAATAATTGGGATGCTTCGGCTTGCCAAATGCTTGATTTAGATGGCGATTCGATTTATGAGTTCACCGCAACCTTACCCAATGGTAACTATGCTTATAAGTTTATAAATGGAAACAGCTGGGCAGGTTCAGAAACGGTTCCGGCGGCATGTGCCTCTGGTTTAAACCGTACAGTAAATCTGAGCTCCGACTTGTCAACGGCTCCAGTTTGTTTTGGTTCCTGCAGCCCTTGCGACACCAATTCAACTGGCTTGTTTAACTTGACGTTCAAAGTGGATATGAGTCAAGTAAGTGTGCATCCTGCTGGTGTACACATCGCCGGTAACTTCCAGGCCTTAGCAGGATATGCAAGCGATTGGAACCCGGCACTTACGGCCTTAACCGATGCCAATAACGATGGCATTTATGAAATTACTTTGGCACTGCCAGCAGGTACCTATGAGTATAAATTTATTAATGGAAATACTTGGGGCTCCGACGAAAGCGTGCCTCTTGCATGCAACACCAACGGAAACCGCAGTTTCACTTTAAGCGCCGATATGGGAACTCCGGCCGCTTGCTTCGGTTCTTGTACCCCTTGTTTCAGCGGTCCATTGCCAAATGTGGATGTTACCTTCCAAGTAGATATGTCTAATACCATCGTTTCGGCCAATGGGGTTCATATTGCAGGCAACTTCCAGAATGCTGCCGGTTTTGGGGCCGATTGGAACCCGGCCAGCAGCGCAATGAGCGATGCCGATGGAGATGGCATTTATTCGTTAACGGTTAACATTCCGGCTGGTACCTATCAATACAAATTTGTAAATGGCAATGCATGGGGCGCCGATGAAGCGGTTCCAGCGGCTTGTGCCACCGGATTTAACCGCGAGTTTACTGCCACCGGAAACACCACCTTGCCTGCTGTGTGCTTTGCCGGTTGCGGAACTTGCTCAAGCACGCCTCCTCAAACTTTATACACCTTGACCTTTAGAGTGGACATGTCTCAGCAGAGCACAATAAGCCCTCTTGGCGTTTTTGTAGTTGGCGATTTTCAATCGGAGGCCGGATTTGGCAGCGATTGGAACCCAGCCGGATCTCCCATGGCCGATGCCAATGGCGATGGCATTTGGGAGTTAACGGTTCAAGTACCCGCAGGTATATATGAGTATAAATTTTTAAATGGCAATACTTGGTTAAACGAAGAGAGCGTACCGGGCTATTGTTCATATGGGGGTAACCGCGGTTTGGTGCTTACCGGCGATACCGCATTGCCCGAAGTGTGTTTCTCGGCTTGTGAACCTTGTGCCATTTTGCCTCCTTCTGCCTATACTGTAACCTTTAGGGTAGATATGCGCAACGAAATAGTGAGCCCCAATGGGGTGCACATTGCCGGCAATTTCTTAATAGCCGCTGGTCTCGATAGTGTGCATTGGCGTGCCAATGGAGTAGAAATGTTAGATACGGACGGAGATACCATCTACGAAATAAGCCTTCAAATTCCGGTAGGTGTATACGAATACAAGTTTGTAAACGGCAACATTTGGGGCAACGAAGAGCAAATAAGTGGTGCCTGTGTGTCGGGTTTTAACCGTGTACTTATGGTAAATACCAACCGCGATTTGCCTGCTGTTTGTTTCGAAAGCTGCGGCCCTTGTCAAATTATTACACCGCCAAGTTTTTATGCTTTAACCTTCCGAGTTAATATGCAAGGCCAAACGGTAAATCCGCTGGGCGTGCATATAGCCGGTGATTTCCAGGCATTGGCAGGTTTTGGCAGCGATTGGAATCCGGCATCTACCCCTTTAACCGATGCAGATGGCGATAGCATTTATGAAGTTACAGTTAACCTCCCGGCCGGTACATACGAATACAAATTCGTTAACGGCAATGCCTGGGGCAGCGATGAAGCATTGCTTGGTTTACCCTGTGCCACAGCCGGAAACCGAAGCTTAACTTTATCCACCGATTCCACCCTTGCTGCCGTTTGCTTCCAAAGCTGCAGCCCTTGCATTCCGGTTACGCCACCTTCAAGCTTTAACCTCACTTTTAAAGTAGACATGCGCGACCAAACCGTAAGCGCAAATGGGGTGCACATAGCAGGTAACTTCCAGGAAGCGGCAGGTTATGCCAGCAACTGGGATCCGGCCATTACGCCTTTAACCGATGCCAATGGCGACGGCATTTACGAAATCACCCTTAATTTACCTGTTGGGACTTACGAGTACAAATTCGTTAACGGCAACGCCTGGGGCAGCGACGAAAACATGTGGTCGCAAGCTTGTCAAGTTAATGGAAACCGCAGTATTTCGCTTGTAGCCAATACCACCTTGCCGGCTTATTGCTTCGGAAGCTGCGCCATTTGTCCGAATAATAACCAAACATTCAACGTTAGTTTCCATGTCGATTTAAATGGTATTTGTGAGGTAGACTCAGTAGAAATAGCCGGTACCATGAATGCCTGGGCAGGTGGCAATTGGCTAAGCGATGCCGATGGCGATGGGGTTTATTCAATCACGTTAAACCTCGCACCCGGAACCTACGATTACAAGTTTAGAAGGCACTTTAATGGAACCCTAAACTGGGAAGGTGTTGCCAACCGCTTGGCCATCATTTCAAGCGACAGCAGTTTAAACGTGGTTTGCTTTAATTCATTAAGCGCATGCTCTGGGGTTATTCCGCCAGCGGATGTTACGTTTAGAGTAGACCTTAATGGCTTAACTGCCGACTCGGCCGGCGTTTGGGTAATGGGCGACTTTACGTCTCCAGCCTGGCAGCAAGGCGCCATTTTGTTGAGCCCAACTTCCGACCCAGATGTGTTTGAAACCACCTTAAGTGTTTGCCCAAGCACTTTCTATTGGAAGTTTGTAAATGGAAACCCGGTGTCTAATACTAACGACGAAACCTTCCCTAATGGCGACAGCAGTTGTTATGTGTCTAATGGATTAGGCGGATTGAACCGAATCACCACCAGAACCAATGGCCAGCCTTTGCTTTTGTCCTATATCTACAACAGTTGCAACGCCCCAACCCAAACCAGTCTGGCCAGTGTTAGCACTGCGGCGGCTGTCAACATCAGCAGCCAGTCTGCAGAATTAGGAGGCGATGTACTCACCGATGGCGGTTTATTTGTTTCAGCAAGAGGGGTGGTGTATGACCTTAACCCTCAACCCGATTTGTCAAACACTTTCACCCAAAATGGTACTGGAATTGGGGTATTTAGCAGTCCGGTAAGTGGATTGTTGGCCTCTACAACTTACTACTACCGGGCCTACGCAACCAATGCTCTTGGCACTGCTTTCGGTACAGAAATGCAATTTACCACCCTGTCTTCAGGCGGAGGTCCTATAACCTGCAATGCCCACAACCTAAGCTCGGTAGCAGGTGCCAGTGGCCATTACAACCAACGGTTTAACTGGACAGCCATAGTCGGTGCGAGCGAGCATCGCCTGCAATACCGCATGGTGGGCAATGGCAGCTGGTCTGGCGTAAACGAGCTGGGCACCCAGCGCCTTATTCAGAATTTATCTCCAGGCGATTATGAAGCCCGCGTTTATGGAGTGGGTTTGGGCGATACTTCATGTGTTATAACCTTTACCATTGGCTGTGCCAGCGATATTGGTTATGCCACCAATGTGTTCCAGGCGGCTTACCTCAATGCCCTTCCGGCCAGCAGCGCCCGGGTTACGGTGTTTAATGTAAGCGGCGGCAAGAGCCTTTACAACTTCGAGCTCGAGAATTTGTCGACTGGCAATATAAACAGGGTAGATGCCCGCCGAAACCAAACCTATAGCCAATTGGCAGGAGGCAGCTATGTACTTAGGGTTTACGATGCCTACAACTGTCAGGCCGATTCGGTTACCCCCATTGCCATAGATGCCCTCGACACGGCTTATATTCCTAACTTGATTAGCGCGGTAAACAGCAGTCCGAATGGCTTCCGCCCATTGTGGAACCGTCCGCGTCAAAATGGTCAACTAAGTCCAGGGGTATTGAGTTATCAGCTAAGGGTGCGCAACGAAACCGACAACCAATTGGTGAATTTATACACCGGTATTGCCGATACTTTCTTCAACGTAAACAACCTCACCCCCGGCAAATTGTACCGCTTTAACGTGCGCAGCCGCTACAACCCCGGAGGCGGGGCCCGCAATTCGGCCTTCTCCATACGCCGCGACCGCAGCTTAGGGGCAGGAGGCAATAAAGAAGAGGGTGGGGCAGAAGCAGCAGAACCCATTCGCATCTATCCAAACCCCACAGCCGATGTGGTGTACGTTGAAAGCCCCTTAGGCAGCAAGCTCGAATTGTTCGATTTACAAGGCCGACTTGTACAGACCCACACCGCCCAGGGCCCTGTAAGCAGCATCGATTTGAGCGCATACGCCAAAGGCAGCTACATTCTCGAAATAGAGCATTTAGGCGAAATAAGCCGACAAAAAGTGGTGAAGCAATAAGGATTCACCGTAAAAAGAAAAGCCGCCTTCGGGCGGCTTTTTTATGCTTTAAGGTTAAGGGCGCCCCCGCTCGGGGGCAAAAAAAGCCATTCAAAACGAAAACACCATCAGAGCCCCTCGCGGGCCGGGCTTTCCGCTCCAAGTCCTCGCCGCCATTGTCTGAACCACGATTTTCTGGATTTAAGGATGGGCATGATTAATTCAGAAGGCTATGGTCAAGGCGGCTGCGGGCTTTCCGCTGCAATCCCTGGCGCGGCTTCAAACATTCAACCGCCCGCTTCAAACATTCAACTGCCGACTTCATACGTTCAACTGCCGGCTTCATACGTTCAACTGCCGGCTTCAAACATTCAACTGCCGGCTTCAAACATTCAACTGCCGGCTTCAAACATTCAACTGCTGACTTCATACGTTCAACTGCCCGCTTCAAACATTCAACCGATGGCTTCAAACGTTCAACCGCCCGCTTCAAACGTTCAACCGCCCACTTCAAACGTTCAACCGCCCGCTTCAAACGTTAAACTGCCCGCTTCAAACGTTCAACCGCCGGCTTCAAACATTCAACCGCCCGCTTCAAACATTCAACCGCCCGCTTCAAACGTTAAACTGACGACTTCAAACATTCAACCGCCCACTTCAAACATTCCCGAACCAACGTCAAACCATCCAACACGGCCTTCTTCAAATCTTCTGCCCGCATTTCAAAAAATCCACCCACTTCAAACCGTCAAAACATAGCTTCTCGCCCTAAACCACAGACCTCTGCAAAAAAGCGGCCCGCATTTTCAATTCCCAACCTCACTTCAAACCATCAACCCCAGACATCTGTAAAAAAGCAGTCGACGTTTTCAAAAACGAAACCGGCATTTTCAAAAAAGCAGCCGATATCCAACATTCCCGACATGGCTTCAAACCATCCACCACAGGTATCTGCAAAAAAGCAGTCGACCTTTTCAAAAAAGCGGAAGCCTTCACCTCTTTCAGGTGTTGGCTTTTTCAATTCAACCGCCAACGTCTTCAACTTCGCCTA
Source organism: Chryseobacterium gleum (assembly GCA_945883565.1). Classification (GTDB taxonomy): domain Bacteria; phylum Bacteroidota; class Bacteroidia; order Flavobacteriales; family Schleiferiaceae; genus RFXV01. The sequence goes on from CAMCXO010000018.1 coordinate 53,530, forward strand.
CTCACATCTAACTTTCAACCACAGCCATCAAACAGCAAACTACAGGCATTTTCAATTGCACCACCGACGTTTTCAATTTTACCACGAGCATTATCCGCCGCACCATCGGCGTCAAACGCTGCACCAAAGCCCTTTTCAAATAAGCGACGTACATTTTCAATTTTACCACCAACTTCTTCACTTCCACCATTGGCGTCAACACTAAGCAACAGAATTCAACACTGCACCGCCCGCATTTACAACAAACCACCAAGTTTTTCATCTACACCACGAACGTTATCAGTTCCACCGAGCGCGTTTTCCGTTTTACCGCTAACGTTTTCAGTTCTGCCAACAAAAGGAATCGCTAAGCCCACAACACCTTCATTTGCATCATGCCCTTTCACCCTTAAACCACAAACGTCAAACAGCCAACAACACCCTTCACATAGCCCACGGTTTAAACCGTGGGCTATTTAGATTCAACGGGATATCTCAAAACCCTTTTTACGAACTCATAGAAGACGATTTTGGGGCCACAAAACACCACGAAGACCACCACCATTTCGATCCACATAACCCAGACCAAAGTGAATAAAATCAACAGCCCCCCAGATCAAATAACCCATAACGCAGCTAATTTTACCAAAACCAACAAAACCACTAATAATGAATATACTACACAAAAAACCAAACCACAATAAACCGGAAAAAGTACAGTATACTTTCGCATATATATAAGTTATAGCTCATTTTAAAAGACGACACAACAAGAAATGTCATTACCAAAAGAACATAGTAAGGAAACTAAACGACTTTTAAAAAGCGTATCAAAAGACATTATAGCAAAGTGGCTCTTGGAAGAAGGATATTACCCCGAGCAATATGTGATGCCACCGACTTTCAAAGTAAATAAATTAGAATTACAAACCAACCCCTATTACTTGGTCGACACGACAAGTGGACAGCCAAAATTTGACCCAATCAAAAGCGAATTAGTTAATATTTCGTTCCCAAAATCTGAATTAACAGATAGAACTTTCGGAATTTTAGAACCTAAAATTTATCACGACATTGTTTGGTATTTAAACAACGAATGGGACTTAATAATTAAATCCCTTTTTAATCCATTAAATAAAATATATTCATATAGCTTTCCAATACCTGTTTCTAAAAACAACGAAGGCTCTCTTGGCAATCTTAGAGCAGGAAGAATGATTTACGAGTTCTTAGAAATGGCTGAAAACGACCTTGTAGCAGAAGCGTATAACTATAAATACATTCTAAAAACTGACATAAAAAACTTTTATCCTTCAATTTACACTCATAGCATTGCTTGGGCATTACACACAAAGGAACTAATTAGAAAAAAGGGAAACAGGGCGGACTACACAAAATTTTTAGGACTTAAACTCGACAGGTTATTCCAATCAGCAAATGACGGTTGCACAAACGGTATTGCAATTGGACCAGCTATTTCTGATTTAATTTCAGAGATTATTTTAAGCTCAGTTGATACAGCAAGTTCAAAAATTATTGATTCGGAAAATATTGACTTTATAGGTGTAAGATTTAAAGACGACTATAGATTCCTCTGTCAATCTAAACAAGACGCCAATTTCATAATAAAGACACTCCAAAAGCAGTTAGCCTTATTCAATTTGACACTAAATGAAAGTAAATCTCAAATTGATGAATTGCCAGAAGGATTATTCCGAGAATGGACGGCAGATTATCAACCTTTTTCATTGCGGTATAAAAGAAAAATCAACTACAAAAGATTTGAAAGTTCATTGAGAGGCACATTGAAAGTTGATAAAAAATTTGAAGGCACAGGAGTTGTAGACAGATTTTTAAGTGAATTATCAACAAAGGACAATAAGCTCAAATTCGACTTTAAAGACAAAGACTTATTAAAAGCAATTAGCCTTTTGTTACTATTAAAAGAACGAAGAAACAAATCGTTTCCACAAATCCTTGGAATCATTGAAAAAATAATTGAAGAGAATATTAGTAAAGTCCGCACTATTAACAAAATAAAGTCAATAATCGAAAACCTTTTAAACGAAAAACTGAAAAACATTGAGGATAATCAATATGACCTTGTATGGTTGATTTATTTCGTTAAGTCTTTGGATTTATTTCCAATTACTTACCCAAGTAAAATTAAATCTCCAATAATTACAAGTTTAAAAAGTAACAGACTTGAGTTTTTTAAGCCATTGCCAACTGACATTAAACTATTTGAGACAATAAAAAAGCCAGGAAAGAACGTAGAACTATTGAGTCATTTGGCATTATTTAAAAAGACAGATGAATAAAAAAACGAGCTATAACAGCACCTACCCAAAAGTGGCGGTTCAGTGGTTAAATCAAGCTTTGTGCTTCGTATCAAGTGCAGTGCTGTTAGACAGTTTAGTGCTTCGAAATCGCCAACTTCTTGTAGCTGCAAACCGTCAATCTGTCTAAAAACCCTATTGCTTTCTTTAATTAATTGATTGTTAATAATATATATGCCG
>CAMCXO010000019.1 GCA_945883565.1 Chryseobacterium gleum
ATTAACAAGAGCAGAACTCAAAGACCCAAAGCTAAAAGCTTGTGGTTGGAGCGTTGTGGAAGGCTCTAACGTCCTTCGTGAATACAACATCACGTCAGGTAAAATTCAAACAGGTGTTGGCTGGTCCGTGAGCGGTGTCGAACGGAGGGGCAAAAGAGAAATTGCCGATTATGTGTTGGTTTACAAAGGCATCAAATTGGCAGTGGTAGAAGCCAAAAGAGATGAATTGGAAGTGGGCGAATGCGAAATGCAATCCAAGAAATATGCGGAGAAATTAAAATTAGATACCACATACAGTACCAACGGAAAAGCCATTTACCAAATCTGTATGAAATAAGGCGAAGAAGGATTGGTCGCCAATTTTCTTAGCCCTGACGAACTTTGTAATAAAATATATCCGGTGGCTTCGACAAGCTTATATGAGCCCGAAACAGACATTTTAAGACCACCAACGCTGCGATCCAAAATACATACCCTCAAATAAGAAATCTATCAAAAGCCTTATTACTCCCCTTATTTGACGCTGATTTCAAAAATATTCGTTGCTTTGAAATGGGTTTTTAGACGGACTGACGGTATTTGGTATCAAATCAAGATTGTTAAAGAAAATCTCAATTCCTTTCCCAAAATCAATAGATGAACAACAAACCATTGTCGACCAATTAGATGCCCTGCGAGCCGAAACACAGAAGTTGGAAGCGGTGTATCAAAAGAAAATAGATGATTTGGAAGAATTGAAAAAATGGATTTTGCAAAAGGCTTTTGTAGGGGAGTTGCGTGGTGGTGTGCCTGCCGAACCAAAAACTGAAAAATCCCGAAGGGATGAAAAGTTTATAGAAAACAAAATTAACCACCCACAGCCCAACCCCGAAGGGGTGAAATGATTATAACAATGAACATACCACCTACAATAAAATCCTGAAGGGGTGAAATAAATGCCACCCCTTCGGGGTTGGGATACCCCTCGTTAACGTATTTCTATAATCTTGCCACCCCTTCGGGGTTGGGATGCCCCTCGTTAACGTATTTCTATAATCCTGACACCCCTTCGGGGTTGGGATGCCCTTCGTTAACGTATTTCTATAATCCTGACACCCCTTCGGGGTTGGGATACCCTTCGTTATCGCATTTCTATAATCCTAACACCCCTTCGGGGTTGGGATGCCCTACGTTAACGCATTTCTATAATCCTGACACCCCTTCGGGGTTGGGATACCCCTCGTTAACGTATTTCTATAATCCTGACACCCCTTCGGGGTTGGGATGCCCTTCGTTAACGCATTTCTATAATCCTAACACCCCTTCGGGGTTGGGATGCCCTACGTTAACGTATTTCTATAATCTTGCCACCCCTTCGGGGTTGGGATGCCCTTCGTTAACGCATTTCTATAATCTTGCCACCCCTTCGGGGTTGGGATACCCCTCGTTAACGTATTTCTATAATCCTGACACCCCTTCGGGGTTGAAATGCCATTTCTATACCGGATGCTATAATCTTGCCACCCCTTCGGGGTTGGGATGCCCTTCGTTAACGCATTTCTATAATCCTAACACCCCTTCGGGGTTGGGATACTCTTCGTTAACGCATTTCTATAATCTTGCCACCCCTTCGGGGTTGGGATGCCCCTCGTTAACGCATTTCTATAATCTTGCCACCCCTTCGGGGTTGGGATGCCATTTCTATACCGGATGCTATAATCTTGCCACCCCTTCGGGGTTGGGATACCCCTCGTTAACGCATTTCTATAATCTTGCCACCCCTTCGGGGTTGGGATGCCCTTCGTTAACGCATTTCTATAATCTTGTCACCCCTTCGGGGTTGGGATGCCCTTCGTTAACGCATTTCTATAATCTTGTCACCCCTTCGGGGTTGGGACGCCCTTCGTTAACTTGGTTTTTGGTTTCTGTTTAATTATGGCGAATTTGCCACAATTAGAAATGAATATGGCAAAGAATAAAAAAATAGAAGTTATTGGCAGGGAAATAAGTCTATACTCAGAGAAATCAGACGACTACATTTCACTCACAGATATGGCTCGTTATAGAGACTCGGAGCGTACTAATTATATCATTCAAAACTGGATGCGCACCCGAAGTGCCATAGAGTTTTGTGGGCTTTGGGAACAAATGAATAACCCGGATTTTAAACGCATCGAATTCGATGCGTTTAAAAATGAATCGGGAGCCAATAGCTTTACACTTACACCGCAAAAATGGATTGATACCACCAATGCTATCGGTATTATTTCAAAGTCTGGTCGGTATGGGGGAACTTTTGCCCACCGTGATATTGCTTTTGAATTCGCTACCTAGATAAGTGCTGAATTCAAATTCTATCTAATTAAGGAATTCCAACGCCTCAAAGAAGACGAAAACAACCGCCAAAAGCTCGATTGGAACCTGCAGCGCACCCTTGCTAAGGTAAATTATACGATTCATACCGATGCCATTAAGGAACGGCTGATTCCCGAGAAACTCACCGGAAAACAAACGTCTTTGGTCTATGCTTCCGAAGCAGATTTACTGAACATGGCACTTTTTGGCAAAACTGCTGCGGATTGGAGAGCTGAAAATCCGGATGCCAAAGGAAATATGCGGGATGATGCCACACTGGAACAACTGGTAGTGCTCTCCAATATGGAAAGCATCAATGCCGTGCTGATTCGGCAAGAACTCAGCCAATCGGAACGGCTTACCCAACTGAACCAAATTGCCATTACCCAAATGACTTCTTTGGTCAATAATGCGAACCTGAAAAAACTGAAATAATGAGCCACAAATGCACGAATATATGTGCATTTGTGGCCTAAAAAATATAACAATATGAGCGAGATCATTTATAAACAAGAATCATATAAAATCACAAAGCAATTTCAAAGATTTGAAAGTGCCAATGAATTATGTGGCAGGCAGTATACAGCCGAAGAGGCTTAGTAGGACCACACAACGGAGCTCGCCTGGCCGCCCGACATGATGAACCGCTAAAAAGCCATCCTATTAAAAAACTCAACTTCCTTTTTCTTCCCAATTTAACAGCTTTTTTGCCCATTTACCCAAGCAAACAGGTTTGAATTGCAAAGCTTTGGTGCCATCTTTGCCCGCATGGTTTCTTTACGCCTAAAATTTGGGCTTTGCCTTTGGGTTTTTGCTCTCTTTTTTTGGTCTATTGGGCATAGCCTGTATGCCCAAACCTTTAGAATTAAGCCACCAAACCTTTTCAATTCGGCTTATGGCGATTCAATCCAGCCGGTGTTCCAATATGAGCTATTGGCTATCGACTCGACCCCTCTTTTTCAAATAAAGCAAAAGCTAGGGTCCAATCCGCCTGGGGCTTTCATAAACCTTAGGCTCGAAAATGCCGACCATTTAAGCGGCGCTCTTTATTTGCGTTTCTGCCGTTTGGCCGAAAACGTGGCCGTTTTTAGAATATTGAACGACAGTGTAACATATTCGCCATTAAATCAAAGCTCGAAGGGCCATATTACCCTGCTGCCGAGTTCGCAGCATTATTACCATTTGCCGATAGGCATGGGGCAAGTAGAACACTTGCTTTTGTATTTAGAGTTTCCTGAAAACATGGCCGATCCGCATTATAAAGAGCTGTTTTTGTCTGATGCACAACAGCTTGAAAAGCACTATATGGATGTGGTTACTTGGCAGTCGTTGTATGCAGGCATGGTTTGGTTCATCGTGCTTTTGTCGCTGGTTTCGGCTTATTTCTTAAAAGACCGTTCTCTTTTGTTTTTCGGTTTTCATATGGTATTCTGGATACCCTATTTCCAAATGCAACACAATTTAATTAGTTTTTGGGACCAATTGCTGCCAACTCTCAATATGTTTGAGCAAAGCTCGTTTAATATTGTTTTTTTATTGGGCTTCGCATCGTTGTTTGCCTCCGAATTTTTAGAGCTTAACCGCAGGCTGGGCAAGGGCTTTTGGGTTTTTTCAGGGGTAAATATTTTGGTGGTAGGTCTGCTGCTTTACTCTACTTTTTTCCATTTTTTACAATGGATGAATTATCCGCTTGTATTGGTTTTGCTTATGTATTTGCTTATGGCCATGTATTTAAGCATTAAAGGCGTTAAAGCGGCACAACATCTGTTAATTTCCATATCGGCCTTGCTTGTTGGGGGGCTGGTTATGAGTTTAACACTATCGGGCATGGTGGCTTCAACGCCTTTTACCCCCTATTTTTTCCAACTTGGTTCGCTCATTTTCTCGCTTATTCTGTTCTTTAGTTTGGCTAAGCGCATAAGCAAAATTCGCCGCGACAAGCGTGAAGCCGAGAATCTGATTAGCATCAAAACGCGCTTCTTTCAAGATATTTCGCATGAGTTGAGAAGCCCGCTAAGTCTGGTTATCAACCCCATACGCAAGGTGTACAGCGAATTGCCACCTGGTTCTCTGAAAGAGGAAATGGCCGTGGCCAAGAATGCCGGCGAGGGATTGGAAAATTTGGTCAACCAAATTCTGGATCTAAGCAAGCACGAGTTTAAGCCACCACCACTACGATTGGTTTCAGGCAATTTAAACACCTTTTTACGCACCTTATGCAGCCAATACAGCTCCATGGCCGAAAGCCGACAAATAACACTTAGCTACTCTGGGACCCAACAAGCCTTGGTATGTGCATATGATGCCGAAAAAATGCAGCAAATGGTGTCCAATTTAATAACCAATGCATTAAAGTTCACCCCTTCGGGAGGGCAGGTGGAGGTAAGTTTGAAGGCATTAACCGAAGAAACAGTCGAAATTAAGGTTGCCGACACCGGAATGGGCATTAGCGCCAAAGCATTGCCACACATTTTTAACCGTTTTTATCAAGATCCTGAGGCCCCACCCCAAGCCCAGCCCGGCACGGGCATTGGCTTGGCCTTGTGTAAAGCGCTGGTAGTTCAGCATAATGGAAGTATAGAAGTTGAAAGTACACCCCAAAAGGGCAGTACGTTTATAGTTCGCATGCCTTTGGGATTGCTGAAGCCCTCGGAAATCGTTGGTTCAAAGGAGGCAGTTGCGAATGGACGCAGCTACAAACCTTTGGTTTTGGTAGCCGAAGACCATCCGGATTTACGTACCTATTTAAAGCAATGTTTAAGCGAAACGTATGAGGTAATTACCGCCAAAAATGGACAAGAAGCCTGGCAGTTTGCCCAGGAGCGGCTTCCCGATATTGTGCTAAGCGATTTGATGATGCCCGATTTGAATGGCATTGAGTTAACACGAAACCTTAAGTCGAATAAGCAAACATGCCATATTCCGGTCTTGTTGCTTACCGCCAAATCAGATCAGGATTCGGTTAATGAAGGATTGGCTGCCGGGGCCGATGACTATATATCTAAACCCTTTAACAGCGATGAGTTATTGCTGCGGTTGGCGAATATTTTAAAACAACTAGAAGCCTGGCGACAAAGAGTGGCCAACCTTGATTTGCCGAAGGTGGCCGAAAATACCCTCAATAAAATAGACAAAGCGTTTCTTAAACAACTGGAAGAGCTGCTGGGAAATTCGTTTTCTAATCCCGGGTTTGGGGTAGAAGAGCTGGCCGAAATGATAGGTATGAGCAAAACCCATCTCAACCGAAAGCTCAATACCCTATTGGGGCATCCGGCCAACAAAATGATTCAGAACTACCGTTTGCGCGAAGCCCGAAAGATGCTGACCGAGAAACAGGGCAATGTTTCGGAAATTGCCTTTTCTTGTGGGTTTAATAGCCCCGCTTATTTTGTGAAGTGCTTCAAAGAAAAGTACCACGAAACCCCGGGTCAGATGCTCTAAGCGGGTTAAAACGCCCATTTTTACTAAAAAGAGTCGAAATTTTATACATGCTGTTTCAAATTTGATACAAACGAAATGGCGTTTAGCGCCTCTTTTGCACCAAACAAAAAACAATTCTTGTATGAGAAAAATGCTCTACACCCTTTCGAGTTTAATAGGCCTTTCGGCCTTTGCTGTTGCTCAAAGCATCAATTTTCAAAACTACCGCTTGCCCAATGCACAGAGCGACCGCTACATTGTGGCTACTCCCGGTACCTTTTCGGTTGCTTCGACCGGTTCTAATCAAGTATGGGACTATAGCGGGGTAGGGGCTTTGAGAAACGATTCGGTGCCTTATTTCAGTGCGGTCGACAGCACCAATGGCTATCCCGATGTACATACTTTTGTTTATCGACCACTGGTAAGCCCTACCGGAGCGCCCATAAATTCGTATTTGTTTTATAACATAGATGCCAGCGGATTTTACAACGCCGCCGACTTTACAGAACCTTTTAGCGAAAGCCTCGCCGCTGCCACCGGAGGAGCCAATGACGCTTTGGTTATTCCGGGTCAGCGAAATACTTTTAACAATGGGGTATACGCGTTGAAGTTTCCGGTTACCAACCAGAGTTCCTGGACAGGTTCACAAAACCGTTTTTTGAACTTTAACCTTACCATTGCTGCTTATGGTCTAAGTGGAGTGCCAGGCTATTTTAAGGCCACCGAAAGCGAAACCCGCACAGTGGTAGGCGATGGCAACCTGATTATTAAAGACGAAAATGGCAATGCCATGCCACCCATTCCGGTGTTTATGATAAATGTTATTAGCACCACTGTAGACAGTATTTATTTGGGAGGCGCTCCGGCTCCGGCTGCTTTAATGAATGCGTTTGGACTTACGCAGGGCGTAACTTTCATCGAAAGATTTGTTGTGTTTTACGATCAAAACGGCACCGGACTTCCCATTGCCTCTTATACCCTGGACGCCAACAATAACCCCCAATTTATGACCTATCGTCCGAGTGCCGCACGCACCGCATTGGGTATAGGTTTGGCAGAAAACCAAGCTCAAAACCTCAATGTTTATCCAAACCCGGTACAAGCCGGCTCGCGTTTAATCTTAAGTTTTGAAAACCAAACCAAAGCCTATGGCTATAGCTTGTTTACCACGGGCGGAATTAAAGTGCAAAGTGGCAAAATAGACGGCCAACAAATCCTCGACATTCCGGCTCATACCAAATCCGGACTGTATATACTAAGTCTACAAGACCAAAACGGACTGCCCTTAACCCAAACCAAGGTACAGGTTCAATAGGTTTTACCATAAAATTATCCCCATACAGTCAGGTTCGATTGTATGGGGATTTTTTTTGTTCGTACCGCAGGGTGCCTCCGCCTGGGTTATGCAAATGGCGCGTTTTCAATGATCTTTTACCACCCACACCCAAATGGCCGTTCAATTTGTTTTATAGGCTTTCATATTTTGCCAAAGGCTTGTGTCTATGGCTTCTGTATACTCAACATCTTCGAACTCGGTGGCTTTTTGCCACAAATAGCTCATGCGCTCCCTGGTTTGGGGATGTGTTCCCAGCCATTTCAGCTCGGTAGGCATTTCTGGTTCGGTTTTAGCCAAATTGGCCATAAAATCGGCTAAAGCATCGGGTTTTATTTGAGCGTTTACGAGGTAATCTACAGCCATTAGATCGGCTTCTTTTTCCAATCCACGGTCGAAAGCGGTTGAAGCCAACATTTTGGCAGTTTCTTTGGCTAAATCGCCTCCAGCTCCACCACCACTCATAGAAACAAGCACCGACAACCCAATTTCTTTCATAAGCTTTTGGGCTACGTGGCCTTCAATAATATGGGCCATTTCGTGTGCCATAACCCCAGCCAGTTCGTCGCTGCTTCTGCAAGCTTCTATTAATCCCGAAAATACCACCATATGGCTGTCGGGCAGAGCAAAGGCGTTTATTACCGGTTCGTTTACCACATGCAATTGAAACGTTTTTCGATTAAAACCATTTTTGTCGCACAATCGGGTCAAAATGCTGTCGCATCCTGCATAAAGTATGGTATGGTCTAAAACATCGTCTTCGTTTTCGAATTGTTTCCAGAGCAATTCACCTAGTTTTTCTTCCGATTTTTGGCTGAGCTCCTGCACTTTGAGCAGTTGTATCCAATCTATTTGCTGCAACAGAAACCACAGTCCAAAAAAAGACAGCAACAGGAATAAGAGTTTTGATGCCAATTTCATGTTATGCTTTGCAAAAAGTATTGGTTAAATCGCTATAGAACCACCACTGAATGTGCAGGCCCTTTCGTGTTTGGATGGCGGTGTATATGGTGGCAATAAATTCGAGCAGGTTGTAAATAATGGCACACATTAAATAGCTCAAATACAAATTGCTAATTTGTTCACCATAAAAGGCAATAGATACGGTCCACCAAAAAGCGGCGCTGTTAATAAATACCAGCGAAAACTGCGAAAGCAAGGCTTGGGTGCTGTGCCATCGCACGAAATAGGTCGCTTTTCGGTTGGCAACCCAAAAGAAAAAGGTTGCCATAAGATTAATAATCGGAAAGGGCAATCCAGCAATGAGGGCGATTAACGACATTAAGTAACTGTTAGAAGCCTTTTCGTTTTCCTGCTCGCTGGTTTTCGTTATAAATGGGCCTATTGTAATCATAATCCTTTGTTGAGGTTCCACAGCCAATTGGCTAATATTAAAATCGTTAAAGGCCAGGCAATAAGGGGTTTTCTAATCCACAACTCGAGCTTTAAAAAGCCTTGGTATACCTGCGTATCTTTTCTAATAAAATCGAACATTAAAGCCAATGGCAAAAGGGTTAAGGCCGCAAAATGCAAAAAACCCAATGGGTTTGTGTATAAGGCCTGTTCGAGTTTGCCTTGGCTTATAAGCATAAGCGAACGGGTGCTTCCGCAAGATGGGCAGGGATAGCCACTTACCTGTTTAACCATACAGACACCCATTTTATGATTAGGGTGTTTGGGTACTAAGTATTGATAAGCGAGATACCCATAAGCACTTAACAGGAGCAAGATCAATAAAATGTAGAACTTTTTGGCCGTTAACCACATTAAACCAAGGCTCTATGTAACGATTCCATGTTTTTTTGACGGGTGGCGTCCATAATTAAAAACCAATCTACTATAGCCCAAATGCCAAGTCCACCACAGGTTAACAACTTGCCAATGCCCAAACCGGTATCACCTATTAAAAACCGGTCAATTCCTAAACTACCGGCCAGAATGGAAACGATAAGGCTAATGGTTGGGTCTTTAAAACCAAGGCTTTGTAGGAGAATCCATTTGCTGTCATCTGCTGCCAACAATTGTTCGCGAATTGCAATGATTTGATGGCTTTCAAAGAATTTGCCATTTGCCATGAGATACATGTCTACCTTTTGAACTTCCATAAAACTATATAAATAGGTTAAGGGTCAAGGATACAAAAAAAATTAGCTGCTCGTTTTATAAAATTGTTTTTTCCAATGCTTACTCAAATTCACCAACAAAATAAGGGCAGGAACTTCTACCAATGGGCCAATAACGCCTGCGAAGGCTTGCCCTGATTGCAAACCAAAAACTGAAATGGCCACTACAATGGCCAATTCAAAATTATTGCCGGCAGCGGTAAACGAAATGGCCGCGTTTTGGGGGTAGTTGGCGCCTAAGGCCTTGCTTACCCAAAAGCTTAACGCAAACATGGCCGAGAAATAGAGCAACAATGGCAGGGCAATTTTGGCTACATCCAAAGGGATTTCCACAATTAAATCGCCCTTTAAGCTAAACATCAACACAATGGTAAACAACAACGCGACTAGGGTAATGGGCGAAATGGCCGGGATAAAACGGGTTTTGTACCAGGATTCTCCTTTCCATTTAACCAATCCCCAACGGCTTAAAATGCCCATTAAAAAAGGAATACCCAGATAAATTAGAACACTTTGGGCAATTTCTCCAATTCCAATGGAGATTTCGATGGATTTTAGGCCTAAAAATGGCGGTAAATAAGTAATAAAAAACCAGGCGTATAGGCTGTAAAAAAACACTTGAAACACACTGTTAATAGCCACCAATCCGGCACCGTATTCTTTACTGCCTCCAGCCAAATCGTTCCAAACCAAAACCATGGCGATACACCGCGCCAATCCAATGAGAATAAGCCCTACCATGTATTCAGGTTCATGTTTTAAAAACATATAGGCCAAAACAAACATCAATACGGGGCCTAAAATCCAATTTAAACCAATGGATACTCCCAGCAGTTTGGTGTTTTTAAATACCTCGGGCAAACGCTTGTAATCAACCTTAGCCAAAGGAGGGTACATCATTAAAATCAAACCCAAGGCGAGAGGCCAATTGGTGCTGCCTTGGTTGGAAGCCGAAAGCCAGTTAGAAACCGCAGGAACAAATTGGCCCAATGCAACGCCCAATGCCATAGCGAGAAAAATCCACAACGTTAAATACCTATCTAACCATTTTAGTCGGGTTTTCATGATATTGGTCTAAGTGTTCTGCAAAGTAGTTAGCGGCCTTGTTGAATAAAAAGGCTTTATGTTAAGATTTCGTAACCCAATGAGAGCCATAGAGCCTGATTATACTGCGCACTTTCAGACTTTAAAATTCGGGTAAACGTTCGCCTGTTTTTTCCAGTTCGAAAGGGTACGGAATGCGTTCGCCAAGGGTTTTGTAAATAAAAGTGCCGGCTATTTCGCCAGGCAATTTGAGTTCGTACCGTACTTCCACCTCTTGTTTTCGACCCGGGGGGGCTTCAAGCGCAATATGATTCGGAATTTTACGCAATTCATAAACCTTAACCCTTTCATAGGGCTTGGCATGTTCCAGGGTTTCTGAATCTTCGAGCAATACCACGGTGGCGAGAAGGTCGAGTTTAGGATAGTAAAAGGTGCCTTCTTTCCCGATGTCGTATTGAACACGGCTGCCCAGCCGCTGTGCCCAACGCACTGTATAAGGCGCGCATAGGGCCCAAAGGGTTTTAATGCCAATTTGTTCGGTAAGCACTACCGCGGCGCGGGTGGCAAAAAAACTGCCTATTCCCATACCGGCCACCTCGAGCGAATTCCAAAGACCACACAATTCACCGGTTCCAAAGGCTCGATTTTCATGTACCCTTTCGTAAATACGCTTGTCCATATACCCGGTAGCCAGTTCAATAGGAAGAGGGTTGTTTCCGTCGGCCACATGAACCCGGGCGCCACCGTATACTTTGGATTTGTCTTCCGATTCCACATTCACTACAAATACAGCGGGGTTTTTAGCCCAGGCGTCTGTAGATGAAGTCACTTTTTTTACCCCATGTGCCTCTAAAACCCTGCGATGGCCTTGAATAAAGCGGTCGCATGCATCAGGATCGTCTATGGCTCTAAAGGCGCGAATGCTTACCATATTTCTGCTTGGGTTGGGTCAATTAATTCGGTGTAATAACGCCCCGAGGGCATATTTTGTCCCAGCGCTATTCTTCGATAGGCTTCGGCTGCATGCCCACTACCGGCGGCTATATCAGAAGCCAATTGAGGCCAGGTAAGCAGTGTTTTGCCAATTTCGGCGAAAGAAGACTTTAGTCGAATACTAAGGCTTTGAAAGTCTACTATTTTCATTAAAAGGGCCATACGCTCTTGAACCGTTAATTGATGGAGCTTTATGGTTTCTAATTCTTCAACCAAGCCATGAAACAAGGGCCGTTGAGGTTCTAAATCGAAGCGTTCTACATCGAGCATGCCGCGGTCGCTGGTATCCATAATAACCGGAATGCCGCGTTCTTTGGCCAAAATGCGCGCCATCACTTTTATTTCAAGAGAGTCACTTTCTTCAATTAAAACATCTAATCCATCTAAAAAGGACCCTAAATTGTTGGCATTAATGCCTTCTTCAAATAGTTCAACGGTTAAATAAGGGTCTAGTTCGGCAATGCTACGGGCTGCTATGCTGCATTTGCTTAGGCCAATTTGGTGAACACCTGCCCGTAAACGGTTTAAATTGCTCAAATCGAGGGTGTCAAAATCGGCTAAGCGAAGCAAACCGCTGCTTCGTTCCATGGCAATGGCAATGGCAGCACTTTGTCCTACCGAAAGCCCAATAATGCCCACCTTTTTTTGACTTAAAAGGTGTTGTTCGCTTTCGGTGATTTTGTTTTTATTCCGTGCCGTTCTAACATCCGAAAACTCTTTTTCGGGTAAAATCCGAACCGCGGTGTTTAACCAAGGGTAAACTACCCAGTTTAAGGTAGGTAAATCGATAGAGTTTTCGTAAAAAGCATCGAAATGCGCTTCAAAAGCTTCGGCTCTGGTTTTTAGAACGGGATGGTTAACCGAAAACCATTCGCGCCACTGTTGTTTGGAGGTATCATGGCGAATATGAATACCTTGAGATTCTAATTCCGCGATGACATTTTCGTGACCAGGAATTAAAAAGTGTTCGATAAATTTTCGACTCATTGAGTTTGATGACGTAAAATGTTTCCCCGCTTCAAATATAACGGGATAATTCTTTGATTTTGTAGTTTTTGTATGTCAATAGCAAAGTTAATTTTGTCGAAATTCGTTCCATAAAAAATCGTTTAATTTTACCATATGAATCCAGAGAATAAGTCGAAGCCAAAAGTTCTCTATGTAGATGATGAAGTTCATAATTTAACGGCCTTTAGGGCAAATTTTCGTCGCGATTTTGAAATTTTTACAGCAGAGTCGGGCGAAGAGGGGCTACGTATTTTAACGGCCGAATGGCCGGAAGTGGTGGTAACCGACCAAAGAATGCCTCAAATGACTGGAATTGAGTTTTTAATGAAGGTGCAGGCCATCACCAATGCCCCAATTCGCTTATTGCTTACAGGTTATTCCGACATCAATGCAGTGATAGACGCCATCAATAAAGGTCAGGTTTACCGCTATTTAACCAAGCCATGGAACGACGATGAATTGCGAAATGCGGTTTTGAGTGCGCACGAATTGTTTGAATTAAGAAAACACAATGCAGAGCTGTTAAAAGCTTTGGAAAGGGCCAACGATCAGCTCGAGTTTTTACTGCGCCAAAAATTGCTCTCTTGAAATTAGCAGTATTTCTTAATTAATGCTTTAGAATTATTTCTCTCCCATTGTGTCATTTCGCACAGTAAACTTTTGAATCGTTTTTTATTGCCATTTTTCAGCAATTCTTTAGTCTGGTTTTGGCGTTGGTAAGCCTTTACAGCTTATTTTAGTGGGGTATGATTGCAGAAAATGAAGTGCGCGACAACGCGGCCATAAAAGGCCGGTACCGAATGCTTTTGCGCAGCTTGGGCGAAAAGTGCACCAAAGCAGAGCTTAAAACGCTTCGTCAGGCTTTGAATTTGGCCATTTCCGCCCATAAAGGGGTAAGGAGAAAATCGGGAGAACCTTATATTCTTCACCCTATGGAAGTTGCCCAAATTGTGGTAGACGAAATAGGACTGGGGCCTACATCGGCCACTGCGGCCCTCTTGCACGATGTGGTTGAAGACAGTGATTTCACACTCAACGATATAGAAAGGTTATTCGGGCAAAAAACAGCGCGAATAATCGATGGGTTGACCAAGATTTCGGGGGTTTTCGATCAGCACAGCTCAGAACAGGCCGAAAATTTCAGAAAAATGCTGCTCACATTGGGCGATGACGTTCGGGTGATTTTGATAAAACTGGCCGACCGTTTGCATAATATGCGCACCATGGAGAGCATGCCGCAATCGAAACAACTCAAAATAGCCTCCGAAACCTTATATATTTATGCACCATTAGCTCATAGATTGGGTCTTTATAACCTTAAAACAGAACTTGAAGACCTTTCTTTAAAGTACACCGAACCTGAAGTTTACCGCGACATTTCGATGCGTATGAAGGCTGCTCAGGCCGACGAAATACGTTACTTAAAACGCTTTAGTTCGCCTATTAAAACCGCCCTTAAAACCGAGGGAATGGATTTTACAATTAAAGAACGAGCCAAAAGCATTTACAGCATTCGTAAAAAAATGGTGAACCAGGGGGTGAGTTTTGAGGAGGTCTACGACAAATTCGCCATTCGAATCATCATCGATACGCCTGTAGAAAAAGAAAAATCGGCTTGCTGGAAAGCGTATTCTGTGGTTACCGATTTTTACAAACCCAATCCGGATCGTTTGCGCGATTGGATTTCGACCGCCAAAAGCAATGGCTACGAATCGCTGCATATAACCGTTATGGGGCCCGAAGGCCACTGGGTTGAAGTGCAAATAAGGTCGCAGCGCATGGACGATAACGCCGAAAAAGGCATTGCCAGCCATTGGAAATACAAAGACAATGGTTCGGCCGATGGCAAATTGGAAGCTTGGATTAATAAAGTGAGAGAAGCCCTCGAAAATCAGGATATTAACGCGCTCGATTTTATTGATGACTTTAAGTATAACCTGTTTAACGACGAGATATTTGTATTTACGCCAAAGGGTGAAATCAAAACACTGCCCAAAGGAGCCAGTCCGCTCGATTTCTCTTTCGAAATACATACCGATATTGGTTTGCAAACCCTTGGAGCCAAAGTGAATGGAAAATTGGTGCCTTTAAACACCAAGCTTAAAAGTGGCGATCAAATAGAAATTCTCACTTCGGCCAAGCAAAAACCCAAGGAAGAGTGGTTGAACTATGTGGTTACCAGCAAGGCCAGAACCAAAATTCGAAGTTCGTTGCGCGACGAGCGCAAGCAAATGGCCGAAATTGGACGAGAAGTTTTGGCGCGAAAACTGTCGTTTCTGCGCATTAAACTCAACGACCAAATAGAGCGCGAACTGACTGCCTTTTTGAAATTAAACGACAGCTTGGAGTTGTATTATCAAGCTGGTTTGCAGTTGCTCGACAACCAACAATTAAAAGCCTTTGCCCGCGATAGAGGAAGAGGCTTATATGGCTTTTTACGAAGTCGATTGCGCCGGAGCCCAACTACTCCTCTTCAGCCTGTAACCGACCCTTCTGGTGTTCGCTTACCCAGCAAATTGGTTTTCGGTGTTAACGAACAAGAACTCGATTATAAGCTAAGCCCATGTTGCAACCCCATTGCCGGTGACGATGTGTTTGGTTTTGTAACTTCCAACGAAGGCATAAAAGTGCACCGTACAGACTGCCCAAACGCCATAGCGCTTCAATCGCGATTTGCCGGCAGAGTAATTAAAGCCAAGTGGATTTCGACTGAAGTAACGGAACACACGGCTATCATAGACATAAAAGGCATTGATACCGTTGGACTTGTGAACAAAATCACCCAAATTATATCGAACGACCTTAATGTAAACATCCGTTCTATCAACATTAGTGGCGATGGTGGTATGTTTGAAGGCGCCATAGTGGTGATGGTGAGAAACCGAATCCACTTGCAAAACGTCATGAATGAGTTAAAAAAAATAGAAGGAGTTCAAAGTGTGAACCGACATTTTAAGTCGGCATAATCCTTTGATGTACTTTTGAGGCATACCCCAATAACAGTGGATGAACATCAGTTTGAGCATGTAAAGCGGGTTTTTACCGAGTATTTGGAGCATAATGGGCAGCGAAGAACCTCTGAGCGCTTCGCCATTTTACGCGAAATTTACAGCAGCGACGAACATTTTGATATAGAATCGCTCTATATCATCATGAAAAACAAGAACTACCGCGTTAGCAGGGCTACTTTATACAACACCATCGAACTTCTGCTTAATTGCAATTTGGTAAGAAAACATCAATTTGGCCAGAATCAAGCATTTTATGAAAAGTCGTATTACAATAAGCAGCACGACCACATCATTATGAACGATACCGGAGAGGTTATTGAATTTTGTGATCCACGCATTCAACAAATAAAGAATACGGTTGAAGAAATTTTTGGCATCAAAGTAAAAGGCCACTCGCTTTACATTTATGCCACACGCGATGTTAATGCCAAAGAAAAAAACACCCATAATTCATAATTAAAACTAAAGTGACCAAACCCCAACCATTGGTCGACGTACTGCTTGGTTTGCAGTGGGGCGACGAAGGAAAAGGAAAAATTGTAGACGTTTTAACCCGCGAATACAGCCTTATTGCCAGATTTCAAGGCGGACCCAATGCCGGCCATACCCTAGAATTTGACGGCCGCAAACATGTTTTGCACACCATACCCAGTGGAATTTTTCATGCCGATGTGCTCAATATTGTGGGCAATGGGGTAGTTATTGACCCTGTAATCTTTAAACGAGAGCTCGAACAACTTAAATCAACTGACCCCAAAGCGGCCGAACGTATTCGTATTTCTCGTAAAGCCCACCTTATATTGCCTACGCACCGCTTGCTGGATGCGGCTTCTGAGTTCGCTAAAGGAAAAAACAAAATTGGCTCAACCCTAAAAGGAATAGGACCAACATATATGGATAAAACGGGTCGCAATGGTTTGCGTGTTGGCGACATTGAACTGCCCGATTTCGAAATTCGCTATCAACAATTGGTTGACAAACACTTGGGCTTATTGCGCCAATACGACTACCCTTTTGAGCTAGAAGAATTAACAAGCGAATGGATAAAGGCTGCTAATGAACTGGCTAAAATGCACCTCATAGACAGCGAACATTTTATACACGCTGAACTTAAAAAGGGAACGCGAATCTTGGCTGAAGGCGCCCAGGGTTCGTTGCTCGATTTAGATTTTGGTACCTACCCATTTGTAACCTCTTCTACCACCACAGCAGCAGGGGCGTGCACAGGTTTAGGCATTGCACCAAACCGAATTGGAAATGTTTTTGGTATTTTTAAAGCCTATTGCACCCGGGTTGGAAGCGGGCCTTTTCCTACCGAGCTGGAAAATGAAACCGGAGAAAGAATGCGAAAGGAAGGCCGCGAGTATGGCTCCACCACTGGCCGTCCGAGGCGTTGTGGCTGGCTCGACATTCCGGCACTCAAATATGCCATCGAAATCAATGGTGTTACCGAATTGATGATGATGAAAGCCGACGTTCTAAGCATATTCGAGGATATAATGGTGTGCACGGCTTATAAATACCAAGGCAAGGAGGTGGCGTATTTGCCCTTTAGTGTAGACCCCAAATTGGTTGAACCGGTTTACCAGAGTTTACCGGGCTGGCAATGCGATTTGAGCCAAATGCATGAATTCAATCAACTACCTGTCGAGCTTATTCATTACATTAAGTTTATTGAAGAATTGGTTCAGGTGCCCATTAGCATAGTTTCGGTAGGGCCCGATAGAACCCAGACCATTCGTGTTAAACTTTGAGGTTTTGTGGAAATTTGTTTTTGTAATCTGCTTTTTGACCATTGGCACTCTGGCCTTTGCACAAAAATCTGTGAGTAAAATAACCATTAAACAAGCAGATAAGGGCTATTACAGGCAAAGCAATCCGCCCAAAAACCGTTTGGTTGGCCATGTTGTTTTCGAACACGATGGGGCACTTTTGTATTGCGATTCGGCTTGGCTTTATTCTGAAGCCAATAGGGTAGAAGCTTTTTCGAATGTGCGCATTGAACAAGACACTTTGTGGCTTTACAGCGATTATCTAAATTACGATGGAACAACCCGTTTGGGTTTGGCCAAACGAAATGTGAAGCTTCAAGACCCCAGCATGAGCCTCACCACCGAGGCCATGGTTTTCGATCGTAACCAGAATATCGCATCTTACTCTACGGGAGGTACCATCGTAAACCAAAACAACACCTTGTTTAGCCAAATTGGCACCTATTTTACCCGTACTCAAACCTTTCTGTTCCTAAATGAAGTAGAGCTCAAAAATCCAAAATACACCCTGTTAACCGATACATTAAACTACCAAACCGTTAACAGAATTGCACGATTTACAGGGCCCACCCGAATAATTTCTGACAGCAACAGCCGCATTTACAGCGAAAAAGGCCAATACGATACACGCAATGATTTGGCCATTTTCACCAAATCAAATGAGATTTGGAACGATGGCAAACAATTGAAAGGAGATAGTATTTTCTATAATAAAGCGATAGGCTTTGGACAGGTTTTTGGCCATATGTGGCTGCTCGATACGGCCCAAAAATCGTTGGTAAGAGGGCAGCTGGGAGAGTATACCGAGAATCCGCAAACAGCCAAAGTACACGATTTGCCTTACTATGCCTTGTTCGACGACATAACGGATACGCTTTTTATTCATGGAGAATGGCTCAAATTCCAAACCGACACAGTAGGGGGCGATCTGCTGCAAATTTTTCCAAAAGTCGGCATCTTTAAAAGCGATTTACAAGGACGATGCGACTCGCTCATTTACTCGAGTATCGATTCGAGTTTTCGAATGTTCGAATCGCCGGTTTTATGGTCAGACGAATCACAAATTAGCGGCGACACCATAAAATTGGGTATGCGAAATGGGGCACTCGACAGCCTTTTTGTTTTAGGAAACGCCTTCACCATGTCGAGCGATACGCTAAACCAATACAATCAGGTACGTGGCAAAAAAATGAAGGGTGATTTTGTTGACGGTCAGCTGCACAAAATGTACAGCTTCGGAAACGGCCAAACAGCCTATTACGCCAAAGAAGAAAATGGAGATTACATTGGTTTATACCGGGCTGATTGCTCTAACATTCTTATTCATTTTGCCAATAAGAAGGTAAATAGGGTGAGTTTTTTGGTGAAACCCGATTCCAAATTGTACCCAATGAGTAAAATCCCGCCTGAGGAACAACAACTAAGTGGCTTTAATCCACGTTTTTTGGAGCGTCCTAAGAGCAAAAACGATATTTTTTTGTTAAATTGAAGCGTGAAAAAACTCTTTACTTCTATCATCCTAATGGTTCTAGCAGGATTTGCTTTGGCATCTCAACCTGTATTCATGCCTATTCGTTCGGGTGAAGATTTAACCAAGGTTCAAAACGAGGCATTGGCTTTGAACGCACCGTATTTGATTTTTGCCTGCAGTCAAGTCGAATTTGATTGTAAATCATTTAAACGTACACTTGCTAAAAACGATTTAGGTAAATTTTGGTCAGAAAATTTCGTCTTGGCCGAAATGGATGTTTACAGTGGTTATGGATATGCATGGATTCAAACTGTAGGCGTTGAAAACTATCCTGTAGCCGTTTGGTATAATTCTAAAGGCAAGGCACTTCAAAAACTTGAAGGGACTGTAAACGACAGCCTTTGGCTTCAGAGCTCCATCTCGGCTCAGGCTCGATTTCAGGCCTACGATCAACTTGAATCGGCTTATGAAAGCGGTCGACTTCGAAAAAACGGGAAATTGGCATGGACAGAAATCTTAGAACTCAATGGGAAATCGATAGAAGCCGAGGCATTAGCCCGTGAATTGCTTAAAAGCTTGTCACCGGCCGAATTCGGAAAACTAGAATACCTCAACCTCATTTTTCGCTACGGCTTAGATGCTGCCGATCAGGTGCTTCCTTATGTTTTAGACCATCACGATTATTTTTCCAGGCAGAATCCCAATTTCCCCCTAATAGAGTATTTGACCGATGCCTATGCCTACAATATGGAGTTGGCTATTTACGGAAAAGACAGCCTGAGGGCAGATTACATATCTACCCATCTTAGCCCAAAACTAGACGCCAACAATGCGAAGCTGAATGCCATAAGCACAAATCTTTTTTTTGCTCGCGAAACATCTAATTGGCCTAAATGGGCATATTTGTTGAAAAAACATTCAACAGAACCTACTGTTTGCCGCGATTTGTATTTAACCCAATGTTTGCAGTTAGCCGGTGATTCGGTTTTTAATATCTGGCTGAGCGGGCATTTGGCAAAACAAGAAAGTTGTTTGGAGGCTTATGATTCAAACATTATTTTGGCCTTGGCACAGCGAAATTTGGGGCAATATGCTTTAGCTGAAAGTGCCTTGAACCAAGCCGAAAGCCTTGCTTTAGATTCAAAACAGCAAGAAGAACTCCGATTATTTAGAAGCCGGTTGCAGGCAGAAAGAAGATTAAAGGAAAGGTGAAGCGCAAAAGTATAGGCTGCTGACTTTTTGAGGTTTAATGCTTTAATGCAACATAAAGCAACTCCCCTTTTGGCAGCGCATAGCGTTCAAATTGTGCGGTGCTTATTTCTTTTGAAACATCCCAAACTTTTACTTTAAAGCCGGATGCTTCTAAGCGTTCGGGATAATCTTGTCCGTACATACGCAAATGGTCATACTGTCCAAACAACCGTTCCCTTTCCGCACGATCGGTAATACTTGGGTCCTCAAGTGTTTTTTCCCAATCGTTTCGCATAGGTACCTGAATAATGGCAAAACCACCTGATTTTAATACCCTATAAATTTCGCGCAAGGCTTTCATATCATCAGGAACATGTTCCAAAACATGGTTGCAAAACACCACATCAAACACTTCTTTCTCAAAGGGCATTTGCTGAACATCTAACTTAACATCGGCCAATGGAGATTCCCAATCGGCCGTGGTATAGGTTAGGTTATTCATTTTTTTAAATCGCTTAACAAAACATTGTTCCGGTGCAATGTGTAAAACATGGCGTTTGGCGGTAAAGAAATTGGTGTGAAGTTTTAGGTAAAGCCACATCAATCTGTGGCGTTCAAGAGAGTGCGATACCGGAGCCAGAGCATTAGGCCGTTGTTCTCCATATCCATAGGGCAAAAGCTTTCGGTACGTTCTACCATCAATCGGATCTTCAAAACGGTTCCCGGCTAAAAACAAAGGAGCTATGTATTTAAAAACATAGCTCAATCTTATGAGAAATGGGCGGGGAATGGTATTTAGGGCAAACTTATATAAGCCTTTAAGCATGTTAGTGTGAATGAAATCAAGCAAAAGGATTTCCGGTTATGGCCCAAATGGGGTCAAAAGATGAAAGAATGTCGGGTTTACCGTCTACAATAGCCACATCGTGCTCATAATGGGCACTGGGTTTTCCATCATGGGTTACAATGCTCCAACCGTCTTTCAGTTGTTTTACTCGGTGGGTTCCCATATTAATCATGGGCTCAATGGCTACTACCATGCCTTCTTTTAAGAGATGTCCCTTTCCCTTTTTACCGTAATTGGGCATTTGAGGGTCTTCGTGCATGCTCTTGCCCAAACCATGTCCAACCAGCTCTCTTACCACGCCATAACCGTGGCGGGTGGCATGTAATTCTATAGCAAAACCCACATCTCCCGTGCGGTTTCCTTCAACAAAATGTTCGATGCCTAGAATTAAACATTCGTAAGTGGTTTTGCATAAAGCAAATACTTCGGGCGATGGTTCGCCGACCATAAAAGTATAGGCCTGATCGCCATAGTAGCCGTTTTTAAGCACACCACAATCAACCGAGATTATATCCCCCGATTCTAATGGCCTTTCATTCGGAATGCCGTGAACCACTTGTTCGTTTACCGAAATGCACAAACTGTTTGGAAAATTGTAAAGCCCTAAAAAGCCTGGAATGCCGCCTTGATCTCTTATAAATGCCTCAGCCATTTTGTCCAGGTGCAAGGGCGTTACACCGGGTTTAATTTCGGCAGCCAAAAGACCTAATGTATTGGAAGCCAAAAGCGCGCTTTCGCGCATAATTTCAATTTCTTCCCGGGTTTTATAATGTATCATTTTCCGAATCCAAAAAAACCTCGTCTGCGAGGGGTTTTCAACTTAATTCTTTGTGAGTCTTGTGTGTCTTGACTTAAACTCTGATAGATTTCTCCCCAACCTGGAAAACCACCAAAGTTGCGGTCGTCAATAAATAAATCGGCATGAATTTTCCGCCCGGTTTCCCGGTCATTCAGGTTTTCTTCCGGAAATCCTTTATTTACAGCGTAAAACTCTATTCCATTTTCTCGGCAAAAATGAACCGCTTCGTCAAGCTTGCGGTTCACTCTGTAGGTCCATAAAACCAATCTATGCCCATCTTTTTGCAACATTTTGAGGGTTTCAAAAGCGAAAGGCATGGGTTTACCTATTCCAGGGTAACGGTCTTCTACAATGGTACCATCGAAATCGACCGCTATAACCAGCGATTTTTGGGGAATCATATGACGATTAGGCTTGAGCCGCTCATAGCAGCAGGTTTTTCAATATTCATGAGGTGCAAAAGGGTAGGGGCAACATCGCCCAATACACCCGGCCTCAATTGAAAGTTGGTTTTTAACGGACTTAAAACAAAACAAGGCACCGGTTGCGTGGTATGTGCGGTATTGGGACTTCCGTCAGGGTTTTGCATGCAATCGGCATTGCCGTGATCGGCCAAAATAATAAGGTGATATCCTTTGTCCAGGGCTTTTTCAACCACTGCTTTTGCGCAAGCATCTACCGTTTCGCAAGCCCTAATAGCAGCCTGCATATTTCCGGTATGGCCTACCATATCGGGATTGGCAAAATTGAGACATACAAAATCCGGCAGATGGTTATCTATTTCCTCTATAATTTGGTCTCTAATATCGAATGCAGCCATTTCAGGTTGCAAATCGTAAGTAGCCACTTTTGGCGATGGGCACATTATGCGCTTTTCACCATCAAATGGTTCTTCACGTCCGCCCGAAAAAAAGAAAGTAACGTGAGGATATTTTTCTGTTTCGGCTATTCGAACCTGAGTTTTACCATTTTTCGATAAAACTTCACCCAAGGTTTCGTTTAAATTGTCTTTTTCGTAGACCACTTCCACATTTTGAAAGGCGTCGTCGTAACGGCTCAACGTAATATAATCGAGCAACATTTTATACATGCCAAATTCAGGCAAGTCGGTTTGAGTTAAAACCTGGGTAATTTGTCTGCCTCTGTCTGTTCTAAAGTTAAAGCACACCACTGTATCGCCGGCTTCTATGTTTGCCTCTGTTCCAATCACACAGGGTAAAATAAATTCATCACTTATTCCTTGGGCATAGCTTTGAGAAATGGCTGCTTCTACGTTATCAAACCTTTGTCCTTCGCCTTTAACCAATAAGTTGTAGGCTTTTAGAACCCTTTCCCAGCGTTTATCGCGATCCATGGCATAGTATCGGCCAATAATACTGCCCACCCGTCCAGTGGTTTTTTCGCAATGTGCCTCAATTTCTTTTATAAAACCCAAACCGCTGTTAGGATCACAATCGCGGCCATCGGTAAAGGCATGTACAAACACCTTTTCCAAACCGAACGATTTTGCCAGGTTCAGCAAGGCTTTTAAATGGTTTAGATGGGCATGCACACCGCCATCAGAAACCAGACCCATCAGGTGTAGTTTTTTACCACTTTTGGCCGCTTTTTCGAAGGCATTACACAAAACGGGTTCTTTGTAAAAATCACCGTTTTCAACCGCTAAGTTAATTTTCACTAAATCTTGATAAACCACTCTACCCGCACCTAGATTCATATGGCCTACCTCCGAATTGCCCATTTGGCCTTCAGGCAAGCCAACAGCGAGAGCACTGGCTTCTAATTGTGTATGCGGGTAATTTTGATAAAGGCTATCAATAAAAGGGGTTTGAGCTAAATCAATAGCCGAAACTTTCGGATCGGCGGCTATGCCCCAACCGTCGAGTATCATTAAAATGGCGCGTGCTGTCAACGGAATATTTTTGGCAAAAGTAAGTTTTAATGGGGCATGTGTCTATTTTGCCAAATCATTAGATAAGTTCTTATTAAACTTTTGCATATTGTTTACCCCTATGTTTTGTGCTGATCCTTCTGCTTTAGAAAGCCTCTGTTAATAGGATGTAAAAACCATACGAGTTCTCTCCAAATCCTAAGTCAAATCGAATATTCAATTTTTCAGATGCATCGGCCATATACCTAAATCCAACCCCATAGCTGTATTTAATTCGGTTCACTTCTAAGGGTATTTCTTGACTAAAAACCTCCCCCAAACCACTAAACACGGTCATTCCAAAGCGCTTATAAACAGGAAATCTATATTCCAATTGGGTTGCCATGAAATTTTTATCTCGATATCTGTAAGAAGGATAGCCTCTTAATATCTGATCACTGCCCAATCGGGGCATATCGAGAAAAGGCACTTCTCCGGTCGAAAAAATAGCCCGGGTATTCCAGGCTAAAGTGGTTTTTCTGGCCATTGGAAAGTAACGGTTGAATTCTATTTGCATACGACCATAATCAAATGTTCCACCCAAAAAAGGCAGGTTCCAAAAAGCATTTACTTCCAAATACATGCCTTTTTGAGCATTTATAACATTATCGCGGGTGTCGAAAACCGAAACAATGCCTGGGCCAATGGCCAATCCACCATCGTAGCCGGTTATGTTGCCATTGTTTAACTGTCCGTCTATACTTCGCTCAAAATCAAATTCTTTTTCTATATTAAAATTCATTCCTAAAAACCACGATTTTGCAAACTTTCTCAAAGCCAAAAATTTCATCGAGAACAATTTGTATTCGAATCGCTCTTCATTTTCTTTTAAACTGTTGTTGCCGATGCCGTAAAACCGATCGGGAAAGTTTCTAAACCTTAATTCACCTTTAAATAAATAGCGCTCGCCTTCAGTAAAAACGTTCCACGAACTCCATAGGTCGAGCTGTTTGTTTTGGGTATAGTCGGCCAGTAATTTTATATAGCTCAATCGTGTGGCCGAGTTATCTGCGCCTAAATGAAAATAATATACGCCCATGGCACCGGCTGCAAAACGGGTATCCGGGGTGTAATAAAGCAAAGGCAACAACAAAAGGCCTTCTCGCTTGGCTTTAGGCAAAGTGTCTTCGGCCAAAGGCTTAAATGGATTTAAAATAAGCTGCCCCTGTGCATTAAAATTTGACCAAAACATTAAGAAAAATAACAGCCAAAGGCTGGCGGCATTGGAAGGAAATAAACTGCCTTTTAATGATTTCTTCATTTGGGTTTTTTTAATAGAATATATAAGGGGTCAAGATGCTTGTACATTAGGTTTAAAACCCGAAACGCAGCCGGCGATGGTTTTGGTTTCAAATACTTAATTTTTTCTTTGAAATGGTGGTTTAAAGTCCAAATGTAAAGGCCTATCTCTGGCGCAAGAACTTCTTGAGCCAATGCTTTTTCTTCTGGCCCGATAATGGGTTTGGTTGATTGAAAATTAGCCGGGTGGTAAACAGGCCACCGTTTCCAGTTTAATGCTGCTGAAAAGCTCAAAAGACCAAGCTCAAATTCTTCTACAGGTGCTAAAAGCAAAAAATATTTATCAATATTGGTTTTTGCTTGTTCAAGCATTTCAAAGGCCTTATCCCCCAAATTGTCGTGTCCAACTAAAAAACGCAGTTGTAAATTATACCCCCACTTGTGCTGTAAAAACTGCTCCCAGCTTTGTATTTCTATGGGCAAACGATTCAAGCTTTTTAAGTAGTGAAAATGCGACCAGGCGTGCGAAATAGGCTCTCTAATAAATCCGCAATACTTAAACTCACTGTTAACTTCACACTTTTCATGAAACCCAAACCTAAAATGGCCAACATAGGCTTGGGCGTCTTTATTTTGAGGCCCATTTTCTACCTCTAAAGGATCATATACCGAAACCAACTTATTTCTATATTCACGTTCAAGTACTTGCCTAAAAGAGGTTCCGGCAGCTTTCGGTATATGCATGAAAAACATCTGCCCTTTTGCCATGGCTCAAAGGTATGAGGCTGTATGGCCTAAACCTATCACCGGCAAGCTCCGTCTTATTCCCTTAAATGGCCATGCATTACCTTACTTTTGAATATCCAAATAGAATCGATTGACCCCCATCATCCGTTTTAGCTTAGAGCATAAAAAGCTGATACTGTTGTTTACCGCAATTCTGGTGCTTGTGGGAACTTATTCGGCATTTCAGTTGCCTATTGGGGTAGTTCCCGACATTACCAACAACCAAGTTCAGGTTATCACCACATCACGGAAACTCTCTACGCTCGATGTAGAACGCTATTTAACGCAACCTCTCGAACTCGAAATGGCTAATTTACCGGGATTGGTTGAAATGCGTTCGGTGAGCAAGTTTGGATTATCCGTTATCACCTTGGTTTTTAACGATGAAATGGGGCATTACTTACCCAGGCAGTTGGTTTCAGAAAAATTAAAATCGGCTCAAGAAAACATTCCTGAGGGGTTTGGCAACCCAAGTATGGGGCCTATTACCACAGGCTTGGGCGAAATTTACCAATACACACTCGAAACCACGCCTGAATATCAGGGTCAATACAGCCTCAGCGAATTAAGAACTTTGCACGATTGGCAAATTCGCAAGCAACTTTCAGGAATCCAAGGAGTAGTGGAAGTAAATACCTGGGGTGGTCAACTTAAACAATACGAGCTACAAGTTGATCCGCTTAGATTAAAAGCCCTTAATGTTTCCATTCAAGAAATATTTGAAGCGCTTCAAAAAAACAATGCCATTGAAGGGGGTGGCTACATCGAAAAAAACCAACAAGCGTATTTTATTCGTGCCCAAGGCATCATGCTATCTGCAAACGATATCGCCATCACCCCAATCAGACTTGTTAATGGAATTCCATTGCTGATTCGCGATGTGGGTGAGGTCAAAGATGGCTATGCCACGCGTTTCGGGGCCATCACGGCCAACGGACAGGGCGAGAAGGTGATGGGGCAAATTATGATGTTAAAAGGCGCCGACTCCAAGCGAGTAAGCCGGTTGGTTGAAAAGCGCTTACAAGCTTTACAACAAGCTTTGCCCCAAGGGGTGCGTATCAATCCCTTTTTAAAAAGAAGCGATTTGGTTCAACGAACCACCCATACCGTAGTCGAAAACCTTATTCTGGGTAGCTTAATTGTCATTTTCGTGGTCGTTCTTCTGTTGGGCAATTGGCGATCGGGCTTTGTTGTGGCCTCGGTTATTCCGCTTAGTTTATTGTTTGCCATTACCGGAATGTACCTATTTAAAATTGACGCCAACTTGATGAGTTTAGGTGCCATCGACTTTGGAATTATCATCGACGGTGCCGTAATAATTGTAGAATATACCAGCGCCCAATTGCTTTTGGGCATGCGTGCTTTTGATCATAAAACACATGGCCTCCAGAAACTAAGAAATGAGATAAGCCTTAACAGCAGCAGCAAAATGATGAGCTCAGCCTTATTCGGTCAGCTCATCATCCTCATTGTCTTTTTGCCCATTTTAGCACTGCCGGGTATAGAAGGAAAAATGTTTAAACCTATGGCCATTGTATTTTCTATGGCTCTTTTAGGCGCTATGTTGCTTTGTTTTACCTATGTTCCGGTGGTGAGCAGTCTCGTGCTTAAACCCGAAAAGCAGTTTCGCTTTTCCCTCAAATTAATGGGTTTTTTAGAAGCCTTGTACCTAAAAACCATCGGCATGGCTTTTAAGCATATACGCCCCATTTTGGCCTCAGCTATCGCGCTTTTAATAACCGGAACCATCCTTTTTTTGCGCCTTGGAGGCGAATTTGTACCCACGCTCGACGAAGGCGATTTCGTTATTCAACCTGTCTTAAAAACAGGTACATCGCTTCAACGCACCATCGAAATAACCACCGAAATCGAGAAAATCCTGGGCGCATTTCCGGAAGTTGAACAAGTTGTGAGTCGAATTGGTGCGGCCGAAATTCCAACCGATCCTATGAGCATGGAGCAAAGCGACATTATCATAAAACTTAAAAGCCCAAGCCATTGGCAAACTGCTTCTACTAAAGATGAATTGGCCGATGCTTTTAAACAAGCTTTGGCCATTATTCCCAATGTTGAATTCGAGTTTACCCAGCCCATCGAAATGCGTTTCAACGAATTGATTACAGGCACTCGAGGCGATTTGGCCATTAAAATCTTCGGCGAAAACCTCGATACCCTACACCTTCAAGCCTCTAAAGTGGAAAGAATTCTGAAAAGTATTAAAGGCGCAGCCGATGTTACGGTCGAAAAAACAGAAGGCCTACCGCAAATTGCCATCACGTATAAACGCGATGTTTTGGCCAAATATGGTCTTTCGGTACAGCAAGTCAACCAATTAATAGAAATGGGATACGGTGGTGCTCCGGCAGGTAAAATATACGAAGGCGAAAAAGCCTTTGATTTGGTGTTGCGCTACCTTCCAAACATCCGCCAAAATCCTAGTGAATTGTACAACATTTCAATCCCCATCAACCAAACCCACGCTCTTCCACTTAGCCAATTGGCCAACATTGAGTTTAAACAGGGCCCAGCCCAAATTTCACGAGACAACGGCCAACGCAGGGTGGTAGTAAATGTGAATGTTAGAGGCCGTGATTTGCAATCTGTTGTAAATGAAACCCGAACTGTTGTAGAGTCGAGCCTAAAACTGCCTCCAGGCTATACCATAGCTTACGGTGGGCAGTTCGAAAATTTGCAAAATGCCCAAAACCAACTGATGTGGGCATTGCCATTGGCTTTATTTCTAATTTTCAGTATTTTGTATTTCGCTTTCCGAAACTGGAGCGATGCCTTCTTAATTTTTAGCGCCATCCCGATGGCCGGATTAGGCGGTATTTTTTTGTTGGTGTTAAGGGGCATGCCCTTTAGCATCTCGGCCGGGGTGGGTTTCATTGCGCTTTTTGGCATAGCCGTTCTCAATGGATTGGTGCTGATCGAACATCTTAAGCAACTTAAAACCATTAGTAAATCATTTATTGCCGAAGCCGCCATGCAACGTCTCCGACCGGTTTTACTCACCGCTTTTTCAGCTGCTTTGGGATTCCTGCCTATGGCCCTTTCACAATCTGCAGGTGCCGAAATACAGCGCCCATTGGCCACGGTTGTAATTGGCGGATTGGTATCTGCCACTTTTTTAACCCTTGTTTTATTGCCGCTTTTGTATTATGTCCGTGAGCAAAATAGATTGAAAATCAAAACGAAAAAACCACTTTAAGCCAATTTGGGCGCCCCGGCCCGGGCTTTAAAGTCTCGATGGGTTAATTAAAATCTACCTTTCCCGGGCAGGCCGGGCTTTTCGCTGCAAGTCCTCGCCTTTGGCCATTGTACTGTTTCATTATCGCCATCAACCGGCTGCGGGCTTTTCGCTACAATCCCTGGCGCAACAATTTGTTAAATATTAACTTGACCATGGTTTACATTTAAAAAAAATTATTTTCTTCCCTTCGCGAACCTTTTATCATTTCTTAAAAAAAGCCGAATAATTTCAACGATATTTCGCCACCAAACCAGTTCAAATTATGCGAGGCTTTTTTCGTGCTCTGGCCCATTTAATAGTGGTAATTGTTTTAACAATCGCTTGTAAACCAAATAAGAATGAAACTTTCGATAGCCCTCCTTCTCTTTTTGCTGAGCTCATACACAGCCATACACGAGGTCTTATCTCTACGGGCGATGCCTTGCGTATTCAATTTGCTCAAGCTGTAACAGAAGCCAAAACAGGACAAGCGGTTTCACTGGAACATTTTAAATTGAATCCGAAGGTTGCAGGCTCTTTGGTTTGGATAGATGACTTTACGCTCGAATTTAAACCTGACGAACCGCTCAAATATGCCCAAAAGTATGAGGCTGTTCTCGATATG
Organism: Chryseobacterium gleum; assembly: GCA_945883565.1. Lineage (GTDB taxonomy): Bacteria > Bacteroidota > Bacteroidia > Flavobacteriales > Schleiferiaceae > RFXV01. Next base: position 29,159 of record CAMCXO010000019.1, read on the forward strand.
CAGGCGTTCTTTCCGGTACTTGAAAACGACCTTAAAACCTACCGCTTTTCTTTCGAAACTCGTAGTCAAAGTTTTGAATACCAAGCAATGGGCGTTCAATACTTAAACAAGAAAGAAACACAGTCACCGCAATTTCTAATCGATTTCACATTTGCCGATCGCCTCAACGAATCGGCTTTAAACCAATTGGTTTCGGCCACTCAAAACAACCAGTCGCTTACTTTAAAATGGTTAAAACGCTCGGATAAGAATGCCTATCGTTTACAAATTATAGGAGCCAAACGTGCGCAAAACAATCAGACTATTGTGCTTCGGTTTAAACCAGAAGCAATTGGAAGCCAATTGAAAATGCCCGATTCCGAATTGTTGGTACCGGCCATGGGGCAGCTTCAGGTTCTTGGCCATTTTGCCCAAACTCAGGGAGAACGATACGTTTCGGTTTTCTTTTCGGACCCCATTAACAACAAACAAAATTTAGAGGGCTTGGTGCAGCTTCCGCCATTTGTGTCAAATCAGCCTCGTTGTGTGGTGATGGGTTGCGAATTAAGGGTTTACATTCCAGCCGAGGCACATGGTACAGCCAAATTGATTGTACAACCGGGTATAGAAAGTCTTAACAAATTGAAGTTAAAGGAGCTTTATACCCAAGACCTCGACTTTAGCGCAGGTAAACCTATGGTTCGGTTTACAGGCGATACCGAGCGCAGCCTATTGCCATCTACCCATGGTATGAAATTGCCATTTGAAGCCATAGGGCTCAAAAGCGTAGAAGTGGAAGTGGTTGAAATATTCGAAAATAATCTGGTACAACATCTTCAGGTAAATGATTTTAACGGTCAATATCAGCTAAAACGGGTTGGTCGCCCAATTGCCAGACGAACCTTTGATTTGCAAAAAGCCGGAGCTTCTAACCTTCACAAATGGAATGGCTTTAGCCTAGATCTCGAAGAGTTGTTTCAACTAAAGCCGGGCCGTTTGTATCAAATCAAACTCAGCTTTGGCCAACGAAATTCTGCTTTTCCTTGTTTAGACCAAAGCGAATTCGATGAAGACGAAACTTTAGAACAATCCCTCGATGAGTGGAGTTCGCCTGATGAAAATTCTGAGTGGGATTATTGGGAAGACGGGTATTATCCGGATGATTACAATTGGCAAGAACGCGAAAATCCCTGCAGTTCGTCCTATTATTCGGCCGACAAATATGCCAAACGCATGGTAATGGCTACGGATTTGGGGCTTATTGCCAAACGCGACGAAAGCGGAAATTTTTGGGTTTTTGCTAACGATTTGGTAAGCACCAAACCCATTGCTGGCGCTAGCATCTCACTAATCGATTTTCAGCAACAAATCTTGGCCGAGGCTAAAACCGATAACGACGGTGCTGCAAAATTTAAAATAGCCCATAAGCCTTTTGTGGTGATGGCCAAATGGAAAGACCGAGCTTCATTTTTAAAGGTAGATGATGCCTCTTCGCTCAGCCTAAGCCATTTCGATTTAAGTGGTCAAGCTTTAAGCAGCGGCATGAAAGGTTTTATGTATGGCGAGCGTGGGGTGTGGAGACCAGGCGATACCATTCATATGGCGTTTATGCTCGAACCCGGCGAGCGTCAAATTCCAGGCGAACACCCGGTATTGTTGGAATTGCGCGATCCGCAAGGCCAAGTGGTATTTAAAAAACGAACAGCATGGCGCAATCTGCCCATTTTGCGTTTCGATATTCCTACAAAATCTGAAGCCATAACGGGCGTTTACAATGCCAAAATCTCGGTAGGTGGAGCACGATTCGAAAAACCCATTCGATTGGAGGCTATTAAACCCAATCGCCTCAAAATGCTACTCACTTTAAATCAAGAAGTGGTTTATGCCAACCAAAAAAGCCTCAGTGGGCAGTTAGAAGCCCGCTGGTTAACAGGGGCCGAAGCCAATGGCTTAAAAGCCGTTTACGAAATGGACCTCAATCCAACCACAACTAAGTTTAAAGGATTTGAACCCTACCTTTTTGACGATGCTTCGCGCGATTTTGAGTCAGAAAAACAAACCATATGGGAATCTCGAATAGGTAAGGGCGGAAAAGCAGATTTCAAAGCCAGCATGCCTGATGTATCAGATGCACCCGGCGCACTTCGGGCACGGTTGTACGGTCGGGTTTTCGAACCCGGCGGTGATTTTAGCATTAGCCAAACTGAAATAACCTATTACCCATTTCAACATTTTGTCGGTTTATTAATGCCTAAAGGCGACAAAAGGGGCATGTTGCTCACAGATCAAGATCATGAAATAGAGCTTGTTCGGCTTAACGCTCAGGGTAAACCCATGTCGTCGGGCCAATTAACCGTTGAATTATATAAACTCGATTGGCGCTGGTGGTGGGACAGAAGCGCAGGCGACGAAGGCATTCACCTGAGCAGCAATTACAGCCAACTTATGTGGTCTGAAGAGGTAGAAGTAAATAAATCAGGCAAAGCCACTGCCCGATTAAAAGTAAACTATCCCGAATGGGGAAGATTTTATGTTCGTGTGGTCGACAATGAATCGGGTCACAGTACCGGAAATGTGGTGTATTTTGATTGGCCTGGTTGGGCTGGAAAAGCCCGAGGCGAATTGGCCGGACTCAACACCCTTGATTTTGGATTCGACAAAGAATCCTACCAAACCAACGAAACCATGCAGTTGAGTGTACCAACTACGCCCAATAACCGGATTTTGGTAAGTCTCGAGTCGGGAAGCCGATTACTTAAAAGCTTTTGGGTAGAAAGCCAGGGCGATTTAACCAAAATCCCCATCAAAATTGAACCGGAAATGGCACCCAATGTTTATGTTCACTTAAGCCTAATTCAACCCCATGCCCAAACTGAAAACGATTTGCCCATGCGGTTGTACGGCGTTCAGTCGGTTAAAGTAGTAGACCCTCTTACTGAAATCAAACCCAAAATAAAGTTGCCGGCCGAATTAAAACCTCAAACACCTTTCGAGCTTTTGGTAAGCGAAACCAATGGCAAACCCATGACATACACCATCGCCATTGTAGATGAGGGGCTTTTAGACATTACCGGTTTCAAAACGCCTGATCCGCATGCATATTTTTATGCGCGGGAAGCCTTAGGCGTTCGAACTTGGGATTTGTACAATGAAGTGATAAACGCCAATGCAGGTGCGTTGAATTCGCTTTTAGCTGTAGGTGGTGATGGCAGCTTAAAACCCCGTGAAGACAATTCGGCCAATAGATTTAAACCTGTGGTTAAGTTTTTGGGGCCTTTCAATTTAGAAGCCGGAAAATCGAACAAACATAAACTGGTTTTGCCTCCTTATGTAGGCAGTGTGCGAACCATGGTGGTAGGCAGAAGTGGAAGGGCATATGGAAGTACAGAAACCTCAACGCCTGTTCGTCAACCGTTAATGGTTTTAGCGAGTCTTCCCAGAATTGCTGGTCCTGGAGAAGAGATGGCCCTGCCGGTTAATGTATTCGCTTTACAAAACCAATTGGGCAAAGTACAAATTAAAATAAAAACCGATGGCGCATTAAAAGTAAAAGGACAGGACATTCAAGAACTGCAAATGCCGAAAAAGGGAGATAGATTGGTGTATTTTCAATTGATGGCTACCAGTTCTGAAGGTGTAGGCAAGGTTAAAATTGAAGCAACTGCAGGTAAGCAAAGGGCAACTTGGGAGGTAGAAATTCAAATTGCCAACAGAAACCCTTTCAGCCATTCAACCGTAAGCCATTTACTCGAATCTGGTCAAAAGTGGTCGGTCGAGTATAAACCTTATGGCCTACCGGGTTCACATCAAGCAGTTCTTGAATTGAGCAGTTTGCCACTGCTTAATCTAGAGCAAAGGCTAGAGTATTTAATGAACTACCCGCATGGTTGTTTGGAGCAAACCACCTCAGCTGCTTTCGCCCAATTGCATTTGCCAAGTCTAGTTGATTTATCTGATGAACAGTTAACAAGAAATCGCGAGAACATCAAAGCCGGAATAGAACGATTAAGTTTGTTTAGAACTCCATCGGGAGACTTTTCGTACTGGCCCGGCGCCAACCAAAGCAGTCCTTGGGCCAGCTTGTATGCAGGCCACTTTTTAACAGAAGCAAAAACTTTGGGTTATGAAGTCAATTCTGAAATGCTCGATCAATGGACCAATTTGCAAACACAATTAGCCAATACCTGGAATCCAAATCTTGGAGCTGAAAACAGTGAGTTGGTTCAGTCTTACAGACTTTACGTTTTGGCCTTGGGTGGGCAAGCTGCTATCGGCCCCATGAATAGATTGCGCGAAAATCCGGACTTGGGAACCACAGCACTTTACCAATTGGCGGCAGCTTATGCCTTGGCCAAATTACCCGCCGAAAGCGAAAATCTGTTAAAGCGGGTGGGGTTATCTACTAAAAACCAACAAGCCTATTGGGAATACACATATGGTTCCACTATTCGCGATGAAGCCATTGAACTGCATGCGTATTTGATTATGAATAAACAAGAAAAGGCGTTCGAAATTCTTCAAAATATTGCTGGTCAATTGTCTGAAATCGAAAATTGGTACAGCACCCAAAGCACGGCCTTTGCCTTATTGGCGGTTTCTCATTATGCTGAACAGTTTAAAATCAACAAACCTTGGCAACTTGAATTGAGCGATGGAGGCCAGGTGATTAAAACGAATGGCAAAAAACCAAGTATGTTATTGCCTTTGGCCAATCCGGGTAAAGCCCGTAATTTAATGTTTGCCAATACGGGTAAAAATCCGGTTTATATTCGTTTAACCCGAAGTGGAAAACCCGAAGCTGGTGCCGAAACCTCCGAATCCAGAGGCTTAAGCTTATCAGTGACGTATAAAAACAGTAAGGGAGAGGCAATAGACGTTGGCGAAATGCAACAAGGAACCGATTTCACCGCGCAACTTAGCATTCAAAATACAGGGACTATAGAACTTAAGAATGTTGCACTCACCCAAATTTTTGCCTCTGGTTGGGAGCTTCGAAACGCCAGGCTGGAGGGCGTTGTGACTTCAAACCAATCCAATATCGATTATTTTGATCAACGAGACGACCGTATCTTGCGTTATTTCACCCTTCAACCCGGGCAAAAATTAACTTTCGAACAAGCTTTAAATGCGGCTTACATAGGTCGTTTTTACTTGCCCCAGATAGAAGCCGGCCCTATGTACAATGCCAAAATATACGCCCGACTTAAAGGCCAATGGGTAAACGTGATACCAATCAAATAAAAATCAAATCCATTGGCTTAAGCTTAATAGGCTTATTTCTTTGCTTAGTGCTGTGGGTGGGATTTGCCCGCTTGCCGAGGCCCTTATTCGATTTGCCTTATAGCGGTGTTCTGCGAGCTCAAGGCGGTGAATTACTTTCAGCACGTATAGCCGACGATGAGCAATGGCGTTTTCCGCCTCTCGACTCGGTGCCAAAACGCTTCGAAATTTGTTTAATAACTTTTGAAGACCATAAGTTCTACAAGCATTTTGGTTTTAGACCCACTTCATTAATTAGGGCTGCTTTTAAGAACTTGGAAGCAGGAAAGATAGTGCAGGGGGGAAGCACGCTCAGTATGCAAACTGTTAGGTTGGCTAAAAGGCAACGCGAACAAAGTGTTTGGCGAAAACTAAACGAAATTTCCGCATCTATTAAACTTGAATGTCTTTACAGTAAAAAAGAAATCCTTCAGTTTTATTCAAACCACGCGCCATTTGGTGGAAATATTATGGGGCTTCAAGCAGCGTCTTGGCGCTATTATGCAAGAGATGCCCATTTGCTTTCTTGGGCAGAAGCGGCCGCTTTGGCGGTTTTGCCCCATGCACCTTCAACCGTTAATCCGGGTAAAGGAAGAAAAGAATTGCTTGACAAAAGAAATCGATTGCTCGCAAAACTTTGGAAACAAGGCCATATTGATTCCATTCAATATGAATTGAGCTTGCTGGAGCCCTTGCCTTCTAAAGCCGAACCCTTGCCTAAAAAAGCTCGCCATCTCTTACAATCACTTGCTACCGAATATGGCACCAACCATGCATTCAATTCAACCATAAACTTTTCAACCCAACAAACGGCCGAACTTATCGTAGACCGGCATATGCAACAAATGCGTTTGAATTATATTCAACATGCTGCGGTATTGGTGGTAGATGTTGACAGCAGAGAAGTGAAAGCGTATTGCGGCAATGTGGGGCAATGGGGGCTCTCTGGGAATGAGGTTGATTTAGTAAAAGCCAAAAGATCGCCCGGAAGTTTATTAAAACCATTTTTGTACGCATCGGCAATAGATCAGGGCCTTATCATGCCCAAGCAGCTTTTACCCGATTTACCGATACAGTTTAAAGGTTTCTCACCTCAAAACTTCGACAAAGTATTTAGAGGAACAGTATCTGCCGATAAAGCACTGGCATCAAGCCTCAATCTGCCATTCGTTCATCTTCTTCATCAAATGGGCTATGAGCGTTTTTATCAACTTCTAAAAGATCTAAACTGCTACGAACTCGATAAAAGTCCTGGCCATTACGGTATGTCTATTATTCTGGGTGGGGCTGAATTCAGTTTATGGGAACTGACTCGACTCTACACCGGATTGTTTAGAATGGGTATAGAAGAAAAAAAACGTCCTTTTGGCAAACCCTATGGCTCTTTAGATTTCGCTGCTCCCAAATTGATAAAAAGAGAAGAAGAAAAAGAAGACTTTGACGATCATGGGGTTATTGGAGTTAACGCCGCATTACTCACAGCCGAAGCTTTGCGACTGCCTGTAAGACCTCATGAAGAAACCGGATGGGAGTTTTTCGAGAACGCCAATCAAATAGCATGGAAAACAGGAACCAGTCAAGGATTTCGCGACGCATGGGCCATTGGTTTTAATGGCCGCTATTTGGTTTCGGTATGGGTGGGAAATGCCAGTGGCGAAGGGCGGCCTGACTTAAGTGGAATAAAGGCCGCTGCACCTTTATTATTTACTTTATTCAATCATTTACCTTCTGAGACATGGAATGTTGAGTTGCATGGAGAGAATTTGCCATGTTGCCCGGAAAGTGGATTGTTGGTAGGGCCATATTGCGGCGATACGATTTATTATCAATTAGAATTGCCAAAACATGGAATGAAAACCTGTCATTACCACCAAAAAATTTGGTTGAATGAAAAAGGAGAGAGGGTGCTTCCGGCGTGTGAAACCCCAAAAAGCGAAGCCTTTATTTTGGTTCTGCCGCCGGCAATGGCCCGCTATTTTCGAAAATGGAACCCCAATTATATTGATTTACCAAAATGGTCGAATGCCTGTAGCACAAATCATTTTAAACAAATGGAGATGATTTACCCCAAACAAGAGGCTCGGGTGTTTATACCTAAAGAGCAAAATGGCGATTTGGGAAAGGTGGTTTTGGAGGCAGCCCACGCCCAGCGTGATGCTATTGTATATTGGCATCTTAATGGAAACTATTTGGGTAGTACCCAAAACATTCATCAAATGGCCATTCAACCTAAGCCCGGCAAGTATTTATTGTTATTAATGGATGGCGATGGAAATGAACTTCAAACTGTTTTGGAAATTTTATAAAAAAAGCCCCTCTGAAGAGAGGGGCTTTTAAAGCATTTTACCAAGAATTACTTTCTAGAAACCACCAATTTACGCTTTTCAATAAGGGTATTACCATCATAAAGAGCATAAATGTACACGCCATTGCGTAAATCGGAAGTTGAAATACGCACTCGACCCTCAGAGCTGCTTAATGGTTTTGTTTTAACCACCTTACCTAGCATATCGGTTAAAACCAATTTGCCTTGCATCCATTCACTGTTTAGAGGGGCTACATAAAAGTGATCGGTTGCGGGATTAGGATAAACATTCCAGCCTTTTTTGAGTTCAGGCACCGAAAACGAGTTTGTCAATTCAAACGAAATGGTCATGCTGGCGCTATCTGAAGGGTTATTAGCGTCGTAAAAAATATAAGTAATGTCTCCGGTGAATACCTGTCCATCGCGGTTGGGGTAAACGTGACCTGAAAAATCGTTTTCATTACGCTCACCAGGTTGAAGGCTGATTGTAGTAAGCGAAGTGTCTATTTTGGTTGAAAAACATACCCCCCAGCAAATGGCATTGCTATCGGTTAAATGGTTTGCGTTATACCTCCTTCTCACTTTAACGTCAATAGCATTTGACGAATTATTGCGAATGCCAGCGTGGGCTACCATATCACTGGTAGACATTGGATGCCCGTAGACAATAAGGTCTGTCGGGGTAACTTCCAAACTTTGAGATTGACCTTTAACCCCTAAAAATACCAAAGCCGCTATGAGTAATGCTTTTTTCATAAACCTTTCGTGAAGTTTCACAAAGTTAAATATTTCACAGGTACAATAGCGTATAAACATTAATTATATATTCGCCTAACAGAATTTTAACTAAAACACCAATCAGTATGAAGAAACTTTACGCTTTAGGCTTAGGCGCAGCTCTAGGTTTAGCTTCAGTTTGCGAAGTAAATGCGCAAGCTACACGCTTGGTTTTGGCCGAGCAGTTTACACAGGCTTCATGTGGCCCATGTGCCTCACAGAACCCTGCCTTCAACGCCTTATTGTCTTCTAACTCTACTAAGGTTGTTAGCATTAAGTACCAAACCTCTTGGCCCGGATTTGACCCTATGAACCTTCAAAATCCAACTCAGGTTCAAACCCGTGTTTCTTACTATGGCGTGAGCGGAGTACCCAACGTACAAGTTGACGGAGTTGAAGTAGCCAACGATTGTAATGCGTTTCCCGGTGCACCAGCTTGTTTATCTCAAGCAGAAATTGATGCCACTTTTAATGCACCAACGCCTATTTCGGTGGTGGTTTCGCACACCATGGCGAACGATCTTACCTCAGCTACCGTTAACGTAGTGGTTTCAAATGTAGGTTCATCTGATTTCACCTTTACCGGCAATACTTTCTTGCGTTTGGCATTGGTTGAAGCGGAAATTAATTTCCCAAATCCTCCAGGATCAACCAACGAAAAAGAGTTCTATAGTGTGATGCGCCGCATGGTGCCTAACGAAACCGGTACCGCTTTACCTACCACTTTGGTTGCAGGTCAAACCGTTAGCAACAGCTTTACAGTTCCAATGCCAAGCTATATTTATAATTATGGCGAAATTGCTTTCGTTGCTTTCGTTCAAACCGATGGAAGCAAAAAAATTCACAATGCGGCTTACTCATCTCCATTACCGGTTCCATCAGGTTTTGCAGATGCCGGCATTGCCAACAATTCTACAGCAGGCAGCGGCCTTTGCGATCCTAATTTCACGCCATCCTTCACCATTAACAACAACAGCGCAACCACCATCACCAGCGCACGTGTAAATTACTCTATTAATGGAGGTGCGGCTGTAAGTCAAACCTATACTGGTTCTTTAATGCAAGGCGCCAGCGCAGTGGTAACTTTCCCAACCATTCAGCTTCCTGGTGGTACCAGCAATGTAGAAGCTTTTGTTGATAATGTGAATGGTCAACAAGATTTTAATACTTTGAACAACACCATCACTCCAGCTCAATACAGTGTTTTAGCCGCCACCCCACAAGCCGCACCTTATACCAAAGACTTCGAGCCACAGGCATTGGGCGGTTTCCCAACTGAGCTTATCTTACAAGACAATACCGGGCGGATTTTTGTGGTTGATAGGGGTGTTTCCAGCAGCATAACTTGGAATATGGGCGCTTTTGAAGGTTCAAACAAGAGCTTAAGGGTAGACTATTACACCATAGCTGATAACGAGGTGTCGAACATTGTTTTAGAAAAAGTTAGCCCAAGCGGACTAGGTGCAGGTGCTAACTTATATTTCGACCATGCTTACGCTCAATACCAAACAGAAAATGATGCATTAGATGTATTTGTTTCAACAGATTGCGGTGTTACCTGGACCAATGTTTGGTCTCGCGCTGGTCAAGCTTTATCTACTGCTCCTGCTACCACCAACCGTTTTTATCCACGTGCAGCCAACTGGCATCGTCAAATTGTTAGCCTTGCCCCTTATGCCAGCGCTACCGATTTAGTGGTAAGATTCCAGTGTACGTCTAAGTTTGGTAATTCATTGTATTTAGACAACATCAGCATTGCCGGTCAGCCAGTTGGCATCGACGAAAGTGAAGTGGCTGCTGTAAAAGTTTACCCGGTTCCTGCCCGTGAAAACGTAAATGTTGAATTAACCGCTAACGGATTGGTTAAACTAGAATTGGTGAACAGCTTAGGCGCTGTAGTTCGCAAAGCCGAATTCGAAGCCAATGGCTCAAGCACTTTGTACAACTTAAATACTGCCGATTTGGCCGAAGGTGTTTACACCCTTAGCATCGAAACCAACGAAAGCCGCAGCATTCGCAAAGTGAGTGTGGCCAAATAAATTCAATTTTTGAATATTAATCTAAGGAGGAAGGCCATAAACCTTCCTCCTTTTTTGTTTATTCGTATCATGAAAAAGCAATCTCTTTTTACACTGGCCTTAATGGCTATGTTTTGTAATGTTTGGGCTCAGGAAGGAAGTTATGGAAGCATTCCGGAAGCCACGGTAAAAACACTGGAAGGTAAAAGTGTTTCGACTTCGACATTTTCAAATGAAGGAAAACCCATCATTTTATCGATGTGGGCTACTTGGTGTAAGCCTTGCATCCGAGAACTTAATGCCATAAAAGACCAATATCCTGACTGGCAAGCCGAAACCGGAGTAAAAATTATAGCCATTAGCATAGACGATGCCCGAAATACCGCCAAGGTGAAGCCATTCGTAAATGGAGAAGGCTGGGAATACGAAGTGTATTTGGACGAAAACGGCGATTTAAAGCGCTTGTTAAGTGTAAACAGTATTCCTCATACCTTTTTAGTAGATGGTGAGGGCAGAATTGTTTGGCAGCACAATGGCTACGCACCAGGAGACGAAGATGAGCTGTTTGAATTGGTGCAAAAAGTGGCCAAGGGCGAAAGCATCGAAGCCCACTAAAGTCTCTGTCTTTCCTTTAACATATCTGAACCCCTTATGTTTAAGCTTAAAATGGGCTTGGGCTTTTTGGCCTTTGCTGCTGGCTTTTCTCTATTTGCTCAAGAAAAAAAATCAATCGGAGAATTGCATGGCAATGTTCAGTTCGATGGTAATTATTATTTCCGCGACACCGAATTAGACCCAGAAGGTGAAGACTATCCGGAAGAAAAATTTCTTGGACAAGGATTCGCAAACTTTATTTACACCCATGGAAATTTTACGGCCGGTATTCGATACGAAAACTACCAAAATCCTATTTTAGGCTATCCCCCGGGCTTTGTGGGAGAAGGCATTACCTACCGCTTCTTTCAATTTCAGAAAGATGGTTTAGACATCACTGTTGGCAATTTCTACGAACAGTTTGGCAGCGGAATGATTTTTAGAAGTTTCGAAGAACGTTTGTTGGGCCTTGACAATGCCATGGATGGCATGAGGCTCATTTACTCGCCAATAAAAGGGTTAAGACTTAAGAGTGTAATTGGTAAGCAAAGGGTGTATTTTGAGAAGGGCGAGGGTATAGTGCGTGGGTTGGACGCCGAATTCAACTTGAATGACCTGATTGGCTCGTGGGCCGAAAAACGCAATCGTTTTAGTTTGGGTGTAAGCGTAGTAAGTAAGTTTCAAGAAGACAATAACCCACTGCTAAATCTTCCCGAAAACGTGGGTTCTTCGGCCATTAGATTGAATTATGGTTTGGGCGGATTCGGGCTTAGTGCCGAATTGGTTCACAAAATAAACGACCCCTCTGCCGATAACAATTACATTTACAAACCGGGCAATGGATTGCTTCTAACAACCACCTATTCTACAAAGGGCTTTGGTTTTGTGGGGTCTTATAAAATGATCGACAATATGGCCTTTCGATCTAACCGCGATGCCGGTCAATTTGAGTTATTTGTTAACTTCTTGCCGCCTACCACTAAGTTCCACACCTATGCTTTACCGGCTTTATATCCTTATGCCACTCAAATAAATGGAGAAACGGGTATTCAACTTGAGTTTACGTTTCAATTGCCAAAAGGCAGTTTTGTGGGAGGGGAAAGAGGTGCGACTTTGAGTTTGAATTTTTCCGATGCCCATTCTATTTACAAAGAAGCTTTGGCCGATTCCATCGAAATTGGTCAACAGTTTACCGATGGGTACAAAACGGTTTGGTTCAGAAATGGTCCGTTTAAATATTTTCAGGACATTAATGTGTCTTATGAAAAGCCTGTAAGTCGGTACTTCAAATACACCCTTTCTTACATGAACATCGAATACAGCCAAGGCCTGTTGGGTTCGGCTACCAATTCGGGTGGAGTGCAAGACAACACTTTGTATAAAGATCCAAGCAAGCTCGATATGGCGTTCATCAATGCCTTTGTTTTTGAAGGATTATGGAAATTGGCCAATAAGCGAAGCCTTAGATTCGAGGTTCAAGGTCTCTTTTCAAATCAAGACCGAGGCGATATGGCCATGTTGTTGTTAGAATACAGCATTGCGCCTAAGTGGTTTTTTGCCGCTCAAAACATTTACAATTACGGCCATCCCGATGCCGATCAACGTTTGAATTACCCCTTGGCATCTGCTGGCTTTATAACAGGCACCACACGCTTCCAGCTTAATTTTGGACGTCAACAACGGGGCATTTTTTGTGTGGGTGGCATATGTAGGGTAGTTCCGGCTTCAACCAGCATTGGCATGAGCATTACCAGCAATTTCTAAATCAAATCGCTTAGCCATTTCACACCGGGTAACCGTTCTACCGTAAACCCTTCTCCGTAATCGGTGCCAATTAATCGCCCAAAATTTTTGGCTCTGTACTCTACGCTATCCAAAAAACCCTTGGACGATATTACCGTTTCAGGTTCCTGGCTGTTGGCATCGTAAAATTGACTTTTGTGTGCCAAAACACTTTGCATTTTGAGCTTTTCATAACCACTTATATCAACCACCAAATCAGGTGTTATTTCGAGGAATTGGATGTAGTGGTAAACCGCCTGTGGACGAAAAGCCTGTTGTTCTTTATCTTGCCAATGGGTTTTAAACTGCTTTAATCCAGAAATAAAACTGGCTTCAACCAAAAGTTTCGCTGCCCTTCCGTGGTCGGGATGGCGATCGGAGATGGCGTTGCATATAATCCATTTAGGTGTATGAAGCCTGATCACTTCTACCACTTTCCGAATATGGTATTCATCTATTGCAAAAAAACCGTCGCGCATATACAAGTTGTGTCGAGCCGAAGCGCCTAAAATACGGGCCGCTTCTGCCGCCTCTGCCAATCGGATATCGGGGGTTCCTCTTGTTCCCATTTCGCCTAAGGTGAGGTCTACCAAGCCTATCGTAAAGCCATTGGCAGCGTGTTTAGCCAATGTGCCTCCAGCGCCTAATTCAATGTCGTCTGGATGAGCCCCAAAAGCCAAAATATCTAAATGCATGTTTTCTTTCTTTAAAGCCGCAAGTTAAGCCCTTAACCAATTCAGGCCTTGCAGCATTAAATTGCGCCACTATGAGCATAAGCCGAAACACCGAAGCACGACGTGCAATTCTCGACCTTATTAACTCGACCAACAAGGCACTGTCTCATGCCGATATTTTGTTGAAAGTTGGCGCCATATGCGACCGCGTTACGGTTTATAGGGTGTTAGATCGGTTGCTGAAAGAGGGTAAAGTTCATAGAGTTGTGGGCAACGACAACAAAAGCTATTTCGCTGCCTGCCAAACCTGTACGGTTCATAACCACTTCGATGGCCATGCCCATTTCCAATGCAAAAAATGCCACGAATTAAAATGCCTTGACGTGGAACTCAGTTTACCCGAAAACCTCGACGATCAGGTGCAAGAATTGCAAATTTTGCTCATGGGAATTTGCAAAAATTGCCACGTTATAACTGTTGAAGATTAGTACAATTTGGAAAGATTTAAAAAAAGCTAGTTCGCAATGTTCTAATTTTAACCCAAAATACGATACCATGCTTGAGGCTTTAAAACGAAATTGGTGGATTTGGGGCATACACGGCTTAATGCTTATAGCGTATGGTCTGGTTAGCCTCAACTTGGGTGATAGAGCAAATAACGGCGGATTGGTACTTTCTATAACCGGTATGGCCTTTATGGGCGTTGGGCTCACCATTTTATTGCTGGCATTTCGTTTTCGCGATAGAATTGGACAACTTATTTTTTGGATTCTAATCGGGCTTTTGGATTTAGTATTAGGCGGCCTTATTGTATCGAATGTATCCAATGCCCTGCGAACCATCGAAAACCTGCTCGGCGTTTGGATGGTGATTTCGGGTTTTGCTTTGCTTTATGTTTATACTCGTCCCGAAAGCAAAAAAGCCATTTTGCTTATCAACAGCTTCGTTATTATGGCCTTTGGTTTTATTCTCATTTTCGATCCGTTTAACAGCCCAGAGGTTATGAACCTGTTAATGGGTTTCGGAATCATTACCCTGGGACTTTTTATTTTGGTTTTGTCGTTTAGACTTAAACCCAGTAAAGCAGAACACGATATTTACAAGCTAAAAGACGACAACCTGAAAGAAAAAGCCAAAAAGAAATCTGAGGCATAAAAGAGCTGCTTAACCCTGTTAAATGCCTTATCGATGAAGCTGAGCAGCTTGAATTTGCGCTTCCGCATCTTTTTCTCTATGGTTTTTTTAATCTCCTTTTCGTTCTTACTAACGGGGGCTATTACATACTATCATTTTAAAAAAGAAAACGAGCAGTACCATTCCGAACGGCTAAAGCGAAAAGAATATGCTGTAAGCTCGGCCATCGACTATTTTTTAAAACAAGAGCCCAACTACCGCAGTATTGAAAATTTGGTTGCCTTGTTCGATGAGAAAATTTGTGAGCTTGCCGACATCCACGAACTCGACATCAATTTATATGCTTTGGAAGGCCATTTACTCATTAGCTCCAATCCCGACTTGGTTGAAAGTGGACGAATTAGCGAACAACTTGATACTGCCATTGTAAGGCGTCTTTGGTATGAAGCGCCCAATTTGGTGCTCGAAACCGGAAATCCTCAAACCGGTTACTATTTAAGCACATTCGATTTTATTCGAGATCCTAAGGGCCGGCCTATTGCCTTTATGAGCTTGCCGTATTTCAACAACGACAAAGTGCATCTTAAAGAGCTCAAGGCTTTTTTAAAGTACTTGGTTGAGATTTACTTTTTGTTATTCGCGGCTGCGGCTTTGCTCGCACTTTTGTTAAGCAATTACATTGCTTCTTCTTTAACAGAAATTGCCAAACGATTAAAAAACACACAATTATTAGGTAAAAACGAGCCTTTGTATTGGGATGGTGACGATGAAATAGGCAGCCTAATCAAGTCTTATAACAGAATGTTGGAAGAGTTGGAAAGCAGTGCGGTAGAATTGGCCCGTAGAGAGCGCGATATGGCTTGGCAGGAAATGGCTCGTCAGGTAGCACACGAAATTAAAAATCCGCTAACGCCTATGCGCCTGCAATTGCAAATGCTGGAAATGAAGCTTTACACCGAAAAACCTGAGCGACTGAAATTGTTAACGGCCTCTATGATTGATCAAATTGATGCCTTAAGTGAAATTGCCGAAGCATTTGCGCGATTTGCGAGCATGCCGGAACTTAAATGCGAACGCTTTAATCTCATAGACGTGGTTCATAAAAGCGTTGAGCTTTTTAGCGAGCAGGGGGCGCTTTATAAAACCAATGAGCTCGAAATTTGGGTAGAAGCCGATAAAGCCCAATGGCTTAGGGTGATGAATAACTTAATAAAAAATGCAGTTCAGGCCGCAGCCGAAGGACAAAGGCCTGTTGTAAAGGTTGAGGTTTTGAAGCTGAACAACAAAGCCAGAATTTCCATTCAAGACAATGGAATAGGTATAGAAGCCGATAAACTGAGCAAAATTTTTGAGCCTAAATTCACAACCAAAAGTGGCGGAATGGGATTGGGATTGGCCATTGTAAAACGGATTATAGAACAATCGAAAGGGCAAATTGAAGTGTTCTCGAGTTTAGGCGAGGGCACCGAGTTTAGAATAGAATTGCCTTTGGCTAATAAATTTTAACGGGTTAAACCCCTGTCAACCGAGTATTTAATGAGTTGGGCCACGCTGTTAAACCCTAATTTGGTGAGCAAATTTTTTCGGTGCGAATCTACCGTATGCGCACTTAAAAACAGTTTCTCAGCAATTTCAGGGGCACTTAATCCTTTGCCAATTAGACTCAGAACCTCTAATTCGCGTTTCGATAAATTCTTGAAACTATCAACCATACCTCGGTTGTCGCTTTCAATTTCGCGAACCACTGTCCATACCTCATCTGAATACCAGGGAATGCCAAGCTGAACTTGCTTGATGGCCGCCAGCAAATTGTCTTTATTCGTGTTTTTTATTAAATAGCCATTTATACCAAGACTCAGTAAATTATGCACAAATTCGCGGTTGGTATAGGTGCTCAAAACAATCAGCTTAGATTCTATATGCTGTTCTTTTAGTTTGGTGCACAAACTAATGCCATCCATAACAGGCATGTTGATGTCTATTAAGCAAACATCGGGTTCAAGTTTTAATATGGCTTCCAAGGCACTTTGACCATCTGCAGCATGACCAACCAGCTCAACCTCCTTATCTAGGTGTAAAAGCGATTTCAGCCCTTCGTAAAACATGGTTTGGTCTTCGGCAATAAATACTCTAATCATCGCAAGCTAAAGGTATTAAAGTCGAATATGAAGGTGCTTCCACGGCCGGGTTTGCTGTCGATATGCATGTTGGCTCCCAAGCGTTCAATGCGTTCTCGTATGTTCGAAATGCCAATGCCCTGTGACATTTCTTCCGGATTAAACCCTTTTCCATCGTCTTCGAAAGTAAGATTTAAATGGTTCGGACTGCGTGTGAAATTTATAGAAATATGGCGAGCATTTGAATGTTTTACAGAATTGGAAAAAAGCTCTTGCACAATTCTGTATACCTCAAGTTCAAGTCCGGCAGGTAAAGGGTTGCTGTCTAAGCCAAAAGTTTGAAGCTCTAGTTCAATTCCATGCAGATTATCAACGGCTGCTTTGAATTGGTTAATGGCCTGCAAAAGATTAAAATTCAAGGCTTGTCCACGCGAAAGTTGGTGCGAAATTCGCCTCACCTCGCTCATGGCATTGTCGAGCAAATTCAACGAAAAGTGCTCGTTGTCTATTTGGTGCTCTTGAGCCAAAAGAGAAAGCCTCAGCTTAACGGTAGCCAACAAGCTGCCCACCGCGTCGTGTAAATCGCGGCCCATGCGCTTGCGTTCTTCTTCCTGGCCTCGCACCATGGCTTCGAGGGCCATGGCCCCACTTTGTTGAATTAAATGTTGAACTTTTTGTTGGGCAATTTCAACTTCCTGCTGCTGAAGTTCTCGTTTTTGCTTGTAATACAACCAGCCTAAAAACGCCAAAAGGGCAATGCCCAAGGCCACAATGGCCAAAATAATGTTGTTGCGCTTTTGAATGCGCAAAGCCTGAAGATTACGCTCCGATTCCCATTCTATGTGTTCGGTTTGCAGTTGGGTTCGCAAACTTTCTATTTCTTTGGTTCGTTCTAAACTGAACAAACTGTCGCGAAAATTCACAAACTCAAACAATTTTTGATAGGCCTCCTTGTAATCGCCTTTCATAACCATGGGCTCCGACATCATTTCAAGAATTACTGAATTGAGAATCTGATTGCCTTGGTGGCTTTGTAAATTATAAGCCTTTGAATAATGGTAATTCGACGAATCGAAGAGCTCGTTCAATTGCAGGACTTTGCCCACGGTTAAATGGGCCACAACCCAAGAGGCCGTGTCGTCTTCATTTTTGTAGATGTAACGAAAGTAATTGCCACAAAGCCTTAGTATACTGTCTTTTGAATACAACTCGTCAAATGCAAGCAAACCATTTCTAAACGTATTCCAATACCTCAGGCTATCTTTTCGTTCAAGATAAAACGCCATGCACACCTGCATTTCTCGAGCGAATTCAGCCGCATTTTGATTTGAATTGTATTCTAAAACGGCTTGCTGTTCCAAAAGGTCCCAATAGGCTTGAAGACTTTTGTATGACGGTAATTGTTCAATGGCTTCTAAGCCCTTTTTTGCATTAACCGAAGCGCGGGTAACATCGTCGATGGCAAAATCGATTAAGGCCAACAAATAGTAAACCTTTGCGGTTGTTTCGTGTAATTTGCCCGATATTGATTGTTTGAGGGCTTTGTATGCCGCCAATTGTGCCGTTTTAAACCGTCCGTTTTGGAAGTGCAGTTTACAGAGTTGTTCGTTGGCTTTGGCTACCAAAACCGTTTGCCCCTTTTGGGGAAGGCGAGCAATAAAATTTTGAATTTGTAGGGTATCTGCACACTCATCTTGTGGGCATATATCCTTCCATAGAGCGTTATAGTCGGTTGGTTTTTGCGCCATTGCCCAAAAGCCAATTAAAGTAAACAGCATCAATAGACTTTTCTTGCCTGTAAAAAGCTTAAACATATACGTGTGCATTGTTGGGTTATCCATTAATTTCGGGGCCATTTATGTCGATACAAACAGAAGCCATTACAAAGTTTTACGGCCATCAAAAGGCGCTTGATGGGGTGAATATACACATTAAGAAAGGTGAAATTTGCGGTTTTTTAGGTCCAAATGGGGCCGGTAAAAGCACCTTGATGAAAATTTTAACGGGCTATATTCCGGCCAGCAGTGGCCGGGCGGAGGTGTGTGGCCTCGATGTAATGGCCGAACCCCAAAAAGTGAAAGCCCTCATAGGCTATTTGCCCGAACATAACCCTTTGTACCTCGAAATGTATGTTCGAGAGTTTTTGGGCTTTTTGGCCGGGGTGCACAAATTGCCCAAAAGCAGGGTAGAGGTGGTAATAGAACAAACCGGTTTGGGTTCTGAAGCCCATAAGAGAATTGGGGCCTTAAGCAAAGGCTATCGTCAAAGGGTAGGGTTGGCGCATACCCTTTTACACGAGCCCGAAGTGTTGATTCTGGACGAGCCTACCACGGGCCTAGATCCCAATCAGATTGTAGAAATACGTGAACTTATAAAAGAGTTGGGTAAGGAACGCACGGTGATGCTCAGCACCCACATTATGCAGGAGGTGGAAATTCTTTGCCAAAGAGCCATAGTTATTCACAAGGGCAAAATTGTAGCCGATGGCAGCATGGCCGAACTCAAGTCGAAAGGGGACAGTTTGGAAGATGTGTTTAGAGCCCTTACAGCCAAAAATTGACGCATACGCTTTAAACATTAGGTTGTTTTGAAACAGCCTGCGACAGGGATTGAAGCGAAAAGCCCACAGCCGCCTCAACTTAAACCTTCCGGCTTAATCCTGTGCATCCTTTAACCTTATAAGTCCTAGTTCAGACAAAAGGCGGCGAGGACTTGCAGCGTAAAGCCCGGCCCGCTTGGGGTAAGCGGCGTTTTTAAACAAAACCAAAAGGCTTTTAACACCAAGCGGGGGCGCCCAATTAATGTTAATTTCTGAAAAAATCAAGTTGATACATCCTTAATTGAATAAAAAAACCCCGCTGATTGCGAGGTTTTTGCAGTGGGCCCACCTGGGCTCGAACCAGGGACCACCTGATTATGAGTCAGGTGCTCTAACCGACTGAGCTATAGGCCCCAAAATGGAGCGCGAATATAAGCCATTTTGACTTTTGCAAAACAGGGTTTTTGCCATTTTTTTGGTGGCTTTACTTACCTTCGTAATCCATGTATATACCATCAGAACTGAGGGCTTTGCTCGAAAATCCGGGCAAGTTGTGTATTGTAAACCACTTAAATCCAGATGGCGATGCTATGGGTTCGGCTATGTCGCTAAACCATATGTTGGGCCTTTTGGGGCATGAGGTGGCCACCATTGTGCCCAATGCCTACCCCAAAGTGTTTGAAGAATTGGCCAATTTAGGGCGGGTAATAAACTTTGAGCTGGATGAAAGCCATGCCAAAAGCTTTTTAGAAGAAAGCCGTCTCATTTTTACCCTCGATTTTAATACGCCCGATCGCTGTGGAGAGGTTTTGGGAAGTTTGATTTTGGCTCAAGCGTCGCCCAAGGTAATGATTGACCACCATCAACAACCGGGGGCTTATGCGGCTTATACGTTTTCTGATACGTCCAAAAGCTCGACCTGCGAAATGGTTTGGGATTTTATTGAGGCCATGAACTGGCAGCACAAAGCCAACCAAGCGGTGGCCGACGCTCTGTATGTGGGGTTAATGACCGATACAGGTTCTTTTCGTTTCCCATCGGTTTTGCCCAATACCCATTTAACCGCCGCGAAATTGCTTGAAAAAGGGGCGCGCAATGCCTATTGGCACGAAAAAGTGATGGACAGCAACCGCGTTCAACGCCTGCAACTCTTGGGTAATTTCTTGCAAAACATGGCCCTTTACCCCGAGTATAGAACGGTTTTTTTTCATTTACCGCACCATACTTTAAACGAGTGCCGGTACGAAAAGGGCGATACCGAAGGCTTTGTGAACTACGGTTTGAGCCTTGAAGGTATGGGGCTTTCGGTTTTCTTTTTAGAAAAAGGGCCTAACTATTGGAAACTTTCGTTTCGGTCTAAAGGCGATCGCGATGTAAACGCTTTGGCCCGCGCCCTTTTTAGTGGTGGCGGCCATAAAAATGCAGCTGGAGGCGAATGGCAGGGTACTTTGCTTGAAGCGCAACAGCTTTTATTGAACCATTTAAAGCAAGAAGCATGGCAATAATGAGGGCTTTTGGACTTCTGTTGCTAGCGGCTTTTATTGGAGGGTGCAATGGAAAACCCAATATACAAGCCGTAGATTATGAGATGGTTTCGGGCGATACTTTAAGGGAGTGGAAAATTAGAAAACAAAAGGCTTTTTTAAGCAGCGAACGCGAAGCCATTTCGAAATATATCGCGCGAAACGAATGGAAATCGCAAAGCACCGGAACGGGTTTGCACTATGAAATACTGGAAAGAAAGAATGCCAGTTCTAATGAAGCCATTCCTGGATATTGGGTATACGGCAGGGTAGATGTTGAGCTTATGAATGGCGAGAAAATTAGAAGCCAGCAAGGGGAAACCTTTGGATGGCGTTTTCAGAAAGACGACAGAGTGCCCCTGGGATTGCACGAATTGGTATCGAACATGCACATTGGCGATACGGCCAGGGCTATATTTCCGGCCCATTTGGCTTTGGGCATGAGGGGCGATTTGGACCAAATACCGCATCAAAGTGCCTTGGTGTATTTTGTTCGTCTCGACTCTTTGGTACAACCCTAAAGTTGCATTAGGCGATTACTCTGGTCCCAAATTGGTTTCGAGTTTCGCTATGGATTCGATTACTTGATCGAACATTTTTTCGAACTCGAGCGGGTGTTTACTGTAAAAGTGAAAACTTTCGCGAAAGTTCTCTTCGCTAATTTGGTGTTTGACGAATACCGCCTTGTAATAATCATCTACTTGGAGGCTATCGCCTTGAATGTCGTTTCCGGAACGGGCGCCTTCTATTAAATGCACATCTACCAGTACTTCAACCATTTTATTGGGTTGAATGTAGGCTTCGGGAACTTTCATTTTACCCGGATTGCCACAGCCCACAAGCAGTAGCAAACAGGCCGTTTTAGCCCACATGGTGCTGCAACCTTTGCCCCATTTGGCTTTCGTTAAACTTGCCCCGGTCGTAAACCAAATGCCCATTTACAAAGGTTTTATCGATGCGGGCTTTAAAGGTAGTGCCTTCAAAAGGCGACCAGCCACATTTGTATAAAAGGTTAGATTTGGTTACGGTATAGGGCCTGGAGGGGTCTACCAATACCAAATCGGCATAATAGCCTTCGCGAATAAAACCGCGTTCTTTAATGCGGAAAAGAATGGCCGGGTTATGACACATCTTTTCTACCAACCATTCTGCACTTATTTGACCCTGCCGCACAAACTCGAGCATGGCCGAAAGGCTGTGCTGCACAAGTGGGCCACCCGAAGGGGCTTGCTCGTAAGACAAAGCCTTTTCTTCTAAAGTATGTGGCGCATGGTCGGTGGCAATAACATCTATGCGTCCATCCAGCAAAGCTTGCCAAATGCCTTCGCGGTCGGCAGCGGTTTTAACCGCCGGATTCCATTTAATGAAACTGCCTTTGCTATCGTAGTGGCTGCTGTCGAACCAAAGGTGGTGGATACAGGCTTCGGCCGTGATGCGTTTTTCGGCCAAAGGCAATTTGTTTCCAAATAAATGCGTTTCGCGTTCGGTGGAAATGTGGTAAACGTGTAAGCGGGTGTTGAACTTCTGGGCCAATTCGACCGCAAAACTCGACGATAGCCAACAGGCTTCTTCGCTTCTAATAACAGGATGCTGATTAAAAGGAATGCCATTTGGAAAGGCGGTTCGGGCTTTTTCGAGATTGGCCTGTATGGTGGTTTCGTCTTCGCAATGGGTAATAATAAGCTGATCGAGTTCGCCAAAAATGCCTTCGAGGGCCTTCAGGTTGTTTACCAACATATTGCCGGTACTAGAGCCCATAAACACCTTAACCCCCGGAAACTGACCGGGTTTTACCTGTTTGAGGTCTTCGAGGTTTTGGTTGGTGGCCCCTATATTAAAACCAAAGTTGGCCAGCGATTTTTGAGCAGCCAGTTGGTATTTTTCTTCCACCAAATCAACCCTTGTAGCCTGAGGCTGGGTATTGGGTTGTTCTATAAACGATGTGGTTCCACCGGCAACGGCGGCCTTGGCTTCGGTGTACAAATCGCCTTTGTGCGTAAGCCCGGGTTCGCGAAAATGCACCTGATCGTCAATAACCCCTGGCAAAAGCCATAGACCACTGGCATCTATAATGCGTTCGCCATTGCGTTGACTCAAACTCTTTTCTATACGTGCAATGCGCTCTCCTTCTATTAACAAGTCCATTTCCTCGGCCTTGCCTTCATTAAAAAGGCGTGCATTCTTTATCAGGAGCTTAGACTCCGATTTATTTCGCATGTGTGTTGCGGTAATAGCGTTTGTTAAAAATACTTTTAAACTTCATTTGTAAAACGCCTAAGATAGCTTCCCTTATAATTCGCTTGCTCATTTTGCTGTTTCCTAAGCGTCGGTCGGTAAAAATTACAGGTACTTCTTCAATTTTAAAACCATGCAACCAGGCTTTAAATTTCATTTCTATTTGAAACGCATAACCAATAAATTGAATTTTATTAAGGCGAATGGTTTCTAAAACTTTGCGCTTATAGCATTTAAAACCGGCCGTGGTATCGGCAATGGGCATGCCGGTTACCAAACGCACATAATGCGAAGCAAAAAACGAAAGCAGAACCCTACCCATGGGCCAGTTTACCACATTTACGCCCTTGCAATACCTGCTGCCAATGGCCACATCGGCCCCATTTATTTCACATGCTTCCAGCAACCTCGGCAAATCATTAGGGTCGTGCGAAAAATCGGCATCCATTTCAAAAATATAGGCGTAGGCCTTGCTCAAAGCCCATTCAAAACCGGCAATGTATGCCGTTCCAAGGCCTTGCTTGCCGGGGCGGTTTAGCAAAAACAAACGGTTTTTGTAAACATCCAGCTTGGCTTCTACCAATTGGGCAGTGCCATCGGGCGAATTGTCGTCCACAATAAGCAAATCAAATTCCGGTTGTAAAGCCATAACAGCTTCCACCATTTTGCTGATGTTTTCGCGTTCGTTATATGTTGGGATGATAACCAGATATTCGCTCAAGCTCCTCACATTTGGTGCAAAAATAACCACAGCCAACCTGAACTATGGCAGTGGATTTTTGATTAGCTTAAAAAGCCTTACTTAGAAGCCGTGAAGATAGACGTTTACAAAACCAAAGACCTTTGGAAATTTTGGCTTTTTCTGTGTGCCGTGGGCATAGGCGCCCTTACTTTAATATATACCGAAACCTTTTTAAAACGGCTTCGTCAAGAAGAAGAAAAGCGCCTGCAGCTGTGGGCCGAGGCCATTAATACCATTAACCAATCGCCCGACGATGCCGAACTCAATTTGGCTTCTCTCATTATTGAGGCCAATACCACCATCCCCATCATAATGACCGATATGGCCGGGCGCATTATTGGCCATCGAAATTTAGACGAAACGCGAAGCCAAGACAGTCTTTACCTTTTCGAGCAGTTGCAAACCATGAAGTCGGAAAACGAACCCATCAAAATTGATTTCGACCTCGACCAAACCAATTACCTCTATTTTCGAAATTCAATCTTACTGAGGCAGCTGCGCATTTATCCCATGGTGCTTTTAGGCGTAATAGGCCTGTTGGTTACAGTGGCCTATTTGGCATTTTCAAGCTCACGTCGTTCAGAACAAAACCGCGTTTGGTCGGGCATGGCCAAAGAAACCGCCCATCAAATTGGCACCCCGCTTTCGTCTTTATTGGGCTGGCTCCATTTGCTGCGCGAAGCCAAAACCGATCCTGACATTTTAGAAGAAATGGACAAAGACATTGAGCGCTTGCAGCTTATAACCGACCGTTTCAGTAAAATTGGCAGCACCCCCGAAATGAAAATGACCGAGCTGGTGCCCGTGGTAGAGCGCTCTTTGAGCTACTTAAGAAAACGCACCTCTCAAAAAATTCAAATCCATTTTATGGCTGATAGCGAACTCGAGCACCGCCATCTGCTTCTTAATGCACCACTTTTCGAATGGGTAATAGAAAACCTCGTGCGCAACAGCATAGACGCCCTAGAAGGCCATGGCGAAATTTGGGTAGAAGTAAAACCCGCAGCCAACCAAGGCATTAAAGTGCTGGTGCGCGACAACGGCAAAGGCATGAGCAGCCAAGTAGCCAGAAAAATATTCAGACCCGGATTTACCACCAAAACCCGGGGTTGGGGATTAGGACTAAGCCTTGCGAAACGCATTGTAGAAGACTACCACCATGGAAGCCTCAGCATTTTAGAAACCGAGCCCGGTAAAGGCACCAGCATGCAAATAAAACTGCAGATGCGAAAACCTTAGACTTGATTCAAAAAACATTAAAATAGAAAAGGGCCTCTTACCGAAGCCCTTTAAGGAATTAATTGGTCGGGATGACAGGACTTGAACCTGCGACCACACGCCCCCCAGACGTGTACTCTACCACCTGAGCTACATCCCGAATAAGGGCGGCAAATATACAAAGCATCTTTTCGCATGTTCCAAATTTTAAAATACGACAAAAGCCCCCTTTTTCAACGCCGGAAACTCTTTAAAACACTTCAGAATACAGGCCTTTAAAGGCAAGCGGCAAACCCATCGTAGCCCAAGTCACAACCCAATTTAGAAACATTAACTCACTTTGCTACACCATAATCATAAAGGGTCATGGTAAATTTGTGAATCTTTAATCACCCATATGGAACAACACGAGTGTGTTATTATAGGCAGCGGGCCGGCAGGTTATACCGCTGCTATTTACGCCGCCAGAGCCGATTTAAAACCCATTATGTACACCGGAATGGAGCCCGGCGGACAGTTAACCACCACCACCGAAGTGGAAAACTTTCCGGGTTATCCCGATGGCATTAGCGGCCCGGAAATGATGGAACAACTTAAAAAACAAGCCGAAAGATTTGGAACCGACGTGCGTTTTGGATTGGTTACCAAGGCCGAGTTGAGCTACGAAACAGGCGGATGGCATACCCTAACCATAGACGAAGCCAAACAAATACAAGCCAAAACCATTGTTGTGGCCACCGGCGCATCGGCCAAGTACTTAGGCCTCGATGCCGAAAAACGATTGGCCGGACATGGCGTTTCGGCTTGTGCGGTTTGCGACGGATTCTTTTTTAAAGGCCAGGAAGTGGTTATAGTAGGAGGGGGCGATACCGCCGCCGAAGAAGCTACGTATTTGGCAAAACTATGTCCGAAAGTAACCATGCTGGTGCGCAAAAACGAACTCAAGGCCTCTAAAGCCATGCAAAATAGGGTGTTTGGACTTAAAAACATCCACATAGAATGGAATACCGAAGCCCTAGATTTGGTGGGCGATAAAGTGGTAGAAGGCGTTAAAGTAAGAAACAACCAAAGCGGTGAAGAAAAAGTAATTCCCGCCCAAGGATTCTTTTTAGCCATTGGCCACAAGCCCAATACCGATATATTTAAAGGCCAGCTCAAAATGGACGAGGTGGGTTACATCATCACCCGTCCCGATTCTACCCAAACCGATCTCCCTGGCGTATTTGTATCGGGCGATGCGCAAGATAAAGTGTTTAGGCAGGCCATAACCGCCGCCGGCACCGGTTGCATGGCCGCATTGGAGGCCGAACGCTACCTCGCCTCTTTGCACTAAACCCAAACCACAAATTAAGAACCGCTTGCCAAAAACAAGCGGTTTTTTTAGTTTTTGTAGGGCGCCCCCGCGCGGGGTATAAAAACCATATAAAGCCAAACCACCATCAACCCCTCGCGTGCCGGGCTTTCCGCTCCAAGTCCTCGCCGCCATTGTCTGAACCATGATTTTCTGGATTTAAGGATGGGCATGATTAATTCAAAAGGC
>CAMCXO010000020.1 GCA_945883565.1 Chryseobacterium gleum
GCGTTGATTTTGTTAAAAATTAGAGAGGTTATAACCGGTTCAGGAAAGACCGCGGTACAAGTCTATTACTTACATAATAGAAAACGAGTTATTGTAAAACATTTTGGGTCTGCTGAAAGCAAAGATGAAATTGACAATTTAAAGCAGCAGGCACAGCAGTTTTTAGTTGATCATTCTGGTCAATTGTCCTTATTTCCATCCGTGAAGTCTGGGGCCTATTCGTATTTTGAACAGTATGAGTGCTTGGGGTTTTATTATCAACATTTTTACCATATCATTCAACGGTTAATTGCCCAAATAGGCTTTGATGAATTAGCTTCAAGTTTATTCAAAGACCTAGTTACTATTAGAATCTTAGAACCGGCTTCTAAGTTGCGTTCCATAGAGCTTATTGAGACGTATTTTGGTATTAAGCATCGAAGGCAAAACTTTTATAAAGAGGCTAAGAAATGGATTTCTTTAAAAGAGCAGGTGCTGGAGAAAGTAAATGATTTTGCGCAAAAGGAATATGGCTTTGATTATTCTCTTCTATTCTATGATGTTACGACTCTATACTTCGAGACTTTTGAAGGAGATGATTTGCGTATAGCTGGCTTTTCAAAAGATGGTAAATCACAACAACCGCAGATCCTTGTTGGGCTCATGGTAAGTAAAGATGGTTTTCCGATGGCTTTTGACATTTTTCCTGGAAACACCTTCGAGGGTCATACGATCTTACCCGTGGTAAAGGCATTTATTCAAAAAAAGGATGTAAAACGCTTTACAGTGGTAGCCGATGCGGCCATGATAAGTGCAGATAACATTAAAGAGTTAAAAGCTGAGGGCATTCACTACATTGTGGGGGCAAGATTAGGAAATCTACCGCAAACGGTTTTTGAGGAATTGGATACCAAAATCAAACGCCAAGATGGTAAAACCATAAGAATCAATACAGATAAAGGGTATCTCATATGTGGATTCTCCAACACTCGATACAGGAAGGATATATACGAGATGGAAAAGCAAATTTTAAAGGCTCAGACCATTATAAAAGGGCCTTCAAAGAACACCAAGGCCAAGTTTGTGAGAGCACAAAATGAAAAACTTGAACTCAACGGAGACTTAATAAAAAAAACAACAAAACTTCTAGGAATAAAGGGCTATTATACAGATCTAAATGAGCAGGATTTATCAAATAACAAGGTCATTGAACGCTACCATGAGCTTTACAAAGTAGAACAAGCCTTTAGGGTTGCAAAATCTGATTTAGAAACACGCCCGATATTTCACTTTAAAGAAGAGCCAATTAAGCTACACATCTTAATTTGTTTTTTGGCATTGGTTATTTCAAAGCACATAGAGATAAAAACAGGCTTATCAATCAGACGTTTCATAACAGAAATGAAAATCACAGATGCGAGAATGGTACATAAACTCACAAAAAAAGAAATAATAGTGCCAGCAAAAACAACCAAAGCAGTTGAATCAATTTTGTTCAAACTTCATTTGTTGCACTAAAGTGGACAAGTCAGGGGACTTTAGGGACGAAGCTGTATGCTGTTTGGGTTTTGCGGCAGGGATTGAAGTGGAAAGCCCGCAGCCGCATGAGTAAATTGATTAAAAGAAACAAAAAGAAAACTGCGAGGACTTGGAGCGGAAAGCCCGGCCCGCGAGGGGCATAATAATGCTTTGGTTTTGTAAAAACCATTTGCCCCTTGCGGGGGCGCCCTTATTTATATTTAGGTTTTTATTGGGTTTGTGCGCTCTTAATGCTATGTTTACGGCCAATCTTTGATGTTATGGTTATGAAGAAAGTGGTTTTCGGGCTTTTGTTAGCGGTTTTTGTGTTGCCGTTGCGGGCCGAGGAGGGTATGTGGCTGCCTTTTTTGTTGAAGCAATTGAATGAGGCGCGTATGAAGGAGCTGGGTTTAAAGCTTAGTGCTCAAGATATTTACGATGTTAACCATTCGAGTTTAAAGGATGCAATTGTGCAGTTTGATGGGGGTTGTACGTCGGAGCTTATTTCGGCCAAGGGCTTGTTGCTTACCAATCACCACTGCGGTTATAGTCAGATTCAATTTCACAGTAGGGTTGACAATGATTTGCTTACTGATGGTTTTTGGGCGAAATCGTTGAAGGAGGAGCTTAAGAATCCGGGGGTTACGGCCACTTTTGTTCGTTATATGGAAGATGTGACGGCTTGGGTTACGCAGAATGTGAATGCGAATATGACGTCGGTAGGGGTTGACAGTTTGTATGCCTATAACGCGCAGAAGCTTATTGAAAGCAAAGGGGGGAAGTTTGAATACGAGATTGTTCCGATTTTTTATGGCAATCAGTTTATTCTAATTGCGAGTGAGGTGTTTAAGGATGTGCGTTTGGTAGGGGCCCCTCCGTCGAGTATTGGTAAGTTTGGGGCTGACACTGATAACTGGGTATGGCCGAGGCATACGGGCGACTTTTCGTTGTTTAGAATTTATGCCAACGCCAATAACGAACCGGCGGATGTGAGCGACAATAACCGCCCTTATACGAGTGAGGGGTATTTGAAAATCAATACATCGGGGGTTAAGCCGGGCGATTTTACAATGGTATTTGGTTTTCCGGGTACTACGCAGCAGTACTTACCGGCCGAGGCTGTGCGGCTTATTGTGGAAACTGAAGACCCTTTAAGGGTGGCGGTTAGAACCATTCGTTTGGAGGTTATGGATGTGTACATGCGCCGCGATGATGCCACTCGTATTAAATACGCGGCTCAATACGCGCGTATTGCCAATGGATGGAAGAAGTGGATTGGTGAGATGCAAGGGGTTGAAAAGACAGATGGTTTGGGAAGGAAAATGGCATTTGAGGCGGAGTTTAACGACCGTTTGCGACAAAATCGTCCGCTTCAGGCAAAGTATGGTTCGCTGCTCGATGAATTGAATGCTGCCTGTGCCGAGAAACGCCCATTGCTGGAAGAGCGCACTTTGTTTGTTGAGGTGTTTTATGCCGGCAGTCAAACCTTGAACCGTATGATGCAGTTGGAGCGGCAAATGAATCAATTGCAAAAAAAGATGGATGACGAAGGGGTTCGGAAGCTGCGCGAGTTGCTTAGCAACAGTCCCGACCCATTAACCAAGACCATTGAACACGAAACCATAACGCGAACGTTTGCCTTGTTTGCTGAAAAGTTGCCGGCCGAAAGAAGGTTTGCTGAATACAATTTGTGGGCGCAAAAGGCGAAGGGCGACTGGTCGGTTTATTTGTCGGCACAAATGGAAAAAAGCAGTATGTGGAATGCGGGGGCTTTGAAAAAGGCTTTAAAGGTGCTTGATAAAAAAGGGGTAGAGGCTTTGCGCGCCCATTTGGAAAAGAGCGATCCGTTTTATGGTTTGGAGTTGGCGGCTATGAAATGGTTGAGAAGCGATATTGAGCCTAAGTATCAGGAAGTAGAGGCGAGGTTTAATGCTTTGATGAAGCAGTATATGAAGGCACAAATAGATTTGTTTCCTGAAAAAACGTTTTATCCGGATGCCAATTCTACTTTGCGGTTGAGCTTTGGCAAGGTGGAGGGTTTTTCGCCTCAAGACGGGGCTGTGTACAATACGCACACCTATTTGGATGGGGTGAAACAGAAGTATGTGCCAGGCGATTACGAGTTTGATGTGCATCCTAAGCTGTTGGAGTTGCTGGAAAAGGGCGATTTTGGGGCCTATGGGGAAAACGGACGCATGCCGGTATGTTTTATTGCCAGTAACCACACCACCGGAGGCAATTCCGGCAGTCCGGCTTTGGATGCCCAGGGAAGGTTAATTGGGTTAAACTTTGATAGACTGTGGGAAGGAACCATGAGCGATATAAACTACGATGCCGGTATTTGCCGCAACATAATGGTGGATGTGCGCTATATTTTGTTTGTTATTGACAAGTTTGCCGGGGCCGGCCATTTGATTGAGGAAATGGAGCTGCTGCCTTAAGTATTTGTTTTTAGATACTTGCCGAGGCCTCTGAACATTTTTTTATGTTCAGAGGCTTTTTGGTTTAATTTTCCGTTTGTTTTTATATGCCCTTTTCTACCCGAAAGTTTTTTAGAAGGCTCCGCAATGTTGTGTTGATAACCGCTTCGTTTTTGATGCTGTTAACGGCTTTGTTTTTTTTGCCCTATGTGCAAAATGCCAGTGCCCAGTTTATAGCTCAGAAAGTGAACGAAAGTGGAAAAGCCAAGGTAGAATTAGGGCGTTTTCAGTATGTTTTTCCGAATCGGTTTGTGCTTCGCGATTTGCTTCTTCGCGATGAAATGAACGATACCTTGGCATTTGTAGCCGATTTTGGAACCAGCTTAACGCGTTTTCACAAGAGTTTTAGTCGATTTCGATTTGGGATTACAGAGATAAAAGGCTTGAAATTGTATTTGCATACGGCAGAGGGCGATTCTTTAAATGGTTTTGAGTATTTTTTGAAGGGGTTAAAAAGCGATAAGCCTTCGGTGTCGGATAAGGGGCCGTTTGGTCTTCGATTGGGCAGTGTGCATATAGAACAATTGAGGTTTAAAAAATGGAAAGACGGCTGTTTGAATTGTATGCCTTTTAACTGGGCTCAAGGCGAATTGGATGTACAGGATTTTCATTTGCGGGGCGACAGCATTTATGCTCATTTGCGGCATGTGGCTTTAACCGATTTGGACAGAATAAAGCTGAAACATTTAGAGGGATTTGTTCACTATTCGGCTCGTTCGATGGCGCTAAACAACTTTATGCTGATTACCGACAGCACCCATTTGGAGGGTGAAGTGGATTTGAAGTACGATTCAATTGCCCAATTTGCCGATTTCGCGAATTTGGTGGAAATGGATGTGTGGTTTGAAGAGTCGCACATACATCCGGGCGACGTGGGGGCTTATGTAGAAAAAGTGCCCGAGTTGCCGGCTGTTGATTTCAAGTTTCATGCTAAGGGGGTTTTGAATGATTTGAGTGTTGATTTTTTGGAGTTTAAGCTGAAGGATAGGTTGAATTTGGCGCTTAAAGGTGAGCTTCGAAATATTCTGGAGGGTGATTTGCATTACGATTTGGCGTTGGATGAAGCCGCAAGCTCCGGTACCGAATTGAATAAACTGTTGGCAATGTTTGGGTCTTCATTGCCAACCGAGGTGGTGGAATTGGGCCGAATGAGGCTGGGAGGTGAATTAAAAGGTGGGTTGGAGCAATTTGCGTACAAAGGGCGGGCATTTACCGATAAGGGTCAATTGGATGCAGATATTGAAATTGGCCTTTTGCCCGATTCGGGTGTTGAGCTTTTGGGAAAGTTGAGGTTTGAAAAACTCAATTTAGGGGCCTTTGTAAAAATTCCTGAGCTTACCTATGTGAAAGGGGATATGGAGGCCAATGTGCGTTTTCAGAATAATGAAGTTGAAGGCAGGGCAAAAGGTAAAATAGACCAATTGACCTATAATAACTACCCTTACCAGAACATAGAAATAAATGGAAGTTTATTCGACAAGCAGTTCTCGGGCGATTTTTCGATAAAGGATCCAAATGTGGTGATGGATTTTAAGGGTGTTTCGGATTTGCGAACCGA
The DNA here is from genome assembly GCA_945883565.1 of Chryseobacterium gleum. Classification (GTDB taxonomy): domain Bacteria; phylum Bacteroidota; class Bacteroidia; order Flavobacteriales; family Schleiferiaceae; genus RFXV01. Next base: position 5,536 of record CAMCXO010000020.1, read on the forward strand.
TGATGGGTTTTATGATTTTGAGGTGGATTTGCAGCGGCTGGATTTAAACGGACTAGGGTTTAGTAAAGACAGCATATCGGTTTTAAGCAGTAAAATGGACATTTGTGTAGAGGGCAATGTGCCTAAAAATTGGGAGGGAAGTATTCGGCTTTATGAGAATACCTATGAGAATCCGAACAATTTTTATTTCTTTAGAGACATTAACATTTCGTCGCGTTTAAGCGATACAGCCAACGATTTACAGCTGCAATCGGATTTGGCCAATGCCCATTTGTTTGGAAAGTTTGAGTTGGCGAGTTTGCCTGTATTTTTTAAGCAGTATTTTGAACGTTACATAGGCAAAGCCGACTTGGATACCGCTAAAGTGGGCGATTTTGAATTTTCGCTCGACTTTAATAACGTAGATGTATTAACTGAAATTTTAATGCCCGAATTGGCCGTAGAGCCAGGTACCCGTTTTAGTGGTAAATACGAACAAGCACAAGATTTATTGGACATTAGTTTTAATGCATTTACTTTAAAATATGGCGATTGGCAAGCCAATAAGCTCAATTTAAGGTTTGGTCAGCTTGCTAACAGGGCCGGTGCACGATTGCGAATAGACCATTTGGAGCACAGTGATTTTATAAGCGATTCGCTTGAGTTGGTTCTGCTGCCCAAAACCGATTCGCTTGGGTTTTCGATAAAGGCTTTGGTACGCGACAGCATGGATATTAAGCTTGATTTGAAAGGCCATTCGGTTTTCGATACCCTTCAACATCAGCATTTGATAACCAAAAGCTCAACCATTCAATTCGATAATCACCTTTTGGTTTTAGAGCCCAATGGATTAATTGATTTATTGCCCGATAAAACCAGACTTAAAAACATACGCTTTAGCGAGGGGGAGAGCAAGTTATTAGCCGATGGCGATGTTTCGAGTAAGGCTTCTGACACCCTTCAAATAGGCGTAAGGGATTTTGATTTAACCTTGTTAAATGCTATTTTAAAAAGGGTAAATACCCAAATAACAGGTGTATTGAATGGCGATATTGTGCTTTCGGGGGCCTTAAAGCAGCCGGGTATTGAAACCGAATTGATTATAGATGGCTTTGAATTGAATGAGGCTTTTTTAGGAAGAATGGAACTGAGCAGCCACAGTGAACAGGGAGATGAATGGTTAAATTTAAAGAGCAGGCTTTTGTTGGGCGAGCTCAAAACCTTAGAGTTAAGTGGTAAGTACAACCGTTTAAATACGGAAACCAGTTTGAAGTTGGAAATGGAGCGCTTCAGATTGAGCAGTTTAAACCCGTATTTAGGGGGAATATTGGAAGATTTAAGAGGTTTTGCCGATGGTCAGTTGCGCATTTCGGGGGCTGTTAAAGCCATGTCGGTTAATGGGTATTTGGCATTACCCGGAGTGGCCTTTACCATTCCATTTCTCAATACAGACTACACGCTGGAAGGCGATCCGAAAATTTGGATTAACGATGAAACGCTTGAAATGGAATCGACCACCTTGCGCGACACCCGTTTTGGAAGCACAGGCAAAGTTCAAATGCGCATAGAACACAAGCGTTTTAGCGACCTTGAGATAGATTTAAAAATAAAAGCAAATAAGCTGCTGTGCCTTAATACCACGGCCAAACACTCCTCTTATTATTACGGAATTGCCTATGGAACAGGCGATATTTCTTTGAGTGGGAATACCGATTTATTGAAGGTTCAGGTGAATGCCAAGGCCGAAAAGGGCACGGTTTTTACGCTTCCATTGGGTGGGCCTATGGAGGTAGGAAAGGCTGGATTCATTACTTTTTTAAGTCCCAGCGAAAGAAACCCATTGGCCAATTTGGCTTTAGAAGAGAAAAAAGAAACCGACTTGGACTTACAGTTTAATTTGGAGGTTACTCCTGATGCCTTGCTTCAGGTTATTATGGATGAGCAGAGCGGAATGATGCTGAGTGGAAGGGGCAGAGGCAATTTGCAAATGGGGGTTGACAGGAATGGGGAATTGAGTATGCTTGGCAATGTGAGCATAGAAAGTGGGACGTATAATTTTGCTTTCTCAGGCTTGGTAAACAAGCGCTTTGGTTTGGTACAAGGTGGAACAGTAACCTTTACCGGGTCGCCCTTTGATGCCAATATGGATTTGCGGGCCCTTTATAAAACCAGAACCAGTTTAGGTCCTATATTAAGTGAATTTCAAGGCGTAAGAGCCGATATAGAGTTGTATTTAAAGCTCACCGAAAGCCTTATGAACCCGAATATTGAATTCGAAATAGCTGCACCCAATTCGCCAAGTGATGTTCAAACCAAACTTTCGAATTATTTGGCCGACAAAGACCGATTAAACAAGCAGGCTTTTGGCTTGCTCAGCATGAATTCGTTTATTGCCGATGGGGGCATTAGCACCAATGGACCATTAGGTGGAACCACCACCGGGACAGATTTGACCTATCAGTTAATAACAGACCAACTCTCTAACTGGTTGAACTCGGGCACCAATTTTATTGACATTAATGTAAACTATGTAGGTTCGGCAGATGCTGGGGAGGTACAGGATCAATTGGAAGTGGGCGTTTCTAAGCGCTTGTTGAACGATAGGGTTACCATTAATGGATTGTTTGATTTACCTGTTGGGGCCTCTCAAAACCAGGAAATTTTAGTGGGCGATGTAGAATTGGTGTATTCTATAACCCGTGACGGCCGACTTAGGGCGCGCATTTTCAACCAGAGTAACGACCGATTACAAAGCCAAATAAGCACGCCGTTTACCCAAGGTTTGGGTATTTTTTACCGAACCGAGCTGCCAAACAAGCGAGAGCGAAGACGAATCAGAGAGGAGTTTAATATAAAGCCTTAAGGTTTTGACAAAGCAGCAGGCCTATCAGGTTTTGGGTTTACCGCCGTCTGCTACTTCACAAGAAGTGCGCAAGGCCTACCGGGCATTAGCGCGAAAATGGCACCCCGACTTAAATCCGGCTCAGGATGCCAACGAGAAATTCAGATTGCTGCAATTGGCCTACGAAACCCTTATTTCGAACAAGCCACAACAAAGTTATGAGCAGGTTGAAGAATGGAGGCGGCAAAGGGCTGAGGCCATAGCCCAAAGAAGAAAGGAAATGCGAGAGGCCTATTTGCGAAAAAAGGCCCTTGAAGATGAGCTTTATTTTAAAAAGGTGAAACGCTTTGTGTTGGGGTTTTTCTCGGTTTTTGTGGCATTGGCCTTTTTGGGGCCGTTGCGGTTTATGTATTTAAAGCATCAGGTAAACCAAGATGCCGATTCGGTGCTGTGCCAGGTGGTGGGATTAAACTACCGGATAATGACCTATAGATATAAAGTAAATGGAAAGCTGTTTCATGGTAAAATAAGAACACGAAAATCGTTGAGTCAGTTGTTAGCTGGAAATGGAATGCCCTTGGGCATGGGCGATGTGTTTATGCTGAGGTATTCCAAAAAGCATCCCGAAAAGAGTTATCCCAATTATAAATGGGTAGATGAAAACACATTGCAAGGTTATTTTGAAAAGGTTGAGGAGAGGGCCAGGAGTTTATCGGTCGATTGGAAAGATTGTGAAACCTGTACCCGATGTTTGGTTCATGAAGTGTATAAAGTTGGTGGCCTTGAAGGCTTGTCGAGTTTATACTTTCATTCTACTTCGCCGCTCGAAAACATTCGTCACAACCATTTGCGTTGGGTTTGGATAAAACAGCGGACCTCTTTTCAAACACTTATGGGTTTTTGCAAGGCTCACCGCTAAGCGCTTTACCTTTAACCCTCAATTATTATACATGCTTCCAAAAGGTACCCGCGACTTTTTACCCGCCGATATGGCCCGCCGCGAATATGTTATAGACACAATAAGCCAAGTGTTTAAGGTGTTTGGATACAAGCGCATAGAAACGCCTGCCATTGAGCTTAATAAAACCCTTTCGGGAAAATACGGGGAAGAAGGTGATAGGCTTATGTTTAAAGTAATGCCTAGGGGCGAAAAGCTGCAAGCCATGGCACAAAAGAATACGAATGAGTTAAAGGCACTGGTAGAAGAGGCCTTGCGATACGATTTAACTGTGCCTTTTGCCCGTTTTGTGGTAGACCACCGCAACGAACTTACATTTCCTTTTAAGCGCTTTCAAATTCAGTCGGTTTGGCGCGCCGACCGTCCGCAAAAAGGGCGTTATCGCGAGTTCACCCAATGCGATGCTGATGTGGTGGGCATTGCCGGGATGGTTCAGGAAGCTGAGCTTTTACATATATACGATCAAAGCTTTGGTGCTTTGAGGTTGCCCGTACAAATTAGATTAAACCACAGAGGGCTGTTACAAGCTTTGGCAGAAAGTTTAGGGGCCGGCGAAAACCTCATAGGATTTACTACAGCGCTTGACAAACTTGATAAAGTAGGCTGGGGCGGAGTGGCCGAGGAGTGGCAAAAATTGGGTTTAACCATAAATGCAGATTCCCTAAAATTGGCTCAGGAAGTATTAACAGAGCGCTTGCCATTTACAGAGGGTATATTGCGAATAGAGAGCCTTCTTGGCCATTTAGAGCCTGCTAAAGATGCTCTAATGAGTTTAAAAGAGTTGGAGTTTTTGTTGTTCAGTTCTCCACTCAGGCATGCAGAATTGGTGTTTGATTTAAGTTTAGCCAGAGGGTTGGATTATTACACAGCCTGTATTTTCGAAGTAGCGGCTTTGGGAATTGAAATGGGCAGCATTGGTGGTGGCGGGCGTTACGACAATTTAACGGGTGTATTTGGTTTGAAAGATACCCCCGGGGTGGGTATTTCTTTTGGCATAGACCGCATTGAATTGGCCATGCAACAGCTGGAATTGTTTTCTAACGAATTGATTAAGGGGCCTGAAATTCTGTTCGCGCATATGGGCAAGGGCATAGAAGCCGCTTTAAAATTGGCAAATAGATTAAGGCAATTGGGCATAATAACCGAGGTGTACCCAACCGAAGCACGTTTAAAGAAGCAGATAGAGTTTGCCGCCAAAACCGGCATTCGGTTTTTGGCCATATTAGGCGAAGAAGAATTGGCTAAAGGCGAATTGGTGTTAAAAGATTTGGAGAAAGGCTTACAGCTTAACTTAAATCAAGAAGATTGGCTTGAAAAGCTTGAAAAGGGCGATAAAAGCCTCGAAAAATCGTTTAGCTTTGCGCTCGGTGGACAGATTTGACTGATTGCAACCACATAAAAAAATGCTAAAGCAGGGCTTCGGGCAACTGTTTTGGCGTTGGTGGAGATGGGTTGAGCTGTTTTACCCTAACCCCTTAATATTCAAATAATGTCGTATTTTTTTACCTCAGAGTCGGTTAGCGAAGGCCATCCCGACAAAGTGGCCGACCAAATTTCTGATGCCATCCTCGACCATTTTTTGGCTTTCGATTCGTATTCGAAAGTGGCGTGCGAAACTTTGGTAACCACCGGACAAGTGGTGCTGGCGGGCGAAGTAAAGTCGGCCGCGTACATTGACCTTCAAAAAGTAACTCGGCATACCATTAACCGCATTGGCTACACCAAAAGCGAGTACATGTTTGATGGCAACAGCTGTGGAATTTTAAGCGCCATACATGATCAAAGCGCTGATATTAACCAAGGAGTAGACCGAGGCACGCCTGAATCGCAAGGTGCCGGAGATCAGGGTATGATGTTTGGTTATGCCACCAATGAGACCGAGAATTATATGCCCTTGGCTTTGTTTCTCAGCCATAGAATTTTAGAAGAATTGGCCGCATTGAGAAGAGAAAACAGCGAAATACAATATTTGCGCCCTGATTCTAAAAGCCAGGTTACCATTCAGTACTCCAACGATCATAAACCCGAGCGTGTGGAAGCCATAGTGGTGAGTACCCAACACGATGAGTTTGGCGATGATGAAAGTATGCTAAAGCGTATACGCGAAGATGTTAAGCGCATTTTAATACCAAGAGTAAAGCGTGGTTTAAGTTCACAGTTACAAGCTTTGTTTGGCGACGACATTAAATACCATATTAACCCAACCGGCAAATTTGTTATTGGTGGTCCTCATGGAGATACGGGTTTAACGGGGAGAAAAATTATAGTAGATACCTACGGAGGCAAAGGCGCACATGGGGGAGGGGCTTTTTCAGGTAAAGACCCTTCAAAAGTAGACCGCTCGGCTGCCTATGCCATGCGTCACATAGCTAAAAACATGGTGGCCGCCGGAGTGGCTGACCAAATGTTGGTTCAGGTATCTTATGCCATTGGTGTGGCTGAGCCTATGGGCTTATTTGTAGATACCTATGGTACCGCCAAGGTGGGATTAAACGACGGAGAAATAGCCACACGAATATTGGAATTGTTTGACTTGCGTCCCGGGATTATTGAAAGAAGTTTAAAGCTTAGAAACCCTATTTACTCTGAAACCGCAGCTTACGGCCATATGGGAAGGGAATACAGAAGCATTTCTAAGCATTTTCACGCCTATGATGGAAGTGTTAAAGAGATTGAAGTTGAGTTGTTTACCTGGGAAAAGTTGGACCGTGTAAACGATATTAAAAAGGCTTTTGGGCTTTAAAAAAGGCGCTTATATTTGCAGCCCCTTTGAACAAAGAGGAATAAGCCGGCTCTGTAGCTCAATTGGATAGAGCATCTGACTACGGATCAGAAGGTTTGGGGTTCGAATCCCTACAGAGTCACAAAGGCCCGAATGTTTTGCATTCGGGCCTTTGTTTTTGTCTATACAATGTTAGAAATTCTTTATTCTTTCCAGAATTTTTGTTTAAACGAAAAATCGGCGCCTTGACTAACATCAATAACATACCAACCTGTTTTTAAAGAGGAAATGGGGATTTGCATTTCGTTTTTATTCAAGTTGCCTGAAAGAACTTTTTGCCCACTTAAATTTAGTATTTGGTACATGATAATGGTTAAGTCGGTGTTTGGGGCTTCGAGGTTCAAATAATGATTGGCAGGATTTGGGAAAATGCGCCAAACTTTTCGAATGGGTTCAATTGGTAAACCGATGAAATTTTCATTAATCAATCGAATAAAGCGTGTTTGACGACCTGAAAGAGGTTGCATAGAATTCAAGGCAAAGCCCCCGCTCGCATTCACACTTATGGGGCCAAGTGTATCGAGGGTAAGCATATCAACCATTACGTAATTTCCGGGTTGAAGTCCACTCCAGGATAAACTGGCTATTGGACTGAGGTTTTGATCTAAAGTGTTAGACAAAATCAGAATGGCATCTTGTTTATAGATTCTGGCAATGGCCACTAAGCTCGTTTGGGTAGATTCAAGAATCAGACTGTAACCTCTACGCAATGCATCGGAACCTTTACGGAGATTTATCAACTTTATATAATAATTCAGCAAGCTGTTGGAATCGGCCAATGCCGTTTGAACATTATTTTGCATAAAGCCTGAACCCAAGGCCTGCCAAGGCGAGCCTGTGGTGAAACCACCTTGACTTATGGGTGCCCAAGGCATAGGTCGTCTGATGTTTTCGTGAGCGCCGGTGCCTGTTAAGCCTAATTCTTCACCATAGTACATAAAAGGCGTGCCGGGCATGGCCATTAACAAAGCAGCAGCTTGTTTCATTTTGGCCCAATCTTGATTGAGGACACTGAATACCCGGTCTTGGTCGTGATTGGTTAAAAAGGGAGCGAACTGTAAATCGTTATAGGCTTCTTGAATATAAGTTAAGTGATTGTGGAGCCCGGTGGCGTTTGATTGGTTAACCGCTTGCAAAATTCTACTGGCTAAATCGAACTCAAAGCATTGATCGAGCAGCGTACTGTCTACATAAGGCAAAATATTGGAGGTGCTGCTCCATACTTCGCCAACAGTATAGGCAGAAGGATTTTCGCTTAGTACTGCTTGTTTAAAGTCTTCAATGATTTGAAAAGTTTCGGGCGTGTTTTCTAAAACAGGGAAGTCTTCATCCAGGTATTTGATGGCATCCAACCTAAACCCATCTACCCCTTTGCTTAGCCAAAATTGAGCGGCATTAAGCAATTCGGTTTTTACAGAAGGCTCGTCGTAGTTTAAATCGGGCATTCCTCCCCAAAACAAGCCATAATAAAACTGGTTGTTGCTGCTGTGCCAAACGGTTTGTCCCCAAGGGCCGGTAAATCCTGGATTAGACGAACGCCAGATGTATTTATTTCGGTGCGGGCTGTTTACAGAAGCGGCAGCCGATTGAAACCAAGGGTGTTGGCTGCTGCTGTGGTTCATTACATAATCCATAATTACTTTGATGCCTCTTGTGTGTGCGCTATCGAGAAAGGCCTCAAAATCGGCCATGGTACCATATTGTGGATTAATGGCTGAATAGTTTGTAACATCATAGCCGTGATAGCTTGGAGAGGAGTTTATGGGCATAAGCCATATTCCATCTACACCCAAATCGGTTTGGGTATTGGGGTTGCCATCGTTTAAATAATCGAGTTTGGCGGTTAAACCTTTAAAATCGCCAATTCCATTGCCATCAGAATCATAAAAGCTTCTAACGAATATTTCATAAAAAACCGCATCATTCCACCATTTTAAGCGAAAATTGGTATCGAGGTTGCTGCTACAAGTTGAACAACTGTCGAAACAAACCGCAGGCAGTACTTGAGGCTGAAACGAAGTTTGAAGATGCCTGGCAATAAGTGCTGTGGGAGATAAGCAGTTGCCAATGGGCTGTTCGGCTTGTTGGCCATTGTAGTAAAGGAAACGGCTTGGAATACTGTCTTGAATGAAGGCTTGGCCGCGAAAAATGCCATCGCCATCGGGATCGAACATCGGCAAAGCATCGGTTTCCCAGACGTTTCCATAGCCGGCATTAAACAGCCAGTCGCCAGTTACAAAAACGCCTGAAGAAGAAGGGGTTTGCTGACTCATATTAACTTGAAAAACCACTTGGCCTTCGCAGTCATCAAAACGGTGAGCGGGTAAGTTGGCCCCATTTTTACCAACAATAAGAACCCGGTTTATATTTCCACCCCCATCGTCTTCACCGCAAATTAAGTTGAGTTGCTCGTTTGTTGAAGCCCAGCTGTTTCCATTTATGTATTTGTAGAAATACCGACCTTGAGGAAGTTGTAATTGAATTTCATAAATACTGTCGCCATCGGAATCGGTAAGCCAAATTTGCCCGGGAGTCCAATTGGTGCCACCCAGAAGAGATTGAAAATTACCGGCTACGCTAACGCCTTGAGGTGATACGCTTTGTCCACGCATATTAAGCCTAAGATTGACCAATTTGTTCTGCCCCTGCATGGTAAACAAGAAAAGAGCCGACAGACAAAGCGTTAGTAAAAAGGAGGAGCTTCTCATAAGAGATTTATTGGTGGATGGCTTAAAGATAGGGCCTGGTTCAATTTTAAAGGCAAATAGCTTGTCTATTAACTTAAAATTACCTTATGCTAGGTGGAAGTATTTTGAGCTTGCTTAAATGCTTTGAACAGTTGTAGGGAAAGATGAAAAGGACTGGCATTGGATTCGGCAGCATTTACCAATTCAGGATTTTCAAGAAGCCAAAGGTGCAATTCTTCCAAAGCGCGCTCCTCAAGATGGGTTTTTAGCCAATATTGTGCTTGAGTTTTCCGGTTTTCGGAATACCAATTATTGGCCATTACGGTGTTGAAATAACCGAGAAGATGATTCCAAACTCTGGGCATATCGGTATTTTGAAGGCTGCTCATAGTGTCGACCCTTGCTTTCCATCCGCTGTTGTTTTCGACAAAGAGGGAGAGGGCTTGTTGGGTTTCTGCTTTTGCTCTTTTAGCTGCAAAGGCATTATCGCCATCGGCCTTATTAATCAAAATGATATCGGCCAGTTCCATAATACCACGTTTAATGCCCTGAAGTTGATCGCCTGCTCCCGTAATTAAGAGTAACAACAAAACATCGCTAAGTTGTTTAACAAGGGCTTCGCTTTGGCCAACGCCCACTGTTTCAATAAAAACATAATGGTATCCGGCGGCTTCACAAAGCATAATGGTTTCGAGGGTTCGCCTTGCCACCCCGCCCAAACTACCGGAACTTGGACTAGGGCGAATAAATGCCAAAGGGTGACGGGCTAAGTCATTCATTCGGGTTTTATCGCCTAAAATGCTGCCTCCGCTTAATGGACTGCTTGGATCAATGGCCAGCACCGCCACTTTTTGCTCCAATTCGTTGCAAATAAACAGGCCTAGTTGTTCAATAAACGTGCTTTTTCCCGCCCCAGGAACCCCTGTTATTCCAATTCTAAACGTATTAACCGTTGGTTTGTAACAGGCTTGAAGCAACTCATCGGACAGATCTTGATGAGCAAGTAAACGGCTTTCAATTAAAGAAATACCCCTTCCCAACAGGGCTCTATCGCCCTGGGTAATTGCTTTTGCCCATTGATTGATTGTTGGGAAATCAGGCATGCTCGCTTAACCACTGCTCGAGTATTCGCCCTGCGGCTTCGGCTATTTTGGTTCCAGGTCCAAAAACGGCCTTTGCTCCACATTCGAACAAGAAATCATAATCTTGTTTGGGAATAACCCCCCCTACAACCACCGAAATATCGGGGCGGCCGAGCGATTGCAGTTCTTGAATCAACATAGGGACCAATGTTTTATGCCCAGCAGCTAAAGAAGATACCCCGATAAGGTGCACATCGTTTTCGACAGCCTGTCGCGCAGCTTCGGCAGGGGTTTGAAAAAGAGGTCCAATATCTACGTCAAAACCCAAATCGGCAAAACTGGTGGCTACCACTTTGGCTCCACGGTCGTGTCCATCTTGGCCCATTTTGGCTATCAGAATACGGGGCCTTCTTCCATTGGTTTGCAGAAAAGCTTCCACCTTTTGTTTTGCAAGTTCAAAGGCTTGGTCTTGTTTGATTTCTCGCGCATAAACACCGGCCACCGAACGAATTTCGGCTTTGAATCGTCCAAAGGCTTTTTCAAGGGCGTCTGATATTTCACCTAAAGTGGCCCGTTCGCGAGCCGCTGTTACAGCCAATTCGAGTAAATTTCCAGAATGATTTTGTGCTGCTAAGTACAAATTATCAAGTGCCGATTGAACCGCTTTTGGGTTTCGGGTTTCTCTAATTTGTTTAAGGCGCTCTATTTGGCTGGCTCTAACACTGCTGTTATCAACCTCCAGAATTTCGAATTCTGAATCGGTTTCGGTTCTAAAGGCGTTTACCCCTACAATAACATCCTGAGTGCTGTCGATGCGGGCTTGTTTGCGAGCCGCTGCTTCCTCTATGCGAAGTTTAGGAAGACCAGATTCTATTGCTTTGGTCATTCCACCCAATTCTTCAACTTCATTAATTAAGGCTTGGGCCGATTGAATCAATTCTTGGGTGAGTCGTTCCATTTCGCGGCTTCCTCCAAATGGGTCTACCAATTTGGTGATTCCACTCTCTTTTTGAAGATAAAGTTGGGTATTTCGAGCAATTCTGGCCGAAAAATCGGTCGGTAGCGCTATGGCTTCGTCCAATGCATTGGTGTGAAGACTCTGAGTTCCACCCAGAACAGCAGACAGGGCTTCTATGCAGGTTCTGGCCACATTGTTAAAAGGGTCTTGTTCGGTGAGGCTCCACCCACTGGTTTGACAATGGGTTCTTAAACTCATTGAACGTTCGTTTTTTGGTTGGAAGTTTTTGATCAGTTCCGCCCATAGATATCTACCGGCTCTCATTTTGGCAATCTCACGCATGTGATCCATTCCAACTGCCCAGAAAAATGACAAACGCGGAGCAAATTCGTCTACCGTAAGCCCGGCTTCAATTCCGGTTCTTATGTATTCTAATCCGTCGGCCAAGGTGTAAGCCAATTCAATTTCGGCGGTTGCGCCTGCTTCCTGCATGTGATAGCCGCTGATGCTAATGGAATTGAATTTTGGCATATTGGCGCTTGTATACCGAAAAATATCGGCAATGATGCGCATACTCGGTTTAGGTGGATATATATATGTGTTTCGCACCATAAACTCTTTTAGAATATCGTTTTGTATGGTTCCGGAGAGTTTTTCGGCCGTAACCCCTTGTTCTTCTGCGGCGACAATATAAAAGGCCATTATGGGCAAAACGGCTCCATTCATGGTCATCGAAACCGACATGTCTTCCAAGGGAATTCCCTCGAAAAGGCGTTTCATATCTTCAACACTATCTATGGCTACGCCGGCCTTTCCAACATCGCCTGAAACCCTTTCGTGGTCGGAATCGTAACCCCGGTGTGTGGCTAAATCAAAAGCGATACTCAATCCTTTTTGCCCGGCTGCCAAGTTGCGTCGGTAAAAGGCATTGCTGGCTTCGGCGGTAGAGAAACCTGCATATTGCCTGATGGTCCAAGGTTTTATGCTGTACATACTAGCATAAGGGCCTCTTAAATAAGGTGGCAAGCCAGCCGAAAACGGCAAATTGATGTCTTTAAGAAAGGCTCTTTGGCTTTTGTAGGCTGAACTTAAAATTTCGTTTTTCATTTCAATCCATTTTGGATTTGAATTCTGTAGATATCGCAATTCGGTGCATGTCGTGGTTTTGCGGCTGCTCGGGAAGATTTAAGCCATTTAAAGTGTAGGGGTAAAGATCGACCCCTAAAATGGGCAATTTCCCTTCATTATATGCATTGCGTTCATTCTGGTCTTGTTCGCTAAGTACATCATTCAACCAATTGCTCTCCCAGGCTTTCCAAATGCCTCCTTTATCTTCAATTAGTTTGAAAACTTCCCAGGCTTGATGGGCGAGCTTTTCGGTAAGGGCTTCCATTGAATAACTTCCAGCCCAAACATCGCCGGAATGATCGAGACGAGCTTCGTAGCGCAACAGGTGAAGTATGTTTAAGGGCAGGTGGTTTTCGTTTTCTTTTTGATTATAAATCTGGTGATTAGGCAGATAAATTTCATCCGCTCCACCCAATATAGCTGCCATTCCCTGGGTAGTTAGGCGAAGCAAATTGGTGTGCGGGTCCTGAGCCGAAAAATACCGAGTGCCGCCTTGAGCGTATAGGTGCAACCTTATGGCTGGCAATTGAGGATAAAACGTTTTTAAAAATGGAATAACGGCTCTTAATGCCCGAAGTTTTGCTGTTTCGAGTAGATAATCGCGGCCAACACTTATTGCAATTCTAATGTTTAGAGTTGACGATTTGTTTTCGGCTTGAAAGTGCAGATTCAGGGCTGACAAAATAAGACCAAGTTGCCAGTGGGGCCCAGCACCACGGTCTGCAAAATGCCTCACATCGATGCTCCGTTGAAAAGTAAATGCTTTAGGCAAATGGCTTAGCCCGTTGAAATAAGCTTTGGCGGCCAAGATGCTCATTTTGGCGCTGGTGTAAGCCCTGATGGGATCGAAGTCAAGGGCTGTACTCAATTCAAGTGCCTTTAGATTCAAGCCATCGGTGTATTTAATCCAGGCCTCTGCAAAATCTTGAGGTGAATCGGCACAAACCAATGTGGTGTGCAGATAAGGGAGATGAATACCGTCGAGCCATTTATCGAGGTGTTCGCTCGAAAGCGGTTCTAAAACCAAAGCATTAGCTCCTCGATTTAGAGCTTGTAAAGCAAGCTCTCGGCTGCAGGTCCACTCGCTTGCAAACCATGAACGTTCGTTAAACAAAGGTTTCTCCGGCCGCTCGGTTTCCCAATTGTGAAAAGGTGGTTCTGTTAAGCCCGGGAAATAGGTGTGGAACAAACTCTCGTAGGGACTGCCTTTTAGCTCTTTAACGATGGCATTTTTCCAAACATCGAAAGTAACCGGCTCAAAGCTGTTAGAATTCAAATTCATGATTAGTGACACAAGATGCGGCAATTTAGTAAGTACAAACTTGATATACATATGATATATGTTGGTTTGCTTAAGTTTTGGCATTATGATTTGAATCATGTGCAAACAAAGGGTGTTTGGCATACCTTGTTGGCGTTTTTAAAAACTGCTAAAAGGGCAAGGCTGATAATTTGGGATGCGAAAAATGGATGTTTTTGGTAGTGTAAAATCGAATAAAAACGATTTGCTGGCTAGTTTAGTAGTCTTTTTAGTAGCACTTCCACTTTGTCTAGGGATTGCCCTGGCTTCTAAAGCGCCACTCTTGGCTGGAATTGTATCGGGCGTAGTTGGGGGCGTTTTAGTTGGCTTCTTAAGTAGGTCGCCTTTAAGTGTAAGTGGACCTGCGGCAGGTTTGGTGGTTATTGTGGCAGGTGCCATCGAAAAATTGGGCGACTTCGAGTCTTTTTTGGTCGCTTTGATTTTAGCAGGTATTATTCAACTTTTGCTGGGATTTATAAAAGTGGGCCTCATAGGTTTGTATTTTCCGGCCGCGGTTATACGCGGCATGCTAGCGGCTATTGGAATCATTTTAATCCGTTCTCAGTTGCCTCATTTGCTTGGTTTAAATAAAGAAACGTTTTTAGATGAGACATTTGGTAAAGGCGTTGATTTAAGCTTAACATCAGGTTTAAAATCTTTATTCGAGAATATTAATATAGGCAGTTTAGTTATTGGTTTATTTTCCTTAGGCTTATTGGCTATCTGGTCTACAAAAAGTGTTAAGAATCACAAGGTTTTCGGTCAAATTCCAGGTGGGATTGTGGCTGTTTTATCTGGTATTTTATTTCACATAGTTCTGAAGACTTTTTTGTTTAATTTTTCAATTGAGCCTCAGTTTTTAGTTCAACTCCCCATATTCGATAACTTTAGTGATTTTCAGAATGGTTTTGTTTGGCCAAATTGGGCTGTTTTATCTAGTTACCATGTGTATGTGGTGGCAGGATCATTGGCCATTGTAGCTTCATTAGAAACACTTTTAAGTATAGAGGCGGTAGATAAACTTGATCCTAAACGAAGGAAAACTCCTCAGAATGAGGAGCTGAAAGCTCAAGGACTGGGTAATATTGTTTCAGGTTTTCTAGGTGGCTTGCCTATAACCGCTGTAATTGTGAGGAGTTCGGCTAATTTGGAAGCCGGTGCACAATCAAAGAAATCGGCTATTTTTCATGGTTTATGGCTATTGTTGGCGGTTGCTTTATTGCCAAACATTATGAATCTTATACCACTGTCTTCTTTGGCCGCCATTTTAATTTTAGTTGGTTTAAAATTAACACAGCCTGCATTGTATAAGTTTCATTATCTATTAGGCAAACAGCAATTTATTCCATTTATAGTAACTATTTTATCAATTTTATTTACCGATTTGTTGATTGGAATTTTAGTGGGTTTAAGTGTGGGAATTTACTATATTTTGGCAGCAAATTATCGAGTTCCCTATCACATGCATATTGATAATTTGGAGGATGGAAGTAAGCACGTTCGAATTCGTTTGAGTGAGCATGTATCTTTTCTAAATAAAGCCAGTTTGCAACAATTATTGGAAGGTATTCTGCCTTCGAGTTATGTAACGATTGATGGCAGTTTAAGTACGGATATAGATTACGATGCTTTGGAGGTTATTTATGCTTTTGTAGAAAGATGCCATGAGAAGAACATCCGAATCGAATTGAAAGAAATTCCTGAGTTGAAAATGAATTTAAAATCTACGCACTAAATGCCCCAGTTTTATAAGAAAATTTTAGACAATAACAGGCATTGGGTTGAAAGTAAATTAAAAGAGGATGCCAGTTATTTCGAGCGTTTGGCGACTGGCCAAAAGCCGCCATTGTTATGGATAGGTTGCGCCGATAGCCGGGTTCCGGCAAATGAAATAACCGGAACTTTACCGGGCGAGGTTTTCGTGCATAGAAATATTGGTAATATGGTGGTTCATAGCGATATGAATATGCTTAGTGTGCTGGATTATGCCGTAAATATTTTGGAAGTAAGCCATGTAATTGTTTGTGGGCACTATCAGTGCGGTGGGGTTTTGGCTGCTATGGACAACAAACAACATGGATTGGTAGATAATTGGATTAGGCATATTAAAGATGTTTATCGACTTCATAAAAATGAGCTTAATTCAATCGATGACTTTGAGTTGAGAGCGGATCGTTTTGTTGAATTAAATGTGATTGAGCAGGTGTATGATTTGGGCAAAACATCTATAGTTCAGAATGCCTGGACTAAAAGAGGCGGTCCTATTTTACATGGTTGGGTATACGACATTCACAATGGATTGGTGCGCGATTTGGAAGTAAACATTAAAAATAACACTGAATTGTTAGACATTTATTATATTAATCCTGGAGATATTGATTTTGTTTAATTTTTGATGTTTACTTTGTTATTGGAGACATTATTAACTAGAACAATCTAAAAATGGACAGTTTGTTTTTAAAGAATCTTACAAATGAGGTTCAAAAATTGGCTCATGAAGCAGGAGCTTTTATCAGGGAAGAGCAAAAACAATTTAAGTCCCATCAAGTCGAAATAAAGGGGTTCAATTCTTTAGTGAGTTATGTAGACAAGCAGGCTGAACAGTTTCTGGTTGAAGGTTTAAGCAAGCTATTGCCCGAGGCTGGCTTTATTACAGAAGAAGAAACCGTTGAGAATGAAAGAAAGGCATTGAGTTGGGTTATTGATCCATTAGATGGGACCACCAATTTTATTCATGGGTTGCCTATTTTTTCGGTTAGTATTGGCTTACTACATCAAGATGATTTGTTGCTCGGGTCTGTTTATGAAAGCAGTCAAAATGAGAGTTTTTACGCATGGAAAAATGGTGGGGCATTTTGCAATGGCGAGCCAATCAAAGTGTCGGAAAGTCAAAACATTAATGAGTGTTTATTTGCAACAGGTTTCCCTTATTATGATTACGGCAGAATGGAAGCTTTCAAGTTGTTGTTGAGCGATTTTTTTGAGGGAACTCGTGGCTTAAGGCGATTGGGTTCAGCTGCTACAGATTTAGCTTGGGTTGCTTGTGGTCGGTTTGATGGTTTTTTTGAGTATGGTTTGAGCCCATGGGACGTTGCGGGCGGGAGCATAATCGTTACAGAAGCTGGGGGAAGAGTGAGCGATTTTCGGGGTAAATCGGACTTTATTTTTGGTAAAACGCTCATATCCTCGAATAAAAAGGTTTACGAATCGTTCTTAAAATTTATTCGTAATAGAATGGATTAGAGAAATTTTGATTTGTGTTTGTTTTTAATTTTTGATGACCTGGTTTTTTAAAGTAGTCCTTGCCTTTCAATAAGAATTTTTCTTAATTTGGTCCAAATTCCTAAATGAAATACAGCGATAATTCAGGGGAGAGACTCGCTTCCGGTTCAAAGCCACTTGCCAACGGTTTTAGGGTACTTCTTATTGACGATGACCCTGTGTTTGCATTTTCGGTAAAGGCCCTTTTTAAATTGATGGCTCCCGAGGTGGAGGTGTATTTTGCCAACAATGGTCTGGATGGGGTGGATGCCATAAGGCAATTCCGGGAAGATGAAACACCTATTCATCTCACATTGCTCGATTTAAATATGCCCGTTATGGATGGTTGGGAGTTTTTAGAAAAGGTTGAAAGCCTGGAGTGGAAAAAGGAATTGCCTATTGTAATCGTTCTCACTTCTTCAATAGATAAAAAAGAGCACGATCGAGCATTGAACCATGAAAGGGTTTACGATTTATACGAGAAGCCATTAGATAAAGCAAAAATGGCGTCCATTCTTCATTTGTTAAAACAAGAAGTAGCCTTAAAGCAATAATTTCATAGACATAATTCTATATTGGCAATTGCGGTACTATTTTAGCGGTTGGCCATAAAAAATCAGTTATTATTGATTCGATTGCAGAAAGCATTTTAATGGTTTAGTTAGATTTATTACTTGTTGTGATTTATTATAAAATATTCAGCTCAATAATATTTAATTTCTGAGAATCAATCAAATTAGCTTGAGTTTGTTGAATATTTAAAGAAATTTGTGCAGTTTGACTTCAAAATGAAGCATAAAGTAGTTTACATGATAGTTTGAGTATTTAAAGGCTATAATTTTTTTTAAAAATTCTTCATTTAGCTTTGAAACAAATCCGCCTCTGGTGTAAATTCATCGCACCAAACCCCCTAATTAAGTCATGAAAATTCAAAAAGTTCTTGTTGCCAACAGAGGCGAAATTGCTATTCGCATTTTTCGGGCCTGCAACGAAATCAACATCAAAACTGTAGCGCTGTATACATATGAAGACCGATATTCATTACACCGTTACAAAGCCGATGAGTCGTATCAAATTGGCCAAGAATCGGACCCATTAAAACCGTACCTCGACATAGAGACGATTTTAAAACTTGCCAAAAAGGTTAAGGTAGATGCCATACATCCTGGCTATGGTTTTTTGAGTGAAAATGCCCATTTTGCGAGGCGTTGCGCTGAGGAAGGAATCATTTTTATTGGTCCAAGGCCGGAAGTGATGGAGGCTTTAGGTGATAAAGTGAAAGGCAAAGAAGTGGCACGCGCTCATGGTGTACCAATCATAGAAAGTAGTGTTTTGCCTTTGGTAAACGAAGATGTAGCAATACAAGAAGCCATACGAATAGGATTTCCTTTAATGCTCAAAGCATCGGCAGGAGGCGGTGGCCGTGGAATGCGCATTTTGCGCCACGAAAACGAAGTATCGAAGGCATTTACAGAAGCGAAAAGAGAAGCCGCTAATGCTTTCGGAGACGACACGGTGTTTTTGGAAAAGTTTATTGAGGACCCCAAACACATTGAGGTTCAAATAATGGCCGACACCCACGGCAATATTGTTCATCT
Organism: Chryseobacterium gleum; assembly: GCA_945883565.1. Classification (GTDB taxonomy): domain Bacteria; phylum Bacteroidota; class Bacteroidia; order Flavobacteriales; family Schleiferiaceae; genus RFXV01. Next base: position 24,111 of record CAMCXO010000020.1, read on the forward strand.
ATTTGAACGCGATTGTTCGGTTCAACGGCGTTATCAAAAAGTGGTAGAAGTGGCTCCGGCTTGGAATATTTCGACCGAATTACGAGCCCAATTGTGTGAATTTGCCCTTCGAATGGCCAAGGCGGTGAACTATAACAATGTGGGTACGGTGGAGTTTTTAGTGGATCCGCAAGGAAAACCATATTTTATAGAGGTGAATCCCCGAATTCAAGTCGAGCACACGGTTACCGAAATGGTAACCGGAATCGACTTGGTAAAGTCTCAAATTTTTATAGCAGGTGGATACAAACTCGGCGACGAGCAAATTAAAGTACCCAACCAGGAATCAGTGGTATTGGAAGGATATGCCATACAATGCAGGGTGACAACGGAAGATCCTCAAAACGATTTTCGTCCTGATTACGGAACGATTATGACCTTTAGGGCTGGCGCGGGTTTTGGCATCCGCCTCGATGAAGGTAGTGTTTATCAAGGCATGCGAATTAGCCCTTTTTTCGATTCTCTTTTGGTTAAAGTTTCGGCTCAAGGGCGTACACCAGATGGTGCCATTCGCAAAATGAGCAGGGCTTTACGGGAGTTCAGAGTTAGAGGTGTGAAAGTGAACATCCCATTTTTACTTAACATCATTAACCACCCGGTTTTCAGAGAAGGCAAGGCGAGTGTTGGTTTTATTTCGGCTTATCCGGAACTTATGCAGTATCGCCTCGACCATGATAGAGCTACCCGTTTGGTACGTTTTTTAGGAGAGGTTTCGGTAAATGGCAATCCGGATGTAAAGCTTAATTTGCCGGGTAAGGTTTTAAGGCCTGGAATAGTTCCGGAATTTGAAGCTGATGCTGTTCATCCCAATGGAAGCCGAGACAGATTGAAGTCTATGGGCCCCGAGGCCTTTTCGCAATGGTTGAGAAACGAAAAAACCGTTCAATTTACCGATACCACTATGCGCGATGCCCACCAAAGTTTGTTGGCCACAAGAATGCGCACTTTCGATATGATGGCTGTAGCCGAAAGTTATGCTAAAAATCATCCTGAGGTTTTTAGTTGGGAAATGTGGGGTGGCGCCACTTTCGATGTGGCCTTGCGCTTTTTGCACGAAAACCCTTGGCGCCGATTAAGAGAACTCCGCAAGGCGGCACCAAATGTTCTTTTTCAAATGCTGTTCAGAGGCTCCAATGCGGTGGGTTATACCGCATACCCCGATAATGTTGTTGAGCGGTTTATTGCCGAATCTCATGAAAACGGAATGGATGTATATCGCATTTTTGACTCCCTTAACTGGTTGAAAGCCATGGAAACGAGTTTAAATTATGTTCGAAACCATACCGATGCCTTGGCGGAAGTTTGTATTTGTTATTCGGGCGACATTCTCGATCCAAACAGATCAAAATATAATTTAAACTATTATCTTGAAAAAGCCAAGCAAATAGAAGATATGGGAGCGCACATATTGTGCATTAAGGATATGGCGGGCCTTCTAAAACCCTATGCAGCAAAAGAACTAATTACGGCTTTAAGAGAATCCATCAAGTTGCCTGTTCATCTTCATACCCACGATACCTCTTCATTGCAAAGTGCAACTTATCTAATGGCAATAGAGGCCGGAGTTGATGCAGTAGATGTGGCTTTGGGCGGATTGAGTGGGCTAACCTCGCAACCTAACTACAATGCGGTTTTAGAAATGCTAAAAGGCCATCAAAGAGCCCCTGAGACCAATATTGAGAGCCTACATCGCTATTCAAATTATTGGGAAAATGTTAGAGAGCATTATTACCCATTCGAATCAGGATTAAAGGCGGGTAATGCCGAAGTTTTTAAACACGAGATTCCCGGTGGACAATATTCAAATCTTAGGCCGCAAGCCGAAGCCCTTGGATTGGGGCATAGGTTTGATGAAATAAAAACCACTTATGCCGAAGTAAATGAGATGTTCGGAGATGTGGTAAAGGTTACACCCAGCTCTAAAGTGGTAGGCGATATGGCTCTTTTTATGATGACAAATGGACTTTCGGTCCAAGATGTTTTCGAAAAAGGGGGTAAAATAAGTTTCCCAGAATCGGTGCAATCATTCTTTAAAGGCGATTTGGGACAACCAGATGGTGGATTCCCCAAGGAGCTGCAAGCCATCATTCTCAAAGATAAGCAGCCTTATACCGAGCGGCCTAACGAACACCTTCGTCCGGTTGATTTTGAAACGGAATTCCCATTGTTTGTAAAAAAATTCCAGTCCGGATTAAGTCGAAGTTTGGAAATGACCGATTTTTTAAGCTGGAAGATGTACCCTAAAGTGTTTGAAGAGGCATTGGAAAAGTTCAAGCTTTATGGAGACATATCAAAAGTTCCTACTCCCATATTTTTTTACGGGTTAAAAGAAAATCAAGAAACCATTGTTGAGGTGGCTAATGGTAAACGCATTTTGGTAAAGCTCTTGAGCAAAGGTCCGGCAGATGAAGAAGGTATTAGGACCGTATTCTTTATGATAAATGGCCAAACACGAAATGTTCAGGTAGTAGATAAATCTTTGGGTATTCAAAAAGTTCTTAACGCAAAAGCCGATTCCGAGAATCCCAACCACATTGGAGCGCCCCTTCAAGGATTATTAAGCAAAGTTTTGGTTAAAGCCGGAGAGGAAGTGAAAAAAAATCAAGCACTCTTTATTATAGAAGCTATGAAAATGGAAACCACTGTAACAGCCTCAGAACAAGGTAAAGTGGCTCGAGTGGTTTTGGCTGAGGGAGCCCGCGTTTTAGCTGAAGATTTGGTATTGGAAATCGATTAAAAAGTTTGTCCTTGGGTGATATATGACCTTTATCATATTTCACTCAAAGGGCGCTGAACATTAAAAGATTATTAATAGTTTAGCGAAGTGTGAAAATTACACTAAGCCTGCTATGAAAAAAACAATTACAGCCTTTTTAACCACCATTGGTATGCTCGGAGTTCACGCCCAGCAAGTGGTTACAACCATTCCCACATTTATTGATCCAAGTGATAGCGTGGTGATTATTGTTGATTTAAATCAAATGGATTCTTCTTTGGCACATGTGCAAAATTTGAAAGACGATGCCAAAGCAGGTTTAGATGTTTATGTGTGGACTTGGAGGCCACGCGAGCATCAAACCGGCCATCCAAGAGTAAATGGTTTAGGAGCTCAGGCTTGGAAAAACTCGAATGATGCCTTAAAAATGACCAAAGTGGGCAGTATGCTTTACCGTTTTACGTTTGGGCCGACTCTTATTGATTGGTATGCTACTGATACCGCCACCGCATACAACCAAGGATTGGCATTTTTGGTAAAACCCAAAGATGGAGGTGGCTATGGGGACCCTGATAGAAAATCAGAAGATATTGTTATTCCTATCCCTCGTCCAGGATTAAATATAAGTATGGTGAGCCACCCTTCGCCTTTTTATTTTGCCGGTCAAAACGATGTAATCAATTTACAAGGCCAATCAAGTATTAATGCCAATTTGAGCATTTCGGTAAATGGTACATCAGTAGCAACGGCCAATGGTGTGAAAAACATTAGCCATATTTTAAATATGAGTAGTTACCAACCTGGACTGGTTGAAGTGGTTCTTTCAGCCACAGCAGGTGTAAATACAACCAGCGATACTATTCAATTTTTAATTCGTGGCAATACGCCAGTTCAGGCCATTCCGGCAGGAAGACAAGAAGGTATAGCTTACCCCAGTAATTCTTCAGTTTACCTGCAGCTTAGGGCTCCTGGTAAAAACTTCATATATGTAATAGGTGATTTTAACAACTGGACGCCAAATCCAACCCATGAAATGAAGAAAAGTCCTGATGGACAGTTTTTTTGGATTGAATTAACCGGATTAACTCCAGGGCAGGCTTACCGTTTCCAGTACTTTATAGATGATGCCGGACTGAGAATCGCTGACCCCTTCAGCGAACTAATTCTTGACCCACGTGATGACCAGTACATTCCAGCCGCAACGTATCCAAATTTGTTGCCTTATCCACATGGAAAAACAACCGAAGTGGTGGGTGTTTTAGAACCTGGGAAAACCCCTTACGCTTGGGATAATAGCATTAACTACACACGTCCTGATGAAAAAAATCTTATTATTTATGAGTTGCTTATTCGCGACTGGGACGTTAGAAGAAGTTTTCAGTCTGTAATAGATCGTTTAGACTATTTAGAAAAGTTGGGTATTAATGCGATTCAGCTTATGCCAATTAATGAATTTGAGGGCAATAATTCTTGGGGTTACAATCCAATGTTCATGTGTGCGGTTGATAAATATTATGGTACCCGCGAAAAGTTCAAAGAACTTGTTGAGGAATGCCATCGCAGAGGAATTGCAGTTATTCTAGACATAGTGTTAAACCACCAGTTTGGACAGAGCCCTTTGGCTAGATTGTATAACGAGGGCGGATATGGAAATCCGACTTCTGATAACCCTTGGTTTAACGTAACGGCCAAGCACGATTTTAATGTTGGTTACGACTTTAATCACGAAAGCCAGGCTACTAAGTACTTTTCTAAAGAAGTAATTAAGTATTGGCTAGAAGAGTACAGAATAGATGGATATCGCTTCGATCTATCCAAAGGATTTACGCAAAATAACACCCTCGGCAATGTTGGGGCATGGGGTGCGTATGATCAAAACAGGATCAATATTTTACAGGATTATGCCAATGCTGGCTGGTCAGTAGCTCCAGGTGCTTATATGATTTTGGAACACTTTGCCAATAACGATGAAGAAACCGAATTGTCGAATAGAGGGTTTATGCTGTGGGGTAATTTGAATCATGAATTCAATGAAGCCAGTATGTCGTTTACATCTAACCTTAATTGGGGAATGGCGTCTTCAAGAGGTTGGCAAAATAACCGTTTGGTTACCTATGCAGAAAGCCATGATGAAGAACGTATCATGTATAAAAATTTACAATTTGGTCGCCAAGTTACAGGTTATAACATTCGCAGTTTAAACACGGCTTTGGAAAGGGCAGAATTAATGCCTGTGTTTTTAATGCCAATGCCTGGTCCAAAAATGATTTGGGCTCATGGTGAATTGGGATACGACATTTCTATTGATGATCCGTGCCGTATTTGTGAAAAGGCCGTTTTGTGGAATTATTTAAATGTGCCAGAGCGTAGAGAGGTTTTCAGAATCTATCAACTCATGCACAAGCTTAAAACGGAGCGTTCTCACATTTTTGATAACGATCCCACATTTAGAGGATTAAACGCCATGTTGAAGTTTTACAAATTCGAAAACAATGGAGATCATCTGCTTATTTACGGGAATTTTGATGTGAATTCCACCAATGTTCAACCCTTCTTTCCTGTGGGGGGGTGGTGGTATGATTTGACCACGGGCGATAGTTTAAATGTGGTGGATGTTAATATGACCATCGCTTATAACGCCGGAGAATATCATGTTTACAGTAACCGTAGATGGTTTGTTCAGGCCGATATCCCAATTGGTATAGACGAGCCCAATTTCAGCGTACGTAACACAACCGGTTTGACCGTTGGTCCAAACCCTTTCAACGATGAAGTGAACTTCTATTTGGCAGATGGTTGGAACTTAAGGAACGCAGAGCTAACCATTTTAAATACGCTTGGACAGGTAATCTACTCAGGTAAGCACGAAATAAATTCGGCTCGTTTTACTTGGAATGCTACAGAATTGGAGCATTCACAGCTTTACATCTATCAGGTAAAGGCTGGCAATCATGTATATAGTGGAAGATTGATACGCAACCGTCAATAGTGTACAATAAACACCAAGTGTATGTATTTTTACATTTGGTTAACAAAGTCAAGCATAAACCAAACCCCTATGATTAACTCCTGCAAGAAGGGCTTATGGCTTGCCATTTTTGGCTTGCCTGTACTTGTACAAGCCCAGGTTATTACGGGTCGTGTTGTTGACGAAAACGCTGAGCCATTAGTTGGTGCAGCTGTTTACGTAGTCGAACAACAGACCGGTGCTACAGCCGATTTAGACGGCAACTTCGTTGTTCCCGTTAAACCGGGCGATCTCAATGTTGAGGTATCGTTTATTGGTTACGACAAATTGCGAAAGAAAGTAACGGTAGCCAAAGGGCAAACACTGAACCTCGGAACACTTAAAATGAAAGCCCAAACCAATTCGCTGGATGAAGTGGTGGTGGTAGGTTATGGTGTTCAGAGAAGAAGAGATGTAACCGGTTCTGTAGTGAAGCTCGATTCGAAATCGTTAAACGATATGCCAACCCCTTCTTTTGAAGCCGCAATTCAAGGAAAGGCGCCAGGCGTTCAGATTATTACCGGTAGTGGATTGGCAGGTTCAGGTAGCTTGGTGCGTATTCGCGGTGTGGCATCCATCTCAGCAGGCGGCGATCCGCTTTACGTGGTAGATGGAATTCCTATTACCCAAGATTACTTTTTAAGAGGAAACTCAGGGGCGATGAACCAAAACCCTTTAGCCACTCTGAACCCAAATGACATTGAATCTGTAGAAATATTAAAAGATGCATCAGCCACGGCTATTTATGGATCGAGAGGTGCGAACGGCGTTATCTTGATTACAACCAAACGAGGAAAGGGTGATAAGTTGAAGTTTAATTTTAGTTCGCGATTGGGCGTAGCCAATCCGACCCAAACACCTCAAATGCTTAACAGTTCTGAATGGCTTCAGCTTTATAAGGAGGCCTGGACCAACGATGGTAAGGTGGGTGAGCCAACTTTACCCGGAGGATTGACTTGGGCTGAAGCTTCGCAAAACAATACCGATTGGGTGGATGCCACTATTGATCCGGGTTTTAAGCAGCGTTATGATTTGAGTGCCCAAAAAGCAAAGGGCAAGTACAATTACTTTGTTGGATTGTCATATGATATGAACGACAGTTATCTAGCAGGCAACAGCTACGAACGTTTAAGCGGACGCGTAAATGGGGACTATCGCTTTTCGGATAAATTGAAAGTAGGTGTTTCAAGTTCGCTTTCTAGAGGACGTAATAGCCGAGTTGATGCAGCTTGGTCTGGCGGACTGGGTTCAGCCATGAGTACAGCACTTCCCATTTTCCCGATTTACGACGACAATGGCGATTATTGGTTTGAAGCTGGACGAGGAAATAACCCGGTTATGATACGTGAATTGAAAAAATGGCGTGCAGATGAAATCCGCTCCATCAGCAACGTTAACTTAACCTATAGTCCAATTAAAAATTTAACTCTTCAAGGCTCCGGATCATTTGACTATATGTATTTGTTGGAAGATATTTATGAGCCTTGGCAATTGATTGCTACAAACCCTGATGAAAATTTAGGAAATGCTTTTCGCTTGCCGCAAAGGGTTTACAACTATAACGCATTTGGAACCGCTACATATTTGCACAAACTCAACGAAAAAACCGATTTAACCTATATGTTGGGTACCGAAATCCAAAGAAGTTTTAGAGAACTTGATGCTTGGCGCCTAGAAAGGGCTGGCTTAAATGGTACCACGAATACGAGAATTAATGTTGGGGGTCCTTTGTATAGTGAGTCTCAATTCAGAGACGATAATCCCTTTGATACTGTAGTGCCTGCCGAAGAATTCACTTTTGCTTCATGGTTTGGCCGAGTTAACTTCAATCACGCCGGTAAGTACCAGGCTCAGCTTACCTTAAGAGCCGATGGTTCATCGAAGTTTGGCCCCGATACCAGAATAGGTTTTTTCCCCAGTTTGGGTTTGGGTTGGATTGCCACTGAGGAGGCGTTTTTCAAGAATTATAAGTGGTTGAATTACCTTAAAGTTAAAGGAAGCATAGGTTTCACCGGTAATGCTGCTTTCCCCGGCGACCAATGGCGAGGCACTTGGCAAGTTAATGGCCAATACGCCGGTTCGCCCATAACCTACCCAGATGTTCTTGAGAACCCAAATTTGCAATGGGAGAATTCGCGTGTTATTGATTTCGGGATTGAATTCGGCTTGTTAAACGACCGCATTACAGGTGAAATAGCCGTATACGATAAACTAAGCAATAATATATTGCTGCAAATTGCAGTTCCCCGAAGCTTTGGTTTTGGCAGTCGCTGGGATAACGTGGCTGAAATTGTGAACCGTGGTGTGGAGTTCAGTGTAAAAACAAGAAATTTAGTGGGAGATTTAACATGGACCACAGAATTTAACATTGCCCGTAACTACAACGAATTGTTGAGCATTGGCGGTTATTCGCCAGACGCCGTAAGCGGCGGCACAAACGATACCCGTGTAGTGGTAGGCGCACCGGTTGGAACCAACTTTCTCGTGCGTTTTTCTCATGTTGATCCGGAAAACGGCCGCCCGGTTTATTTAGATCTAAATGGCAATCCAACTTATACATGGACACCAGACGATAGGGTTCCCGTGGGTTCGGTATTGCCCGATGCTATTGGAGGTTTAAACAATACATTTACCTACAAAGGTTTTGACTTTAGTTTCTTATTCGCTTTCGTAATTGGTGGCGATATCTACGACAGCTCGAGCAAGCGTCAATTGGGTGTTATGAGTATTGGTGATGGATTGTGGAATTCTACTCCACATATCTACGACCGCTGGAGACAACCAGGAGATCAGGCGCGATATCCTAGATTAACCACCGAAAATGCCAATTTGGGCAGTACCACGCCTTGGATTAATACCAATTTGTGGTTGCACGATGGCAGCTATTTGCGACTCAGAAATGTTCAATTGGGCTATACTTTCCCATCTGAGAAAGCGAAAAAGTTAAAATTGGATGGATTGCGAATATATGCGGTTGGTACAAACCTGCTAACATTTACCCGCTTCCCCGGATTGGACCCCGAAATTGCGCGCGACTTTGAAAATGCAACCGACCGCAATATGAGTCCGAACATTACCTATTTAACACCTCCTCAAGAAAAAACCTATAGCATAGGAGTTGACATTAACTTCTAATCCATAAACGCGATGAAAAAATTATTCCTTTCTTTAGCAATCGCACTTGGAATAGTGGGTTGCGAAAAATTCCTCGACGTTCCACCTGTGAACAAACTTTTGGAACAGGAGGCTTTAACCAGTCCTGCTGATTACGAGCGTTTGCTGAATAGCTGTTACGATGTAACTGCCAACTATTATAATGGCCGAATTCAGAACCTTTTTGAATTACTGGGCGATAATTTATCAGCACCTAATAATAACTCGGATTATACAGAAGTGTATAACCGCAATATGCTGTTTTTTAACAGCACGATTGGAGGTGTATATGGCGAACCATACATTTCTATTTTTCGAATCAACAAGTTGTTGGAAAGAATTGATGAAATTGGTTTTGACCCCGATCGCAGAATAGAGATCGAGGCAGAAGCGCGTTTTTTGCGCGCCATGGGCCATTTCGAGTTGGTAAGAGGTTGGGCGCAGCCTTATGGTTTTACAGCCAATAACACCCATCCTGGTATAACCATTAAGGGGTCTACTGAAGCCCAGCTTTTGCCTCGTAATTCTGTTGAAGAGGTTTATGCCTTTATTATTCAAGATTTAAAGTTCGCTGAAAACAATCTGTCAGGTACAAATGGCGTATATGCTACATCATGGGCTGCAAAGGCGCTTTTGGCTAAAGTGTATTTTCAAATGAACGATTATAACAATGCAACCCTTTACGCAGCGGAGGTAATTAATAGCGGTGAGTTTGACTTGGGGAGTTCCACCGATCGATTCGTTCAAAACGCTGTAGCCAACGAGGCCATTTTTAGCACTATTTCGGTAAGCGATCCAGAAGGAGGAAACAACGACTTTAGAAGCGGTGCATTGGTAGGCAATTATCGCTCGGATGTTGGCGGCGAGCCTACGCTTAGAGCCTCAAAAGAGTATTATGATTTGATTGCTGGTGATACCGCCGATGCCCGTTCGGCTTGGGTGGAAGTTAGGAATCCTAGCCAGGCTAATGAATATTATGCCATTACCAAGTTCAACAAAGAATACTTTAATGTGCCTGTTTTACACCTTACAGATATGAAACTCATCAGAGCTGAAAGCCTTTGTTTGTTGAATCGCGATAAAGACGTTGCCATTGAAGATTTGAACGATATCCTGGAGCGTGCTTTTGGCAATTCAGACCGAAATTTAAGTCTTAACAACAATTACAACGAAATATTGGAGGCTGTTAGACGTGAACGAAGAATTGAAATGTTAGGTGAAGGCGATAGGGTGCAGGATTTAAAACGCAGAGGTGCTGCAGGTGAATCTATTCTAATTCGAAATTCAGATTGGAATTGCCCGGGCTTAATTTTGCAATTTCCAGTTACAGAAAGAAGCGATGTTTTTGAAATGAACCAAACAGGCGGATGTTAAACTTAAATGCTATGAAAAAATTCAGCTTTTTATTGTCGCTGTTAGCCATTTTGGCTTTGGCAGCGTGCAGACCTGAGCCATTTAAAGAGATTGGCCCAGACGATTCTTTAACCGAAGGTGTTTATGGAAGTTGGCAGCTTTCGGGTGTGCAACAGACCGATTTGACACAGCCTGTTCCTGAAACTTTTGATGTGAGCGATTATTTTACTGGCGATCCTATGAGGGTTCGATTTAGTGAAGGTGGAAATTATACCGTTGAATATTTGGGTTCCGGTCTTGAAATTTTAGGCAGCTCAGGAAGCTTTGCTTTCGATAGCCCTGATTTTCCTAGTAAAATGAATGTGGTAACTGATAAAGGTGATTCATTGGAATTGGGACTGTCTCAAATGGTTCGTAAAATAGACAACCGCATGGGGCTTGTAATTGAGCAAAATCTTTGCGATGCGCCAAATATCCGTTATACTCTAACTTTTAACCGTCAATAAGCAAGTCATGAAAAATTGGATAATGGCAGCCGTTTTAGGATTGGCTAGCTTTGTGGCTCAAGCTCAAGTTACCACTATACCTGAAAAAGTGGATCCGAACGATAGTTTGGTATTGATTGTAGACTTAAACTTATTAGACGCCAGCGCAGAACATACGCAAAACCTCATTGCCGATGCCACCGCAGGTCTAGACGTATACATTTGGACATGGAACCCATACAACTTTCCGGATGGACATCCTAAAGTGAATGGAACTGGAGGTCAGGCATGGAAAAACTCTAACGATACTTTGCGCATGACGCCTCTTGGAAATTTGCAGTATAAGTATGTGTTTAAACCAACATTGAAAGATTGGTATGAAGTGGATGCGGCCACTTGTTACTCTAGAGGTATGTCTTTTTTATTGAAGCCAAAAGATGGTGGGGGCTATGGAGACCCTGATCGTAAATCGGGCGATATCAATGTGAAAATTGATCCACCTGCTGTTGAGCGCCCACCTTTATGGGTTTTCCCGGCTGTGCCTTCGCAAAATGATTTGGTGACCATTACTTATGAAAGTTCACGCGATACAGTTGCCGGATTTTCTGATCACGCACCCAATGATTTGCACGTTTACGTTGAAGGCCGCGATAAAGTTGGAAATCCGTATCGATTGGCTAGTTTTATTGCCACTCCAACTGAGCCGCTTTTGCGCATGGATTATGTTGGCAATGGTACTTATCGCTTTAGGTTTATTCCTCAGCGACTGCTTTCATTACCGGAAGGGGTTGAAATAGACAATTGGCGCTTTGTACTTAGAAAAGGGCCTGGAGTAGATCAATATCCAGTGCCCATTACCATACAAGTGGGATGCAATTAATCTCGCGACGATAGGGGGTAGATAGCTGACTGGACTTCCGTTCATCAGCATCTGGGGGCCGCGCCAAGCGCGGCCTTTCCTTTTTATAAATGTGGTGGAATTTAAAATTTCTATTGAAAAGTTCAATTAAAAAAGCCCCGAAGGGCTTTTGGAAGTTTAAAGTAATTCGGCCATTTTCCGACCTATGTGGGCTGGAGAGTCTACCACATGTATGCCACAATCGCGCATGATGGCCTTTTTGGCCTGTGCAGTATCGTCCTTACCGCCTACTATGGCACCGGCATGGCCCATAGTACGGCCAACAGGAGCCGTTTCTCCGGCAATAAAACCAACAATTGGCTTTTTGGTGCCACTGTTTTTAATCCATTCCGCAGCCAAAGGCTCAAGGTTTCCTCCAATTTCGCCAATCATGACCACCCCATCGGTATCTGGATCGTTGATAAGCATTTCTACCGCCTGTTGGGTGGTGGTTCCAATGATAGGGTCGCCACCAATGCCAATGGCAGTACTGATGCCTAAACCGGCTTTCACTATTTGATCAGCAGCTTCGTAGGTTAATGTTCCCGATTTTGAAACGATTCCAACACGCCCGGGTTTAAAAACGAAGCCCGGCATAATGCCTACTTTGGCTTCTCCTGCTGTGATGACTCCAGGGCAGTTGGGCCCAATAAGGGTGCTGTTTTTGCCTCTCAAGTATTCTTTTACCATAACCATATCTTTAACCGGAATGCCTTCGGTAATGGTAACAATGACCTTAATGCCTGCGGCTGCAGCTTCCATAATGGCATCGGCTGCGAAAGCCGGCGGAACAAAGATGATAGACACATCGGCTCCGGTTTTGTCAACAGCTTCTTGAACCGTATTGAATACCGGACGGTCGAGGTGCAATTTACCGCCCTTTCCAGGGGTTACACCTCCTACCAATTGTGTGCCGTACTCAATCATTTGCGAAGCGTGGAAACCGCCTTCGCTGCCTGTAAATCCTTGGACGATTACTTTGGAATGTTTGTTAACGAGTACGCTCATATTGTAAGTTTTGGTGCGCGGCAAAAATAGCCGAAAGGCGGTGTTAATCAAGAAAAAAAGCGCAGGGTGGAGTAAAGTAAGCCGTTAAAGAATAACCGCTTGAATTTCAATTTAGCGGGTTGGGTAGGGGTGGAGGTGGTTTTCGTTTTGGCCCGGGTTTATTGGGCATGGCGACAGGGATTGCAGCGGAAAGCCCGCAGCCGCATCAGGGAAGATGAGCTTGAAATGAAATTTTTAGCGGCGAGGACCTGAAGTGTAAAGCCCGGCCCGCTTACGGGGTCGCCCTAAAATCTCGACTGGACTATTCGCGGTTTTCGAGCATGGGAACGAATCGGAAGGTGCCAAGGTCGAGGCGATCGGCGGAACGTGGGCCGGTTTTGGTAACGAGAAACATGCGTTGGCTGGCAGAGGTTTCGCCAATGGGGATAATGAGTTTACCCCCTATTTTAAGTTGCTCGAGCAGGGCGTTTGGAATTTGAGGGGCGGCGGCGGTTACTATGGCACGGTCGAAGGGGGCATAGGCCGGCATGCCTTTGTATCCATCTCCGAAGCTCATGGTTGGTCGGTAGTTGAGGCGTTTGAGTAAAATACTGGTTGAGTGAAAGAGTTCGCTTTGTCGCTCTATGGTGAATACTTTGCAGCCCATTTCGAGCAAAACAGCGGCTTGATAACCGGAGCCGGTACCCACTTCCAAAACTTTAAAACCAGGTTCGCATTGCAGGTGCTGGCTTTGAAAGGCTACGGTATAAGGCTGGGATATGGTTTGATTGGCGGCAATGGGAAAGGCTTTATCTTGGTAGGCATAGTCTTCAAAAGACGAATCGAGGAAGAGGTGACGAGGTACTTTCGATATGGCTTTAAGTACAACAGTATCGGTAATGCCCTTTAATTTAAGCTGTTCGACCAGATGATTTCGCATGCCTTGGTGTTTTAAGGTATCGCCTTGGTATGCCATTTAAAAATTATTCTGCGGTTTGGGGTTTTGCCAACATGCCGCAAACGCGTTTGAGCTCTATTTCGGCCAGTTTGGCAGCGAAATGGCTTTGAGCAAGTTGGTTTTCGGCACGACTGAGGTTTATTTGGGCTTCCCTAAACTCGAGACGGTTGAGTTGGCCAAGTTTGAATAGTTCGTTGGCTCGATCAAAATTGAGTTGTGCGAGCTTGATGTTTCTTTGGGCGATTCCGGCCGATTGTAAGGCGTTTTTGTGATTTTGAAGGGCGTTTCCGAAACCGGCTTCGAGGTTGTATTGAGCTTGTTGAAGTTGGTTTTGAGCCGATTTAAGGCTCAGCTTGGCGTTTTGAATGCGAATTTGATTAACCCAACCACTAAACAAATCCCACCGAAGGTTTAAGCCGGCGGTTAGCCCATTGGTTCGGTTAAACAGCAAAAGGCCTACTTCGTTTTCTTGAACGTTGTAGTTATAACCGGTTGAGAAATCGAGTTGAGGCCATATATCGCTCTTGGTGGCTTGAACCAAATAGGCTTGAGATTGGGTAGCCATTTGGGCACTTTTCAGGCTGTTGTTTTGGTTGAGGGCGTTGAACAAAAGGGTAGAATCGTTAGGTAGTAGTTCAAAAGCCACAGCGGTTTCTACCAGATAATCGCCCGGGTCGTTTTCGCCGAGGAGTGCGTTTAGATTTCGGCGGGCATTTAAAAATTGGGTATGGGCGTTAAGCAGGTTAAGACTGTCGTTTCGCAAATCGACGGCAGCAGAACTTAGTTCCAGACCAGAGCTGTTGCCCAATGCCGAGCGAAGCTGAGCCCTTTGGAATCGATCGAGGGAGATGGCTATATTTTCTTGCTCAATAGCCCATTGTTCTTGCCAGCGTGCCATTTCGAAATAGCGGTTGCTTACGTTGACAATAGTGTTTTCGAGTTGGGTTTCGAATTCAATTTGACTAAGCGCCCATTCGCTTTTTCGCTGGCGCAGGGTGTACCAATTTCCCAAGCCATCGAATAAGGTGTAATTTAGGCTTAAGCCTCCGCCATAAACAAACGATTCGGCCGATTGAACCTCTATGGCTTCCATATTCGATGCTGCAAATTCAAGACGGGTATCTTGTAAATTGTAGCCTCCATTGGCGCTGGCACTCAGCCTTGGATAGAATCCTGCCATAGCGGGATTGGCATTGTTTTGGGCAATTTGAACGCTAAGACCAGCTGCTTTTAGTTGAGGGTTGTTGGCCAGTGCTATGGTTATGGCATCGGCCAAACCAACTTGCCGGCGTTTGCCATCGGGTTTTTGTGCAAAAGCCGTTAAGTGGCTTAAGAAGAGCCAGAACAAAAGGATTTTATATTTCATCGTGCTCGTCTTTTAGTTCGGCTATAGCAGGCTCAACGGTTTCGGCCTGAGGCAAAATGCCACTGATAAGCCAAAGGTAGAAGCGCCTGAAGCTGTTGAGGTAAGTAAGCAATATAGGCAAAGTGGTGAGGGTTAAAAGGGTAGCATAGGCAATGCCATAAGCAACCGAAATGGCCATGGGTACCAGGAACTGGGCTTGAAAGCTGCGTTCGAGAATAAGAGGTGCCAGTCCGGCAATGGTGGTGGCCGAGGTTAAGAAGATGGCTCGAAAGCGCGAAATGCCGGCTTGGTAAATGGCGTCTTGCAGGCTTAAACCTTCTTTTAGCAAAGAATTGAATTTGCTTACCAAAACCAAGCTGTCGTTTACCAATATACCAATAAGGGCTATTACGCCCAAATACGAGAAAATGCTGAGTGGCATGCCATGAAAGAAGTGTCCCCAGGCTACCCCGGTAAGGGTAAGGGGAATGAGCAAGAACACCACCAAGGTTTGAAAGAGTGACCGGAAGGTGAAGGTAATAATCAAAATCATGGTGATGAAAATGAAGGGGAGTACCTTTTGTGCCGAGCCGGCTGTTTTCATGGCCTCTCGGTTTTGGCCTTCGTACAAAGCGCTTACTTCGGGATATTGAGGCAGTAGAATCGCATTGATGTAATTCTCGCGAATGTCGTCGATTATGGCCGGAGCCGATTCAGCCGGATTCGATAATTCGGCCTCTACTTTTACTTCGCGTTTGCCATCGAGGTGTGAGATGTTGATTCGGCCTCGGGCAATTTCAATATCGGCCAGTTCTTTTAAAGGAATGAGTTCACCTTGAGGGCTTTTCAATCTGATGTCTTGTAAATTGAAAATGGTGGCGCGGTTTTCATCGTTGTATCGAAGCCATACCTTAATTTCATCCTGACCGCGTTGTATGCGTTGAACTTCCAATCCGAAAAAACCTTGTCTTATCTGGCTCATTAGGCTTCGGGTGGTGAAACCCAAAAGTTCGGCTTTTGGTTTGAGGTGAATCTGTACTTCGCGTGGACCTTCAATATCGCTGTCGGTGATGTCTTCAATTTGGGTGAGCGATTTCATATAGGCTTTAAGGGCCTCTTTGGCGGCTTCGAGCTGGAGGTTGTTGTTGCTTAGCAGGCTAATGCTTACCGGCCTTCCGAAGGCACTGGCGTTTCCATAGGTAAGGTTGTCGGCACCAGGTATAAAACCAACAGCTTCGCGAATTTTATTGGCCACTTCGTAGCTCTTGGTGCCACGTCTTTCGGCGTCGAGCAGATTAATATTGAGTGTTCCTTGATGGCCTAATGGGCCCACTTGCATGCTTACATCCTGCATCAGACTTAAGCTGTCGGTTCTTTGGGCGTTGTAGGCGGCGTTTACCTCGAGTGCTTTTTGGTAGATGTATTCAAGTTTTTCCCAAGTTACTTCTTCGCGTGTACCGGTTGGCATATTGATGCCAATTTCCACATTATCGCGTTCAATAAAAGGGAAAAAGGTTCCTTTTATAACTTGGCCTTTGAAGGCGCCCAAGGTTATGATAAGCAAGGCGACCGGAATCATCAATCCTAAAAAGCGATGAGCCAGTAAAAACCTTAAGGCTGGTGCGTACATTTTATAACGCATAAAATCCATGAAGGCATCCATACTGCGCTCGAGTTTGTTGCGCTGCGGATTTAAAAGCGCGCGGCTATGGGCCAAATGAGAGGGCAGAAACAATATGGCTTCTACCATAGAAACGGCCAGAGTGGCCATTACAATGAAGCTCATTTCGGAAAAGAAATCACCCGCCCGGCCATCTAAAAAGAAAAACGTGGAAAAGGCTACAATGGTGGTAAGAACGGCTGAAAGAACTGCAGGCAAAACTTCGAATGTACCATCAAGTGCTGCCCGTATGGGGCTTTTTCCTCGCTCGAAGTGTTGATAGATGTTTTCTGAAATCACAATGCCATCGTCAACCAAGATGCCCACCACCACTATCATCCCGAATAGAGAAATAACGTTGATGGTAATTCCTCCGAAAACCCCTAAAATAAACATCCCCAAAAACGAAACGGGGATGCCGGCGGCCACCCAAAAAGCCACCCTAAGGTTGAGGAACAAAGCCAAAAGCACCAAAACCAGGAAGAAGCCCATTATGCCATTTTCGATGAGCAGTTGTTTGCGTTGTTCGAGGGTAACCGAGGCATCTTGTAGCACCCGGGCCTGAACCGAGGTGTTTTTAATATTGAAGTCGTTTACGTACTTACGCACTTTTTCTGCGGCACTCAGCATGTCTTCCGAATCGGTATTATTCACCACAATGAGGGCTGCCGGACGGTTGTTAACCCTTGCTTTTCCGGGTGCATCGGTAAACCGGTCGCGGATTTCGGCTACATCTTTAAGCCTAAGTATTCGGCCTTCGGGACTTGTAAACACCGGGATGTTTTCCAGATCGCGGGCAAAATACCCCTTGTTTCGTGCACGAATAGGCAATTCGTCTATTCGGCCTTTTATAAATCCGCCGCTTATTTCCAGATTTTCTGCCCTTAGAGCATTTGCAATTTGCTCGAAGCCTATACCATAGGTTCTAAGGCTTTGTTCGTTGAGGCTTATTTCGATTTCTTCTTCCGGAAAGCCCAGGAGTTCTACTTTAGAAATGCCTTCGGTTTGTTGAAGGTCAGCCTCCACTTTACGGGCCATTTCCTTTAAGGTTTTTAAGGGCACATTGGGCCCATCGAGGCTAAACCGGATGGTGAAATTGATGTTTTCTCGTTTGAAAACCCTAATAGGTTCCATACCAACCGGAAAGGAAGGGATGCTGTTTACGGCATTTTTTACATCTTCGAGTGCCAAATCGGCATCGTAATTTTTAAGAACCTCTATGGTGACGGTGGCTGCATTTTCAGCGCTTACTGAACTGATGCGTTCCACCCCGCTTATGCCTTTTAAGTTCTCTTCCACTTTTTGAACGATGCCCTCTTCAATTTCTTCGGGCGATGCCCCGGGGTAAACGGCTTGGACCAGAATAAATCGACTCGGAACAATAGGGAAAAACGTAGAGTTTATGCTTTTTAAAGCCAAATAACCAAAGAAAGCCATACTGGCCAATAAGGTGTTTACCGCTATGGGGTAACGAATAAAAAAGGCAACGAATTTCTTCATGGCGTTTAGGGCTTGGCTTTTTTAACCAACATGCCATGGTAAGCGCCGGGCAAGGGCTCGGCTAAAATTTCAATCCCTTCAGGAAGCTCGCTTACGAAGGCTGTATCGCCATTGTAGGCTTCAATTTTGGGTTCTAATCGGCTTAAAACGCTGTCGTTAAGGGCAAAAACATAACGGTCGTTCAATAAATTCCTTCTGGCTACCTTAAATACCTTTTGCAATTCTATGGTAGGCAATTGCCCGGTAATAAATTGGCCTTCTTTTAAGCTTTGCCCTTCCAGGGTAAAAAACACCCTAATGGTTTGGGTTGATTCATCAATTTTTGAGTTTACCCTAATAAGTTCGGCCGTCGTGTTGCTGTTGCCATCCTGAGGGTTTATGATGGCTTTTAGTCCGGTTTGTAAATAAGGTAGAAGTTCCGCGCCTATGGCCACTTCCCACTCAAATTGGTCGGAGTTTATAAAGGTACCCAGTTTTTGTTGGGGCCGAATAAGTTCGCCTTCGGTTAACAAAGCGTCGGTAAGACTGCCCCCAAAAGGGGCTTTAATTGTATATTTTTCAAGCCTCAACTCGATGCTTCGCAAATTGTGGTAGGTGGTGTAAAGGTTACGGGCCGTTAAAAAAAGTTTTAGCTGGGCATTATTCACAGTAGGTGGCGCACTTACCGGTTTTTGAGGATCAAGCGATTCAAGATAGGCCTGCCATACATTGGCATCGGCGGGATAGTCAAAACGCAAATCAGGAATGAGTTGGCTAAGTGTATTGATGTAGGCGGCTCTTTGGGCCAAAAGGCTTGCCTTGGCCTCGGTATCGTCTATTTTAAGTAGAATGGCCCCTTTGTCGAATCGTTTGCCGGCTCTGAACTGCCCATTGTTGGGCAACATAATGCCTTGAACTTCGCTGTAAATTTCTATTCGGTTTACCGCTTTAATTCTACCCGTTATGGGCAAAGTTAAACGGGCATTGGTGTAACGAACTGGCAGGGTTTGCACCAAGGGCCTTCCCAATCCGGGCAGTTTAGGCGGTGGCTTGCGTTGGTTGCTTAATACTTTGTTTACCGCAATGCCAAGGGCCAAAACCAATAAGCCCAAAACAAACCCACGAATCCGGGGGCTTTGATGCCATTTTTGCACGAATCTAAATTTTAATCCAAAGGTAAACCACCTATTCTACCCATAGGTGTGCCTAAGTGCGCATTCGCTACGGGTTTTCAACCGTTCTTTTCAACTAATCAGTAAATTTTTTGGGCGAGCTTTTTCATGGTTTTGCCTGGATTTTTGCCTTCGAACAAAATTTTATACACGGCCGAGGCAATGGGCATTTTAACTTGGTGTTCGAGTTGAATTTGGTGAATAAGATTGGAAGCGTAGTACCCTTCGGCTACCATATTCATTTCTATTTGGGCCGAGCGAATGGTGTATCCCTTACCTACCATAGTGCCAAACAAGCGGTTGCGGCTAAACTGCGAGTAGGCTGTAACCAGCAAGTCGCCTAAATATGCAGAGCCGTTAATATCGCGCTTAATGGGATGAACGGCTTTAATAAAACGTTTCATTTCGCGAATGGCATTGCTTACCAACACAGCCTGAAAGTTATCGCCATATCCCAGTCCAATGTAAATACCCGAAGCAATGGCGTAAATATTTTTAAGAACGGCAGCATATTCGGTACCGTAAATATCATCGCTGATGTGGGTTTTTATATAATTGCTCTTAAGACAATCGGCCAGTTCGTTGGCCAAATCACTACTTTGGGAGGCAATGGTTAAATACGACAAGCGTTCAAGGGCCACTTCTTCGGCATGGCATGGTCCTGTAATAACGGCTATTTGATTTATAGGCACCTTATATTGTTGATGGAAAAACTCGCCTACAATGAGCTTTTCGTCGGGTACTATGCCTTTAATGGCCGAGGCAATGAACTTCTGGTGCAAAGGGATTTGCAGATTTTGCAGGGCCTGCTTTAAAAAAGCCGAAGGCACCGCAAAAATCACCATATCGGCTTCTTGCACAATGTGGTTAATATCGTGACTGATGTCGATGTTTTCGGTTTTAAGCTCTACGCTGCTCAGGTATTTCGGGTTGTTATGAAAACGTTTTACGTGGTCTACAGCTTCTTTCGAGCGCATCCACCAACCCACATAATCGAGGTTTTCGCTTAGCATTTTTACAATGGCTGTGGCCCAGCTTCCCCCGCCAATTACCGCCACTTTGGGCTTATCGCATTGCATTAGAATTGCACCTTGGCCTCGGCCATTTTGTTCTCGCGCTTATAATACACTTTGGTTTTGTCGCCTTTTTTAAATTTAGAGAGGGCTGCCATATAATCTTGCATATTCTTAATTTTTTGATCGCCCATTTGCACCAGCACGTCGCCTTTGCTTAAACCGGCCTTGGCAGCGGGTTTACCGGCGCTTACGCCATCTAATTTAATGCCTTCGCCGTCATACAAATAATCGGGTACTATGCCCAAGGTAACGGTAAAACGAGGGGTTTTGGTCGATTGGTCTTCATTGGCGGTAGAGGTAAAGGTTATCTCCTTAACGCTTTCGGCTTCTTTCAATAAAAACAATATGTAATCGAGAACCGTTTGCAGGCCTTCAAAATTGATTTTCTCGTAGTCGTCGCCGGGTTTGTGATAATCGTCGTGCGAACCTGTAAAGAAATGCAAAACAGGAATTTCGAGGTTGTAGAAACTGGTGTGGTCTGATGGACCGGTGCCACTGGCAGAAGTTTTAATTCTAAGGTTGTAGCACTGGTTTATTTCGCGCACTATTTCGTCGAAAATCGGACTGGTTCCGGTTCCGTTTACCATAAACAGTTGCTCTTTGTTAAGCCTGCCAATCATGTCCATATTGAACATTAAAGAGGGTTGAACCACTTTTTCCATTTCATCGCTGTTTACAAAGAAATTCGAGCCCAAAAGGCCCATTTCTTCGCCCGAAAATGCAATGAAGATGTAATTGCTTGGAAAGTCTTTCGGATGCTTAATAATGTATTGGGCCATTTCAATCAGGGCAGCTACTCCACTGGCATTGTCGTCGGCCCCATTGTGAATGGCTTTTTCGCCTTTGTGTAAACTGCCTTCTTCTCCCCATCCCAAATGGTCGTAATGGGCTCCTATAATAAACGTCCGCTCGGCTCCATTGTCTAACTGGCCTATAACATTTTTGGCTTCCAGCGCAAATTGCTCAATGGAGGATTTCATTTCGATTGTTTGTCCTTTTTTGGCCCATTTACGGGCTTTTTTGGCATTGATGGCGTAAAAAACCGGAACATCCAAAGATTTTAAGCTTTTGAAACGGTCGGCGGGTGCTCCGCTTTCGTTTTTATCGGTAAGCACAATGCCAACCACCCCCTTGTCAATTAAATTTCGCAAGCGCGTTTCTAAATCGAGATGGCTCATAAATTTGGAATGGGGATGCACCCCGTCGGGCGAACCAACATCCATAATGGCCACTTTGCCCTTAAAATCTTTTCCTTCAAAATCGTTGTGCTGCAGGGCAGGGGCTTGTATGCCAAAACCCGCGTCTATGGCTTTTCCAACGCCGCTATGATGAGGCCCACAGTAACGCACCGGATAAAAATCCACATGTAGTTTAAGGGCTTTTCCTTTTGCTTTAAGGGTGGTTTCTTCTGAAATTTCTACCCCTTTAGGTACAACAAAAGGTTGAAAATAGCTGCCGGTGAAGTGTGGGGCGAGGCCGGCTTCCTTAAAACGGTTCGCAATAAAATCGGCCGCCATTTGCTCGCCTTCGGTGCCCGGATAGCGCCCTTGCAGTTCGTCGGAGGCCAAAAAACTGACGCTTAGCATGAGCGATTCTAAACTAGATTCGCCGGTTTGCAGGCAGTTTTGGCCCATTAACCGGAACGAAATACCAAGTAAAACGAGCAGCATTAAGCTTTGAAACCTTTTCATGGGTGCAATTGGTTAATTTTTTTGGGGCTGCTAAGTTAAGCTTTAGGTTTAGGAGAAAAGCCCAGGTCTTATAAAGCCCTTTTGCCACTTTTTGCTTTAATTGAAGCCTCTTAATTTAACCTTTTATTGCGGTGGAAAAATTGCGTCAACACCCTGTTTGGAAACATTTTATAGCTCTTAATGCCGTGCCCCGTGCCAGTAAACAGGAAGCTCGCATTCGGCAATTTGTTCTCGACTTTGCCCACAATTTGGGCTTATTGGCCGAAACCGATGCGGTGGGCAATGTGCGCATTTTGAAAAAAGCCCATCCCTTAGCCGCACATCGTAAACCAATTGCCCTGCAAGCGCACCTCGATATGGTGCATCAAAAAAACACCGACACTCTGTTCGATTTCGAAACCCAAGGCATTGATATGTACCTGGATGGCGACTGGGTTAAAGCACGTGGCACCACTTTAGGTGCCGACAATGGATTGGGCGTGGCAGCCATAATGGCAGTTTTGGAAAGTGACGACATTCAACACCCCGATTTACAGGTACTCTTTACGATTGACGAAGAAACTGGTATGACCGGGGCTAAAAACCTGGCTTTAAATTGGCTGGATGCACCTTATTTGCTCAATTTAGATACGGAAGAAGACGATGAAATAACCATCGGTTGTGCCGGGGGCATTGATACCATTACCGAAATGGTGTTTGAAACAGAATCCCTTACTGGCAATTGGGAGATAGCCGAGTTAAGGGTGTTTGGTTTGTTTGGTGGTCATAGTGGAACGGATATACATCTAGGTCGAGGCAACGCCAATAAACTGTTGTTTCGGGTTTTGAATGCCATTTCGAAAACCATTGGGTTCCGTTTGCTTGAAGTAGACGGAGGCGGACTTCGAAACGCCATTCCGCGTGAAGCCAAAGCCGTTTTGGCTTACAAATTAGAAGACAGTGAGCATTTGGCCTCTCTGGTTGAGCATTGGCACGGGGTTTTGAAAAATGAATACAAGCATACAGACCCCGGTTTGAAACTGTCCATTAACGCCACCCATGCGCCTTTAAACGCCATTAACCTAAAAGACCAAGCGGCTTTGCTGTACGCCGTTCAGGCTTGCTTTAATGGCATTTACAGAATGAGCCCCAGCATGCTTGGCCTGGTAGAAAGCTCGAGCAATTTGGCCAGAGTGGTTTTAAATGCGGGGCATTTTTCAACCCAAAGCCTTCAGCGAAGCGCCATCGAAAGCGCTAAATTAGATGTGGCCCAAAGCGTTGCAGCCCCTTTTGCCGGTTTAGGCGCCAAAATTCAGCACGAGGGCAACTATCCGGGATGGACACCTCAACCCGAGGCCCATTTGGTTCAATTTATGGCCGAACGATATAAAAGCTTGTTTGAAAAAGAGGCCAAAGTATTGGCCTGTCATGCCGGACTAGAATGCGGCCTAATAGGCAAAGCCATGCCCAACACCCAAATGGTGTCTTTTGGTCCTTGCATTCGCCATGCCCATTCGCCCGACGAATGCGCCAGTTTTTCGTCCAGCCAAAAATTCTGGACTTATTTGTGCGAGGTGCTCCAAACCCTCAGCTAAGCGATAAAAAGTTGCTTAAAATCTGCAGCCCTGTTGTTGTCATAATGCTCTCGGGGTGGAATTGAACACCGTATAACCCCAAATCGGGTGCTTCTGCCGCCATTAACACCTCGAATTCATCAAATGCCGTGGGGGTGTACTGTGGTATGTTGGGTTTTAAGGCCCAAGAATGGTAAAGACCCACCTCAAAAACATCGGGCAATTGATGCAGCAATTGAGAATTACCCGAACGGTGGGTAAGTAGTTGTTGGCCATGCCGCACCGTATCGAGATTGTACAATTCGCCACCCAAATGCAGACCTATAGCCTGATGGCCCAAACAAACCCCCAAAATGGGGCAAAGGCCTTGATAGTGTTGTATGCATGGCATAAGCCGCCCACTTTTAAGCGGCAATCCCGGACCGGGTGAAAGCACAATGTGGCTAATATTATTGGGGAAAGTCCCAACAAAATTGTTTCTCAAAACCAACACCTCCGCACCCAAAGCCCTCAAATGGTGGTATAAGTTAAACGTAAACGAATCGAAATTGTCGAGCAATAATACCTTTTTCATACAGCCAAAGCAGAAAGACAAATATGCCTAATTTCGGGCGCACCCAAATTCATTTACTGCATGCATCAAATTGTTTACACCCCCCAAGCCCCCGAGCCCATAGGACCCTACAGCCAGGCCATAAAAGCCGGAAACACCATTTATTGCAGTGGACAAATAGCCATAAACCCGGAAAATCAAAAGCTAATAACAGGCGATATACAACTGGAAACCCGTTTGGTTTTAGAAAACCTTAAAGCCGTATTAGAGGCAGCCGGGGCCAGTCTTAATCAAGTAGTAAAGTGCAGCATTTTTTTAGCCGATATGGCGCAGTTTGCAGCAGTTAACGAGGTATATGCCGAGTATTTTTCCGAAAACAAGCCAGCCAGAGAAACCATTGAAGTATCGCGTTTGCCCAAAAATGTTTCGGTAGAAATTAGCGCCATCGCCGTACTAGAAGGCTAGAAAACGCCTACAAACGCCCAAGTTTAGAAGGCGAGAAAAGACCATAAATTTTTAGGGCGCCCCCGCTCGGGCATAAAGGATCCACCAACCCAAAACCCCATCGAGCCCCTCGCGGGCCGGGCTTTCCGCTCCAAGTCCTCGCCGCCATTGTCTGAACCATGATTTTCTGGATTTAAGGATGGGCATGATTAATTCAGAAGGCTAAGGTCAAGGCGGCTGCGGGCTTTCTGCTGCAATCCCTGGCGCAGATTGTCTGGTTTTTCAGTTGTTTGTTGTTGTGAGACGTTGTTTTTTATTATAGAGACGTTGCATGCAAGGTCTCTACCGCACCGCCACGGAACAAAACACCGTTTGGTAAGATAATAACCT
>CAMCXO010000021.1 GCA_945883565.1 Chryseobacterium gleum
TACTTGAACCGTAATGGGGTTGTTATCGTTAAATGGATCCGTTATTAATTTCTTGTTTTTTTTCGAAAACAACGGTTCTGAAACCTGCTTTTCGATTTGGGTATTTGTTTCACTCATTTTTATAGTAAGCTAACGTTTGTTTGGATTTCTGTTTGAGCATCTGTAGAGTCTGCCATCGATTCTGTTGGAGGAGATGAAACAGGAATGCTAAGGTTCTTTTTGGAATTGAAATATGTTATGTAACCACTTAAGCAATCTTTGAGCATATCGTCTACACCTACAGATGTTATGGTTCCTCCCGAGATACCGTCTACTTGGTGCTTACCCTGGGCATCTCCTTTTCTAACACTAATGCTAACGAAACTGCCCGATTCCATAATTTCTTTTCCGGGAAACTGATCCTGAAAAATAGGCGTTGAGATTTCAGCTCCTAACCCTGGAGTTTCGCTTTTATGTCCAAATGTGGCACCTACAACGGTACTCATATCTTCTTTTAATGCCACATACCCCCAAATTGGACCCCATAAACCTTTCCCTCTTAAAGGCACAATATAGGAGGTAATGCCCTTATAATTTGCTACAAACAATGGAAGGGTTCTTTCAGCAACTGGCTTTTTAATTTCATCTGCCATATTAATGCTAAAAGCTAAAATTCCACCGTCAAGGGGGTTTCCGTTTTGAATAACAATTTCTTCAACTATCACCTCCGAGTATAAGGATTCGGCTTCTTCTCGACTAATATCCATTCCCAAGGACATTAGGATATTTTGTTTTTTTTCCATATTAACATTGGCATCTTGCTGGGTTTTTAAGCCGGTTGCAGCAAAAGCCAAAAGAGCAGCCACCACCAATACCATGACGGAAGCAAAAACGAAAGTGTATAGATTGCTGTTAACATTCAGTTTCATTAGGCAGCGACTTTTATGCGTTTTAAACGACGTTTTACATTAGCCTCAACCACATAATGGTCAATTAGTGGCGCAAATACATTCATTAATAAAATAGCGAGCATCATACCTTCGGGATAAGCCGGATTGAATACCCTTATCATTATACCAAAAAAGCCTATGAAGAAGCCGTACCACAGTTTACCTAGGTCTGTTTGTGCTCCCGAAACAGGATCGGTAGCCATAAATACCGTAGCAAATGCCCAGCTTCCAATTATAAGATGTTGCCAGTAAGGAATGGCCATGAAGGCTTTTTGAACATCACTAACCATATAAGGTGCAACTAAATTGAAAATGAATCCCATTGTTAAAGCTCCCACAGTAGACATTAACATAATTCGCCAAGATGCAACACCTGTGATAAGCAGTATGATGGCGCCTAGAAGTATTGCAATCTTGGATGTTTCGCCAATCGAACCGGGAATGGTGCCGATTACCATTTCTGCAACACTCCAATTACTAAATGAAGAACCCGTTTGACCTGATGTAGCTAAATTCCCTAATATAGTTGCACCTGAGTACCCATCAACAATTTGTCCTCCGGAAGTATTTACCCAAACTTTGTCACCGGACATCCAAGTGGGATATGCAAAAAATGCAAAAGCGCGAGCCGTCAGTGCAGGGTTGAGGATATTCATTCCGGTTCCTCCAAAAACCTCCTTGCCTATTACAACGGCAAAGGCCGTAGATACTGCTACCATCCATAATGGGATATCTACAGGCATTATTAGTGGAATTAACATTCCGCTAACTAAATACCCTTCGTTTATAGAATGTTTGTTTATAATAGCGAATAAAAACTCTATACCTAAGCCAACGGTATAAGATACGACAACCATTGGCAACACTTTCCAGGCCCCAAACAGAAGATTTTCTACTAAGGCACTTTCTATCCCAAGTGCTTTAAAATGTTGGAATCCGACATTCCACATTCCAAAAATTAAAGCGGGGATCATGGCGACGATTACCGTGAACATAGTGCGTTTCAAGTCAACAGCATCACGAACATGTGCTCCTGAATGTGCAGTATGCCCGGGGACAAAAACAAATGTTTCGAAGGCATCGTAAACAGGAAAGAATTTTTCAAATTTCCCTCCCTTTTCAAAGTTTGGCTTTATGCCATCGAACAGCTTTTTAACAGCTTTCATTCAGTATAGGTGTTTTAACTCAATTCTTTTCTTACCAAGTCTAATCCCCGACGTACTGTTTCTTGCACAGGGAATTTTGACGTACAAACCACTTCACAAAGTGCAAAATCTTCTTCGGCCACTTCGTATATGCCTAATTGTTCCATTCTGTCGATGTCTTCAACAAGTATCGACTTTAAAAGTTGAACTGGGTAAATGTCAAAAGGAAATACTTTTTCGTATTCGCCAGTAACTACAAATGCCCGTTCTTCACCGTGCATATTAGAGTCTAACACATATTCTTTACCTGGTTGTAACCAAGAGAAAAGCAATCTGGAGTTAGAGAATTTTGAAAAATCAGGCAGTAACCACCCAAAAAATTCTGGCTGGTCGCCTTCAGGTATTACAGTTATTTGCTTATCGTAAAAACCCAAACAGCCATTTATAGAAATCTTTTTACCGGTAAGCACATTTCCACTTATTATTCTGCTGTTCCCTTCTTTAAGGTTTTCTACCAACATATTTTTAACTTGGGCGCCCGGAAGTGCCTTGGTATAGCGTGGTTTTAAAACCTGACTTCCTGTAATGGCAATTGTGCGGGTAAAATCAGCTTTCCCTTTTAAAAACAAACGACCTATGGCCACTACATCCTGTGGATAGGTGTACCATACAATTTCTCCTTTACTTAATGGTTCAAGATGATGTATTTGAACGCCAACATTACCAACAGGATGAGGTCCAGTAAAACGGTTAATTACAACACCTTGGGCTGAGGTGAAGGCTTTATCTGGATTTGTAGAACCGTCTAAATTCAAGTGAACTTTTCCTGACGTGAGTTTCTTTAGTACTTCAAGGCCAATATGAAATTCTTCTTCAAGACCATGCATGGTGAAGTCGGTATCGGCCGCCAATGGCGCAGAATCGAAGCATGAAATATGAATACTTTTTGGCGCGTCGCTTGGATTGGCAATTACAGCATAAGGTCTTTGGCGAATAAATGGCCACATCCCATATTCCAACAATGCTTCAATAATTTCTTCTCTTTTTAAAGCCGTTGGCGATTGAGCTTTAAAAGGCAAATATTCAATTTCTGAATCTGGAAGAATTCGAACCTCTAGTAATTTGCGTTTATCGCCACGAACAATTTCTGTAACTTCTCCGCTTACGGGGGCACAAATTTTGATTCTTTCGTTGTGCTTGTCGTACAACAAAGCCTGGCCGGCCAAAATCCGGTCACCTTCTTTTACAGACAGTTTTGGTTCTAATCCCGTAAAATCAGATGGGCGAATGCTGTACATTACCGCCGAATCGAAACTGGCTAAAATTTTGTCGGCAACACCTTTTAGTTTGATGTTTAGGCCTTTCTTTATCCTAATGTCTTTTGACATGATGGCTGATGAATTTTCGCGGGCAAAATTAGAAATTTGTGATGAGTACCCACTATAAAATGATAGCAAAAGCAAGTTGTTCGCAACAAATTAGAAAAAAATGCCATTTAGGCTTATTTTACTCGCTTATTGGCCTGTTTTTTTTGGCCTTGACTCTGAATTTGAAGGCAAAAACTCAGCAAATGACATCGGAAACCTTTGAAGATTGTGTTTTTGCCGACCATATTCATACAGTTATGCTCTTTCCGTCTCACAATAAACTGGCTTTTCCGGCCATTAGATTAAGGTCAGCTGAGTTTCTGGAATTCCATTTCGATGACCTAAGGGCAGGAAGTCAAGCTTTAAATTATACACTTGTTCATTGTAATGCCGACTGGACGGCAAGTGGATTGCTTGCAAGCGAGTATTTACAAGGGTATCAGAATTTCTTTTTAAGAGATTTTGAATACTCTTTCAATACATTTATTCCTTACACACATTATAGCTTGGATATTCCGAATGAAGATGTTAAGTTTAAGATATCGGGTAATTATGTTCTGATAGTTTACGATGAATCTCCAGACAAGCCGTTAATAACCAGGCGATTTGTGGTTTTTGAAGATGTAGTAATAGTAAATGCAACTGTTAGGCGGCCAACAAATGTAGATTATATAGACACACATCAAGAACTAGATTTCACCATTAACCATAGTGGTTACCTAATTGCAGATCCTTTTTCGGATTTGAAAGTTCACGTATTACAAAACCAAAGCTGGTCAACAGTAAATTCAAAACTTAGACCTCGTTTTGTTCAAAATCAAATGCTTGATTACAACTACGAGAAAGAAAATCTTTTTCCAGCCGGAAATGAATACCGAAATTTCGATACCAAAGACGAACGAAATTTAAGTATGAACGTAAGACGAATAGAGCTCGATACCAATTTTATTTATTTTCTTGCCGTAGATGAGGCCCGAAGTATTTCGCGTTATACCACTTGGGATGACGTTAATGGCCAACGTGTAATTCGATATGTGGGAAGTGACAATGAGCATACGCGTGCTGATTATGTTTGGGTCGATTTCTATTTGAACGTTCCGGAATTAACTTCGGACGAAAAGGTATTTATTTATGGCGCTTTGAGTGATTTCCAATTAAAAGATCGCTATAAATTGAATTATCATAAAGAAGAAAAGGCATACAGAGCAAAAATTCTTTTAAAGCAAGGTTTTTATAATTACATGTATGCTCTTGAGGGAACTGGCTCTGAAAGCGTTGATTTTAGTTATACCGAAGGAAATCGGTGGGAAACTGAAAATAATTATCAGATTTTAGTGTACAACCGCGAAATAGGTTTGAGATACGATAGGGCTATCGCCTTTGTTCAGGTGAGCTCGGCAGACTTGTATTGACTTTATATGTTTCTTAATGTTAAACTATTTAAGTGAGATTTTAAACTGCATTATATTCGGCCTTTGTTCTAAGCGCAATGGTTTCTCTCATCACACAAGGTATTCGAGTTAGTGTTTCACCCCATTTTGTGGGTCGTTCTAAACTTGATGAAGATTTAGTTTATGCTTTCCGCTACCGCATTCAAATAGAGAACCTAAGTGCTACGTTGGTTAGGCTAGAATCAAGGTTTTGGAATATTTATGATGTATTATCCCCGGTTTATACGGTTGAGGGACCTGGTGTTGTTGGCCAGCATCCGGTATTAAATTCAGGAGAAATTTATAGATATGAATCAGGTTGTTATTTAAAAGGGGAAGTTGGTTCTATGTCGGGTTTTTATATTTTCCAAACTTTGAACAACAAATCTGATCTTGAAATAGAGCGGATAAGAGTAGATATACCATCTTTTCAACTTGTAACGCCTGCCTCTCAAAATTGAGCCAAATAGGCAAAGATGTTGATTATGCCGCTGAGGTATTAAAGGGTGGCGGCTTAGTGGTTGTGCCTACCGAAACTGTATATGGATTGGCTGCCAATGCTTTAAATACAAGGGCTGTTACGAAAATTTTCGAAGTTAAAAATCGACCGCATTTCGACCCTTTAATTATTCACGTAGCAAGTATTTCGGCCCTTAAAAATTGGGTGGAAGATTTGCCTTTTTGGGCAGAAAAATTATTAAAGACTTTTTCACCTGGACCATTAACATTATTGCTTCGGAAAAAAAAAGAAATCCCTGAAATTGTTAGTTCGGGTCTAGAAACCATTGGTGTTAGGATTCCTTCACACCCTATTATTCAGGCGCTTTTAGCTAAAATCGATTTCCCTTTAGCAGCTCCAAGTGCTAATCTCTTTGGCCGAACGAGCCCAACAAGGGTTCAACACGCTCAGAAATACTTGGGTGATGAGGTCGAATATTATCTAGATGGTGGTTTATGTAAAATCGGACTCGAATCTACTATTTTAGATGCCACCACTTTTCCGCCAATACTTCTAAGGCATGGAGGTTTGCCACAAGAAGAAATCGAAAAAGCCATTGGATGCCACATTACCGCCCAACTTTCTTCCAGCAAGCCTCAAGCTCCGGGTATGTTAATGGCGCATTATTCCCCTGGAAAAACGTTGTTATTATCTGATTATGATGGTTTTATAGAAAGACCTCTTTTAGGTAAAAAAGTGTTTTTTTTAGGTTACGACAAGTTTCATCCACACATAAGTTTAGAAAGGCAGCTTTTATTAACAGAAACCAAAAGCATAACAGAAGCTGCGGCTAATCTATTCGTACACCTAAACTCAATTTCAGGTCTCGACGTAGATGAGGTTTGGGCAGTGGAAGCGCCTAATGACGGTCTAGGTAAAGCCATTAACGACCGTTTGCGCCGGGCATCGTTTAGTATTTATTGAGTAATCAATAATTTAGAATGCCATAATGGCTTTTGATAGTTTGTAATGTAGGCAATATAAAAGCCTGGAGGCAGACTGAAAGTTTGTTGACCCTCATTTAACAAACGTTTTAACACTACTCGACCATTTGAATGCGTGACAGTTAGTTCTAGTTTCTGATCAGTTTGTGATTTCAAATCACAATACAGATTAACCAAACCATCGGCACTTGGATTTGGAAATAGGCTAAAATAAAAGTCCGTTTCATGTAATAAATCATGCAAATCTAAAGCGCCTGCAAAATCCAATTCGACATATTGAGGCGATAAATTAAAGTACTCAAGGTTTTGAATTAATGGCCCATTGTTTAAATTAAAAACCCAAACAGAGCCACTTCTCACAGCGTTAGAAGCTGGAGAATTGTTTTGAGAATAAGGGGCTCCTGAAAACAGAAGTTGGTTGTAAACCATTAAGCTATGCCCAAGTTTTGAACCTTTTGTTAGTCCGGCGACATTATAAGCTTGACTTTCTACAAACTGATTTGCGGAAAGTGAGAAAAAAAGAATTCCTCCTTTATCTGAATTTAAGCGTTCGGTACCTACAAGCAGGCCACCGTGGTAAGCGAGCGAACTTCCAAATTGGTTATATTGACTATTGTTTTGAGGTTGAAGACCTGTTTCATTCCATTGGTTATTTTGCCATTTAAAAATATATACTTTGGCACCTGAAGGATCTGATACAAATAATCTACCAGCTGCTTGTAACAAGCGATGTCCAAAGCGCTTACCAGGTGCTGCATCTGATGCTTGAATGGAGCTATGCAACAACCATTGACCGGATTGTCGCAAAAACAGCCAAGCTTTACCTCCCTGTGAATTTTGAGGCGCACTTACCCATAATGAATCGTTTTTAAGAAAAACTGCAGTTCCAAATTGTTCATCAGAACTTAATCCAGCAGCTTGAATATTGGCTTGAAGTAGCCATTGTCCGCCAACTTTTGAGTAAATAAACACGCGCCCTCCAATTCCTCCAGGGGCCCCAATGGCCATAGTTTGATTGTGAATTTGTAGACTTGTACCAAAACCATTGTTATTGAAGGCTGTTGGACAATCGAGGATTTGAGCTTGAATATGCTGTCCTAAAAAGTTAGTTTCGTATATGTAAACTCTTCCTTGACCATTTGAAGGCGCCGCTATTGCAAGATCCTGTCCGTTTGCAGAAATCGCATGACCAAACTCATCACCGTCATTTCGATCTTCTGCTTGAAGTTTTTGCCATTCTATCCAGTTTCCTTGTACATTTTTAAAAACATAAACACTACCCATGCCTTCAAAAGCCCCGTTAACCAAAAGCGTGTCGTTGGCTTCACTATAAAAACCAGGAGTGCCTGGGGCACTGAAATAAGCGAAAGGAAAATTTAAGGCAAGACTTTCACCATATCTGTCTCCTATTTCAGGCAATTGATATGGTACTCTAGATTGATTAGTGCAAGTTTGTATGTTATGATTTCCTAAATTGCTTGCTGTGTTAACAGGATAAATTATCCATTGAGCCTTTGTAACCGGCCAATTTAAGCTGCCTTTGTGCACTGTATCAGCCCTTACTAAACTTACATTCTCTAATGATGTGCTACCATTTGCTAGCGTCCAATAAGTATTTAACTGTTGAAAATTGCCAATTCTGTCAATGGTATCGCCTGTAGAAACATGAATTAAACTAACCAAGTCGTTTCCATTAAACCCAATAGATGAGCTGTTTAGCTGTGATTTTTGTAAAAAATTTGATGCCGCTCCTGGATTACAAATAACAAAAGTTTGTCCAGAAGCCAAGGAACCACTTAGGTTAACAGATTGAACTGTAGGTCCTCCATTGTAAAAAATCGATATGCGGTATGAGTTTAGGTTTATTGAATTGGAACTAGAATTATATAATTCCAAACATTTATTGTTAGAGCTACCTTCTATATATTCTGAGAAAAAAAGTCCTCCCGAACAAGTTGCAGCTATTTGAATATTTTGCGGAGTACTAGCTCCAGCCGTTAGGTTTGTACTAAAACTATCGTTACCGGATGCCAATTTATAAGCCAATGCTAAAAAATAGTAATTGGTACTTGCTTGAAGTCCACTCACTTCAAAACTCAGGTGTTGAGCAGTCGAACTGTTGTAAACACAGTATCCATTCGTTTGGGCATTTACGGATATAGCGCTTCCGAAGCCATACTGAGTATTTCCTGTATAACCCAAAGCCTCAAAATTATTCAGTTCATCAAAATTGCTGAATGGTACCGTAGAGGCGAACACAAGCATTCCATCCCATTCTGTTCCGAATTGCCCATTTGGATGGGCAACAAAAACCTGAACACTGTTGGCCGTTGTTGCAGAAACACCAATTTGAGCCGGTTGTGGAACAGTTGAAGAATTCGGAACTGGAATTGGAGGTTGAACTTTGGCTCTAGAAGCCACATAGATTGTTTTAGTGCCGTGGCTTCCACTTGAGTAGATTGTAAGAGGAGTTGGTCCAAATCCTTGATTATTTGAAGCTTGTAAGTTTAGGCTATAAGCTCGTCCAGGTAGAATACTGCTGGGAATTGTAGAATGTAATACAGTGGTATCTACCGTAAGTTGGCTAAGTGTTAGGTACTGGTTACCTGTATTTATAATGCTAATACTTGCAGTGATTTGAGGGACAAGCCATACTGTATCTGGGAATATAACCCATTGGTTAACAGCAGGCAAATTTGATGAACCGGTAACGGATGCTAGTCGGTCTAAAAACTGAGGGTAGTCAACAAAAGGATTTCGATTATTCTGAAGACTGAAAATCCGGTTGTTTCTCGTCAACTCTTGCCCTACTGGTGGATGCTGAACGTGCCACTGGCGAAGCTGGTTTTCGAAGTTTTGTATAAAATTATTGTCTTGATAACGAACGGCATAATAAAACAGAGCCCTTGCAACGACCCCTTTATGAGCATCACGGGGTTCAAATAAACTAGCCCCATACTTCGATCCGCCTACACTCCACGTCGCATTATTTACGGTTCCAAAAGGATAGTTGTTGCGAATACTGTTAGCGGTAGCGTCTGTTGGGAATAAGTGATGCAAATCGGTGCGCATTGGATTTACACTAGCGCCAAACGATTGCGGGTATGTGTGTTCGGCATTGAAATTATTTGCGTTTGCACCAGATCGGTTACTAAAAGCAGCCGTTCTTCCAGTGTAAACACAAGTTATATTCCCATTAATATTGTCAACAAAACCGTACATTTGATCTCGCGCGTTATCATAACTAAGTGTGTTGTAGTTGTTTGATAGCAAATTGGAGAGTTGGTTTTTTAAGGAAGAACCACTTAGGTTTTGTGTGGGATTGTAATAAGTATTCGAAAATATTCCTTGGCCATTTAAACGAACAGCAATGCTCCCAAAGGCTGAATCGCAATGGAAAATGATAGGTAAATCATAAAAAACATTTTGATTTGGACTGAAATATATATAAGTGCCAAAAATTCCCTGGGGTGATATCGTAAAAATACTGTCGCGAACTGAAAATGCCTTTTTTCCATAAATTTCGAAACTTGAAAAACCTTTTATATAGGCTGTTCGGGTAGAATTGTTTGATAGCTCAATCCATACACTGTCTGTCTGATTTTCACTTGTTGAATTTACATTGTATGTGCTTTGCACAGGAAGAAGGCTCTGTGCCACACCCCACAATGGAAGACAGAGTAAAAGTTTTATAAAATAATTTTTCATTTCGTCTTGGCCTTGGTGTTTTGACAAAAGTATAGTTTACAGGCCGTTGACCGTACCAAAAATTGATTCTAAATCGCCTAAAAAATGGGGGGTACTATTGCGGATAATTATTTATCAGAATACAACTACTCGAAGTAAATGCAAATTTTATTCAAAAACAAAAACCTCTTCGTTTTCTTTGCACATTAAATATGCTTCTCTTGCAAATTTTTCTAGTTTGTAAGGGTCACTTTTAAGTTGTTCCAACTTGGACTTATCATTTTGTAATTCACGTTCGTAGTATTTTAATCCTCCTTTTAATGTATTTATTTTACCATTTAACTCAAAATGCAGCATCAAAGAATTATTGTCAAAAAAAAGCATCCAAATAGCGAAGATCAAACTTACAGATATGTAAGGGTTTTTGAGAAAGTTTAGATATAATTTAAGTTTACTTTTAAGACTTAAACTTAATTCTATTGAATTTTGATTATTTTCCATATTCAATATGTATTTTATTAATAGCTTCATTTAAATGATCTCGCAATACTGAACTCACTTTAATCAATGGCAATCTAACATAGGGTTCACAAATATTTATAAGATTTAGTGCTTGCTTAACCCCACTAGGATTACCTTCTGCAAAAAGAAGTTCTGTTATTTCGTATAATTTATAGTGAATATCTCGGGCCGCATCAAATCGCCCTTTTAAGGCAAAATTCACCATTCTACTAAAGGGAGTTGGTAACAATTGTCCGCTAACCGAAATCACCCCTTCTGCACCTATGGCAATCATGGGTAAGGTTAAGTTATCATCTCCAGATAAGACCCTAAAATTTTCGGGTTTTTGGCGAATAATTTCCATTATTTGAAAAAGATTACCTGAAGCTTCTTTAATGGCTATTATGTTTTGAAATTCATTTGCCAATTTAAGTGTTGTTTCCGCCGTTAAATTAGAAGCTGTTCT
This sequence comes from Chryseobacterium gleum, assembly GCA_945883565.1. Taxonomy (GTDB): domain Bacteria; phylum Bacteroidota; class Bacteroidia; order Flavobacteriales; family Schleiferiaceae; genus RFXV01. The sequence continues at coordinate 10,969 of CAMCXO010000021.1, forward strand.
GCCAGGTACATTGTAGAGTATTACAGGAAAAGGACTTTCTGTGGCAATCGCCTTAAAATGCTCGAATAGGCCATTTTGTTGAGGTTTGTTGTAATAGGGGCAAACACTTAAAATGGCCGCATAATCTTTTGAATGTGTGGTTTTAAGTTGACGCTGTATGGCAAGAGTATTGTTTCCTCCTAGACCGAGTACAATTGGCAATCTATTATTGTTAAATTCTAAGATCCAATCTAAGACCTCTTCTCTTTCTTTTTGCTCTAAAGTAACACCTTCACCAGTTGTACCAAGCGCTACTAAAAAATCTATTCCACCTTGTACAACATAATCAACAAGCCTTTTTAATGCGGCTTTGTCAGGATTTCCGTTCGAGTCAAAGGGTGTAACAAGGGCAACTCCAGCACCTTTAACAACACTATTGTTCATATATTTATTTTTTTTAAGTACCTCAGTATTTCAGTGGTAAACTCTTTTGTACCCATGTCATTCGGTCTCAGCAAAATTAAGTCGAAAGCCGAGAAGGGGTCGTTGTAACAACCTACTCGAAAATTAGCTTTTGAATTGGCACAAATGAACTGTGATGGTAAATGTAATTGTTCGCTTAGGCAAAGTAAAACGTCATAGCCATTTTTGGGTGAAGAAGGCAATAACTCTAACTTAGGCTGCAAATAAAAGTTTAAAGCTTTTTTGCCTATAACGTGCATATCAGGAGCAGGTTGATGGCTAGTTTCTTTTTGCTCAGTGAAAATAAGGAAATGGAATTTTTTTTTTTCAGATGCGAGTACCTTGTAAAGCTCTTGCCAATATGATAATCCCCAATTGGAATTTAAAACACCGGTTACTAGAATAGTTTCGGCTTTTTCCCAGCCTGCAAATGGAGTCATGGTCGATTTTATGCGTTTGAAAGACAGCATATAACGTGCAATTGACTCTTGTATCAGCATGATTAACGTTCTTGAATCTCAAATCTAAGCGAATTCTAATAATCACTTAACCAATAAGTGCAATATTTTTGTCATCTTTGATTATGTTACAGCGCATTTTGCTTTTAATGATTTTTTTGGCTTTTGGCTGTAAGAGTTATCACCCGAGCACATTAATTTTAGTTGATGCCGAGCTTAAATCCATAGATGGTCTTATAAAAAGCGATGCAGGAGGACTTGCTTTCAAGCTTGATAGCTTGGTGAATCCGTATAAGTTAGAAATAGGCGACAGTTTAAAATCTACCATTGGATATAACCCACGCTTCATGTCGCGAAGTTTTGAGGACTGGGATACATTAAATCAAAAGTTTCTGTGGAATTGGGTAACCGATGCTGTATTCTTTTACGCTAGGGATGTTCTGAATTGGGAAACTGATGTATGCTTATTGAATAAAGGTGGATTAAGAAAAGATCTTTCACTCGGTTCAATAAGTTTAGAAGACATCTATGAACTATTGCCTTTTGACAATTATTTGTGTTTGGTGGAATTAAGTCAAGAAGGTGAGGTTGAGATGTTAGATTATTTAAAGCAGAATCTACAACCTCATAATGGTTTAAGGATGGGCTTTCTAGACCAAAGCGCCAAGCTGCCTTCAAGAATAAATTTAACATCTCATGAACACGAACTAAGGGTATTAACCATCAATTATTTGGCAGAAGGAGGCGATGGCATGCATTTTTTTAAAAATGGTAAAATCAATTGCAGCAATGTGCTAATTAGAGATGCCGTTATTAATTATTTAAAGAATCACCCCGAATACAAAGTTAAAATAGATGAAAGAAACTATGTGCTGGAGTAGAAGAGATTTTGTTATGAAATCGCTTATTGGCTCATTGGCAGGTTTGCCTGCCTTAAGTTATGCCTCTGATTTAGTTGGAGATAGTATAACAACCGACAATGAATTGGTGGTGTTGCATACCAACGATGTTCACAGTAGAATTGAACCTTTTGCTGAAAACGATGCACGTTATGCAGGAAAAGGAGGGGTAATTGCGAGGGCAAAGCTTATAGAAAGCTTTCGAAATCAGTACAAGAATGTCCTTTTGTTAGATGCAGGAGATATTTTTCAAGGCACCACTTATTTCAGTTTTTTCAAAGGCGAATTGGAAATGAAAGCTATGAGTTTGATGGGGTATGATGCCGCCACCTTGGGTAATCACGATTTTGATACTGGTATTGAAGGATTTAACAAACAACTTGTACACTGTAACTTTCCGATGATATCTTCAAATTATAAGTTTTCGAATACCCCATTAGATGGGAAAATAGAAGACCATATTTTGCTTAAAAAAGGGCCGTTTACTATTGGTATTTTTGGATTGGGAATTGAACTTAACGGCTTGGTATTGCCTGTTCATTTCGGTGAAACTAAGTATTTAGATCCTATTGAAATGGCTCAAGAAATGGTAAGTAAAATGCGTAGAAAATGCGATTTACTTATTTGCCTAAGTCATCTAGGGTTTAAATATGAAAATAAAAAGGTATCTGATAATGTTATCGCTCAGAAAGTTCCTGGTATCGACCTTATTGTTGGGGGACATACTCACACATTTTTAGACCAACCTTGGGTATATAAACATTCTAATGGGCAACAGTGCAGAGTAGTGCAAAGTGGTTGGGGTGGTTTGCGCTTAGGAATGCTGAAATACACCAAAGGTGTTCAAAGTGCCATGATGTTAACTCAAAGCAATCAATTGCCTGTAGTCTAGTGTTTTGTATTCAATGGGTGCGTGGAAAAGTTATTTCTACACTTGTGCCAACGTTTCGTTCACTGTGAAAATGGATTTTCCAGATTAATCTGTCACAGAAATCTTTTACCAACATAAGTCCTAGCCCACTGCCCTTTTCGCCTAAAGTACCAATGGTACTTTTTATAAATGTTTTACTAGAATTAAGCGACATAATTTGTTCAGGATTCATACCAACTCCAAAATCCTGTATTATGAATTTAGCCATATGAGAATCAATGTTTTCTATTTTTACTATTATATTGTTATTTGGTTTAGAGAACTTCAAAGCGTTGGCCAATAAATTTCGTAATATAACCTTTGCAATAAGAGGGTCTGTAAAAATAGAATATTCAGGAGTTATCTCAGAGATCAAATGAACATTTTTCACAGAGGACATTGGAGCTAATTCAAGGAATACATCTTTAAGTAATTTATCAAGATAAACATTTTCATTTCTAACTTGGATGCCATTTTCAAATGATGCCTTTGACCAATTCAACAAATTTGTAATTACTTCAGATAGATTTTTAAGTGTTGAATTGGTCTGATTGGCTAAATTTTGAAATTCAGTTATGTTAAGGGCTCCATCCGAGTACAGATCTAGAATTGAGTTTAAATTATTAACTGGGTTTTTTAAATCATGTGCCAAAACACTGAATAATTTATTTTTTTCTTGATTTAGTTTTTCTAGAGCTTCTGTTTTATGAAGAATTTCAATAGAATTTTGTTTTAAAAGTTTGTTTTTTCTATAAATAAAAAACAAAAAGAGGCTACTAATAATTAAGATGAATAAAAGGGACCAGTTTAAAATGTTTTTACGATTAGCCAAATGCATCCATCTCAATTTATCTAGGGTCTCTTTTTCTGAAAGAAATCTAGATTTTCGATATTCGAGATTTTTAGCTTCAATGTTTTTAGTTAATTTTCGATGGAAATCATTATTTAAATTTACATAAGAGTCTGCCGAATCTATTTGATTTGTAAGATTGAAATACTTTAACTTAAGGAAAGCAAGATTATTTCTGTGATAAAGCGTTTCTTCATTTGATGGATCAAGTTTTTTTAGATTTTCTGAGAAGTCATGAATCGAGGCATTTACTTGATCTAATTGTCTGGTTTCAAGAAAAATCTCGCATAAAAGGTTTAAAGCATTTAGGGCGCTGTTTAACATGTTCTCTTTTAAGCTTAGTCTGATGTCATTTTTTAAAAGAGCAATTGCCGTATCAAATTCATTATAATGGAAATAAATACTGGCTAAATTTCCTGAAATGATTCCCATCCAAGTACTGTCGTTATTTATGCTGGCTCTTTTCAATGAAATATTGTATCTATCTAGAGCATTTTGGAAATCATTCAATTTCGAGTACCCGTAGCCTATAGAGTTAGAGGCAACAATTAATGCATTTTGTGCTTTTCTAAGATTTATAGCATTTACCTCAATAAATAACGTTTTATCAGCTTCTTCTAAAAGTGCAATACCTTGATTAATGTCACCTACAGATATTAAATATGAACCAATTGAATTGTAAAATTGATAAATGAAATATGCGCTCAATTCTTTAGTTTGTAAATGTTGTTTAACACTATCGAAAACAAACAATGATTTATTTAATTGGAAAATTTTGTGATAATAAGAATATTCTACAGTTCCTATTGTTATTAATAGATCAATACTATCGGCATATAAATGTTTATACTTTTTTAAATTATCTCGCCCTATTTCAGCTTCACTAAGCGAAATTTTTGCATGAGATATGGCATGTGCTAAAAAATCTGCGTGAGCATTTAAATTTTTAAAAGAAGGGTCTTTTTGAATATTTTCGTATTGCTCCCAAAATAGATTTTCTTGAGCATACAGGGATTTTAGGGTTATTAAGAACGTTATTAAAAGAAGTTTAAAAATGTGTTTTTTAGTCATACACGAATATTAATAAGAAATCAAGGTTTTTAAAATCTGTACTGCACACCCGCAGATGTGCCTATGGTATATAAAACTTCCCTTGGGCGATTTTCTTGTTGAATAAGAGAGTTAAGCATGTATTTTCCGTGTGCGCGAATGCTAAATCCCCATGTGTCATACGGTCTATAGGTTCCGCCTATATGTATACCTGCCCAAGTAAAAAAGGTTTCTGCAATTGTCAATGCATCTTCGGTTCTGATAACTTCGTTTCGTTTGTATTCAATATCGTATTTTGTTAGCCTTGAAAATTCTAAAGCGGGAATAAACTCTAGCCACCATCCATTATTCATTTCTGTTTTGAAAATAAGACCCAAAGGAAGATTGATAAAACTAAAGGATTCGGTTAGTTGATATGACAAACCTGTATCGAGTGGTAATCCGACCACGGGATTTAAAAGTTTAACTTCCGGATATTCGAATTCTGCCTCACCATATTGAAGCCCTGATAATATTTCGAACCTTTCACCCAAGTTATAGTATAAATCTATGCCACCGCCTAACGTCCAACTTCCATTTGTGGCATTGTCAACCAAATTGAATGTTTGGCCTGGATTGATGTTGTTGCTTAGTAGCCGACGGTTGTTATAATTAGGGTATATACTCAATCCGACACCAAAATTCCGGCTGCGTACTTCACTGTCTGTAAAATAAGGATCCGTATTTTTTTTTAATTGAGCTTGTGCTAATTGCATAATAAACAGGGCGTAAAGTCCTAAGCTAATTTTTAGTATGCCTTTCATGTGTTTGATTTTAACCAGGATTCAATAGATTGCACCGCATTTGCAATGCTTTCAGTGGATTTTCCACCAGCTGTTGCCAAGAAAGCTTGACCTCCGCCTCCGCCTTGAATGTGTTTTGCCCATTCTCGTATTATTTTAGCAGCATCCCATTTGTTTTTTTCAACCAAATCTTCACTGAGAAGTAAAGTAATATGGGGTTTATGTTCAAATACCCCCACCACACAAATAAGAGTATTAGGCCTTTGCCTAAATCTGAAAACAAGATTTTTTATTGAGGAAACATCCCAATCTATTTTGGTGAAAATATAATCTACTTTTCCTTTTATAAAGATTGTTTCAAATTCTAAAGCTTTTTGTTCAATCAGAGAATTCTGTAAAATTTGAAAGTTATTTTCGGCTTTGTCTAAATTATCTTTTAGTTGAAATACTGCTTTTACTAAATCTTGAGGATGTTTTAGAGTTTCAGATAGTTCATGCAGTTTATTGCGCTGATTTTTTAAGTATTGCCAGGCTGCAGTTCCCGCAATAGCTTCTATTCTTCTGACCCCCGCAGCTACAGCGGTTTCCGATGTAATTACGAAAAAGCCCATTTCACCTGTTGATTTCAAATGGGTACCACCACAAAGTTCAATGCTGCTTCCAAATTTTATAGCGCGCACGGAGTTCCCATATTTTTCACCAAATAAAGCCATTGCACCCATTTTTTGGGCCTCAGCTATAGGGATATCTCTAAATTCTTCCAGTAAAAAATTCTTGCGAATCCTCTCGTTAACTATGGCTTCAACTTCTTCAATTTGTTGAGATTCCATTTTAGTAAAATGAGAAAAATCGAAACGTAAAGATTCGGCATTTACTAATGATCCTTTTTGTTCAACATGTTTTCCGAGAACTTCGCGTAAGGCTTCATGCAATAAATGGGTAGCAGTATGATGTACAGCGGTTTGTTTTCTATTTTCGGCAACCACATTAAGTTTGTATTGACCTCCTATTTTGGGTTCCTTATTGCTTATGTGAAGAATCATACCGGTTTCTTTTCGAGTATCGAGAATTTCTATGGTGTAACCGTTTTCATCTACAATAAAACCTCGGTCGCCTACTTGGCCTCCCCCTTCAGGATAAAAAGGAGTGGGTCTAAATACCATTTGATATTTAGTGGCTTTTCCAACTTTTACTTCTCTAAACTTGAGAAGTTTGCCATAGGATTCCGTGAAATCGTATCCTATAAATTCATCGGCTAGGCCATCTTCAAAAATTACCCAATCGCTTGTTTTTAATTCTGAAGCATTTCGGGAACGGTTTTTTTGAATTTCCATTTCGGAAGCAAAGCCTGATTCGTCTATTGCCCCACCTTTTTCACGAAGAATCAGTGCAGTTAAATCTACCGGAAAGCCATAGGTATCGTAAAGTTCGAAAACAGCTTTACCATCTAAAAAGGGCGTTTGACCATGCACTAAACCATTTTCGATTCGTTGTATGCCTTGCGCCAGTGTGCGAAGAAAGCCCTTTTCTTCTTCTTTAATGACGTCTTGAATTATGCTTAAATTTCGAAGAAGTTCAGGATATGCCTCGCCCATTTCTTGTGCCATGGTAGCTGAAAGTTCGAAAATAAAGGGCTTGTCGAGTTCGAGGTAAGTGTACCCATAGCGTATAGCTCTGCGCAAGATTCGACGAATAACGTAGCCCGCCCCTGAGTTTGAAGGCAGCTGACCATCGGCAATAGAAAATGCAGTGGCCCGAATGTGATCAGAGATAACGCGCATGGCGATGTCTCTTTTGTTGTTTTCCCCGTATTTAAAGCCAGAAATGATTTCTAATTGAGCTATATACGATGAAAAAACATCGGTATCGTAACTAGAAGTCTTCCCTTGAATAACCATACAAAGTCGCTCAAAACCCATTCCGGTGTCAACGTGTTTGGCAGGCAAGCGTTCTAATTGGCCATTGGCTTTTCGGTTGAATTCCATAAAAACCAAGTTCCAAATTTCAATAACCTGGGGGTGGTCGTTATTTACCAGTTCGTGTCCGCTTTTAATTTGACGATCCTCCTCTGAGCGCAAATCGATGTGAATTTCGGAGCAAGGCCCGCAGGGCCCCGTATCGCCCATTTCCCAGAAGTTGTCTTTTTTTGAGCCGTTTAAAATTCGCGATTCAGGCAAAAACTTCGCCCAAAATGCAGCTGCTTCATGGTCACGTTCTAGATTTTCCGTTTCATCACCCCCAAAAACAGTGGCGTACATTTGATTGGGGTCTATACCCATTTCTTGGGTTAAAAATTCCCAGGCCCAGTTTATAGCCTCTTCTTTAAAATAGTCGCCAAAACTCCAGTTGCCTAGCATCTCAAACAAAGTGTGGTGGTAAGTATCATGGCCTACTTCCTCCAGATCGTTGTGTTTACCAGAAACCCTCAAGCATTTTTGGCTATCAGCAATACGTGGGTGTTCAGGTTCTTTGACGCCTAAAAAAATGTCCTTAAAAGGGTTCATTCCGGCATTAGTAAAAAGCAGCGTGGGATCGTCTTTAATAATCAACGGTGCCGAAGGCAGGATGGTGTGTGCTTTACTTTTAAAGAATTCGAGGTATTTATGTCGTATTTCTTTAGAGCTAAGTGCTTTCATACGGAGGTTAATGAACTTGGGCTTGATAAAAGCAAAAGTAGCTCACGTGAACCGCTTTGCAGCCCGTGAACTGACTTATCTTGCGCCTTACCAAAATCCAATCAAACAGAAATGAAAGATTTGTTGAAGCGCTTCGAAGCCAAGCCTGCCGAAGTGGTTTTTCATTGGCACGACAGCGAAACGGAGGCAGAAGGCTGGTGTGTAATCAATTCGTTGCGTGGAGGTGCCGCCGGTGGTGGTACACGAATGAGCTTGAGTGTAGACGAACATGAGGTTTTGTCGTTGGCCAAAACCATGGAAATCAAATTTTCAGTTGCGGGTCCGGCTATTGGTGGGGCCAAGTCAGGCATCAGATTTAACCCCAATGATGAAAGGAAGTCAGGAGTATTGAGACGTTGGTATACAGCTTTAAAGCCTTTGTTAAAGACGTATTACGGTACCGGAGGCGATCTAAATGTAGATGAAATACACGAAGTGATACCGTTTACAGCAGAGCTAGGTATTGACCATCCGCAAGAAGGGGTATTTAATGGGCATTATCGCCCAAATATTGCTCAAAAAGCTATGGCCATTCAACGATTACAACAAGGTGTACTTTTACCGCTAAGTAATGAACGTTATACCCCGTTAACAGATGGAACATTAACCGTTGCTGACATGATAACTGGCTATGGGGTCGCCGAGAGTATTGCACATTTTGCAGGGTTACATCAGTTAGATTTACAAAGTAAAAAGGCTATAATTCAAGGTTGGGGTAATGTGGCTTCTGCAGCAGCATGGTATTTGGGTAATTTAGGGGTTAAGGTCGTTGGAATAATTGACCGAAATGGCGGTATAATTGCACCACAAGGGTTGGGAATTGGAGAATTGCGTGATTTATTTCTTAACAAAAGGGGCAATGAATTAATAGCCCAAAATTTACTTGAATTTGATAAAATTAATGAAGTTATTTGGGATCAACCCCATGATATTTTTGTACCAGCTGCGGCTTCGAGATTGGTAACCGACGAGCAATTGCTGCGTATGCATAAGGCTGGACTGAGAATAATTTCTTCAGGTGCTAATGTGCCATTTGCTGATAAAGAAATTTTCTTTGGTCCCATTTCAGAAAAAGCTGATACAATGCTAGCATGCATTCCCGATTTCATTTCCAATTGCGGCATGGCCAGAGTATTTGCATATCTCATGAATCCTGATTTTGGACCGTTAGAAGAACAGGCCATATTTGATGATGTTTCTGCTGTGATTAAAAAAGCGCTAGAGGCTGTTTATGAGCGCAATACTCGGCAAGTGGGTGTTACAGCAACCGCTTACGATATTGCTTTAGAAAAGCTAATACATGCGTAATCATTCCTTATTAAGCTTTTTAGAAAAATTTTAAATGTTCATAGGGTAATTGGGCTGTGGCCGTTTACCTTTGCCTTTATTGCTTATTTGCCATTAACTTGAACAATTTTTTAGAACGAGTTGGTCTATTGAGCGAGCAATTGGAAAGGCTTATTCAAGAATATCAACAGATAAAGTTCGAAAATGCTAAATTCCGAGAGGAATTGGTCGTTTTAAAACGAGAATTGGAAAAGCGGGATCAAAAAATTGTGGAAATGGCAAAGGCAATGGACGGTATGCAAGTAGCCGCCGCGCTTTCAGGAGACGACACACGTCGCCAAAATGCAAAGGCAGAGGTGAACCGCATGCTGCGGGAAATTGATCAGTGTTTGGATTTGTTAAACGATTAAGCATGGAAAGGACAGAAGATCGCAATTTGCGAATACGGTTGGCAGTCGCCAATCGCAGTTATCCTATGCAAGTAAAATTGAGTGACGAACCCAAACTAAGAGAAGCTGCGAAGTTGATAGAAAGCATGATACGGGATTTTGAGAACCAATATTCCGTATCAGATAAACAAGACCTTTTGGCAATGGCGGCCATTAATTTGGCTGCACAATTGGAAATTCAAAAGGTACTGCCCTTGCAATTCGAACAACAAGCTGTTTCTGAAATAGACAGACTCAAGGGCAAAATTGAAGCTGCCCTTGGCTGAAGACGTTCTTAATTAAGCATTTCCCGCATCGGCTGTACGCTTTGGTAAACTCAACAATTACCACGTAACAAACTCAGCTCGGTTTGGAAAAGTCAGGCCTCAACGCATAAGCGTTCCAATATTTTTGGTCGGGGGAAGGCTGCTCTGAATCGGTGAGTTTTATTCCTGTATTTCAGGAGTTTACGCAAACAATAGGCCGCTGCGGGATTTTTATTAACCCCTAGCATCAACACAATATGATAGCCACTATTATCGCAGCCATTCTTGGCCTTGCTTTAGGAGCAGGAGCCACTTTTTATTGGAGCCGCGAACAAGAAAAGAAACAGGCCTCCGATTTAATAAGAGAAGCTCAAAAAGAGGCCGAAGCTACCCGAAAGGAGAAGATCCTTCAAGCCAAAGAAAAGTTTATAGAGCTGAAAGCCGAACATGAAAAAGCCATTCAACTGCGTGAGCGAAAAATGGTAGAAGGTGAGAACCGCATCAAGGAAAAAGAATCAAAGGTTAATAAACAACTAGAAGAACAAAAGCGAAAAGAAAAAGAGCTTCAGACCCTAAAAGAGAAAATGGGTAGACAAAGTGAAGCGATTGAGCAAAAACTTGAGGAAATTGAGCGCATGCACAAAGCCCAAGTCGAGCAGCTTGAACTTATTAGCGGTATGTCAGCTCAAGATGCAAAAAATCAGTTGGTGAATGCGCTTAAAGACGAGGCAAGAAGTGAAGCGGCAGCCTTTGTACAAAATGCCTTGGAAGAGGCCAAATTATCAGCTTCGGCTGAGGCTAAAAAAGTTGTGCTTCAAAGTATCCAAAGGGTTGCCACAGAGCAAGCTATTGAAAATGCTGTATCTGTATTTAATATTGATAATGATGACCTGAAGGGCCGGATAATAGGTAGAGAAGGACGAAACATTCGTGCGTTAGAGGCCGCTACAGGTGTAGAAATTGTCGTTGACGACACTCCCGAAGCTATTTTGCTTTCATGTTTCGATCCGGTAAGAAGAGAGATAGCACGATTATCTCTACACAGATTGGTTACAGACGGCCGGATACATCCAGCCAGAATTGAAGAGGTGGTGGCCAAAGTGAGCAAACAAATTGATGATGAAATAGCTGAATTAGGTAAGCGCACCATTATCGATTTAGGAATTCATGGATTACATCCTGAATTGGTGAAAATAGTGGGGCGTATGAAATACCGATCTTCATACGGACAAAATCTTTTGCAGCATTCAAGAGAGGTAGCCAATTTGAGCGCCATAATGGCAGCCGAATTGGGATTAAACCCCAAATTGGCCAAACGAGCAGGCTTACTTCACGATATAGGTAAGGTTCCTCAAGAAGAATCAGAGTTACCACATGCTATTTTGGGTATGCAACTGGCTGAAAAATTTGGCGAAAAACCTGAAGTGTGTAATGCCATAGGGGCTCACCACGATGAAATTGAAATGACCAGTATGCTATCGCCCATTATTCAAGTTTGCGATGCCATAAGTGGCGCACGCCCAGGGGCGAGAAGACAGGTTATTGAATCTTATATTCAAAGGCTTAAAGATCTCGAAAATTTGGCTTTGAGCTATAAAGGTGTGAGTAAAGCCTATGCCATTCAAGCGGGTCGCGAATTGCGGGTAATGGTTGAAAGCGAGCGCGTAAGTGACGCTGAGGCTACATCTTTAAGCTTTGATTTATCTCAACGTATTCAAAATGAAATGACCTATCCAGGGCAAGTTCGTATTACCGTTATTAGAGAGATGCGAGCGGTTAGTGTAGCTAAATAAAATATGAGCCTACTTAATTAAAAAAGGTCCTTTTGTAAGGGCTTGATTTGAGCTCACATTAATAGGTGCCAATGCCCATTTGATGAATATAGGAAGCACAATGCCATAGGTTTCCATGGTGTGACGACCACCATGTAGTTCAAAATAATGAAGATCTGAACCAAGCTTAAAGCCATGATTAATTAGTTCTTTAACTAAATCACGGGCATCGTCTAGGCTGTCAATAATTCCATTTAGATTTCGATCAGCCGTTTCGTCGAGCGTTCCAACTTGAATCCAAATGCGCAACCTTGGCTTGGCGGGGGCTTTTTGAACGACTTGATGAATAATTCGATCGGCATCTGTATAACCCATCATAAGGTCTTTGCTCCTCCACCAAAATGAAGGGGAAGCTGCCATGACAGTTGAAAAATGCTGCGGGTGGTGCCAAGCAATATCAAAGGCAGATAAACCGCCCAAGCTAAAGCCTCCTATTATATGTTCGCTAAACCCATGAACCCGAATTTGTTTTTTTAAAAAAGGCAAGCATTCGTCAACAATGAATCGACTGTATTTCCAAGCCAACCCCCCCCGACCTTTATAGTCTGGTAGTCCTGCAACACCGTAAGTATCCATTCGTTTGTAGGCATGTACGGCCGCTACAACGAAAGGAACACAATGTCCATCGCGCCATAGTTCAAACAGAGTTCTACCGAGTTCAATCGCTTCCATATCCTGCCCATCGTTGAGCAAAACCAATGGGTAAAATTGATTTAAATCGAAATCTACAGGATGAAAAACATCGACCCGCATGGGGGCCCCAAGCGATTTTGAGAGGATTTCGAATGTGCGTTGATAAATTTTTTTCATGAATGGGCAATATTAGTTCATGCAGAATTGAAATAGTGAAAAGTTTATTTACATATTTGGACTATTGTTAACTGTACACTAACCTAAGCGTAATATTCAATATGCATCAAGCCTACCATAAATGGTATTCGCCCTCTTTGTCGATGGAAATGCAAATGTTGGTTTTTGGCGAGAGAGGCCTACCCATCATTCTCTTCCCAACTTCTATGGGAAAACACAACGAAAACCGCGATTTTAAGCTTATAGATTCAGTAGCCTGGTTTGTAGAAAATGGCTTCGTAAAAATTTATTGCCCCGATGGCATCGACGAATTGAGCTGGTATAACACCGCTATTCACCCCGCTACCAGAGCCTACAACCATACTTGTTATGATCGCTTTTTACATGAAGAATTGGTACCTCAAATGAAACGAGATACCGGTTTTGATAGAATTGGAGTTGCAGGATGCAGTTTTGGAGGCTATCATGCAGCCAATTACGCCTTTAAACATCCCGAAAATGTAAGCAATCTAATGACTATGGGTGCGGCATTCGACATTAGGCGAAGAGTGGAAGGTTATTACGATGACAATGTTTATTTCAATAATCCGGTCGATTATTTACAAGGGGCTGAAGAGCCGGCACTTTGGAATATGAAAATAGTATTGGGTACCACCGAAGACGACTTTTGCAAGCCTTCCAATCTCGATTTAAGCCGAATACTTGCCCACAAAGGCATTGACCATTGGCTTGATATAAGGCCCTATGGAGCCCACGACTGGCCAATTTGGCGAGAAATGTTTCCTCACTATCTGTCTTTACGGTAAAAACAAACAATTAAAAACCAATCCTAGCAATGAAGAAAATTGGAATACTTCACGGTCGCGAAAACACTTTCCCACAGGCCTTTGTAGAAGAAATCAACAGCCGTGGCCTCGAAAACTTGATGGCTGAACCCGTTAAAATTGATAAGCTTTCTCAAGCATCAGACAGCGGTTATGCTGTAATTGTTGATCGCATTTCGCAAGATGTGCCTTTTTATCGGGCGTATTTAAAGAATGCTGCTTTAATGGGTACTGCGGTTATTAACAATCCATTTTGGTGGAGTGCTGATGAAAAATTCTTCAACAATTGTTTGGCGATTAGGCTTGGTGTCCCGGTTCCAAAAACCTATCTGCTGCCTAGCTACGAACGGCCGGATGATACTACAGACCAGTCTTTTCGTAATATGGCCATGCCCCTCGATTGGGAAACCATGCAGAATGAAATCGGATTTCCAGCTTATATGAAACCACATTCCGGTGGCGGTTGGAAAAGTGTGTACAAAGTCACTGATGCTAATGATCTTTTTGAAAAACATGCTGAAACAGGTCAGTTGGTTATGATGATGCAAGAAGAAATTGTTTTCGATGAGTACTTTAGAGTGTATTGCATAGGAGGTAAACATGTTCGAATTATGCCTTACGAACCACGTAATCCTCACCACTTGCGTTATGTTGTTAACCGTGAACCAGCCACAGATGCCATGTTAAAATTGGTGGAGGCCCATACCCTAACCTTATGTCAAGCACTTGGTTACGATTTTAATACCGTTGAGTTTGCCGTGCGTGATGGGATTCCTTATGCTATTGATTTTTGTAACCCGGCTCCCGATGCTGATGTTCATTCAGTGGGTGAAGAAAACTTCAAATGGGTAGTGAAAACGGCTGCCGATTACGCGATTGAGAGGGCTTTGGCTCATCAACCCGGAGAGGATAACCTAACATGGGGTACTTACATTCAAAAGGCCGCTTCTAAATCGAATGTTCAAGCTGAAAGTCAATTAACAGAAACCAAACCTTCGGCCAGAAAAGTAAGTGCTTCGAAAAGCACAGGAAAAGGTAATAAATAAACATCTAGATCTTTAAACAGCAGCCAAATGGATACCAGAATGTTTACCTTGGGCATAGAAGAAGAGTATATGGTTCTCGACCCTACAACCCGTGAACTGTGCTCTCACGAACAAAAAATAGTAGAGATAGCTTCCAGAATATTGGATGAAGATCAGGTAAAGGCTGAAATGCATCAAGCGGTAGTAGAGGCGGGTACGCCAATATCGGCCAATACAGACGAAGCGAGAATCAACCTCATGCTTTTGCGCTCTACTTTGGGCCAGGTTGCCGGAGAACTGGGTTTTAGAATTGCGGCCAGCGGTACCCATCCTTTTAGTCATTGGACCACTCAGCTTATAACCGATAATCCACGTTACCACCAAATTGTGATGGAAATGCAGGAAGCGGCAAGGTCGAATTTGATTTTTGGACTGCATGTTCATGTGGGTATGCCCAACAAGCGTATTGCGATGCATATAGCCAACTCCATGCGCTATTTCTTGCCTCACGTTTTTGCCCTGTCAACCAATTCTCCCTTTTGGGAAGGTCGCGATACAGGCTTTAAGTCTTTTCGGTGTAAGGTGTTCGATAAATTTCCGAGAACCGGTATTCCAGAGTTTTTTAACAGTTGGGAAGAATACGAGAGTTATGTTAAACTGCTGATTAGAACGGGTTGTATAGACAATGCCAAAAAAATTTGGTGGGATTTACGTGTTCATCCGTTTTATGATACAGTAGAATTTCGAATTTGTGATGTGCCGATGTTGATTGATGAAACAATTTGCATAGCAGCTATTTTTCAAGCCCTCTGCGCTAAGTTGTATAAATTAAGGGAAATGAATGTTGAATTCATTCCTTATAAACGATCATTGATAGCAGAAAACAAATGGCGTGCTTCCAGGTATGGCATAGATGGCAATCTTATTGATTTTGGTAAAGAATCGGAAGTGCCAACAAGAGAGCTTATATACGAACTGCTCGATTTTATTGATGATGTTGTAGACGAATTGGGATCTCGTAATGACATAAACTATGTGCATAAAATTCTTGAAAATGGAACCGGTGCAGATCGGCAATTAAAGGTATTTTATGCCAATAAGAATCCAATAGAATTGGTAGATTTCATAATCCATTCCAGTATGTTAGGTTTGTAGAATGCAACTGAAAGTCGCTATTCTTGATATGTATAAAGGGGCCCCCAATCAGGGGATGCGTAATATTCATGAAATTCTAAACCGATATTCCTCCGAAAATCAAATTGAATTAGAAAGGGCAGTTTTTGATGTTCGGGGTAAAGGTGAAATTCCAAGCTTGGAGTTTCATGCCTTCATTTCGAGTGGTGGTCCCGGAAATCCAATTGAACAGGAAGGTTGGGAGGCAGAATGGAAAAAATGGATGTCTGATGTTATGGCTTTTAATCAAGAAGAGCGGGTTTATAAGCGCTACGTTTTTTTGATTTGTCACTCTTTCCAGCTTATGTGCCATCACTTTCAGCTAGCACACGTATCTAAACGACGTACTGAGTCTTTTGGTGTATTTCCTATACATCCCACTTCGGCAGGTAAAAAAAACCGATTTACCGGCCAATTACCGGATCCGTTTTGGGGTGTTGATTCGCGTTTTTATCAGGTAGTTAAGCCCGATGCGTACGCCATGAATAGGATGGGTGCTCAAATTTTGGCCATTGAAAAAGACCGACCCAATGTGCCTTTAGAAAGGGCCACCATGGCCATACAGTTTACGCCTCAAATTGTGGGCACCCAGTTTCATCCGGAGGCAGATGCTGATGGTTTTCTTTACTTTTTGCAGGACGAAGACAAAAAGAAAGTGATAATTGAGAATCATGGGTTGCGCAAGTACAACAACATGATTGGGCATTTAAAAGATCCCGATAAAATTCATCTCACTCAAAGAAAAATGATTCCGGTTTTTTTAGATGAAGTCGTTCATAGCCATTACAACCATTTTGCCAGCGCATGATACCAGAAATCAGAAAACGCTTTAATGAACAATACACTGAAAAGCAATACGCTGAATTAAAGCACTTTTTAAATGAATCGTGCGGTGTAACCGTTGATTTTAGAATAGCTGAAACCCCGGTTTTTATACCTAAAGATTTAGAGTTGAAGGTGATAAAAGCCTGTGATGATGTAATTAGTGTTTTAAAACGACCCGATTTTATGTCCCTAACAGAAAGGGCCATGCCAGCTCATTACAATTTACCGAATCAGAATACCCATCCCCATTTTTTTTGCCTCGATTTTGGAATTTGTCGAGATAAAGAAGGGCAATTGGAGCCACAACTTATAGAAATGCAGGCATTTGCTTCGATGTTTTGTTGGATGAATGTTTTGGGGAAAGGATATCGCAAACACTTTAATTTTCCGGAAGGCTTTACCCACTATTTGAATGGTTTTGATGAGAACTCTTACCTCAATCTCTTAAAAAGAACCATTGTGGGCAATGAAGACCCTAAGCACGTTATATTGTTAGAAGTTTTACCTCATCAACAAGCTACCCGGGTAGATTTTTATCTAACCCGTCAAGCATTGGGTATCGAGATTGTATGTTTAAGTGAATTGGTACAAGATGGAAGGCAACTTTTTTATTTAAAAAATGGTGAACGCATTCAAGTAAAGCGTATTTATAACCGTGTAATTTTCGACGACTTAGAGAGACAAACCGATTTTAAATACTCAGTTAATCTCCAAAGTGATTTGGAAGTAACCTGGGTGGCACACCCGAATTGGTTCTACAGATTGAGCAAGTTTACCATGCCCTATTTAGATAGCCCCTTTGTGCCAAGCACGTATTTTTTAAATACCTTGAGTAAGGTTCCTGATGATTTAGAGGAATATGTTTTAAAGCCCTTATTTAGTTTTTCAGGTAAAGGGGTAGTGATTGATGTTCAAAAATCCGATATAGAGGCCATTAGCGATCCGGAAAACTGGATTCTTCAAAAAAAAGTGGCATATGCCGAAGCCATACAGTCGCCTGAAGGAGGGGTAAAATTCGAATTGAGGATGATGTATTTCTGGCCGGATAATGCTGAACAACCGACATTGGCCATGAGTTTGGGGCGATTAAGCCGAGGCAAAATGATTGGGGTTCAATACAACAAAAACCTTAATTGGGTTGGAAGTACAGCGCCATTTTATATGGTTTAAAGGCCTACTTCACCACTTTATCTTTGTATAGAAACTTTATTGCCTTGTTTAAGGTTTAGAATCCCACTTTTATGGTATTGCGCATTCTGGTTGTTTTGGCCCTTTTACTGGCCATTGACATTTACGGGTTTTCGGCTATTCGTTTATTAACCAAGTCGTTTTGGCCATGGCGAGCTCTTTGGTGGGGCTTGTCGTTGGTAGTTGCTTTTGCCACTGTTTATGTTTTAATAAGTTTAGGAAGCGCAAACAGGGCCCGCCCTTCCGGTCCTATGATGTATGTTATGGGGCTTTTTATTCTGGTTTATGTTCCTAAAATGTTGCTCCTTTTTCCTTTAATGGTGGAAGATCTGGCGCGAATTTCCTCGGCCATAATCAATTGGACCTTTGGAAATGACAAAAGAGAATGGGTTTATCCGGAGCGCAGAAAGTTTGTGAGCACCCTAGCCCTTGGATTGGCAGCCATTCCTTTTGCTTCTATTCTACACGGCATTTGGAAAGGTCGGTATAGATTCAGAGTCATTAAACAAGAGTTGTATTATGATGACTTACCTGCCGCCTTTGATGGGTTTGGATTTGTGCAAATCTCAGATTTACATGTAGGCAGTTTTGATCAAGCCGAAAAAGTAGCTTATGGCATAGAATTGATTAACCGATTAAAGCCTGAATACATTTTTTTTACCGGCGATATGGTGAATAACAGCAGCGAGGAGTTGACGCCTTGGAAGGCATTGCTCACGAAGCTTCAAGCCGAAAAAGGTAAGTTTTCGGTGTTAGGCAATCACGATTATGGCGATTATGTGCCATGGCCCTCTGCCGAAGCTAAACGGCAAAACCTGGAAGTTTTAAAGCAGCACCAAGCTGAAATGGGGTTTCAAATGCTTCACAATCAGTGGCACCGAATAGAAAAAGGGGGGGAGTCGATTTATCTGGCAGGGGTTGAAAACTGGGGAAAACCACCATTTCCACAGTTTGGCGATTTAAAGAAAGCTCTGGATAACATTCCTGATGAGGCCTTTACCATCTTGTTAAGTCACGACCCCAGCCATTTTGATGAGCAGGTGAAGCAACATCCTAAAAAGGTTCATTTAACCCTAAGCGGACATACGCATGGCATGCAGTTCGGTATTGAAATACCCGGTTGGGTGAAATGGAGTCCGGTTAAGTGGCGTTATCCAAAGTGGGCTGGCTTGTATGAAGAAATGGGCAAAAGGCTTTATGTGAATCGTGGCTTTGGCTATTTGGCCTTTCCCGGAAGGGTGGGCATATGGCCGGAAATCACTTACTTTATTTTAAAAAAGGGCTAAAAGTTTGAATCAGGCTTTAGCGTCGATTAAATAGATTATAGCGCTGTAATTTTTTCCAATAGAATTTCGGCCATTTTTTGGTTGCTGCTGTGCGTCCAGCCAGCAATGTGGGGGGTAAGCAAGGTGTTTTTAGCGGTGATTAAGTATTGCCATGCCTCGGCATAATCAGGATTTTGAATGGTTTCGAAGCTGCTGCTTTCAAATTCAAAAACATCTAAACATGCGCCTAAAACCCTTCCATTTTTTAAGGCTTCCACCAAGTCGTTGGTTTCAACTTGATTGCCACGTGAAGTGTTGATGAGGTAAATGGGTTTGCCCAATGCCTGCCAAAAGTTTTTGTTTATTAAATGCTTAGTTTCTTTATTTTGAGGTAAATGCAAGCTAATTACATCACTTTGTTGCATTAAGAGTTCTAAAGTGGTTTCTTCTACCCAGGCTGGTGCATAACTAAATTTGTATTTATCGTAGGCCAATATGCGGACATCCATTCCGGTTAGCTTCTTGGCAAATGCACTGCCCATATTTCCATACCCAATAATTCCTATTGTTTTGCCTGCTAATTCTTCTCCTCTGTTGGCTTCTCGAAGCCATTGACCGTTTCTAAGTTGAAAATCGGCTATATGGAGGCGGTTAAATAAGCACAACAACATGCCTAGAGCGTGTTCACCTACTGCATCGCGATTTCCTTCGGCTGCATGTAAACAGCGTATTCCGCGGTTTTCGGCCCAAACCACGTCTATGTTTTCCATGCCTGCCCCAAATCGGGCAATCCACTTCAACTGACCGAAATGTTGGAGGAATTCGGCATTAATTGGAAAACGTGAACGCACAACCATACCAAAGGCATCGGCGTGTAAGTGTATGATAGATTGGGTATTGAGCTGGGTAACATCCAACACCAAATGCCCAAAAGCGCTAAGGCCTTCGGGCAGATAGGCATGACATGAGTCAATTAGCAAAACCTTTTTCAACGCGGCAGATTAATGATTTTGCCTTTTGGGTATTTTACGTGGTAAGAAAACTCTATGGTAGCAGTTTGATTTGCAGGAACTTCAAGTTTCCATTCTATTAAGCCAGTTGCGGCATTCAGTTTCCCTTCTTGAAGGGCCTCTGGTTTTACCTCTATGGTTGGATCGGTGCTTATGGGTAAACGGTCAACTACTACCAATTGAATGGCATCTGGTTTGGTATTGCGAATGGTGATTTTATAAGTTCTGTTTTCTTTAACGGTATTGCCCAAGGTAGAACGTGATGACGCTGCCACCACAGCTTCTCGTTTTAGCTGAACGCTTTCATCTCGACCCATGCCAATTTCTAAGGTGTCGTCGACCACCTTGGTATCTATATAGGTTTTGCCTAAATACTGGTCTTGAATGTATAAACCGGCTTCGCCCTCCAACAAATTGAGTTCTTCCCATTGAGGGATGGCGGCAAATAGATAGGCTTTGTCGTCAAGCTCCGGATGTGCTTTGTGCGTAAACAATGCATTAACTTCCAGTTTGCGAATGCTTACACCCATTTCCTGACCGTCGCTGCTTATGTTTTGAGGCCTTTGAATTTGAAAGATTAAATTGGTGGGTTCTCGTTGAACCAATGCCAAATTGGGTGCGTTGTCTTTAAATCTTTGAGTATTGGTTTTTCCCAAAGCATCTTGGGATTCTGCCAGATCATATTGTGCCCCAAAAATAGGTGGGGCATCACTTGTAACATCTCGCACAGCCATGCTCACCATTTCCACTTCTTTTAAATATCGCTCAGAGCTTTCATTCAAGGCGATTTGAAAATATTTGTTTTGGTTTTCGGCGATGTATTGTTCAAAGGGATGG
The DNA here is from genome assembly GCA_945883565.1 of Chryseobacterium gleum. Lineage (GTDB taxonomy): Bacteria > Bacteroidota > Bacteroidia > Flavobacteriales > Schleiferiaceae > RFXV01. The sequence continues at coordinate 31,804 of CAMCXO010000021.1, forward strand.
TAACCCAGGACTTGTACCTTCATGCTCGAGGCTTTTTGTTTAAGGTCCATTTGGAAGGAACCATCGGAAGCGGTGGTGGTAGATCCCACGTTTTTACCGTTCATTTGAAACAGCACTAGTGCATTTTTCACGGCTTCCCGCGTTCGCTGGTTCATGACCATGCCATTTACACGACCAATAATGCCGGTTTTTGCATAAGCTGAATTGCGGCTCATTTGCTGGGTATAAGGACGTCCAAACCGAAGCTCAAATGGATTTAAACCCGGAAGGTTATTGCCACGGCGCGGCTCTGCGGTAGAAAGTGTGGTTTTAACCTGTTTCCAATCTTCACCCGTAGATTGTGAAATCATAGCCTTCATATTCAATTCTATTGGCTGGTTAAGTCGGCCGGCTTTCAATTCATAAAAAGGGCGCCAATAGGTGTTTCCACTTAAGTATTTAAGTTCCAGTTGATAATTCCCTGCGGTGTTTACATCAACCACCACTTCTACAATTCGCTCGGGCTTTTGTCTTTTTAAGGCGAGTTGAATCTGTTGTTGGTAGATGTTGTTCATTTCAGCCCGCAATTGTTCTATGTCGTTGGAGGCTTTAAAGAGTTCGGTTTTGATGGCTAACAAACGGCTTTTATAAAAATTGAGGTTTTGCATTAAACGGTCGTTGGGCAGGCCGCTTTCGCTACCGCCAAAAACCGTGTTTTGGCTTAAAACCTGCTCTTCTGCTAACAACAAATCGCGTTGCATTTCTTTCAATTTCATTTCATTAACCTTTTCAACATAGCGTTTTTCCAGCACAATAGAACGGGCTTTTAAGCTGTCGTGTTCCTGGGTTCTGAGGTCGCTTTTGATATCGAAGATTTGCAATGGAGGCTGGCTAATTACGGCAATAGACGAAACATCGAAATCTTCGGGCAAGGCCACAAAAACCAATTTTTGTTCACCGGCTTTTAATATTGCACTGCCTTTGCGCACCACGGCTGTTTCGTTGCGGTAAGCCGTAATTTCGGTAACTTGGGTTTTAACTTCTTGCGCCCGTAATGGCATAGCCAAGGTTAAGGCGATTAAGACTAAAAAAACGTTCTTCATAAAGAGGGATTACAGGACTTTAGGGAAGTGAATGTAGGGTTTAATGGTCATCTTTTAACGCACTTATGGGCATTTAATTGGATGGTCTTTTGGCTTTTTTTGCAAAGGTCAATAATAGCCGCGTCTCAATCGGTTTATGATGGCATCTAGACTTAAGTTCATCATAAAACGGCCTTGCATCAAATAATGGGACTCATTCCATACTTCCGGTATTTGGTCGGTACTTAATGGAAGCGCAATTTCTAAGAAGTCTGTAATCAAAGCCAAGCGAATTCCAGTACTGTAATATGCGCGGTTTAAACCATCGGCGAATCCCACATCTCCGTAAAAGCCCAAAAATTTATAAACCGGAACACTGATATTGAGGGCTGCCATCCAGTTTCGCGCAAATATCCCACCCGAACTTCTAAAGCCACCATCGGTGGTAAAGTACTGCCTACTCCAAATGCCCGATTCTTCTGAGCGGCCAATGAAATTATAATCGAACAAATAGTCCTGGGTTCCACTTAAACCAAAGTCGAATAAATTGACATTAAGTGGGTTGTGGTTATGAGGCATCCATCCTCCAAAGGCACGAACCATTAACCACCTTTTATTTGGAAGCATAATTCTTTGGTCGAATTCGGCGCTTAACTTGCTAAAAAGGTCGCCAATTTGAAAGTCGTATTTAATGGTAAGAGGGTTTAATATGCTGGTGTTTTCGCTTTGGTACTGAATGTTAAAAACAGAATATCCAGCAAATCCCACTTCTCGGTTTTCGTTCGATTCCAGTTCGCGTTCAACAAACACATTTCGAAAGCGCAAACTTCGAATGTGTGGATCGCGGGGATGCGGTTTTCTGAAAAACAAAGTCAAACCAGGGGAAAATCTTCGGTAAAGCAAATCCTGATCATAATGGTATTGCCTGTAAAATAAGCCGGCGCGCAATCGCCTGATGGTTCCTGTAAAGTAGGCCTTGTTGTAAACCGTGCTGGCATACCAGGTTATTTTGCCGGTTCCTGTGCTGTATTCGGGGGTTATGCGGTACTCAAAAGTTTTCGGAATTAAGGTGGTGTTGTAAAGGCTCATTCCCAAAAGCAGTTGGTCGTAAGCATTATAGGCCACACTTGGAAGCCAGTAAATTTGCGTTTTGGTAGGGTTTTCAAAATTTGTATAAGGTTGAAATTGAATTGGCTTGGTTAAAGGCAGTATCCCGTTTACCCGACCAATGTTGTTTTTACCATGAAGTTCGGGGTAGCGAAATGGATTTGCCAACACCAACCTATCATAGCGGTCTAAATAGAAGTTTTTGCCTTCTTTTTGGGCATGAGGCAAAAACCATTCTTCCATTATTAAACTGTCGTTTCTGAAAGCTGAAATAGGGTAGGGTATTTGAGTTCCAAGGCTTTTAGAGTTTACAACAAATAAACTGGGGCACCATTCGGCATTCAAAAGTTTTTGATTGAGTGGTGTGGGGCTGGATTGAAAACCATCAAAAAACCAATTAATCGACTTTCTATTGCCCTTTTGGAAAGAAGTTTTAAAGGCGGCCTCTGATTTTGGGCCCTTTAAATATTGATGGAGGCTTCTTTTAAAGGCTGCCGGTCCTAAATAATCGTGTAAGTAGTTTAATTGCAAAGCCGTTAATCCACGCATTTGGGCCAAATAGGTGCCTCGTGTGTAAGCTTCGGCGCTGTCGTTGGCTAATTGGACCAAGCCCTGACGGGCCAAGAATAAATAAAGCAGTTGATTTTGGTAGCCCAAGGGAAGCGCATCGGTATCGAAAAGTTTGGCCAGTAAGGAGTTCTCGAAAGGGCCTGAAAGGCTTGCTCCCGGCTTGGTTTCTTCAACATACGATTGAGCCAGAAATTCCGCCAAACCTACGCTTAACCAAGGGTTGGACTGCGAAAGGGCGTCCTCACTTAAAAGGGCTGAAAAATATTGACGGGCAATTTCTAGCTCGCTGTATGTTATATTTTGTTTAGACTTAAGCACAAGCAATCCTGGACTTTGTGTTTCAGGTAGGTTATCATCTAGAAAAACCATTTTCCAGCTCAAAGTGTCGGTCAAGCCGTATTGATCGTGCCACCATTTTTGAAGCTTTTGAACTTGAGAATGTGTTAAATCAATCAGGTTTTGCTTGGGGGACTGCGAACCTAGCCAAATGGCATAATGAGGGCTGTTTTCGAAGGAAGTTAAATGGAAGTTTTTGGAAATAAAAAAAGGCAAGTCAGAGCCGTTTGTGCTTTTATAATAAAGTGATAAGCCAGACCCCAAAGAGGTAAAATCGTTTTTGATGAATTGAGAAAACAGGTCATTCTCGATTTGACTTGGGTTATCTGAAAAGGCCATCCATTGCGGGGGCAGTTTTAGAGAAAGATGATGCTTAGCGGCTGCTCGATTGCGGTTGCCTTCGCGGGTCATGACAGAGGGCTTAAAACCGGAAGAATCTACAAAAGCCAAGCGGGGAGGCAGGTTTTGGAAAAATATTCCATCGTCGCTTATTCCTTGCCCCAACCATTTTGCGTTGGGGAGTTTAATTTGAAAAAGGAAGCTTATTTTGGTAGTATCCCCTTGGGATTCGTTGGCAAAAGGCTTCAGCCACAGCAATTCAGCACTTCTTCCTCTTGTAAACTCAAGTGGCCTTTGTTGATCGTCAAAGATTTTAAATTCAATAATTTGAAAGCGTTCTTTAGGGTGGGCGAAGTGGTAATCAACCTGTTGATCTTCCAGCAGTTGTTTTGCAATTACTGAGTTTTGGCTTTCTAGTGCAAATGGCCAAAATTCAATACAAATGCTTTGGTTCTTTGGGAGATGGTGATTGGCGATGGATACATTGGTTTGGCCTATTAAAAGTCCATCGGGCATTATGTGTAATTGGGTGTTATACACCACCTGAGCCCTAATGGGTTGATAAAGAAAAATAAAGAGCCAAAAGGCGGCATAAAAACGCATGGCCCCAAAGATACAGGGTGGTTGCACTGCGCTATGCCTTGATTGTGAGAAGGAAAGTCGATTTTTATTTTCCTTTTAATACTCAGTTAATCAAATGATTAGAGGTCAATGCTTGTAGAATTACAACATGATGATTGTTAGGTTTTCTGTGTTGGTTTGTGGATATGCCTTGTATGCTACTCATTTATAGCGCTTTGTGTATGATTGTTTAAATGGCGGTGTTTTAAGAAAAATGTTTATTAAGTATTACGATATATATTACATAAATTAAAGCTGTATTTAGGCTTGTCGACGAGCTTAAATTGCATTAACATCTGAAAATTGTAAATTTATTTAGTTATTTTGTTTAATCATGTAATTATAAATGAGGTGAATAATAATTTTAAAGCATTAAACTGTTAGAATTGCTAAAAAAATAAAAAAGAGTAGTATAATAACTATGGAAAATGCCTTTTCAAATATGTAATTTGGCTAAAGAATCAAGATTTCTCCCATCATGAAAAACACCTACCTCGCCCAAGAAAGTATGCAGGCTTTTAGAAACAGCCACTATCGCACATACATCTTGTACAAACGTTTTCAGCGGTTTTTGGGTCAGTTGTTTCCATACTGCCCGGGTTTAGATCCAAACCGCATTCCAGCCCACAGCCTGCCTATTATTGTGAACAACTTTAACAGGCTTGACAGCTTAAAAGAACTCATAGAATGGGTAAGAGAGTTAGACTATTTGTGCCACATCATTATTATTGACAACGCATCAAACTATCCCCCCTTGCTGGATTATTACAAGCGTATTGAGCAAGACAAAGACATTAGTTTGCTCAAGCTGAAGCGCAATACCGGTTTGGAAACCATTCAAAAAGTAACCAATGTTTTGCGCAATCATGACTACTATGTGGTTACCGATGCAGATTTGGTGCCATACCGCCATACGCCTAAAGATGTTTTGGGTCAACTTAAAGAGGTTCTCGACAGCTCTCCCTTCGTTAACCATGTGGGTTTAAGTTTAGAAATCCAAGACATTCCAAAAGAATATCCGCTTCGCGATGAAGTAATAGAATGGGAAAGCAAGTTTTGGCGTTATCGTGCCGGCCCTGATGCATATTGGGCTGGGGTGGATACCACTTTTGCCATGTATCGAAAAAACTCTTTGGTTTATCTTATTGAACCGGCTCTACGACTTGACAGGCCTTACACCTTAAAACATACAGATTGGTACATCGACCCCTTAAATTTAACAGAGGAGCAAGTGTGGTATGTTAAAACCTGTAATGCTATGGCCACTTGGAGTCAAAGACTTAAAGAAGAGTATTTGGTGGCCGAACAATATGCCAAGGAGATGCAAACGGCAAATCAGCTTGCCGGATAATTTCTAAAGTACGTCTGAATATTTCGTTATTGTTCGAGTAGTCGTGGCTGAGGAGGATGTGGTCGGTTTGTTTAACGCGCAAGGGGAGATTGCCCGTTAAAATACCGCGAACATCCTCCTCTATTTTTTGGTCTAAGTCGGTTTTTAGCTTCTTAATATAGGTTTCTAAGGCGTTATCGCGGTATCGCCAGTCTTCATTGTCGTAGGTACATTGCGTTGAGTGGTCATATTGGTAGCGGGCGTAAAATGCATGATGAATGCCCAAAAAGTTGGGAGGGTCATAGCCCAAAGCCTTCAATTTATTTTGTATGGTATCGGCTTTATTGGCCATTTCTTCTGCTTTAAAGTAACCCAGTTGCCAATCTTTAAGCTTAAATTTAAGCTTTCTCCATTGTAATAGGGGCCAATAATGTGAGAACGACATACTTTGGCGTGCTTCACTAAACGAATAATGGTGCTTACCATACTTACCGTCGCCCACATCGCCATAAGGAAAACGGAAATAAAGTTGAGGCGGTGTTGTTTGCGCCTCTTTATAAAATGCCAAAAGCGATTCGTGGCCCTTTTCGATTTCGTTTAAACATTCGGTTAAAGAAGTAGCTGAAAACCATGGATGGTTTTGGGTATGGTTGCCAATAATATGGCCTTGTTCTAAGGCCTTGAACAATATGGCTTTGTTTCGCACAATATCGCGACCAATACAAAACAAAATGCTCGAGATGCCATACTCTTGCATAGCGCTTAGCTTTTCTACAAAACCCTCTGAAGGGGCGTCGTCTATGGTAAGTAATATGGCCAAAACAGCCTTTTAGAAATTTGGTTTTAAACGGTAACGGCTATAGAATTCATCAATAATATCGCACACTTCTTCGCTGGTATCAACGGTTCTGAAAATGTGTAAATCGTCGGGTGAAACATAGTGGTGTTCTTCCACCACCACTTGTTTTATCCAGTCTATTAAACCCGACCAATAGCTTTTGCCCACCAAAATGATTGGAAACCGGCCAATTTTATCGGTTTGAATTAAGGTTAAAGCTTCGAAAAGTTCATCTAAGGTGCCAAATCCCCCTGGCATTACCACAAAACCCTGAGAGTATTTCATAAACATCACCTTTCTGACAAAGAAGTAATCGAAATTTAAGTTCTTGTCTTTGTCTATGTAAATGTTGCTGTTTTGCTCAAAAGGCAATTCTATGTTCAAGCCCACCGAAGTGCCCTTTCCTTCCATAGCGCCTTTGTTACCCGCTTCCATAATGCCAGGGCCTCCGCCTGTTATGATGCCATAGCCTTTGCTGGTGAGGTCGAAAGCTATTTTTCGGGCCAGGGAATAATGTTCATGGGTTTTGGGGGTACGTGCCGATCCGAAAATGGTAACACAAGGGCCAATTCGGGCTAAATTCTCATACCCCTCTACAAACTCGCTCATAATCTTAAAAATGGCCCAAGAGTCGTTGGTTTTAATTTCATTCCAGTTTTTTTGCTGGAAGGCTTTCAACACTTTTTCGTCACTCATATTCTGTTTGCCTTTAGGATTTCAAATATGCACTTTCTTTTCAGCATCCAAGGCTTGCTTACATTTGATTCGTATGCAAACACGCCTTTGGTATTCTTTATTGATAAAACATAAACGCAATCTATTGCGCTTGGTTTTGTTTATAGCCGCCGGTACTCTTCTCACCTTTTTGTATCCCGATTTTCGTCCGTTTCGATACGAGTTTGAAAAGAACAAACCTTGGCAATATGCCGATTTGTTTGCCCCCTTTGATTTCATGCTTTCTAAATCGACCGAAACATTGCGAAACGAACAGCTTTTGGTTCGCCGCAATGCCCACATTTTCGTTCAAGTTTGTGGTTCTCAAAGTGTGTTAAGCGAAAACGACTCGCTGGCTGTTTATTTGAAAAAGCAAAAAGGGGGTTCACAATTGCTTGCGTATTTGTTGAAATGGCAAACTCTTTACCGAATGGAAGCTTCAGCCGAATTGTTGGCTCAAAAGACTTTTGTTTATGGGCTTCAAGAGGATTTTAATGCGTTCCCAATAGTCATAGATCAAATACAGACGGCACCATTTTGGCCACCAGTGGGCATATTACAAATGAGCGATTCGGTTAAAGCACTGTTCTATTCAATCGAGCCTCAGATTGAAAACCTATTTAAGCCAAACCTGTGTCTTGATACCGCCCACACCCGAAAAAGCCTAAATGACCAGCTCTCGGCATTAAGTCCGTTTTCGGGACAAGTAAATCGCGGCGACCTTATTGTGGCTCAAGGTCAGAATATTAACGAATCTATTTACACTAAGTTGCTGGCTCTTAATGCCGCTTATAAGGGCGAAATAGCCGATGCCCAAAGCAAAACCAAAGAGCGGTTGGGAATATTTCTTATTTCCAATCTATTGTTATATATGTTGTTTTTGTTTCTGAAGCGCTTTAGGCCTCAGGTTTTTTCCAATATCGTACAAGTGGGCTTTATACTAATCTTGTGGTTAGGCGCAGTGGCCTCTGCCCGTGCTGCTTTGTATTTTGATAAGGACCTTTTGTTACTAGCGCCCATTCCGATTTTACCCATAGTGTTGCGGGCATTTTTCGACACTCGATTAGCCTTATTTGTGCATATGTTGGCCATTTTAAGCATTGGGGTTTTGGCCCCGGAAGGATTAGCCGTGGTGCTGCTTTTTTTTGTAGCAGGTTTTTATGCCATAGTATCGGTTGATTTGATGTACCGTAGAGGTCAACTTTTTTTAACTCTTATAAAGATTACAGTGGTGTATTTTCTGGTGTTCTCGGCCCTGCTTTTATATCGAGGGCTGGCTTGGAATGAAATACCCTGGAACGATTACGGGCTGCTTACAGCCAACGGCTTGCTTACGCTTTTTGCATTTCCCATTATTTACATAAGTGAAAAGCTTACCGGATTGGTTTCGGATGTGAGTCTTTTGGAACTTACCGATACCAACCGCCCATTGCTTCGCGAATTGGCTCAAAAGGCTCCCGGAACATTTCAGCACAGTCTTCAGGTGGCCAATTTATGCGAAGCTGCAGCCATAGAAGTAGGGGGTAACCCATTGTTGGTGAGAGCCGGCGCTTTGTATCACGATGTAGGTAAAATGCTCAATCCGATGTATTTTATAGAAAATCAGGCCGGGGGCAGCAATCCGCATCAAAATCTCCCTTTCGAAGAAAGCGCCAGACGGATTATAGCCCATGTTAAAGATGGAATTCAACTGGCTCGACGCGAGAGCTTGCCCGAAACCATTATTGATTTTATCCGCACCCACCATGGCAACAGCACGGTTCAGTACTTTTATAAGCAACACCTAAATTACTTCCCCGACCAAGAAACCGACTTAAAGGCGTTTAGTTACCCTGGGCCTAAACCTTTTAGTTTAGAGACCGCCATACTAATGATGGCCGACTCGGTAGAAGCTGCTGCACGAAGTTTAAAATCGAAAGGCCCAGAAGACCTGGACCGGTTGGTTGATCAAATTATTGATTATCAATTGCAAACCGGCCAGTTTCAGCAAGCCGACATCAGCTTAAAACAAATAGAGCAGGTGCGCAAAACCCTAAAATCGAAGCTGCACGATGTTTACCATTTCCGAATCGCTTATCCCGATTAAAAAATCTTTGGCAAGTTGAAACAGGTCGTTTACTTTTGCCCTCCGTTTTGCAAATCAATAGGCAGTGCCTTCAAGCCAGCGAAACGCGTTCTAAATACATTGGTGAGGTGGGTGAGTGGCTTAAACCAACAGTTTGCTAAACTGTCGTACGGGAAACTGTACCGGGGGTTCGAATCCCCCCTTCACCGCAAAAGGGGCAATACCCCATTACGCCTGTTTGTTTTTTACAAGGCGATATGCTTTAAAACAGGCCTTTCATGAATCCATGGTTTATTCTTTTGCTTATGGCAGCTTACTTTGGGCTGCTGGTAGGCGTTGGCTGGCTCACTTCTAAAACAGACGACAACGCGTCTTTCTTTCTTGGGAAGCGCAATTCGCCGTGGTATGCTGTGGCTTTTGGCATGATTGGCGCCTCCTTATCGGGTGTAACTTTTATAAGCGTACCAGGTTGGGTAGGCAGCAGCCAATTTGCTTATATGCAAATGGTTTTGGGCTACTTTTTAGGGTATTTGGTAATTGCTTTTGGTCTTTTACCCGTGTATTACAAACTTCAATTAACCTCCATTTACGGCTATTTACAATACCGCTTAGGCCCATCGGCCCATAAAACCGGGGCGTGGTTCTTTTTGCTTAGCCGTATGGTAGGCAGCAGTTTCAGATTGTATTTGGTGGCGGTGGTTTTGCAATGGTGGGTGTTCGATTCTCTTCAAATCCCCTTTTGGATAACCGTTGTTATTACTATTGCCCTTATTTGGCTCTATACTTACAAAAGCGGAATTAAAACCATAGTTTGGACCGACAGCCTCCAAACCGTGTTCATGCTTTTGTCTCTCGTTATTACCCTTTTTTGGTTGGGAAAAACCGTCATTCCCGAATCTCAAAATCTGATCGATTATTTTTATAACCACCCCAATTCCAAGATTTTTGTATTCGACTCTTGGCGCAATCCGCGCTTTTTCTTCCGTCAATTTTTGTCTGGCGCACTTATAACCATTGTGATGACTGGTCTAGATCAAGACATGATGCAGAAAAACCTCAGCTGCCGCAATTTGCGCGATGCCCAAAAAAATATGCTTTGGTTTGCGTTCGTTCTTATTGGGGTCAACTTGCTGTTTCTCGGTCTCGGATTGCTTCTTACCGATGTGGCTCAGGCCCAAAATCTACAGGCAACTGGCGATAAACTCTTTCCTACATGGGTTATGCAAAGCGCAGAACCCATCTTAATTCTTTTGTTTTTCGTAGGCCTTATAGCCGCTGCCTATTCCAGTGCCGATTCGGCTCTTACGGCCCTCACCACCAGTTTTTACATCGATATTTTGGGTCAAAATACCGAAAACAAAAGTCTTAGAAAGCAAATTCATTTAGGCATTTCAGCTGTTATGGCGGACCTGGTTATAGGGTTTAGGTATTTGGTTGATGAACATGTAATCGAGAATATTTTCAGAGCTGCTGGCTTTACCTATGGGCCATTGCTCGGCATGTTTGCTTTTGGATTGCTCAGCAAACGCCAACTAAAATCGAACGTAGCCCTGCCAGTCATCGCCGTTTTATCGCCTGTAGTAAGCTGGATGATAGACGAATATTTGCAGAAGACACACGGTATTTCCCTGAACTTTGAAGTTCTTGCCCTAAACGGCTTGCTCACTTTTACAGGCCTTTACCTCTATAGCCAGAAGCCCAAACAAACCGCCCAGCTTTCAAGCCTTTAAATGCCCATTTGGGCGTGTGGCCCTTCGGTGCAGCGGGCTTTTCGCTTCAATCCCTCACGCAGTTGGGCCCTTAAACCTATATAAGGGGTTAAATTCTATACCAGCGCATTATTCAAAGTTCATCTCCCTCCAGCCTTCCGTAAATTGCGGCCAAATAGCATTTCATGAAAATAAGTGGCTTCTCGATGGCCAAAAACGCAGGCAAACTTTTTTATCCCATGCGTCAGGCCATCGAATCTATTTTGCCCATTTGCGATGAATTTGTAGTGGCCATAGGCGATTGCGACCCCGACGATAATACTTTGGCTGAAATAGAAGCCATCAATTCACCCAAAATTCGCATTATTCATACCGTTTGGGATCTTGAAAAATACCCCCGTGGTATGGAAAATGCCCATCAAACCGACATCGCCATGAAAGCCTGCACAGGCGATTGGCTGTTTTATGTTCAGGCCGATGAAGTGGTTCACGAACAGTATTTGCCCATTATAAAACAGCGGTGCGAGCAATTGCTAAACGACCAAGAGGTAGAAGGTTTGCTATTTAAATACCTGCATTTTTACGGCGATTTTAATCACCACCATCCCGGACACGATTGGTATAAAGACGAAATACGCATTGTGCGCAATTTACCCGATATGCATTCGTGGATTTCGGCCCAAAGTTTCAGACGAATTCCCAATTTTGATGGAATAAATTATAGGGTAAAAGAAGGCACTTTTAAGTTAAAGGTAGCTCGTGTAAACGCGTACATCTACCATTATGGCTTTGTGCGTCCGCCCGAGTTGATGCAAAAAAAACGCAAATCGCTGGCCACCATCCACCACGGCAGCCACCAAATTAACGCCGAATACGAGCAACGTCCACCCGAATTTGATTACGGCCCTTTAGGCAGAATCAGCAAATTTACCGGCAGCCATCCGGCGGTTATGAAAAGCTGGGTTGCCCGGTTTAATTGGGGACATCAGCTTAATTATACCAAAAAAGAGCGAAACCCGAATCGCGAAAAAATGAAACATGACGGCCTGAAAGACCGAATGGTGACCTGGATTGAACAAAATCTTTTAGGCGGTAGGCCCCTTGGCGGATTTAACAACTTTATTCTTCTCAAAAACAAATAAAAACCAGAAGTATGTACAGGCTTTTCATCGTTTTTTTATCGGTATTGCCTTTGCTAACCAAAGCCCAGCCTCAAAAACCGGAGGTGCCTTTGGTTATTGGCATTGTGGTGGATCAAATGCGTTACGATTACCTCAACCGTTACGCCACCCATTACAGCAAAAATGGGTTCAAGCGTTTGATGAATCAAGGCAGCCATTTTGTTTACGCCCAATACAATTACATTCCAACTTATACGGCACCGGGCCATGCCAGCATTTATACCGGCAGTACGCCATCGCACCACGGAATAATTAGCAACCATTGGTACAGCAAAGACGAAAAAAAGGTGGTGTATTGTGTAACCGATGCACGCTATGAAACCGTTGGGGCCGACAACCAATCTGGTGAATGCTCGCCTTTTCGCATGCAAAGTACCACTTTGGCCGATGCCATGCGCATGCACAACAATGGCCGTTCCAGAAGTTTTGCCGTTAGTTTAAAAGACCGAGGGGCGGTTTTACCGGCCGGGCATATGGGAAATGCAGCTTATTGGTACGATTCAAAAACCGGTCATTTTGTTAGTTCGACTTATTATATGATGACATTACCCACTTGGCTAAATGCGTTTAACGAGCGCCAATATGCAGCTGAACTGATGAAAGACAAATGGGATTTGTTGCTGCCACGCGGTTATTACGAAAATGCCTTTCCAGATTCGGGGCCAGGCGAAGAGGATGTATTTAGAGAAGGTGAAACCAATTTTCCTCACCTTTTTGAACGCTTAGCACCCGAAGATAAGCGTTCGGCCATTAGAACCACCCCCTTTGGCAATACCCTACTTACTGAATTGGCCATGGAACTGATAGACAAAGAATCGCTGGGAATGCGGGGGTATACCGATTTTTTGAGCATTAGCTACAGTTCGCCCGATTATGTAGGTCATGCCTATGGCCCAAATTCTATGGAAGTAATGGATACGTATTTGCGTTTGGACCGCGAACTGGCTTTTTTAATGGGATACCTTGATAAAACTTTTGGCAAGTCCAACTACCTTTTGTTTTTAACAGCAGACCATGGGGTTAAGCCCAATGGTGCTTACCTCGATTCTAACCGCATACCGGCAGGAAGTTTGTCGCCCTCGGTGGTGCACGATAGCCTCAAAGCCTGGAGTGCCATGTGGTATGGCGATTCTACTATTATTGAAGCCGTACACGACAATCAAATTTATTTTAACAAAAACCAAATAGCCCGTTTAAAACTCGATTTAAATGTTTTAAGCCTTCGGTTTCAGGCACAGCTTCGCGACCAATTTAAAACCATATCGGCGGTGCACAGCAAACAGGCCCTAAACGGATTTTCGGCTGTAAGAAACATGAACCACTTGGCCTTGAACGGAACCCACAGCTATTTAAGTGGGGATTTAAGCTTTGAATTGGCTCCAAATTTTATTACCGGGAACCATGAAAAAGGCACTACCCATGGGGCTCCATTCGACTACGACACCCATGTTCCGCTCTTGTTTTACGGCAAAACCATTCCTAAGGACTATAGAACTGAAGAGGTTTACATTGTAGATATTGCCCCCACTATAGCCGAAATTTTGGGCATTATGGAACCCGAAAGCTGCATTGGTAAACCACTTATTCCGCACCCCAAACGGTAAAGCCAAATAAGGGGACTGGATAATGAGCTGAAAGCCGTTTACACAAGCTTTTACCAATCCCATTGTTTGGTATCTGACTGTTTTTTGATAAAATGGGTTGGCTGCACTAAAGCGTGCAGGTGCCGAAAATCTCTTAAAAAGGCAGATTGCTTCATTTCCCTTCCTTTGTTGGTAATGTTTATAAGACAAAAAACATTTGTTGTAGGCAACCCTGCTTAGAAATGGCGTTAGAGTCTAATGAAATGGTTGTTTAGGCTAAAAGCCGGTTTAAGGAGCTTGTAAGCGGCGTTAAAATTTGAAATACCAGCAAAAACGGACGGTCCGAGACTTTTTGAGACACAATGGGATTGTTTGAATCGGGCTTTTTTGACGATTCATGGAGTAGTAGGGCCATAAATGGAGGCTTGTGATTGGGATTGTGTTTAAAAAATATAATGTATTACGCACATAAAACGTTTTTATCCTTAAATTCGCACATAACCAAATCCATTATTATGTCTGTTATGTACAAAACATTGGCGCTAACGTGCACTTTATTGGCTTTTTCTGCCCTTCGCGCCCAAGAGTCTAAAAAGCCCTTACAAGCAAACGAGATCCGGATAAACGTTTTGGGCCTTGTTGCACCGGGCCTGCTCGACTTAAGCTACGAACGTTTGCTGGATCAAAACCAGTCGTTGGGTTTACAAGCCGCCTTTTACATTCCAAGTGATGGGGATGATGAATACATTTTCAACCAATCTGTTAGCGCGCTTTATCGTTTGTACACCTCCAAAGAAGGGTATGCCGAAGGATTCTTTTTACAACTCGGATTAAACATGGCTTCTGTAAACAATGATGTTATAGATTTATTCGAGAACCGGATAGAAACAGAATTCTTTTTTGGGCCAGAAGTGGGGCTGGGTGGCAAATGGGTTATTCGCAAGGGCCTTACCATTGAACTAGGGGCAAGCTTAAGCCGAACCATTCTATCTGATAATGCAAGAGAATTTAACGGACAATACTGGCTAAGCATAGGCAAGCGCTTTTGATTTTGTTTCATAACCGTTTGCACAGGCGAAACCTCAAAACCAAAACAGCCCCGTTTGCTTTAATGAATGGGGCTGTTAATTTAATGGAATGCGACAAAATCAAACTCCAAAGAGCTGAATTTACAGCTCAAAATGGTTGGGGTGGGGCCCTCTAAATAAGGCTGTAAAAGTGGTGATAATAGTTAACGGGCATCTGGTTAAAAGAAACCATTATGCTCTTTACTACCCTCTTTCTAGCAGTTTATAGACTCTAAGGGCTTATCGAAAACGTATTTGGCGTTAGACACAAGTATTTTTTAGGTTGGGCTAAAAAAAGCTAAATTGATAACTATTATTTTGTAAATTCATTTATCAATAATAAAATAACAGTTATGGCAAGTAAACCAACAGGCATCGGTGGCAGAAAGGTCGGTGCAGGAGTCTTAAAGCCTTCAGAACCGTTAAGAGTTTCCGTAGGACAAAAAAGAGTCGGAGCATCTGCGCTAAAGCCTTCTAGACAGGTAGGCGTAGGTAAAAAAACCTCGTAGTAAGCATGATTAGAAAAGCCCTGTGACCGCTAAAATCAGGGCTTTTCATTTTAGGTTAAATACATTACACTAATAACTAAAGGACAGAATTATAAAGACTTCAATATCTTTTTCCAGATAATCACTCCCTCGTTGTTTTCAATTTTAACCAAATACCATCCATTGGGCCAATCGCTTACCGCTATAGAATGGGTGTTTTGGTTGGTTTGGAAGTTTTTCAAGGGTCTTCCCAGTCCATCGTAAATGCCAATTTGGTGCAGGCCACCCTCGGTGAATTCAAGATTCAACACATTTTGCACCGGATTAGGCCAAACTTCTAAAAGTCCTGTATTAAGCGATGATTCTTCGGTACCAATGCCGCTGTAATCGGCATCTATGGCATCCAGCCAAAGCAAATCGCAAACCCCTAAAACACAGTTTGAGTAAACCGAGTTGGTGAACCAAACCACCAAGCTATCGGCAGCTGACGCATTGGTATAGGTAATTTCCATTTGGAAGGCTGTCCAGTTTAAGGTATCACCAAACTGCATACTTCCCTGGCCAATGGTGTCGCCCGTGCTGTTGAGCACGGCCACCCTCCCCAAACCCGGATTGAAGTCGCCATTTGGTTCTGACTGACGTTTGTAGAAACCTTTTATTCGGGTTGGACGTTGGACAAGAGGCATGCGGTTTCTAACGGTGGTGCGCCCATAATGGTACCAAGTGTGCAGCAACATGGCTCCGCTGTTTATAAAAGCTCCGGCAGCATCTATGTGGCAAATGCCAAAAAATGGAGGCTGAAGCACTTGGCTTGAAGAGGCATACAAAACTTCCCAGTCATTCGGAATGGCGTGTTGAGGGTTTACCACTTGGTACACTTGGGTTAAGCTGGTGTCGTACAAATGTGGTGTGGCCGAATGCCAGGCTTCGAAATCGCCATTGGGCAGTTGAGCGAATAAGGCGTTTAAACCACCTACAACAAGCCAAACCAATAAGGCCATTAATCTTTTATGCATAAACATGGTTTTGAGATTTAAGTCACCTGAATTGAGACGCCTAACCAAGCTCTGACGTTGGTTTAACCCAATCGAAAAGCCGCACCATCGAGGCATGAATGATGTAAATGTATTCAAAGCTTGGCCCCGTTTATTAAACTAGTGCTTGTTTTTGATTTAAGCAGGAAAGCCAGTATTAGGCGCTTCAATCGCCGGCGCGGGGCTAATGTGATTTTGTTTTGATTAAATGATTTTTTCTCTTGGCCTTCGGCTATTTAATTTTTCAATTGGTTAATCTTTTGGGCGCCTCAATCGCCGGCGCGGGGCT
>CAMCXO010000022.1 GCA_945883565.1 Chryseobacterium gleum
AACTAAAACCAATAGAATTGCTAAAAGATTCGTACGGAAAGGAAATGGTTATTAGTGAGTTAAACCGAATTAATCACGGGATTTTGGTGTAGATGAAAGTTTTTAGACTTGCAAGAGAAAAACACGCTACACCATTATCGGGAAAAGGACCACCACTGAACCTCATCACAACACAAAATCTCTCCTCCTTTTCAAGGAGGAGTACCCGAAGGGGGAGGTGGTTTCAGCACCAATCATTTACCCGAAGGGGGAGGTGGTTACAGCACCAATCATTTACCCGAAGGGTAGAGACGCAATGCATTGCGTCTCTACAAAACGCCAACGGATCGACATCAAAAAACAAATTTGAACCACAATCCAAAAATCTGGCATCCAGCATTCGTGGTTTTAAAATTGGGGCAACAAAAAATGTCCGATTCATAAATCCCGATTTTGCCTGGCAATCCCGTTACCACGATCATATTATCCGTAACGATGAATCATACCAGCGAATTTCAGAATACATCATTAATAATCCATTGAATTGGTCATCAGACCAATTTTATTTTTAGAATTATGTTAGATACACAAACTAAAAGTCGAATAGACGATTGCCGTGATATTCTGGTAGGCAAATTACCCGACCCCAAAGCAAAGATTGAGCAAATTACCATTGGCTTGATTTATAAATTCATGGACGATATGGACAAAGAATCCATAGACTTAGGAGGAACCGCAACGTAGAGACGCAATGCATTGCATCTCTACCACGACCACTTTATAATTTAAAACAAAATGGAAACCCACCACTGCGCAAAACCCCGCGCAAATCATGGGCCTCCCTGCCACGCATGCTTAAAAATAAGCAAAAACAGCACCCTGTTAAAGCCCAACAAAAAGTGTTCAGAGAAACACAAAGCATACCAAGCCCTACCTGCTTGCCGCCTGCTACGAGCCGGGCTTTTTGTCTTCTTTTATCTCTTCGTACTCCACATACTTTCCGCCCCAATCTTTATCGGTTTCAGATTTATCGGCTTTGTTGGCGTTTGACTTAGATGCACCAAAATTGCCTTTTAGAATAGGGAAAATGAGGGTATTTAACACTCTAAACACCACATAAACCAAAAAGGCAATGACAATTAAGCGAATCAAGGGCTATTTTTTTGCAAATATAATGACCACCAGGGCTGTTTATGGCCGCTTTAAGTGGGTTTTAGGGTTTGCTTAACAGCTTCATGCCAAGGCTTTGGACTATAAATCTTCCAAAGGAATTCGCCATTTTTGAGGACTTTGAAGAAAAGCCGAAACGGTAAGTCCTGTGCTTTTTTTAAACTGATTGCTTAAATACTGCACACTGCTATACCCCATTTGATAGGCTATTTCACTAAGTGTGAACTCCTGAGCAATCAGCATTTCTTTTATTTTTTCAACTTTTAGTTGTATGAGGTAATGCTCTAGAGTTTGGCCTTTTATGCGCGAAAAGCTGCGGCTCAATTTGTCGTAAGGCACACCGAGTTTATCGCTTATGTAATCACTGTTTCGTATCAAAGAACTGGCATTGTTTGCATGAAAAATAAGTTCGATGGCGGCCGATTTTATTCTCTCGACCAATATTTGATCGGCATCTTTTAGAATTTGGAAATCAAGTTTTTTAATCAATAAATCCAATTCGGGCTTTAACTGCCTAGGCAATTTAACGCGTGCATAACCCAATTGCAAGATTAACAACTCAGCATTGGGCAACTTGGAAATTTCGCTTTCCAAAAGCCTTAGGCACGAACGGGTTAACATATTGCCCAAATGGTATTCCACCACTTCCATAAAGCCCGTTTTAGGTTATGCTGTTATGATGCATAAATAAGTCCAACGTTTAATGCATTTCAAAATATAATACTTCCAAGCTGTCTGCAGGTTCTTGCGAAGTTCCTTGGCATCCAGATCACGACGTGAGCATAAAAGGCACATGCGCCTCTTCTAATTTCTTGAATAAATCGCTTGTTAACCTAAGCTTTAATTGCCCGCTGTCGGCCAACCGCAGTTCCATTTGGTCGTGAAACAAGCGCAATTCGAGTTCGTGCTTTCCAGATTCGCCTGTCTCCGAAGCATATAAGGTGCTAATCCACGATTCAAACGTTTCGGCTTTAAAATCAATAAGGGGCATCATAACCACCAAGCCTTTCACTTGTTTTTCAAGCAATTCGTTTAACAGCAGCATTTTGCTTACTTTAAATCGAATGCTATGGGTATGCTGCCCTTCTTCTATCTGCTTCAGTTCGCGAACGTCGGCGGTAGCTTTAACCAAAACGGCCAAATCGGGATTAAAGAAATACTGAAACTTTAGGTATTCTTCGCCCATAAAAAAGAGTTCCATTTGGTCGCTATAATCCTCTATAGTAAGCACGCAATAATCGTTTCCGGCTTTAGAGGTTCCGCGCTTTACCTGGGTTATCAATCCACCGAAAACGTATTCCTGAGTTCGGTTTTGGGTTAAGGTTTTGAGTTGCTCAAGTTTAATATTGGAAAAGTGATTGAGCTCGTATTTGAAATCGTCAAGTGGGTGACTCGATAAAAACAGCCCCAAAACGTCTTTCTCGCGCTTTAGGGTTTCTTTTCGGCTCCATTCTTCGGCATTTGGCAATTGGGGCTCTGGCAAGCTGCTGCCGGGCATATCGTCAAACAAACTGCCTTGGGCACTTTCTTTTTGATGGCGCAAACTTTGGGCATAGCGTACAGCCTTTTCTATAAACGGCTTGCCATCTTCTTCCACAAAAAACACCGACCGGCGGCCATTGGTTAGGCTGTCGAAGGCCCCTCCGAAAATGAGACTTTGCAGGGTTTGTTTGCTCACAGAACGCGCATCCATGCGGCTTAAAAAATCGAAAAAGCTGGTGAAAAAACCATTTTTTTCGCGTTCGTCGCGTATGGCCATGGCCACACCCTGCCCCACCCCATTCATGCCGCTCAGTCCAAAGCGAATTTGGCCCAGTTTGTTTACCGAAAAATCTTCCTGACTTTCGTTCACATCGGGCCCCAGCACCTGCAGCCCCATGCGTTTGCACTCTTCCATAAAAAAGCCTAGCTTTTTTATGTCTGTCATATTATGAGAAAGTACTGCAGCCATAAACTCGGCCGGATAATGGGCTTTTAAGTAGGCTGTTTGCCAAGCCACTACCGAATAACAAGCCGCATGCGATTTGTTAAAGGCGTATTTGGCGAATTTCTCCCAATCTTCCCAAATTTTATGGAGGGTTTTTTCGGGATGCCCATTTTTGGTGGCCCCTTCAATAAACTTGGGTTTGAGCTCGTCGAGCTGGGCTTTTATTTTTTTACCCATGGCTTTCCGCAGCTTATCGGCCTCACCTCGGGTAAAATCGGCCAAAAGACGGCTAAGCTGCATAACCTGCTCCTGGTAAACGGTTACCCCATAGGTTTCTTTTAAAACCTCGGCCATAATGGGCAAATCGTATTGTACCGCTTCTATTCCATTTTTCCGTTTGGCAAAGTCAGGAATGTATTCCATAGGGCCCGGACGGTAAAGAGCATTCATCGCAATAATGTCTTCAAATACCGTAGGCTTCAGCATACGAAGGTTCTTCTGCATGCCCGGCGATTCAAATTGAAACAATGCAGTGGTTTCACCTTTGGCAAAAAGCTCCATGGTTTTGGTGTCGTCTAGCGGAATATCGTCGAGTTTAATTTCAACGTCTTTGGCCTTTTTAATGATTTCAATAGCGGTTTTCAAAATACTCAAGGTTCTGAGTCCCAAAAAGTCCATTTTTAATAAACCGGCATCTTCCACCACATAGTTATCAAATTGGGTGGCCATCAAACTCGAATCTTTTGGCATCATAACCGGAACCAAACTGCTCATATCGGTTGGGGTAATAATAACCCCACAAGCGTGAATGCCGGTGGTTCTCAAACTGCCTTCAATGCGCATAGCGGCTTTTAGCATTTCACTCCAAGGCGAATTCTGCTTAGCTATTTCGCGCAACTCGGCTATGTTTTTCAGCTGATCGGCATTAAAACGCTCTTTTAAAGCCGATTCGTCTAATCCAAAAATGTCCTTTAAACTGGCATTATCCGGAATTAGCTTGGCCAGGCGGTTCACTTCGGTTAAATCGAGCGCTTTTACCCTGGAGGCATCCCTAAGGGCGCTTTTGGCTGCCATCGTTCCATAGGTAATGATTTGGGCTACTTGTTCTTTTCCATACTTGTCAATTACATACTGAATTACCTTCTCGCGGCCTTCATTGTCAAAATCTATATCAATATCGGGCAGGCTCACCCGGTCGGGATTTAAAAAACGTTCGAAAAGCAAACCGTACTTAAGCGGATCCACATTGGTAATGCCGGTGCAATATGCCACCACACTGCCCGCGGCCGAGCCTCTGCCAGGCCCTACCCAAACCCCCATTTCCCAAGCCTTATTGGTAAAATCCTGTACAATTAGAAAGTAACCGGGATAACCTGTTTTTTCAATAATCGACAACTCAAAGTCTAAGCGCTCTCGAATTTCATCGGTTAATTCTTTATAGCGTTTTTTGGCCCCTTCGTATGTTAAATGCCTTAAATAAGCATTTTCGCCTCGTTTGCCCCCATCAAGGGCATCTTCTGCATGCACAAATGCTTCGGGAATGTCGAAATTGGGGAGCAAAACTGGCCTCTTAAGACTGAACTGCTCCACCTTATCAACCAATTTACCGGTATTCGCCAGAGCTTGAGGGAGGTCGGCAAATCGTTCGGCCATTTCGGCCTTACTTAAAAAATAATAGTTTTTATTGGGCATCCCAAACCGATAACCCCTGCCACGACCTATGGGTGTGTTTTGGGTTACCCCATCTTTAACGCAAAGCAAAATATCCTGAGCGTCGGCATCTTCGGGTAAGAGGTAAAAACATTCATTAGCAGCCAAATATTCAACTTGGTGGCGTTCACAAAACTCAAGCAGCTTGGTATTTACTACCTCTTCTTCTGGCAAACCATGGCGCTGCAATTCGGCATAAAAATGCTCCCCAAAATGGGTTTTCCACCAAACAAAAGCGTCTTCTGCCTGGTGGTCGCCTACGTTTAGCAACAAATGAGGAACCTCACCACCGGTAGAACCGCTTAAAACCGCTATACCTTCTTTGTACTTCAATAATACCTCGCGGTCTATACGAGGCACGTAATAAAAGCCTTCAGAAAATGCAATGGAGCTTAATTTCGACAAATTGGCATATCCGGTTTTGTTTAAAGCAATAAGCGGAATACGGTAGCCATTGTCTTGCCGGCTGCGGTCGTGCCGATTTTCACAAACATAAGCTTCATACCCAATTATAGGCTTTATGCCCGCTTTTTCACAGGCATTTACAAAAGAAAAAGCCCCGTACATATTGCCTAAATCGCAAAGTGCCACTGCCTTCATGCCCATGGCTTCGGCTTGTTTTACCACCGAGTTCACATCGCTGGTACTTTGAAGCACCGAAAACTGACTATGAACGTGCAAGTGCACAAAGGCCTCGGCCAAATGGAGGGCTTCTTCATTGGCTTCTCGGGCAATAGACACCACTTCGGCAGAAGCTGTCGAAACCTTATGGTCTTTAATGTTTAGCCCTATGGGCGAAAATGGCTTGGGATTTTCTTTTGAAAATGCTTCGAAAGCTTTGGCATCCAATCCAGCCTTTTCATACTTTATTACACCTATGCGTATTAACTCCAAAAAGCATCGGCCGGTGGCCTCTACGTCGGCCGCTGCATTGTGGGCAGCCGAAAATCCTTCTCCAAAAAGCTTTTCGTGCAGTTCGCTCAAAGTAGGCCATTTAAACCCGCCTCCTTTTCCCCCTGGAATTTTGCAATAGTCGGTTGATTCGTCTTTGGTATCAAGATGAGGGATTTTGCCCATTCTCGAGTCTATGCTCAGTCGAAAATGCTCGGCTCCCAGTATTTTAAGGTCAAATTCCAAATTATGACCTGCCATTAGGCGACAAGCCTCTAAACTTTTTTCGAAATGGCCCAAAACGTCTGCCAAATCAATGCCTTCCTCCATAGCCCTTTCGGTGGTAATGCCGTGTATCTGGGCGGCATTGTAAGGAATGGTGTAGCCATTGGGTTTTACAATGTGGTTTTGAGCCTCAATTAATTCACCCAAATTGCCATGAACCTGCCAGGCCAATTGCACCAAACGAGGCCAGTTATCGCTGTCGCTAAGGGGTTTATTTGGGTCTTTGGGCAAACCGGTGGTTTCGGTATCGAAAATGATGAACATAGCACAATCTGTTTTAAATCATTGAAGATTTGGTTAATAACATTAGGCCTGGTTTTCTAAAACACGAAAGGCCTGAGGCAGGTAATCAAATAAATCGCTTGCTAACATGGTTTCGGTATGCTGCTTTTGAACGTACAAATCGGCCGACAATCCGTGAACATATACCCCCATACGGGCCGCCCATTTAGGTTCGTAATGCCTGGCCAGCAAGCCGCCTATTAGCCCGCACAAAACATCCCCACTTCCACCTTTGGCCAAAGCGGCATTGCCGGTGCTGTTAAACCAAACCTCGCCATCAACCGAGAAAACCGCTGTATAAGCGCCTTTCATAACCAAATTAAGTTGTTCGCTCATCACCCACTGTCTAATGGCTTCTACTTCTTCGTACGAATCGCAGCCAAACCCAAACAAGCGTTTAAACTCGCCCATATGGGGCGTTAATATGCTGTTTGGCGGAATACCCTTCCATTGCTCCGGATGGTCGGCCAAATTGTTAAGGGCATCGGCATCCAATACCACTGGATTTGTTTGACGGCTCAGCCATTTCCACAGCTTCTTCGACTGTTCTTCGCTTCGTCCCAAACCTGGCCCTGCCACCAAAGTATAGTCGGAAATAGAGTAATGATCTAACTTAGATTCTTGAACGCACATGGCCTCGGGCAGTGCTGTTTGAATAGATTGCTGTACTTCGACATCAGAAAGCAGGCTTAGTTTGCCGGCTCCTGCCCGCAAAGCCGCTTCTGCACATAGGCGTGCGGCACCCGCCATACCCAAACTGCCGGCTAGCAACAAAACGTGACCATAGTTGCCTTTATGTGAAAACCGCAACCGCTTTATTACCCGATGTTTTAACTCATCGGCCCCATAAAATTCAAATGGGCTGGCACTTTGGCTTATAAAGGTTTTATCGAGCCCTATATCCAAAACTTCGAAACTCTGAGTGGCCCAACCCTGTGCTGGCAAAAAAAAACCAAGTTTCGGAAACTGAAAACTCAAGGTGTGTCGGGCCATTAACACCTCTCCGAATTCCCCTATGGCATCAGGTAAAAGCCCGGAGGGCACGTCTATGGCCACCACCTCGTTTGGCCAATTATTCACCTTTTTAACCACATCCAACATCAGCCCGCTTACTGGCCGTGATTGCCCCAAGCCCAAAATAGCATCCACCACACATTCATCCGTTTCGGCTTCCGGCAAATCGGCAGCACTTTCTATCCAATCAAAGTTCACCTTCAAACTGAAGTGCTTGGCCTCAGACGAAAAATCCCTTGCATGCTTTACCACCCAAACCCTTACACCTCGTCCGTGCTTTCGCAAAATCTGGGCAATGGCCAAGCCATCTCCACCGTTATTGCCCATGCCGCACAGTATGTAAAAACGCATAGGTTTAGGCCAAAGGTCCATAAGCTTAAAAGCGGCCGCGCCTGCAGCCCTGCCCATTAAATCTTGCGATTCAATGGCTTCTTGGGCAATGGTAAACGCATCGGCTTGTTTGGCTTCCTTTGCCAGCAGAATTTTCATGGCTTACAACTTTTTAAAATTTCAAAATGCAGTTTCAATACCTGAGGTATCAAGGCCTCACCTTGGTTCTCTATAACGTAATGGGCCAATGCGCGTTTTTGCTCATCGTTCCATTGCTTTTCCAATCTGCTTTTAATTTCATTTAACGACCAACCATTTCGCGCCATCACCCTTTTTATGCGCAAGGCCTCTGGGGCCACCACCAAAATATTGAAATCCATCTTTTTATAACTCCCTGTTTCAAACAATATGGCAGCCTCTTTTAGTACATACGCCCCCGATTGACGCTCAGCCCAAGACTTAAAATCAAGGGCCACTTCGCGATGAATCAAACCGTTTAAAGCCTCCAGTTTCTCTTGCGACCCAAACACCAGACCTGCCAGTTTCTTGGTATTCACTCGCCCATTATCAAACACCTCATCGCCCATCAAACTCCTGAGTTGAATGGCCACCTCTTCTTTTTCATACAAGGCCTTGGCCCTTTCGTCGGCATAGTACACCGCCACACCCAAGGCTTCAAAAATCAAAGCCACAGTCGATTTGCCACTGCCCATTCCACCTGTTAAACCGCCGTATTTCATAACCATTGTATACCTTCAACTTCATGGGGGTCTATCCATGTAAACCGCGGGGTTAAACCAGCCTCGCACTCAATACGCACGGGAAAAACGCCTTTATGCCCTTCTTTAGCGTATATACGCACCTTAAATGGCATTGTTTCAAGTTCTGGGCTCAAACGCACATCACCCACCCATTGCACTTTCACTTTCGAAGGCAAAATCTGGGTTTTGAGCCCCTTAAAGCCCACAGCTTCTACCTCAACCTCCCTTTCAAAACTCCGCATTTGCACCACTTCTACTTCAGCCAACAAGTCCGAAGCATCCATCCAATAGGCTTCATTAGCCGAAGCTTTGGCCTTAAATCGAAGCTTGTGCTTGCCGGCCCCCGGCCAAGAATCTAAAGGTTTAAGCTCCAACATAACAGGCTCTTTTGCCGCACCTTTCAATCCCACCAAACTGCGTTCTGTCCAGTTTAACCAGTTCAACTCAAAGCCGGCCGGCATCCAGTTGCTTCCCACCTCTAAACATGGCTTCCAACTTAACGACTGCCAGTTGGGCAAGAAAACCACCTCATCTTCTGGCAACTCCTGAAGTCTGAGCCGTTTGCCCCATTGTGCGTCCCATTGCACACGCAAATCACGGATTTTCAAATAAAAGCCCGCATCCGCCTCTTCAGCCCCTTCCATCCATTGCGCCAAATTCACTTCAATTTTCCTATTGGGCCACAGCCAAGCCCTTAACAAATCGTATCCCCTACCCTCCAGTTTTAGCACCACTTTACGCGGCCAGGCCGACCAATTTTCGGTGCCCACGGGCAAATCTTGGTAAACCAAATCAAAGCCCAGATCTAAACGCATTCCATCGGTGCTCAAACGCATACTCAACCATAACACCATGGCAATCAACAAGGCCATTACAGCCGGATATTTTTTCAAAGTGCCCATAAACCGCTTCTAAGTTACACCGATGTACCCTTGACTATTATCCGAATTTCGAATAATTATTCACCTTTTTGGGCGTGTTGCCCTTCGGCCAAACGGGCTTTTCGCTCCAAGTCCTCAATGCCCGGCCATAGGCCCAAACCGGGCATTTGCGGGCTTTCCGCTACAATCCCTCACGCAAACAAATTCATTATGAATACCAATCACCCAAACAAAAACCCTTTGCAAAAACCCATGGCCTTTTGTATTCGAAATAACCCTAATCAAACACCTAAATACAACCGCTCCTGAAGTAACTTTAACATGCGGCGGCTACGCCTTCCTTATTAACCTCAGCTTTCAAAACATGGCCGTAGATAATACCACAAACCCGGTGGCCCAGCGCATTGCCGATTTTTTAGGCCTTCATCCCCCTTTCAATCTGCTTCAAAACACCGAGCGCTTCAAATTGGCCTTAAAATGCAAGGTAGATTATGCGCCTTCTGGTCAGCAACTGTTTACCGAAGGACAAAATTGCTTGCCTCATTTGTATGTACTGCGTTCGGGTTCAGTCGAAATTTACCACAGCTTCGAAGGCATGTTAGATTTATGCGACGAGGGCGATGTGTTTGGGGCCAGAGGTTTGGTAAGTGGCATGCACTACTTGGCATCGGCCAAAGTGCGCGAAGCCGCTGTGCTTTATGTTTTCGAGCTCGAACCTATTAAAAACTTCATGGCCCAAAATGGCCAATTTGCCTGGTTTTTTCTCGAAGGACTGGCAGGTGGCAAGTACAAAGACGGGCGACAAACCCGGGCCATTCTCCCCGGCACGGCTTTGGCCAAGCCCTACGATTTTACCCACCAGCCTAAAGCCTTAACCCTAGGGCCCGAATCCAAAATTTGTGAAGCGGCCATCGAAATGTCGGCCCTCAATGCCAGTGCTTTGGTGGTAACAAACCGCCATAAAGCACCTATTGGCATAGTAACCGACCGCGATTTGAGGCGAAAAGTGGCCACCGGCCTTTTTGGTATTCACGAACCCATCACCCAAATCATGAGTCAACCGGTGTTTTGTATGCCTACCGGACTTACCGAATCAGACTATTTAAGCGCATTGCTCGAAAAGGGATTTCGGCATTTGTGCATCACCCACAATGGAGAAACAAGTGGAAATGTGGAATTCGTCCTTTCAGAGCACGACTTGTTGGTAAGCGGCAGCGACAATCCTGCCGTATTGCTTCGAAGAATTCAACGCTGTCAAACCATTTGGCAACTATCAGAAACGGCTCTGCATATGCGCCAATGGTCACAACATCAATTACAATCTGGCCTAAAAATAAGACTGTTAAACCGATATGCCGGCATTTTACGCGATGCTTTGGTTAGGCAATGCATTAAGGTGGCCATAGAAGAAACAGGTGGGCCACCATCGGCTTTTGCCTGGCTCGAATTGGGCTCTTACGCCCGTTGCGAACAAATTTTGGCCACCGACCAAGACCATGCACTGGTTTATGAAGGCCACTCCAATCAAAATCAAAACTATTTCATTGCCTTGGCCAAAAGCGTTGAAAGCAAATTAGAAGCCTGTGGCTACAGCCTTGATCAAGCCGGCGTTCATGCTTCCAATGCGCCATATTGTTTAGAAATGAATGCGTTTAAAAACAAGCTCAAGAATTGGTTTCAACAACCCGATGGACAAAATATTCTGGAAGCCACCATTTTGCTCGATTTCAGACCAATATACGGAGAGCCATCTCTGGGTGAGGAGCTCGAGGGCTTCATTCAAGCAAACAAAAGTGCGCTGTTCATGCGGTTGTTGGCGGCCGATTGCCTGCGAACGCCCCCTCCAATGGGCTTCTTTAAAAACCTGATTCTTGAAAAAGACGGAAGCCATAAAGACGCTTTCGACCTTAAACTGCGAAGCCTCTTGCCCTTTACCGATATCGCCAGGCTGTTGGCAATTGAACACAGTATGGTCGAAAAATCAACGGTGCTTAGGTATAAGGCCCTGGAAATGGCCCTCCCCCAACAATCCGAAATGTTGGCTCAGGCCGCTGAGGCCGTCGAACTTCTCCTGTCCCTTCGTTTTGAAAGTGGATTGAAAAACAACGACGACGGCCGCTATGTGCCCATCGAGCAAATCGACAAATTGAAAAGGCAAATGCTCCGAAACGCATTTACCACATTAAGCGACTTACAGCTTTACATCAAACAAGCCTATCAAACCGATTTACTTCGCGCATGAGTCTTCTGCGAAATACCGTATGGATGCAGCGAAAACGCTTAAAAAATGGCAAGGGCCCTTTTATGGCGCTAGATCTGGAAACAACCGGCTTAGACCCCAAAACCGACCGAATAGTAGAAGCCG
This sequence comes from Chryseobacterium gleum, assembly GCA_945883565.1. Classification (GTDB taxonomy): domain Bacteria; phylum Bacteroidota; class Bacteroidia; order Flavobacteriales; family Schleiferiaceae; genus RFXV01. The sequence goes on from CAMCXO010000022.1 coordinate 11,596, forward strand.
GCTGGCTTTCGTTTAATGAGGAAGGCATAAACATAGAAAACGCCTTTTTTAGCCGAATTCATCAAACCCAGTACAGTAAGTCGGCCATTGCCATTCACGAAATCAGGCCTTTCGACACCGAAAATGGAATAAGTGAAGCCGAACTTCTGCAGCAATTTATGACCAATCCGCCTGGGACCATTTGGGTGGGTCATAACGTTCAATTTGATTTGGCCATGTTGAAAGCGGTATCCAAACGTCTAAAACGCCCTTGGACAAAGGTTCGTTATGTCGACACCTTGGCCATAGCCATCGCTCAAGCTCGAAATCCTTTTTATACCCAAAATGAAGATTTGGATCTGTCCTTGTCTGCCCTTTGCAAAAAAGCCGGCATTCTGGAGGAAGCCAACCACAACGCTTTAAGCGACGCCCTCGCCTCGGCCTTGCTTTTTTTGAGCATGAGATTAAAATAGGCGTGCAAAAAGAATCAAAAACACGCAGAATGCTTAAGCCTCAAACTTAAATCCTACAGAAAACTCCATCGTTTGTTCCATACTTTCGCAACATGCGGTTGCCAATAGCGTTGTTTTGTTTGTGGATTTTAAGCATTCCAATTTGGCTCGAAAAAATCTATAAACCACAGGCCGAAAAACAATTTAGAAGAGCGCTAAAAAGGCAATATGCCCTAAATATCTCCACCAACCCTCTTCACTTAATAAAACATCATGCGCTTAATGCGCATGAATTTAACTGGATACATGACGACGAATTCCGCTACCGAGGCAGTTTGTACGATGTGCTTTCGGTTGAAAAAAAGGGCGATACGCTTGTTTATACCACCTGGTGGGATGCCAAAGAAAATCAATACCAACAGGCTATAAAACGGCTTGCGCAATCCTATACCTCTCAACTGCCTTTGCATCAACAGCATCAAGAACGCTTTCAACTTTGGTTAAAAAGCCTTTTTGTTTTTGAGCAGCCGACGGCAGATTTCACCTTCTATTCAACTAGACTTAAGACTTCTCACAATATCAAAGGCTTTTTATTAACAGGCCATTCAAGGCATCCCATCAAGCCACCAATTAGAGTTTAAACATCCGGATTATCAAATTGACCCAAAGGGTCTATAACCAATTGTTTAAACCCAAATCCTTCAAAATGAAAAAACTTTTAGGAGCTGGTCTCCTATGGCTGTTCCCTATTATTATGCACGGCCAAAATCTGAGTATTGTAGATGCAAAAACCGAACAACCACTTAGCAGAGTGGTGGTTTTAAGCGAAAACCCTCTGCGTATGCAAACCAGCAATGTCAATGGACAAATTAATCTCGACGATTTTAAAAACCTGGAGCGCATTCAATTTCGGTTAATGGGATACAAAACGGCTGTTTACAGCTACCAAAAACTAACCGAAATGGGATATAGAGTAACCCTAACACCCGTTCTTTTGGCCTTAGAACCTGTGGTGGTATCGGCCAACCGCTGGGCACAGGCCCAAAACGAAGTGCCTTTTAAAATTAAGGCCATCAATGCTTCCGAAATCCAACTTCAAGCCCCTCAAACAGCGGCCGATTTGCTCGGACAAAGCAGCGAAGTATTCATTCAAAAAAGTCAGCAAGGCGGCGGCAGCCCAATGCTCCGTGGTTTTGCCACCAACCGCTTGCTTATTTCGGTGGATGGGGTACGTATGAACACCGCCATTTTTCGCTCAGGCAATTTGCAAAACATCATTTCTCTCGATCCATTCGCCATTGAACGCACCGAAGTGCTTTTTGGCCCAGGTTCGGTTATGTATGGCAGCGACGCCCTGGGCGGGGTAATGGCATTTTACACTCTATTGCCCGAATTTGCATTAAACGACAGCATTCAGCAACATTATGGGGCCGCTTCTCGTTTTTCAACCGCCAACAACGAAAGCGCTTTCCACTTTCACTCTAAATTGGGATGGAAAAAATGGGGCCTGGTGTTGAGCGCTTCACACACCACTTTTGGCGATTTGCGCATGGGAAGCCAAGGGCCTAACGAATACCTTCGGCCTTGGTATGTGCAACGCATCGGGCAACAAGACCAAATGGTAAGCAACCCCAATCCGCAGGTGCAATCCCCAAGTGGATATTCTCAAGACAACCTACTGGCTAAATTGGCATACAAACCCAGCCGCCAAATTGAATTACAATACGCTTTTCACTACTCCAGCACCAGCAGCTACGACCGCTACGACCGTTTGTTGATGACACGAAATGGTTTGCCCAGAAGCGCCGAATGGCGATATGGCCCCCAAGTTTGGAATATGAACCATCTTCAGCTTAAACACTTTGCCCAAAGTGGCGCTTACGATGCCCTCAACCTAAGTTTGGCCCATCAGTATTTTGAAGAAAGTAGAATTGACCGGAATTTTGGAGGCGATCTTCAAAGAACCCGCCTCGAAAAAGTAAATGCCTACGCCTTAAACCTCGATTTGAACAAGGCTTTTGGCAATGGCCATAATTTGTTTTACGGGGCCGAATGGGTATTTAACGAAGTGCAATCAAGCGGTTCAGATTTCGACCTTCCAACAAACGAAACGCAAATCGGACCAAGCCGCTATCCACAATCCGATTGGTATTCTTATGCCGTTTTTGCATCCTGGCAAAAAAACTACAACGAGAGCTTCAATGTGCATGCAGGCATACGCTACAACGCTTTTGGCTTAAATGCCGATTTTTCCAACAACCTTCCATTTTACCCCTTCCCCTTCCAAACAGCCGAGCTAAACCGTTCGGCCCTAACCGGAAGTCTGGGCTTTGAATGGCAACCTAACGAAAACTGGAACCTTAGCGCGCATGCCTCTTCCGGTTTTAGGAGCCCCAATGTAGACGACTTAGGCAAGATTTTCGATTCCGAGCCGGGCAATGTGGTGGTGCCAAATCCCGATTTAAAACCGGAATATGCCTACACGGCCGAAATCGACATAAGTAGGCGGTTTGGTCAAGCCATTCACTTAGATGTAGTAGCTTATTACACCCATTTGCAAGATGCCTTGGTAAGACGTGATTCTTATTTAAACGGGGTCGACAGCCTTTTATATGATGGCGAATGGAGCGATGTCCAATCTATTCAAAATGCCGCCTTCGCCAGGGTTTATGGGCTAGAAGCCAAATTAGAGGCCGCTATAAACAAAAAGTGGTTATTCAGCTCTACGTTCAGCTATCAAATTGGAGAAGAGGAGCTCGACAATGGGAGTTTGGCCCCTTTGCGTCATGCGGCTCCTGCTTTTGGCAGAATTGGTTTGCGCTATCGAAACAAAGGGATTACCCTCGATTTTTATACCCTCTACAGCTTTGAAAAGGGCTATCTCAACATGCCACCTGAAGAAATAGAAAAGCCCCATTTATACGCCCTCGATGCCCAAGACCGACCATACAGCCCTGGCTGGTATACCCTTAACCTTAAAACCCGAATGACATTAAACGAGCATGTTTCTTTAACCGCCGGAGTTGAAAACCTTTCCGATCAACGCTACCGCCCCTATTCATCTGGTCTTAGCGCGCCGGGACGAAATTTTGTTTTCGGTATTCAATGGCAATAATCTAGCTCCACATTTAAAATTAATAGCCGCAGAAGTGCGGCTTTTTTATTTTCTATTCCCGCACATCAGCGCCAATTTAAATGACTTAATAATGTTTTTAAAATTCACTTTAAACCCACTGTCTACCTCGCTAACAAAAAAAAAGCCGCTCCTAAGGAACGGCTTCCATTTTTTATAAGATCTGATTTATTCGGCTGCTGGGGTCTCTTCTGCTGAATCAACTGCTGGCTGGGCTTCGGCCGCCGCTTTGGCAGCTGCTTCTTCGGCCTTAGCACGTATGGCGGCTTCGCGCTCCTGATTCTTCGCCAATTCGGCCTCAACCCTTTGCTTTTCTCTATCCATCTTGGCCTTGCTCAAACTTTCAGACTTACCCGAAATTTTCGCTCCTTTTTCTTCTAACCATTTATCGAAGCGCTCTTCAACCTGTTCAGGTGTTAAGGCCCCTTTCTTCACCCCATCTATGAGGTGCTTCTTCAACAAAACCCCTTTGTAAGAAAGTATGGCTTTACATGTATCTGAAGGTTGTGCCCCGTTTTGAATCCAACGCAAAGCTGCATCGAAATCTAAATCTATGGTAGCAGGATTGGTATTGGGGTTATACTGTCCGATTTTTTCAATAAATCGACCATCGCGGCGCGAACGGCTATCGGCAGCTACAATGGTAAAGATAGGTTTGCCTTTGCGGCCGTGACGTTGAAGACGGATTTTTACCGGCATAATTGAGTGGTTTTAAAAGGGTCCTAAACCCCGTTCACAAAATGTTAAATTGGGCCGCGAAGATATACCATTCCATACTTCCTACAAACCCCTTCTCAATAAAATTAAACCTAGAGAATTAAACCTATTTAAATGGGTTCGAAAACTTCTCGTCAGTTAAAAAGCTGTCATCGCTTAATGTGTGCAAAAAAGCAACCAAATCGTTTATCTGCTTGGCTTTTAACCCCAATTTAATGGGTACTTCTTGTTCGTCGTGAAGCAAATGGTCAAGTGCCGGCCCGAATTTTATACCGGAATTGTAATGCTCCACCACTTCATGCAGGGTTTCAAACCTACCATCATGCATATAGGGACCGCCAATTGCCACCTCGCTTAAAGAAGGCGACTTAAACACCCGGGTTTCACCGGCGTCCAATCCGTTGCTTCTGGCCATCTGATCTAAAGTGAAGGCCGGGGCCTGATGGCAATCGTTGCAGCCTGCGCCTCCCATAAAAACAGGGGTCATAAACAAACGCTTGCCCTCGTTTTCTTCCGGACTAAAATTTGAAAATGGATCAGTTAACCCCAAACCGGGTTTAAACGGGTCATACACCCCTTCAAAACCCTTATCAAATTTAGAGCGTACCGAAACCATACTCCTTATAAACTGTGCCATAGCTAAGGCCATGCGTTCAGAAGTTACCTCCGCACTTCCAAAGGCGAATTCAAAAAATGGCGGATAATAATCGGTTTGAGAAAGCTTTCCCTCCAAGGCCTCTAACCCTCCATGTTCGGCTGTAAATCCCATTTCAAGCGCATCCTGTATAGGATGAAGAACTTGAACTTCCAAACTCTCAGCCCTTCGGTCCCAAAACTGAAACCCCGCTGCATAAAACCGACCATTAACCAAGCGCATAGAATGCATGCCCGTTTTACCCCCTTCAAAACCCCGGCTAAATTGAGCAGAATCGGTAAAGCCTAAAGCCTGCTTGTGGCAAGAAGCGCAACTTATGGTATTGTTTAGACTCAAAAGAGAATCGTAAAACAACACCCTCCCCAACAATGCCTGTTTGTTGTTTATAACATTGTTGGCCGGCTCGTTGTCGGTGTTTAATGCCCGCGTAAAATGAACGGGATAGTCTATTTGAGCATAATTTGGAATGGATTGCAAATCGAAAGAAAACCGATTCGCCCAAGACCAATTGCCTGGTTTACTTACCTCATCTTTCTTACAACCCCAAGCTAAAGCACCCAAAATCAAACCCAACAGCAACCTTTTGTTAATCTTTCTTTCGGTTTTATTAGCCATTCTCCAAATATAAATCCGTCTAAGTATTTTTGAAACTAAGTTTGTGCAAACCTTTAAAAGTTCCGACTTCGCTAATTATTAAACGCTTAAACACCTTTTTATGAAAAGCCTTATTCATAACCAAAAATTAGCCAAATACAGCGGAGTGGCCGCTGCCTTGCTTAGCCAAACCGATTTAAGCAGCCAAATCCTCTACACAAATGTAAATCCAGATCTAGTGCTTACTGGCCCCAGCACGGCTGAACCCTTTGCTTTCGCACATTTCGACCTCAACCAAGATGGCCAAATGGACTTTACCGTTCTTAATATGAAAATGGATTACGGCAGCTACGGGCAAATAATTGGCGTAGGGGTAGGTTATTACAACAACTACAGCGCAGGCTTAAGCAGCCCCAGCAATGCCATAGTTGGCAATGCCGTGGCCACTTCATATGGTTCATACTCAAGCAATGTGGCCGCCAAGCTCAACAATGGGGTAAACATAAACGCCCAACAAGATTTTATAGGCTACGGCTACATGGCCATTAACAATTTTGGCACGCCCAATCCCATTATGGAATGGAGTGGCGGGGTAACCGAAAAATTTGTTGGACTCAAACTTCGTTTAAACAACAACGACCATTACGGTTGGGCCCGCTTTAGTGTTTCGTCCAATTTCGATACTGTCATACTTCACGACATGGCAGTAAATCTCACCCCCAATCAAGGCATCCAAACCGGCCAAACCATGCGAACCATTAATGAACTGAAAGAAAAATCTTCGGTTCAAATGCATGGAAGTGTTTTGGAAATTAAAACCGATGTTGATTTTTCGGATTTCCTTCTAACCATAAAGAATATGAATGGGCAGCTGCTTCAACAAGAAGACTTAAAGGCCGGGCAAACCCATCGATTAAATCTCGAACATTTACCCGAAGGTTATTATTTGGTTTCCATTCACAACCGCCAGTTAATCATCAGTCAAAAACTGTTGCTCAACCACTAAGCATTTGGTAATTCGACCTAAAAACCCATGATGGATTTAAAAAAAATAAACCACCATTTAATCCCCTTTTGGATTTTTAGTGCTCTTCTTTTTTCTTGCTCCTCTAAGAAAAACCTTGGCCACGCCAAACCCCACCCTCTGCCGAAATACGAATGGCAAGAAAACGACTCCAATAAGCCGGACATTCGCACCAAAGGCGAAAAAAAAGAGGTGATTATCCGCCACCACGATGACCGCTCCGGTTCCGAAAGCCGCAACCGAGAACTCGAAGCCTATCTAGAAAATTGGATTGGAACCCCACATAAAATGGGCGGTAAAACCAAAAAAGGCACGGATTGCTCAGGCTTTGTAGGTGTGGTTTACACAGAATTCTACAACAGCCCTTTTCAAGGAAGAAGCTCTGCCGATTTGTACCAAGAAGTTGACCCGATAGAAAAACATGACCTGAAACTGGGCGACTTGGTTTTCTTTAAGGTTCGCGGCAAACAAATAGACCATGTTGGCATTTATTTACGCGATGGACAATTTATTCACGCAAGCTCCAGCAAAGGGGTAATGGTAAGCCGCCTCGACGAAGCCTATTGGACCCGCACCTACTTTAGGGGCGGACGAAAACGCAAGCCATAAAAAACTGTTTTTAAAGGCGACCTACCCTAAAACAAACCCAATTTCTAAACAAAATTTTAGAGCTTTTATTGAGTTTATTTCACTCTGAATTCCAAGCAAAATCAAACATTTTCAACAACTTTGGGTTAAAATTAAAAAGCAATAGGCTATGCATCTAAAAGGCCATTTAGCAGCCTTAACTCTTCTGTTTGGCGTGCATCTAAGCCAAGCCCAAATAGGCAATTTTGTTTGCGACACCACAGGCAACTGGCTGCTTTTTGCCAATTACGATGGTGGCGAACTCAACATTATAGTCGACGAAAACATCCCCAATCTTAAAATTGGCATTTGCACCTACGAACCGGTAAACGTCACCTTCGGCGGGGCCTTTGTGGGCAACATCACCCAAGTAAACTATGCCGGATTTAATTCTGCACAAGGCAATAACAACTGCGGCTTTCCTATAATAACCTCAAGCTTTTCCGGCATAAATCCCTCTATTTTAACCATCGAAACAACCCCTCCGGTAAACATTATTAGTCCACCAAATCCAAACTTCTTTAATCAGCCCAACGGCAACAATTCCGGTGTTGTGTGTTTGGCCGATTGCGATCTAAGCACCTACCAAGGCGGCTGCAATACCGCCGACCAAGTACTCGATGTATTTCAAAACCGTTTCGGAGGCAGCTTAAGAGGCGTGAGTGTTCAGTATTGCTGCTGGCAATTTAGCACACCTTACCGAATAAGCGCTTTAAAAGGAAATTGCTGCAATGCCGGAGGCAGCGCTTTTGCCTCTATTCAATACCCATCCTCCCCTATTTGCATAGGTGCTACAAGTGCTCCTATTTTACCTACCTTCCAAGGCAATGCCGCCGGTACATTTTATGCCAATCCCCCCGGGCTCAGCATTAACCCAACTACTGGCGCAATAATCCCTGCAAACAGCAGCACCGGAACCTACGAAGTGGTTTACGCTTTAAACCTTAACTGCACCAATTATTTCTACCGCGACACCATTACACTTTTAGGAGGAGGAAGCTTGAACACCATTTCAGACAGCGCGTGCAGCGCATATACCACACCATGGGGAGAAATTCTAACCCAAAGCGGCACCTATTTCGATACCTTAAGTACCTCAAGCGGCTGCGACAGTATTATTCAACTCAACCTTAACATAACCGGCCCGGTTGTGCTCCCCATCACCACCATAAACAGCTGCACTCCTTATACAGCCTCTTGGGGACAAACCTATTTCCAAAGTGGTATTTATACCGACACACTAAGAAGCGCCAATGCTTGCGATACCATTTCAAGCCTTCAACTTAATGTTATAAGCCCAATAAGCCGACAAATACTCGCAGTTGGCGATAGCCTGTGTGCCCAAAATTCTAGTTTCGAAATTATCCCCTCCAGCGGATTGCAAACGGTGGTTTGGAACTTCAACGACCCCAACAGCGGCCAAAACAACCAGGCATTCGGCCCAAGCATTAGCCGCAGCTTTAGTGCTCCTGGCATTTATACCATTCAAGCCTATATAAACGACAGCTGCCAAACCGATACCCTAAATTACACAGCCAATATTTTAGATTGCACTGATTCGGTAGTAAACTGCCGCCTTTACATACCAAACGCTTTCAGCCCCAATGCCGACAACATAAACGATAACTTCAACATTCAAAGCAACTGCCCCTTAGAGTTTTATCAATGCACCATTTACAACCGATGGGGACAAGCCGTATTTCAAACCCAACAACCCGAAACACCTTGGAACGGCACCCACCAAGGCCAAAATTGCGCCCCCGGCGTTTACCCCTACCAAATAACCTATAAATACAAAACAAAACGCCGCCTCACCCAAAGAGGCCTCATAACCCTGTTCAGATAAACCAGCCCGCGTTTCACACGATTGTTAACCATTGGCCGCCCCTTTAACCGCATTACAACCCACAGTTATAGCCAAAAAAAAGCATGCCTCACCAAAGGGTGGGCATGCTGATTTGTGCTCAGTCAATATTTATTTCCAGGCGGCCATTTCTTTGCGCAAACCTTCTCCGTATGCAAAGGGTTTGCCCTCGGCTTTAGCCTGCTCTTCGCCCATGGCAATTGACTTTTCGGCCGATTGAATGGCTTCGGGTTTGCGCTTTAAAGCCAACAATATTTCGGCCTTAATCCAATGGTTGTACCAATTGTCGGGCTTTAGGCTTATCGATTTTTCAATATGCTCAAGGGCCTTAGCTTGGTTATAACCTTCTTCGAGGTAATAGCTCGCAGCACTGCGGTAAACGCGCCAGTTGCCGGCATCGGTTTCGAGGGCCTTGGCAATATTGGCTTCTGCAAGCTTGCGCACTTCCATACTAATGGGTATAGCTACTGAAGTATTTTCCCATTTAATAACCAAATGGGCACTGTTTGGGCTAATGTTCTCTACTTCAATAGTCAACGTTTCTATGCTTCGTCCGGTGGCGGTAGGCTTAACCTCCAAACGCAAAGCGTCTTGGGCAGCATCATATCCATCGGTTCCCCATATTTCGGTATTGCGGTTTAAAATAATGGTCCAGCTTTTTTCGCCAGGAATGCTGAAAAGCGAATAGGTACCTGCTTTTAAAGGAGTTTTGTTAAGGTTAACATCGGTCGAAAAGGTAATGGCTGTGGCTTTGTTGGCCCCTGTACGCCACAATTGACCGAAAGGCACCAAATCGCCGAATACTTTACGGCCTTTTGCGGATGGCCGCGAATAGGCAATCTGAATGTCGGTTAAGCCCACCTTTTGCGAAACCGAAGCCATGGGGCTAGGCGCAGGAAGCTCCTGTGCATGAGTAGTAGCGGCCAAAGCCAATCCTAATGTTAGGAGAAGTGTTTTTTTCATGTTAGAACATTGTTTAAGCAAATGAACACAAATTTGAGCGGTTTTGTGCAAAGACCTTCAACAACCACTTGGGCTGTTTAAGTTTTTGAAAGTTTTATTCTTTAATATACATCATAAAATGAGGTTTTTATATGCATTATTAATTTTCTGTGAAACTTTTTTGTCTTAAAGCATGAACAAAATAAGCGGCTTTTTCCTTTTCAGTCAAACTAAACACATTTTCAATATGCGCACATTTTCTTTTGGCTTTAAAGCCATGTTGCTAGCCTTCGGTTTGGCAGCTGTTTCGTTTGCTTGTAGCAAAGACGACGACGACGACAACAACACACCGGCCACACCAACCATTTCTCAAAAGGCCGCCCAAGATGCCGATTTATCGGTTTTTGTTCAGGTTCTGGAAGCAACCGGTTTAACAGCCACTTTAAACGACAACAGCTCTAAGTTTACCGTATTTGCGCCTACCAATGCCGCTTTCACCCAATTGCTAACCGATTTAGGTGTCGCCAATCTTACCGAATTGGTGGCCGCTGTGGGCATTGATGCCGTTCGCGAAATTGTAAAATACCACGTAATCGGAGCCGAAGTTCGCAGCAGTGCTGTAACCACCGGTTATGTGAACACTTTGGGTGTTAGCTCTACCAACCACAACCTCAGCATGTTTATTGACGCAAGCAATGGGGTGAAATTGAACAACAAAGCCACTGTAACAACAGTTGATATCTTAGCAAGCAATGGGGTGATTCACAAAATTGACAAAGTTTTGTTGTTGCCTACCATCCTAGATTTGGTAGCTGCCAATTCTAACTACAGCTCTTTGGCTGCCGCTGTAACAGCCGCCGCTCCCAATATCGCCGCTTCTTTGGCCGATAACTCGGTTAAATTAACCTTGTTTGCGCCAACCAATGCCGCTTTCAGCGCCGCTTTAACAGCCTTAAACTTTAGCAGCCTTCAAGAATTGGTAACCACTTTGGGTGTTCCACAGGTAAGCAACATTTTACTATACCACGGCTTAAACAGCCAGGTTCGCGCTGCCCAAGTAACCGCCGGTATTAAACCAACTTTATTGCCTAACGCCAACATTACCATTCAAATAAACGGAAGTACCGTTGAAATTTTAGATGGAGCTGGTCGCTTATCACAAGTAACAGCCACCGACATTCAGGCAGTAAATGGGGTAATACACAGCATCAACGGTGTATTATTACCTCAGTAAAGTCCAGTCTTCAAAACCAAGAAAAGCCCCCTTTTGGGGGCTTTTTTATTTAAAAATAAAAGCTTATAATTGAATGATCGTTTTACCAATAGCCTGATGCCCTTAAAGGTCGAAATGTACGAGCATATTAAAAACCACATTTTGGAGAAGGTAGGTTTGGAACGCTTCGAAACTCTGGATGACTTCGATTTATGTATGCTGCTAGATGGGTACAGTGAACAAGAAGTGGTGGAGTTGCGAAAACTGTACTTCTAATGCCGTTTTGAACCTTTGGGCTTTACCTTTGCCTTCCCTATTAAGGTATTGGGCCATTTATGATTAACAAAATAGTTCGCTTGGGCTTAACCGCTCTTTTGTTTTTGTGGAGCATCCAACAGTTCTGGATATCTAATATTGGCAATGGCATTTTATTGGTTCTACTGTCGGGACTGGTGCTTTTAACCTACTTTAGAAACGAGCGCATTTTACTGGCATTTTGGTATTTGCGTAAAAACGATATGGCCAAAACACGCAAAATGCTGGCTGGCATAAAACAACCCGAACAATCGTTGCTAAAAGGTCAACTGGCCTATTACTATTTTTTAAATGGTTTAATAGAATCGCAAACCCAATTGGGCAAAGCGGAAACCTTTCTACGCAAAGCCCTTTCCACCGGTTTAAGAATGAAACACGATCAGGCCATGGCGAAATTGAGTTTGGCCGGCATTGCGGTTAGTAAGCGTAGGAAGCGCGAAGCCACAGCCTTATTAACCGAAGTGAAAAAATTAGACGATAAGGGCATGCTCAACGAGCAAGTGAAGTTCATAAAAGAGCAAATGAAGCGCATTTAACTGGTGAACACGCTCGTTTTTTTTCATGGAATGGGCGGCAACAGCGACCGATTAAAGCGTATTTTACCCGAAAATTGGGAGGTTTTTGAACCCAAATGGCCCACTCCAGCCTCAGGCGATACCTTGGCCAGCTATGTAAACAAAGCTTTAAAACCATTAAGCCATAAACCTCAGGCTTTTTTAGGCTATTCGTTTGGGGCTTTAATGGCCTTAGAAGCCCATAAAAGCTACCCCTCTACCCGCTTGCTACTGCTGTCGTGTGCGGTTCAGGCTCACGAACAGCCATGGGCTTACGACCTGCTTAGAAAAACCCGATTGCTACACTTTTTGCCCGACCATTTGGTGTGGCAAACGGTTAAAACCTTTAGTTTTTTAGCACCGTCAAACGAAAGAAGACGGTATAAAATGTTTTTAGATAAAACCCCTTCGGCATTGTATGCCTGGGCGCTACGTATGCAGTTAGAAACCCAATTAGAAGTGCCCCACTACATTTGGCGCTTACATGGCTTACACGATACCGTTTTTCCTAAGCGCTACATTCACAACACCCAATGGACAGAAGGCGGGCATTTATTGCTCGAAACCCGAACAGAAGCAGTGGCCAATTGGCTAAACGAAGGTTTAAAACGTCCCTTGCCGGAAGCTTTGCATTTAACGTAAAAAGCAAAAAACCCAAATAAGGACGTTGCTCCTTGTTTATCCACACTCGTCACCAATCATTTCGAAAGCCAAACCGCTTTTACTTCTTTTGTGGTGTGAATACAAAAAACACAGGCCATCAAGCCGTATGGCAAAAACAGGGCAATAAGCTTCAATGGGTTTTAAACCAAAAAGTGTTGGCCACCATGTTTGTGGCCTATGGGGTACCAAAGGCATTTGAAGTAGAAGGCTTGCTTTTCACCATCCATCGAAATTTTTGGGGCAATAAAATACGTTTCAACGCCAACCTGCAATGGTGGCAGCTCAAAACAGGCTTTTGGAATTCTGAATATGAAATTTCGAATAATCAGGGCCGCGAAGTGTTTATTGGCCAACTGGTAACCAAAGTTTCGGGCGAGGTTTCGTTTTTAATAAGAAACAAGGGCCGCGACATTATGCGTCATATGATTAAAATTCAGTACAGCAGCCAATATGACCCGCTTATCTACACAGAATATGAAGTCAGCGAGTACAGCAATAGATTGGCTTGCATAAGTATGTCTATTTTATACACGTATTTGAGCGCTTCAGACGGTAATGCGCTTATTGTAGCCTAAAGCAAAAATCTTGAAATGAAAAAGACCATTAAAAACCGATTGTTTTTCACTTTGGGCCTGCTTGGCTCGGGCTTTTTGGGCTATATGTTTACTTCTTGGCTTATTAAAAGCCTCGGCTCACCAGAAGCTTTTGCCAACAAACCTTCGATATTCATTATTGTCCTGTCTTTTATAACAGCCATTTTAGCGGGTTTATTTCTGCATGAGTTTGGGCATTATTTAATGGGACGGCTGTTTGGCCTTAAGCTGTACTACTTTGCTTTTGGCCCATTTTCGTTTTACCGAAAAAGTGGAAATGAACCTTTAAGGTTTCAGTGGAACCGCAACTTGGCTGCTTATGGCGGTATGGTGGCCATGTTACCCAAACCCGAACAAAAGGGCCTGTTTAAATCGTATGCTTGGTTTGTGGCCGGCGGCCCTTTAATGAGCTTATTGAGTCTTTTCATTTTTTACTTTCTATACCATAGGCATGGGAATGGCCCTTTAGAGCTGTTTTTACTTATGATGTCGCTATTGGGTTTTGCTACTTTTTTGGCTACCACCATTCCGTCCAGAAGCAATGGCATGCTAACCGACCGCAAAAAGTTACAGCGCTTGTTAAAGGGGGGTATGGAGGCGGAAAATGAATTGATTCTTTTTGAAGAACTGGCCAAAGCAGCGGTTAATGAGGATTATAGGCTATTAGACGATAGCCGTTTACAGATTTTAAACCGCGATCCAGAAGCCGGCATACAAGTAGTAGCCCTATTGCTTAGGGCTTTTAAAGCGCGTGCAGAAGGCGATTTGGATAAGTTCGAAAACATGAAATTGGAAATCAGTGCCTTTAGCGAGCAGATAAACGTAAAACCTTACCTTGAAACCCTAAACAAACCAGTCTAAACATGGAGCTCATTATAGAAAATTTAGAAAAGCGGTATCCAAATGGGGTACACGCCTTAAAGCAGGTAAACTTGCATATTAAGCCCGGTATGTTCGGCTTACTGGGGCCCAATGGAGCGGGCAAGTCATCTTTAATGCGCACCTTAGCCACTTTACAAGAAGCCGATTCGGGAACCGCCTTTTTGGGCGGAGTAGACGTGTTGAAACAAAAGCACGATATTCGTAAGTTATTGGGCTATTTGCCTCAGGAGTTTGGCGTATATCCCCGGGTATCGGCCCTGGAGCTGCTAAACCATTTGGCCCTTTTAAAAGGCTTTCATCAAGCTCGCGAAAGACGCGAAATGGTAGAATTCCTGCTTCAAAAAGTAAATTTATGGGAACACAGACGAAAAGCCGTAAAAAGTTACAGCGGAGGTATGCGACAACGTTTTGGAATTGCCCAGTGTTTAATTGGCGATCCGCAACTGGTAATTGTAGACGAGCCAACGGCCGGCCTGGATCCAGGCGAACGCAACCGTTTTTATAACATCTTAAGCGAAATTGGTGAAAATGTTATCGTCATTCTTTCTACACATATTGTGCAGGATGTGCGTGAATTGTGTCAAAATATGGCGGTTATGAATCACGGCGAAGTTCTGTTTAACGGCACCACCCAAGAAGCGCTTGAACTTATAAAGGGAAAGGTGTGGGAAAAACATATCCCCAAAAACGAGTTAGAAGCTTACACCAACCGTTTTTCTGTGATTTCTAACAAACGCGTGGCCGGTCAGCCGCTTATTCATGTGTTTTCTGAAGACGTTCCAGATACAGGATTTGTTTTGGCCGAAGAAAACTTAGAGGACGTGTTTTTTGCCAAGATTAACAACCTTATATAACGCCAATTCGCTATGTGGTTATTCTTTAAATACGAGCTCAAAGCTTGGCTAAAAGCGCCTTTACCTTGGATTTTATTGCTCATAAACAGCCTTTTGGTAATGGGGGCTGTAAGCAGCGACAATATCCAAATTGGTGGCGGAATTGGTTCGGTACTCAAAAATGCCCCTTCGGTGGTTCAAACGTTTTATGCCGTGTTTTCGGTTTTGGGCCTTTTAATAACCACGGCATTTATGAATGGCACCGCACTGCGCGACTTTGAAAGTGGCATGGAAAGCCTGGTGTTTGCTAGCCCTATCAAAAAGTATTCATACTTTTTTGGAAAGTTCCTTGGTGGTTATTTGGTGTCGCTTATTCCCTTGTTTGGGGTTTCTATTGGGGTATTAATAGGCCCCTTAATGCCTTGGGCCCCTGCCGAACGCTATGGCGACGTTTTGGCCTTAGGCCATTGGCAAGGCATTTTGCATTTTGCCCTTCCCAACACCCTATTTGGCGGGGTTTTGATGTTTGCCTTGGCCATGAAATACCGAAGTGCTATGGTTTCTTGGATAGGGGCCATGCTCATTTTAGTGCTCTTGAGCATTTCGGGTGGACTATCATCAGAACTCGAAAACGAAAGCTTCGGCAGTCTGCTCGATCCTTTTGGGTCGAATGCCATGGAAGTAGTGGGGAAATACCGAACGGTTGATGAACAAAATGCCTCAGGAGTTCCGCTCACTGGCGACTTTATGCTTAACCGGCTAATATGGACAGGCATTTCGTTGCTGTTGTTAGGGTTTTTGTATACCCGTTTTACAATGGGAATGAGCGAAAGCAAACAAAAGAAACCCAAAACAAAATCGAAAGCAGCCGACCAACCTTCTGTTACAAATTACATACCCAAAAGGCCAGAATCGGCTGATGGATTTGTATGGTCGAGCTTTTGGCAAATTCTGAAGTTCGAATACAAATCGGTTGTACGACATCCTACTTTTATAATTCTACTGGTTTTAGGTGCCATTAATTTAATAACCAGTCTGGTGTTTTTTACCGATGGCTATGGTTTGAAGTCGCTGCCTGTTACCTACAAAGTAATTGACAGCATACAGGGCAGCTTTTATTTGTTTTTAATTGCCATCATCGTGTTTTACTCCGGAGCCTTGGTTTGGAAAGAACGCGATGCCCATATAGATGAAATTAAAGATGTTACACCTTTTGCAAGCGGAATGTACTTTTCCGCTAAAATTCTGGCTCTAATTGGCGCCGTGGCATCGGTTTTGGCTCTTAACTCGGTTATTGGCATGTTAAGCCAAATTTTCAGGGGCTTCTTCGACCTTAAACCAGAGGTGTATTTCTTGAATTTATTGGTTATGGACCTCTTAAAGATGGGCCATTTAATTGTGCTTTCGGTTTTTTTCCATTATTTGTTAAACAACCGCTACCTAGCCTACTTTGTATTTATACTGGTGATTGTACTCAACACCTTTATATGGAATTTGCTCGAAATTGACAGCAATATGCTCAGCTTCGGAGCCACTTCGAGCTTGGTTTACAGCGATATGAATGGATACGGCCCATATGTTTCAAGCCGTTTTTGGTTCCATTTGTATTGGTTCTTGTTTTGTGTTCTATTGGCCTATGCAGCCTATGGCTTTTTCATTCGTGGACGCGAAACGGGCTTCAAATTTAGAGCCCGAATGTTCTCTTCTCGAATGCGGGAATTAAGGCCGCAATGGTTGGTGGTGCTCTTGCTCTTTTTGGGAACCGCCAGCTTTGTGTACTATAACACCCAGATATTGAACGATTACGAAGGGCCGAAAGAAGCTGAGAAAATGCAAAAAGACTACGAGCTCACGTACAAGAAATACGAGTCGTTGCCCAAATTGAAATACACCGACGTAAACTTCGATTTAGACTTATACCCCGAAAGACGCGATTTACACGCCAAAGTCGAGCTTATGGCCTACAATCCACATGCATTCAACTTGAAAGAAGTTCATTTCACATTGCCAAGCTTTTCAGACAGTGTAATTATTCATGTAGAACAGGCCAAAATGGAAAAGCGCGACGACAGATTGCAGTACCGCATTTTTAAGTTCGAACCACCTCTGAAACCAGGCGATACGGTGCGAATTCAAATAGAAAACTACGTTATAACCAAAGGGTTTGAAAACCGGGTAAGCAATACATCCATAACACAAAACGGCAGTTTTTTTAACCATGCCGATATTATTCCGGCTATGGGCTATGAAGAGGCTTATGAAATTTCGGATAAGAACAAGCGCAAAAAGCTTGGATTGCCCGTTCGTAGGCGCATGCCCAAATTAAACGAAAACGATAGCCTCAGCCGGAATGTGAATTACATTGGAGGCGATTGGGTTAATATGCGCACCCGCATAAGCACCAGCGCAGGGCAAACGGCTGTAGCCCCAGGAAGCCTGATTCAATCAAAAACCGAAAATGGACGCAGTTATTTCGAATATGAGCTCGACCATAAGGCTGTTATGTTCTTTTCATTTATTTCGGCTAAATACGAAGTAGCGCGCGAAAAATGGAATGGAATAGATCTGGAGGTATACTACATAGCCGACCATGCATACAATGTAAAGAATATGCTGGAAAGTATGCAGAAATCGCTGGCTTACTATACCGAAAACTTTGGTCCTTACAAACACAAACAAGCCCGAATTATCGAATTCCCGCGGTACAACAGCTTTGCGCAAGCTTTTGCCGGAACCATGCCATACAGCGAAAGCATAGGGTTTATATACGACTTACGAGATGTAAAAGAAAGCGATATCGACATGGTATTTTATGTGGTTGCCCACGAAATGGGCCATCAATGGTGGGCCCATCAGTTAATTGGCGCACGCATGCAAGGCTCCGAAATGCTAAGCGAAACCTTTGCTCAGTACAGTGCCCTTATGGTAATGGAAAAAACCTATGGGCGCGACCGAATGAAGAAGTTTTTAAAATACGAAATGGATGAATACCTAAGTGGCCGAAGCAGCGAGTTTATAGCCGAGAGGCCAATGATTGGGGTTGAAAGCCAAGGGTATATACATTACAGAAAAGGCAGTGTGGTGATGTATTATTTAAAGGAAATGATTGGCGAGCAAGCCGTAAACCAAGCCCTTCGTTCTTTGATCGACAGCTTTGGCTATGCCAATGCCCCATTCCCTACATCGCTCGACGCTTTACGCGCTTTTAGAAGCGTTACCCCCGATAGCTTGCAATACGTAGTAACCGATTTGTTTGAAGACATAACCCTTTTTAACAACCGTATAGAAGAGGTTAAATACGAAGCGGTAAATGATGGATATCGGGTTCGTTTTACCACCCTGAGCGAGAAATTTAAAGCCGACAGCCTGGGCACTGAACAAACTGTAGCGCTTTCTGACTACATAGATGTGGCCGTTTTTGCTGCCGCCGATGAAAAGAAGGAACTAGGCAAGCCCCTTGCTTATAAAAGGGTGAAAATTGATAAAGCTCGGAACGAATACGAATTTTGGGTAAAAGACAAACCGAAGTTTGTAGGCATCGACCCTTACAATTACCTCATAGATCGCGTTCCCGACGACAACATAAAGCCCATAAGTGGTTTATAAAACCAATGGGTGAAATCTAGATGCCAAGGGCGGCGGGCCCCAAAGCTTGACAGGCTTTGAAGCCCGTCGCCCTTATCTTTGCCACATGAGCCAACGTTATGCAGGTCGAGGGGTGTCTTCGCAAAAAGAAGAGGTACACAAGGCCATTGCCCATTTAGATAAAGGGTTGTTTCCAAAAGCATTCTGTAAAATAGTACCCGATTACCTTACCAACAGCCAAGAACACTGTTTGGTTATGCATGCCGACGGGGCAGGCACCAAATCTTCTTTGGCCTACATCTATTGGCGAGAAACCGGCGATTTATCGGTTTGGAAAGGCATTGCTCAGGATGCTTTGATTATGAATTTAGACGATTTGCTCTGCGTTGGCGCCACAGGTCCTATTTTGCTAAGCTCTACCATTGGCCGAAATAAGCGCTTAATTCCTGGCGAGGTGATAGAAGCCTTAATAAGTGGTACCCAATCGTTGATAGAAGAATTGGCTCAATGGGGGATTGACTTAGTGCTTACCGGTGGTGAAACGGCCGACTTGGGCGACCTGGTACGCACTGTGGTGGTAGACAGTACCGTTACCACCCGAATGCGAAGAGATGAGGTTATTGACAATGCCTACATTCAATCAGGCGATGTTATTGTAGGGCTAGCCAGTTTCGGACAAGCAAAATACGAACACGCTTACAATGGCGGAATGGGCTCTAATGGGCTCACCAGTGCAAGACATGATGTGTTTCACAATACTTTAGCCAACCTATACCCGGAAAGTTTCGATCCTGGCTTACCGCTCGATTTGGTATATACAGGTGCTTTAAGTCTAACAGAAATGGTACCCGGAACCAATCGAAACGCCGGACAATTGGTTTTATCGCCTACGCGTACCTATGCCCCCATTCTGTTTGAAGTGCTCAAGCGCTTTAGAAAAAACATACATGGACTGGTGCATTGTAGTGGAGGCGGACAAACCAAGGTTTTACATTTTATTGACCAATTGCATGTAATAAAAGACCATTTGTTCGATTTGCCCCCATTGTTTAAAATGATTCACGAACAAAGTGGTACAGAGTGGCGCGAAATGTACCAGGTTTTTAACATGGGGCACAGAATGGAAGTGTATTGCAAACCCGATGTAGCCGAAGATGTTATGGCCATCTCTAAAAGCTTCGGCGTTGAAGCCCAAATAATAGGAAGGGTTGAAGCCGGTTCACACAAGCTAACCATTTCTTCGCCTCAGGGCAATTTTATTTATCCTTAAAGTACATGGCAGAAAACGATGCATTACTCGAAAAACTCGAGCAACTGAGACAACGCTACAACGAAGTAAACGACCTCATTGTACAACCCGATATTATTCAAGACCAAGCCCGCTACATCCGCCTTAACCGCGAGTATAAAGAGCTGAAAGAACTTGTTGATGCAACCGACCGCTACATTAAGCTCAAGACCAATTTGGAAGATGCCAAGCAGGTTCTCGATTTCGAAAAAGACCCCGAACTTAAAGAATTGGCCAGAGCTGAACTAGACGAAGGCGAAGTGGCCATGGAAAAGCTGGTAGCCGACATTAGGCAAATGCTGATTCCAAAAGACCCGGAAGACGCCCGTTTTGCGGTTTTGGAAATTAGGGGAGGAACCGGTGGCGATGAAGCCGCCATTTTTGCAGGCGACCTTTGGCGCATGTATCAGCGCTACTGCGATTCAAGGGGATGGCGTAGTCAAATTGTTGATTTTAGCGAAGGCACCGCCGGTGGTTACAAAGAAATCATTATGGCGGTTCAGGCCGAAGGCGCTTATGGGGTTTTAAAATTCGAATCTGGGGTGCATCGGGTGCAAAGAGTGCCCGATACCGAAACCCAGGGAAGGGTTCATACCTCGGCAGCCACAGTGGCAGTTATGCCCGAAGCCGACGAAGTAGACATAGACATCCACCCCAGCGAATTAGAATGGCAAACCGCGCGTTCGAGCGGTGCCGGCGGACAAAATGTAAACAAAGTAGAAACCAAAGTTCAACTTACCCACAAGCCTTCGGGCATTGTAATTGTTTGCCAGGTAGAACGTTCGCAATTGGGCAACAAGGAGCGCGCCTTGCAAATGTTGCGCACCAGGCTCTACGAAGAAGAGTTAAACAAGCGCAATCAAGCCATTGCCGCCAAACGCAAAACATTGGTAAGCACAGGCGATAGATCGGCCAAAATTCGTACCTATAACTACCCCCAAGGCCGGGTTACAGACCACCGTATAGGGTTTACGGTTTACAATCTCCCCGACGTTATGAATGGCCATATTCAATCTTTTATCGATGAACTTCAAACAGCCGAAAATGCTGAACGATTAAAAGAAGGAACCGATAATCAATAGGCAAGATGACTTTAGAACAACTCGTCGATTTTATTAAAAGCCAAAAAAGTATGCTGTGTGTGGGTCTCGATCCAGATCCCGGCAAAATGCCTGAAGGCTTAAATCCACAACAGCTTTATACGTTCCTGTCTCAAATCGTAGAAGCCACCGCGCCATACTGTGTGGCATTTAAGCCAAATTTGGCCTTTTTCGAATCGATGGGTCCCGATGGCATGCTCCAATTTGAACAGTTGGTGCACCATATAGCCATTCATCACCCCCGACATTTAATAATAGCCGATGCCAAAAGGGGCGACATTGGCAATACTTCGGCGCATTATGCCCAAACGTTTTTTCAAACCTATCCCTGCCATGCCATAACCGTGGCTCCTTATATGGGCCACGACAGCATTCAACCTTTTCTTGAGTTTAAAAACCACTGGACCATTCTTTTGGCCTTAACCTCCAATGCCGGATCGGCAGATTTCCAGCGCATTGCTGATCAAAACGGAATTCCTTTTTATTTAAGGGTGATGAATCAAGCGACTGAATGGGCAAGTCCAGAGCAACTGATGTTTGTGGTGGGCGCCACCCATCCACAAGAATTGGCCGAATTGCGTCGCTTGTTTCCCCAATATTTCTTTTTGGTGCCAGGGGTTGGAGCCCAAGGCGGAACGGTGCAATCGGTTTGCAAGGCCGGAATGAATGCAAATGGTGGACTGCTTATTAACGCATCCAGAAGCATTTTATACGCTTCTTCTAAAAGCGATTTTGCTATGGCTGCGGCCAAGGTTGCCCACCAAATGCAGCAAGAAATGTCTCAGTTTCTTTAAAAGCAGGCCTGCATTAAAAATCCAATAAAGAAGGTTCTAAATACTGAGCATCTAAAAAAGCCCTCGCGGCCACCAAATCGTGGTGAAGCACGCGGTCTTCTTTTATAGGCTTCACATATTCTCTAAAGGTCTCAAGCCAATTATCCAATTCGTTCGAACTCTTGGCGTTGTTTAGCCATAGGGCTTGAGAAGCGTTAATTAGTTCAATGGCCAGAATGTCGTAAACATTGTCGCATAACTGGAGCAAACGGGTAGCGGCATTAGCGCCCATACTTACATGGTCTTCTTGGTTATTAGACGATGGAATGCTGTCGGCAGAAGCCGGGCTGCACAGCTGTTTGTTTTTGCTGGCAATTGATGCAGCGGTGTATTGGGCAATCATTAATCCTGAATTTAGGCCCGGTTCCTGAGTTAAAAAGGGTTTTAAACCCCGCTGACCGCTTATGAGCTGAAAAATACGCCTCTCTGAAATATTGCCCCATTCCGAAATAGCAAGGGCCAAATAATCGAAGGCCATGGCCAAAGGCTGTCCATGAAAATTCCCACCACTTAAAATGGTTTCGCCGGGAAAAATGGTTGGATTGTCGGTAACCGAATTAATTTCAGCTTCTAAAATAGACTGAACATGTTTCAGAACTTCATGGCTGGCGCCATGAACTTGTGGAATACATCTAAACGAATAAGGGTCTTGAACATGCTTTTTGGGTCCATTAAAACGATCACTGTCTTGCAGGTGCGTTCGAATTCGCTTGGCCACTTTGGCTTGCCCTTTTTGCAGTCTAATTTCGTGTAAACGTGCATCAAATGGTTCTGGTCTAGCGTCGAAAGCGTCTATCGAAAGGGCGGCAATTTTGTCGGCCAAGGCCGAAATGCGAAAAGCCTGAACTAAGGCATAGGCGCCGCAAGAAGTCATAAATTGGGTGCCGTTTAGCAAGGCCAGCCCTTCTTTGGCCTGTAAACTTAAGGGTTGCCAGTTTTGAGGACCCAATACCTCAGTGGCATTTACCACTTTTTCATTATGCCACAATTCGCCTTCGCCCAATAAAGGCAAACACAAATGGGCCAAAGGGGCTAAATCGCCCGAAGCTCCTAAAGAACCAAAGGCATACACTACCGGAAAATACCCTCGGTTGTGCAAGTCAATTAGCTTATTAACCGTTTCAGTTTGAACACCGGAATAGCCTTTGGCCAAAGCATGGGCTTTAAACCAAAGCATCAGGGCACTAATGATGGGGGGCATTTTTTCGCCGGCTCCCACTGCATGCGAGCGTACCAGATTTTCTTGTAGGGTTTGAAGATTGTGGCTCGAAATTCTGGTCTCGCACAAAGAACCGAAACCGGTATTAATGCCGTAAACCGGCTGTTTTTGCTCGAGCAAAAAAGCATCCATCCAGCTTTTGCCTGTTTCGATGGCTTGGGCAGATGGCTCACTCAAAGCCAAATGTGGAGATTGATGCAGATAGTTATAAACCAGAGCGAGGCTTAGGTTGATGTGGGGGTCGATAGACAAAATGGGGGTAGCATTCATGCGCCCGAAATTGCCACATTTCTGTTACTTATTCCAAGTTTAAATTTCCAAATATGTGCTCGGACAAAAGCTCTCGGGTTTTATTTGGAAAATATATACGGTTGGGCATGGGGTCGTTTACCCATTTTTGCAAGATTTCTATAGAATTCTTATCCAATTTCCAAATAACCAGTTGGTTCATTTCGGCCAAAGCGGCCGCATTGCAATACTGCTCGTACTGTCCTTTTATTGGAACCACACACAGTTTCTTGCCTAAAAACAGGGCTTCGGCCGGCGATTCGAAGCCCGCACTGCTTAGCAAGCCTTTTCCACTGCTCATGCTTTTGGCAAAGCCCAGGCTGCTGATGGGCTTAAAATGTACATGGCCCATTTGCCTTTCCCTTTTGGTTTGTTTGCTAAATACTTCCCAATTGGTTTGGGGTATTTTACTCAAAATCTCATTTAAATACTCGTCGCCATAAGCCGGCAAATACACGGTAAAATGGTTGGATTCATGTGACACACTAAGCTCTCGTATTTCTTTGCGTATTACCGGTTCAAAAATGTGGCGGTCGTAAGGCTTAAAATGAAATCCAATGCCTTGGCTGCATGGGGCATAATGGCGCAGTATACCCTCGCCAATTAAAGAGGGCCATTTGGGACGGGGAACGCGCTTGGAACGAAAAGCAGCTTGGTGCCCAAGGGCGAAACAGGGTTTTCCTTTTAGTTTACAGGCCCAGGCCGTTATAAATTCAAAGTCATTAATAATGAGGTCGAAATCGTGTATAGGGAAAGCCTTTATTTCGTTAAAAATGCGCAGCAAGTTGTTTTTCAAAATGGTTTTGGAATAGCTCAACCCGCCTTTCTTGTTGTAAATAAAGGTGAGTCCCCGGCTGCGGTAATCCACTTTGAAGGGCAATTCCACTTGGCTTTGGTCGCCACTCAATAATATCTTTAAATCGCCAAATTCCTGTAAAATGGGCACAATTTCCAATGCCCGGGCCACGTGCCCGTTGCCTGTGCCCTGAATGGCATATAAAATTCTCAAAGGCTTAGTCGGCTTGTAACCCACTGTCGGTTACCTTTTTAATAAGACCCATTAAATCAAGTTCCATGGGTTCGTTTTCTTCTTCCTGCTTTTCGTCTTCTAAATCGTAAGCATTGGGGTTGTACTGAAACAGCGACCAACTGCCTTCCATGTATTCGAGGGCGGTTAGGTTTTCTACCCAATCGCCTGAATTCATATACATGGTGCTACCATTCTGGTTCTCTACTTTGCGCATTTGCGGCTGGTGAATATGACCGCAAATAACAAAGTCATAACCATTATCAATGGCCAATTCGGCTGCGGTTTCTTCGAAATCCGAAATATAGCTAACGGCTTTTTTTACGCTGTTTTTTATTTTTTTCGACAAAGAGTATTTTTCCCTTCCCATTCTCTCCAACCACCAATTCATGAAACGGTTAATTAAGATGAGTAAATCATAACCCCATCCACCCAATTTGGCAATCCATTTGGCATTTTGAATAGAGGCATCGAAAATATCGCCATGAAACAACCAACATTTTTGACCATCCAGCTCCAAAACCAGTTTGTCGGCCAAATAAAAGCTTCCCATTTCGAAATCGGTAAACTTGCGAAGCAGCTCATCGTGGTTTCCGGTGAGGTAATAAACCTTGGTGCCCTTGCTTACATGGTTTAGAATTTGTTTGAGAACCTTTAAATGGGGCTTAGGGAAATAGCGCTTTCTAAACTGCCAAATGTCGATGATGTCGCCATTTAAAACCAGCACATCGGTTTCCAAGTGCTTTAAGTAGCGAACAAGTTCTTTGGCGTGGCAGCCATAGGTTCCGAGGTGAACATCCGAAATCACCGCCACCTCTACTTTGCGTTTCTCCATAAATCTCGCAATGTTGCGTATAAAAGCCGATTGCTTTCTTTACACAATGTTAAGAAATTGAAAACTAAACTTTAACACAGGAGGCAATTTCTTATGCACAATGCTTTCATTCTGGTTAAGTTAATAAAAATTTGCTCTAACTTTATATATCCATTACCCCACCCTTTACAATATGCCCTCTCAAAAACAGGAAAAAGGTTTTAAAGCCGAAAACTTAGCCCGTGGGTATTTAGAGCTGAGCGGGTACGAAATTTTGGCTCAAAACTGGCGTCATGGCCACTTAGAAGTAGACCTTGTGGCCCGCATTGCCAACGAATTGGTGGTGGTAGAAGTAAAATCCCGAAAGGCTTGGTTTATAGAGAATGAGACCGACTTATTGCCCTTTAATAAGCAGCGCGCTTTGGCCGAAGCAGCCGAGGCATACTTAATGGAAAACCACTTAGACCTTGATGTACGCTTTGATTTGATGGTGGTTTTGGGAGACGAAAACCATCAAATTAAACATCTTACACATGCCTTTTTCCCTGAATTTTAATGCCTCTTTATAGAACTACCTTTGCAAAATGGAAAATAACCGGCGCGATCGCAAGGGGCAGGGCCCCAAATCTCCTCATAACAAACCGAATAGGTCGTCAAACAAGCCAACGAACAGCACTTCAAATTTCCGTTCCAAAGGCGCAAGCGACTCTGGATTTCGTTCGGAAAGGCCCCATTCGAATTCTGATTCGCCCCGCTTTCCACAAAGTAACCGCAACGAATCAACTTACGGAAACCGTACGTCAAGAAGTCAAGGCACTGACGATAAACCGAGGCCTCAATCCGATTCGCGTCGTGAAGAGTTCAAACCGGAAAAACCCAAACCGTCTTTCGATTCACCTCGTCATTCAAAAAACAACCGAGGCGAATCGTCTTACGAAAACCGCAATGCCCGCGACTACGAAAGGCCAAAAGGAAGACAAGATTCCGATTTTCCCAAAAAAGATGGATATCAATCGGATTATAACCGTAACGACGAACGGAATACCGAACGGCCTTCTTACCAAGAAAACCGAGGTCCGGCAGCCAAACCAAAAGTAGGAGGGGTTGGCGGATTTAAATCTGCGGTTCCCGGCCAGTCGTATAAACCCAAAACGGGCGATTATCCAGCCGGAAAAAGGCCTTATCCAGCCGGAAAAAGGCCTTATCCGGGCAAATATGCCGGGGCTAAAACAGAGTATTCGGGCCGAAACAAAGCCAAAGACGATGGCGATGGCATGCGATTAAACCGTTTCATTGCCCATGCGGGTATTTGTTCTCGTCGCGAAGCCGACGATTTTATTAAAGCCGGTTTGGTTAGTGTAAACAAAAAGGTGGTGACCGAAATGGGCTACAAAGTGCAGCCCAACGATGAAATTCGCTACAATGGCACTTTGCTCAAAAGCGAAAAGCGGGTTTATATTCTCTTAAATAAACCCAAGGGCTTTATTAGCACCACCGACGACCCTAAAGCCCGTAAAACGGTTATGGATTTGGTAAAAGGTGCTTGCCGCGAGCGCATTTTTCCGGTTGGCCGACTTGATAGAATTACAACAGGGGTGTTGTTGTTTACCAACGACGGTGCCATAGCCGATAAGCTTTTACACCCTTCGAGAGGCGCCAAAAAAGTGTACGAAGCCGTGCTCGATAAACCCCTGGCCAAAACCGATATGATTAAAATTGCCGAAGGAGTGGTTTTAGAAGATGGGCCTGCCCCCGTTGATGCTATTGCATACGTTGAAAGCAAGGACCGTCGGCATATTGGTCTCGAATTGCATATTGGCCGCAACCGCGTGGTAAGGCGCATTTTTGAAAGCCTTGGCTACGAAGTTACCAAACTCGATAGGGTTTCGTTTGCGGGACTTACCAAAAAGAATCTTGCGAGAGGGCAATGGCGCTTTCTCAACGAGCAGGAAGTGAACTATTTGCGAATGCGCTAACAACACTTTAGAGGCCAATGCGTTGAAGTAAAGATGAAATCCGTTCTTCGCCGCCTTTTGTTTTTTGCGTTAGGTGGCCTTTTAGCCTTGGCCTTGCTTTTTGTTTACGCCTTTGTAAAGCGCGACGCTTTATTAAAAGCCATTTTAGCCCAATGGAATGAAGAACTTAACATACAAGTTAAAACCGAACGCATTGGTCTCGAGTTTTCAGCCTTCCCTCAGTTAACCGTTACCCTTCAACCTTTTTTTGTAGCCTCGGCCTTTAATGCCGAAGATACCCTCTTGTATGCCTCGGTTGTAAAAGCCAAAGTGCCCCTATTGGCTTGGCTAAAGTCGAACTACACCATTAAGTCTATCAGCGCTGAACAAGGCGTGGTTCATATAAAATACGATCTTAACGGCAAAGCCAACTTCGAGCTTTTGCCTAAATCCACTAAGCCTTCTCCCATAATAAATCTGCAAAATTTAGAACTTCAAAATTTTGTTTTCAGCTATACCAATCCTTTAAATAAGCAATTTGTAAAAGGAAACCTATCGAGCCTCAACCTCAAAGGCCAGGTGGTTTCGATGGAAGATTTAAGCGTAACCACTGAAGCCAAGATTTGGGCGCTAAATTTTGATGGAAATACATTAAAAGACTTACCTATTAAAAGCAAGGCCCATTACTATAAAGAACTTTGGGAAATTTGGGTACAAAGCTCTGGAATGTTCGAAGCCGAATATGTTCAAAAGCCCAAGGGCTCTCATTTAACTGCAACGATTTTTAAGGTAGAAAGGCTTTTAAACCAGCCAATAGCGGCCAAAATTCTGAAGCCTCATCTTAAACACGCCAAAGGCGCTTTGGATGTAAAACTCGTAATAGATGAAAACCTAAATGAACTGGAGGGCGAAGTAAACTGTAAAGAATTAATACTAGAACTAGATAAACAGCAGCCGTTTAAGGCCATGGGCCGAATACAATTTCATAAATTAAAGAAAGATATACAATTAACTTTCAACCAATTCACCCTTGAACAAAGCGGCAATTCCGCCATTTGTACGGGTCAGTATTTGTACCAAAAGCTGCCCGAGTTAAACCTTCAGGCCGAAATTCAAATAAAGAACTGGGCCTTTCTCCAAACGAACTTCCCCGATTTAGATTTCCAGATAACCAAAGGTGAAGCATTTGCCGAGGTTCAATACAACGGTCCCGTTCAAAAAGCCTCTGATTTTAAAAATGCCAAAGTGGTTTTGGATGTCAAAGGTTTGGATATTGCCGGGCATACCCGAATTACCGATTTAAACGGAAGATGCCTATGGCAAAACAAGCGAGTAGACTTAGAAAACATTCTCGCTAAAGTGGACAATCACGAAATGTTTGTACAAGGCTATGGCGATTTCAACGGACCAAAACCCGATTGGAACCTCAAGATTCGTTCTTCAACTTTATCGTTCTTCCAAACCCCATCCGCATCGGCTTCGCCAAACTCAAGACTTTTGAGCATCCCACCCCTCAACGCCCATGTGATATTTGAAGTAGATGCCTTAAAACTGGGTAAGATGGTTTGGGAAGAAGTGCGTTTTGCTGCCGATTTGCAGGAAGGAAATTTAAAAGTTGAACGGTTTTTTGGCAGGGCTTTTGGCGGAAACATTTCCGGAAGCGCATCGCTAAACGCAAATTTGGAAGGATTTGATATGCAAGTACACGCAGAACTTCAAAACATTGGCATGAAGGCCATGATGAAGGGCTTCGAAAATTTTGGGCAAAACACTTTGGTACACGAACAACTTGAAGGACAACTAAGCGGCAAATTGGAAGTTAAGGGGATGGTTACGCCTCAAGGAGCACTCAGCTTAAGTTCGCTTTACGCGAAAGCCGATTGTTTATTAGAAAACGGTCGCTTAATCCGATTTTCACCTTTGCAAAGTTTATCGGCGGTAGCCGATGAAAAAGCCCTTAACGATTTAAGGTTAGAAAAACACCACCAGGTTATTGAAATAGCCCATAATAAATTGATTATTCCGAGCACCCAGATTAAAACCAATGCCTTCGAAATGCTTATAGAAGGCGAACACGGGTTCGATTCGTATATCGACTATCGGGTGGTGATGCCGATTCAAGATTTAATCACCAAAAAACGAAAGCGAAGCCATGAATTTGATGCTTGGTTGGTTGAAGCCCAAACCCGAAAACGCCCCAATTTGCATATTCAAATAAAGGGTTCGATGGATGCCCCACAAATTGAACTCGATAAAACAGGGCTCAAAGAATCGCTTAGGCAAGAATGGAAAGAGCAGTTCAAAAAAGAAGAGAAAAGAGATTCCATTAAACGCCCGGCTTTTGAATATGAATGGGAAGAAGATGGCGGATAGTTAAATAAAAAAAGCGCCTTAATGGGCGCTTTTCATTTAGAAAATATCAGCGTTTTACCTCCCAACGCTTAGGTTGACGAGGCTTTTTAGACCATTTTTCGGCAAAAGGCAATTTCCCTTTGGCCGGTGGAACTTCTTTTTTGTTGTCGCGGGGTTTGGCGGCAAAGTTGTCGTTTAAATCGCGGCCGCTCGACACTTTAATTTTTTCCATTTCGTGGGCCAACACTTTAGCCAACAGCTCCTCTTTGCTCAAAGCCGAAAAAAGCACCTCGGTTTGTTCCATCAATTCGGGTGCTACTTTGCCTTTGGTTTTTTGTTCCAATAAGGTTTTGCACCATTTCTCGATACGCAAAGAAGTAATGTCTTCGGCCTTTGGAACCAATACTTTGGCGAAATTGATGCCTAAAGTGCGTTCAATCCTTTGAATGAGGTATCGGTCGCTTTTGCGAACAAACGCGATGGAAACCCCCTTCTTCCCTGCCCTTGCGGTACGTCCGCTGCGGTGGGTATAGTAGGCCAAATCATCGGGCAAACTAAAGTGAAACACATGGGTAAGATCTTGAACATCTATTCCCCTTGCGGCCACATCGGTGGCGATTAACACCTGTAAATCGTGTTTTTTGAAAATGCGCATTACCCTATCGCGCTGGGCTTGAGAAAGGTCGCCATGCAAAGCGTCGGCCCTGTAGCCGTGCGAGATGAGCTTTTCAGACAAATCTTGCGTATCGCGCTTGGTTCTGCAAAACACAATGCCGCGCATATCAGGATGAAGTTCCAAAAAGCGCATTAAGGCTTCGGGCTTATCCGGAACGTTTACCTCGGCATATTGGTGCTCGATGTTGGTATTTACCACTTCACCCGATTTGGCCTTGGCCTGAACCGGATTGTCCATGTACCGCTTTACAATACTGCGGATGTTATCGGGCATAGTGGCCGAAAACAACCAAGTGTTTTTGTCTTCAGGGGTATGTTGAAGAATGTTTTCCAGTTCGTCCTGAAAGCCCATATCGAGCATTACATCGGCCTCGTCTAAAACCAAAGTTTTTACTTGATTAAGCTTAATGGCTTTTCGGTCGAGCAAGTCGATAAGACGGCCGGGCGTGGCAATAATAATGTGTTGCGGTGCGGAGCGAAGGGCGTTTATTTGGTTCATGATGTTTGCCCCTCCATAAACAGCCAAAACGTTTATTTTAGGCAAGAACTTACTGAAAAGCTCGAGTTGCGAAGCAATTTGCTGTCCCAATTCGCGGGTAGGCGCCAGAACCAAAGCCTGGGTAGCCGCTAAAGTTGGGTTTAAATTTTCGAGCAGTGGCAATCCAAATGCGGCCGTTTTTCCGGTTCCGGTTTGAGCTAAGCCAATAAAATCGCTGCTGCCATCGAGCAACAAAGGAATGGCTTGTTGTTGAATTTCGGTTGGGCTTTCAAAGCCTAAGTCGCTGAGAGCTTTCAGTATAGGTTCTGACAGCCCCAATTGTTTAAATAAAACCAAGAAGTTGGTGGGTTTAAAATGAGCCGCAAAGGTCGGCTAAATAATTGAATTTCAATGTTAAAAATTAATTACCGCCAAAACGGCTCAACCAATAAGGCCTTTGGCAATTAAATAAGGCACAATTAGCCAAAGCAAGCCCTTCACCAAAAAGAACATAAACAAACCCAAGGCCACTTTCCAACCTGCTTTTTGAACCAAACCTTTAAAGCCTTCCTCTTTCAATACCTTCTTATAAGCTTTAAAACCTCGAATATGGGCCGGGGCAGCGCTTGGTTGCATTGTTTAGAATGATTTTAAACAAAAGTATAACCCAAAGACATTCTGGCCAAAACCTCGGAGGCCAAAGGGTGTTAAATTTTTCTTTTCAGGCTTAGCCTTAGTTTTGCAGCATGTTAAATGAGTTACTTACCAGTTATAAAATTGGACATTGGGCACAAAACCTCGTAGAAAAATGGGAAATTTCTGAACCTTGGATGAACAGGGCCACCATTGCCCTCGATTTATTGCTTTTGCTCATCATTAGCCTTGTGGTAGACTGGATAGCGAGAAAAGCCATTATGTATGTGGTGCACCGCATAATTCGAAATACCAAAAACGAATGGGACGATGTTTTTTATGAAAAGCGGGTTTTTAATGGACTGGCCCATATTCTTCCGGCCCTCATTATAGACTATTCGGCCGAATTAATACTGGCAGACTTCGAAAGCATACATACCATTATTTCGAAACTGGTGGCCATTTACATTATTGTGATTTTGGTGGCAGTGGTAAACAGAGTGCTCAAAGCCTTGCTTCACATAAGTCAGCAGTATAACTATTTTGAAGGCAAACCTGTGGTGAGTTTCATTCAGCTGTTTAGCATTGGCAATTATATGCTTGGCTTTATTCTGATTTTGGCCCATTTGGTTGGTCGTAATCCATTAACCTTTATAGGCGCCTTTGGAGCCAGTGCAGCCGTTTTGTTGCTCATTTTCCGCGATACGATTTTAGGGCTGGTAGCCAGTATTCAGGTTTCGATGAACGATATGGTTAGAATTGGCGACTGGATTAGCATGGATAAATACGGGGCTGACGGCGATGTAATAGAAATAAACTTAACCACAGTGAAAGTGCGTAATTGGGACAAAACCATTACCACCGTTCCAACCTATGCGGTGGTGAGCGATTCGTTTAAAAACTGGAGGGGTATGCAGGCCATGGGTGTTAGACGAATAAAGCGCAGCCTTTTGATAGACCTTAAAACCATAAAGTTTGTAGACGATCGGCTTTTGGCAAAGCTTCAAAAGTACCAGCTTATTACCGAATATGTTAACGAAAGACAGACCGAAATAGAGTTGTATAACCTAAGTACCGGTGCCGACCGAAGCGAAATAATAAATGGAAGAAACATGACCAATGTGGGGGTGTTTAGGCAATACGCCATGAATTATCTCCTAAACCACCCCAAAGTGGCCCATGACGAAATATTAATGGTGAGGCATCTTCAACCAACTGAAACCGGTTTGCCTGTGGAGGTGTATTGTTTTAGCCGCGATATTGTTTGGGTGAACTACGAAAACATTCAAGCCGATATTTTCGATCATTTGTTGGCGGCCATGAAACATTTTGAACTGGAAATTTACCAGGCTCCAAGTGGGGCCGATTTTTCGCGAGCTCTGTCTAAACATGAGGCCTAATGCTTTTTTAATCCAAACATTTAGATGCCCCCATCTGGGGTTTAATGGGTTCGTGAAATTCTTATCCTTGATTTATTCTTGTGGGCTGGGGTTTGCGCTGTAAATGCTTGGCGTCTAGAATTTATGTGTTTTCAAATGACCTAATCAGGCGTCTGTGGGCTTTTTGTTTTAATTGCAGGTGCGTTTTGGCTGCTTACTCGTTTTACAGATATGTCAAACGGTGTGATGATTAGCAGTCTGCCTTGTTCCAATGGCTTTTCAAATTCGGGTTCTAATTTTTCTTTAAGACCTCTTGCCAATGCCAAAATGTTGGGCTGTTTGCCTTTGAGCAGATAATGCAATACATCTTTTTCTATTTGACTGTGAAAACCACTGATAACACAAATGCCCTTTTCTCTTTGCTCTATTGCCCAGTCATAGCATTTCAACACCACCGAAGCAGGAACTTGTCGGCTGCATAAAAAAGCTGTTTTGGGCAGCATCAGCAGTTCTTTGTTCCCTATTTGTTCTTTTATCTCCTGTAGCATCTTCTTCTTTATTTGCAATTATTACTTGGACACAATGTCCAAGCTCTTGTCCAAGTTCATCTCTAAAAGAAACTTTAGTACCTATAACTTGGACACTTTGTCCAAGTTATTGTCCAAGTTCATTATCTCATTCATTTACAGTGTATTTATAGTTAGGAGAGTTAGCATCTTCTCCATTATCCCGAATTAAACCAAGCTCTTTCATAGCAACAAGATGTCTTTGAGCAGTTTTATATCCAATATCAAAATGAGCAGAATATTCTCTTGTACTAGCTTCATTAACACTTTTTAGCCATTCATAACCTCTTAGTTGAGCTTCATTCAATTTTGTAACATTTGGATGAATGCTCACTTTCTTAACAGCTTCCATTGTTTTAGGAAAAGTAAGTGTAAGCAGAGGCTCTTCATAAACATATTCTGGAAAAGGCAAACCATATTTTTCATTCAATGATTTTAGAGATGCCATGCCTAATCCAGTTTCCTCTATGTATTCCATTTTGTTGAAAACAAGTGATATTACAGGGTTTCTGCTGTAAGAGGGAGCTTTGAAGGCATTCAATTGTTCTAAAGTAATAGTTGAAGGTGGGGCTCCTGGACTTTTAATTACAATTGAATCATCATCAATTTTAATAGTATTTTTTGAGCCTTCAATGGAGTAATCTCTGTGGACAATAGCATTAATGACAGCTTCACGAAGAACACTTAATGGAAAAGCTTCCTTTTCTGATCTTTTAAATGATGATGTATCCTTTTCTTGAGCCAAAACTCTTTTCAACCAGTCTTGCACTAAATCGGGTACTAAAACCAAAGCTTGGTCAAAACTCTCCGGTTTGAATTCATAATTGCCCAATTTTGCAGTGCACTTCAAGGCTGCTCCTTTAAACGCTAATCGTGGCTCCATACCAAATAGCAAAATGCCATAACCGTTGGGTTTAAAGGTGTTGGTTGTTTTATCCAAACTCAACACACCCATATCTATCAAATATTCTTTGAATTCGGGTTGCTCAATCTTATAAGGTAATTTTGCTTCATTAATAAATTTTTGAAGAGCCTCATCAGATAGTTTATCAAATGAAGCATTGGCAATTGGTTGCTCAATAGATGTGGTATAATCTTCTGTTTCGGCTTTACGCTTTCTTTCCAATGCCTGTTTTAAAAATGCTTTGTTCTCTGTTTCTATCTGCTTTTGCAGGTCACGGTCAAACATTCTCACTTCCACAAAGTGTCTTTTCAAATGCTCTATTCCTTTGGTAGAAACGGTTGGGTCTGGGTCAATAATTCCAACATAAACTGTTTTAATTCTGGCATTGGTTGTTCTGCGGCAACAAGGTACTTTAGGCGGATTGCGTTCTACACAAGGTTCAAGGGTGGTAAATAGAACGCAATTATCTAATTTTTCATGTCCCAGCTTTCTTTCCAATAAGGTAAATTCTGCGTGGTCGCCTTCTCGTAATTCGCCACGGTGTGCTTGAATAACCTTTCCATCAGGAAAAACCACTACCGCCCCAACTTTGGGTGGCACTTTACCATCAGGCCTTGGCTCATTTTTACTCTTATTCATTTCAGCAATGGCCAATTCCATATAAGGTCTGGGGTTAAATATTTTATCTTCTTTCTTCTTTGCCATAGTTGTCTAATTTATTTGCCCAGTCATAGCATTTCAACACCACCGAAGTAGGAACTTGTCGGCTGCATAAAAAAGCTGTTTTGGGCAGCTTTATCAGGTCAGTATTGCCAAGGCTTTCTTTTATCATTCTTCGTAATAATAGGAGTAGTCAATGCCTTTCATAAATAGTTCTCGGTCATTTATTTTACTGGTAAGTGCTTTGGCTATAAGTTGAGCCAAAACTGAATAATCAACAGTACTTATAATCATAGCATTCATGTAATTCTCTTTACTGATTTTACTCCAATCCACACATTTTTTCAGTTCTTTTTTTAGTATCAAATCCAGCCAAACCCTGGTGCTTCTACCATTGCCCTCCATAAAGGGATGTGCCTTGTTCATAGCTGCATACTTTTGAATAATTTCATCAAAAATTTTTTGTGGCATAACATCTATTTGTTGCAACGTACTTTTTAAGTGCTGGGCATATACAAACTGATAGCCTCCTTTTGAAATGCTTTTTTCCCTGATTTGCCCTGCAAAATCATATAAGCCTCCAAACAGATAAGCGTGTATTTGTTGTAAACCCTTGGTTGTGCCTACTTCAAATTCGTTTATCAAATTGCTTTCAAAAAGGGTATAGGCTTTCTTCTTGCTTTGCCCGTCTATACTGGTATCGCTGTATAAAAACCAATCCAAAAACTTAGTTGCTTTGTTGTTGGGGAAATTTTTGGATAGCTCAATAATTCCCTCGCTATCCAACATATCAGTTTTGTATTTTTTGCCGTCAGCCGCAGTAAGTTTCAGTTGGGTAGTGGCACTAACCAACTCACTATTTTCCTTTTTCAGTTTGGCTTTCAGATATTTCCAATAGTTGCGGGTTTTGGCGTAGTCGGGTTCTTCGTTTAGCACACCTACAATATCCAACACGCTAAACCACCACTTGGAATGTTCGTCATCCCAAACGGCACGGACTTCTCGGTCGTTAAAAAAGCGTATGGATATTTTTAGCCGCTCCTTCATTTTTTGTTTTCTATTTGCTCTATTGCCCAGTCATAGCATTTCAATGCCACCGAAGCAGGTGTAACGCAAATGCAATTTCACAACTACTTTCTTGTCCTTCATTTGTTGGCTCAACTTCCGCAATGCTTTTTCGTCTGCTTCGGTGTGCCAATTGTCAACTGGTCTTTAAACTCTTGTGCAAGTCGTTTTTTAAGTTTTACTGCTTCGGCTTGGTCGATGATGTGGTCATCGTCTTTTGAAAAGTAGTCACGTAAAATGTCTATTGGCATTTTTTGCATACCAACAAGCAGTCGGCAAATGCGGTGAACATCGTCCTTGCCTTCAACAACAGTCGCACCCGATAAGCTGTCGATTTTGTCTGCAACTTCTTTCCAACCTCTCAGGTTAAAATACCCCACACAAAAGTCTGTCCGCTGTGATAGTTCAAGCGTTTCATTCAGTCCTTTGGTCAAGTGATTCTCTATATTATCATAAATCTTTGGCATTGTCTCACAATATAATTTTAGTAGGTTAAAATAAAGAAAATAACCCTGTCAATTTTACTCGTTACTGTATTTGTGCGTTGTCGAAAAAATAGCTCTTTGGCTTTTGCCGAAGGTTTGGCTTGTGCGGTGGGGGCAAAA
>CAMCXO010000023.1 GCA_945883565.1 Chryseobacterium gleum
ATGATGTTACTTCCTCCTATGGCTTTAATTACCCTAGGAATTATCATTTGGATTCAGCGTTCTCGGAACACCAAACTCATCGAAAAAGCTTAAGAATATGCAAGATCTCATTAATATTTTTGTGAAATCAGTTTTCATAGAAAACATGATTTTTGCCTATTTCCTGGGCATGTGTTCGTACCTAGCTGTATCCAAAACAGTTAAAACCGCGGTTGGTTTAGGCGCTGCTGTAATCTTTGTTTTAGTAGTAACCATACCGGTAAATTGGCTTCTTGAAAATTATGTATTAAAAGAAGGTGCTTTAGCCACTTGGTTAGGCCCTTCATTCGAAGGAGTAGACTTGAGCTTTTTAAGCTTTATAATGTTTATCGCCGTTATTGCCTCAATAGTACAATTAGTCGAAATGGTTGTGGAAAAATTCGCGCCTGCTTTATATGGAGCACTCGGTATTTTTTTACCTCTAATAGCAGTTA
The DNA here is from genome assembly GCA_945883565.1 of Chryseobacterium gleum. Taxonomy (GTDB): domain Bacteria; phylum Bacteroidota; class Bacteroidia; order Flavobacteriales; family Schleiferiaceae; genus RFXV01. Next base: position 474 of record CAMCXO010000023.1, read on the forward strand.
ATTGTTCCATCTTGGGCGGAGCTCTGTTTATGCAAGAACGCGCCTATGGAAGCATTGCTGAAGCGTCTGTTTACGGTTTAGGCTCAGGTGTTGGTTGGTTTTTAGCGATAGTAGCAATTGCCGCCATACGTGAAAAAATCAAATACAGTCATGTACCTGCACCGCTTCGCGGCCTTGGTATAACATTCATTATTACCGGCCTAATGGGTATCGCCTTTATGAGCTTCATGGGTATTAAACTCTAATTTTCACAAAGCATGTTGTTAGCTTCAACTTCTACAATCATCATCACCGGAATGGCGGTTTTTTTCACCGTCATTCTTTTGCTGGTAGCTTTGCTTCTTACAGCTAAAGCCAAGCTATCTCCCTCAGGACCAGTTAAACTGAATATTAATGGAGAAATGGTTGAAGTAGAAAGCGGTTCTACCTTGCTATCTACCTTATCTAATCAAAAAATATTTTTACCATCAGCTTGTGGTGGTGGTGGCACTTGTGGAATGTGTAAATGCCAAGTTATGGAAGGCGGTGGCGACATCCTGCCAACAGAAACTGGATTCTTTAGCCGCAAAGAAATTCAAGAAAACTGGCGATTAGGCTGTCAGGTAAAAATTAAAAACAGCATGACTATTAAAGTACCAGAGGAAATCTTTGGTATCAAAAAATGGGAATGCGAAGTGGTTTCAAATTACAACGTAGCCACTTTTATTAAAGAGTTCGTGGTTAAACTTCCAGAAGGTGAACATATGGAGTTTGAAGCCGGTGGTTATATCCAAATCGACGTTCCTGCTCTTGAAGTGAACTTTAAAGACTTCGACATTTCACCAACCCCTGGGGACCCGGCAGGTCTCGATAAATTTAAGCCGGATTGGGACAAATTTGGATTGTGGGATCTAAAAATGAAAAATGATGAGCCCCAATTTAGAGCCTATTCTATGGCCAATCACCCGGCTGAGGGCAATATCATTATGTTAAATATCCGAATTGCAACCCCCCCATGGGATAGAGCCAAAAACGCTTGGTTGGATGTGAATCCCGGAATATGTTCTTCATATGTATTTAGTTGCAAGCCAGGGGACAAAGTAACTATTTCGGGTCCTTATGGTGAGTTCTTTATCAAAGAAACCGAGAAGGAAATGGTGTATATAGGAGGCGGAGCTGGTATGGCGCCTTTACGTGCACATATTTTTCATTTGTTTCACACGTTAAAAACCAAACGTAAAGTTTCGTTTTGGTATGGCGGACGTTCTAAAAGAGAATTGTTCTACACTGAACATTTTAGAGCAATCGAACAAAATTTCCCGAATTTTAGGTTCCATGTGGTGTTGAGTGAACCTTTACCTGAAGATAATTGGCAAGTAGCGAAGGATGTTAGCGACCGCAATGCTGATGGATTCCTTGGATTCGTGCATCAATCTTTCATAGACAATTACTTAAGTAAGCACTCAGACCCTGAAGATATTGAATTCTATTTCTGTGGTCCGCCAATGATGAACGCAGCTGTTCTTAAAATGGTTGACGATTGGGGCGTTCCACCTGAACAAGTTTCATTCGACGACTTTGGGGGTTAAAAATCAGGCCATTCTTAGGAATGGCCTTCTTATTTTGATCAAAATGAAACTAAGCCTATTAATCATATTCATACTTGTTGTTTTGGGATGCTCCCATAATAAAAGCTTTGAGCTTGTTGAAGTATATGGGCAAGCACAAGGAAGCACCTTTCAAGTTAAATACCTAACGGAAAAGTCAATAGATTTTCAAAAATCCATTGACAGCATATTTTTAACAATTGACCTAAACCTTTCTACTTGGCAACCTAAAAGTGCGATTTCAGCCCTAAATGAAGGTTCAACAATAGATCTTCAACAATATCCGGATCTATCTGCTGTTATTGATAGTTCGAAGGTAATGTATGATTTAACCAATCGGCAATTTGACATCACTATTGGACCAATTATTCAATTTTGGGGCTTTCATAGGAAAAACAACAAACAAATACCTGACTCTACCGAATTGGATTCATTAATTCTTAAAACCGGTTGGAACCAAGTTATAAGAAATGAATCAAAAATCCGCCTTAATAAAGGCGCATCTTTAGATGTAAATGGATTGGCTCAGGGTTATACAGTTGATCGAATTGCCTTTTTTTTAGAAAAAAAAGGGATAGAAAACTACATGGTTGAAGTTGGTGGTGAGGTTAAATGTAAAGGGTACAATTCTAATAAACAACTTTGGTCAATAGGCATAGATAAACCAACAGAGAATAGGGAAAATGGGCAATTTCAAGCCATTGTAGAAATCGATAACATGGCCTTGGCCACATCGGGTAACTATAGAAAATATGTTCAAGATGCTGTTACAGGCTATAAATACGGACATTCCATTTCTCCAATGACTGGATACCCACTTCAAGATCCACTTTTAAGTGCAACTGTATTCTGCAAATCTTCAACAAGAGCAGACGCTCTAGGCACGGCATTCATGGTTATGGGTTATAAGAAAAGTCTAGATTGGCTAAAATCACACCCTGAAGTTCAAGTTTACTTTGTTTACTCAGATAAAAAAGGTGATCTTAAAACCTTTGTGAGCCCTGAATTGGCTAAAAAGTTAAAATAACCTTTAAACTTCTTCCTTTCGAGCACATTGTTCGCTAGGCGCAGCCCCACAAAAACTGCAGGCCTCGCCTTCCTTATTTAAGTAAGGACTTTGGCTCGCACATGTTCCTGAAAATTGACCATCCTTTTTACCCCAAATTTTTATGGCTAAACCAGCCATGCCAAGACCAAGAAGTGCGGCTGTTACTAGAAATATTTGCATCCAACAAAGGTACAATTAAAGGCTACTACAGACCTAAGCCTTGCACTATTTTCGTGCCTTGATGGAATATGCATCTCAAATACTTGAAAGAACAGTAGAAGAAATTAGTCTTTTACCCGGTATTGGCCGGAAAACCGCATTGCGCTTAGCGCTTCATTTGGTTAAACGTGGTCCAGAAGCTAGTTTAGCTTTGGCTAAGACACTAGAGTCATTAGCGACTAATTTGCAACATTGTACAACCTGTTATAATATATCTGATACCGAAATATGTTCTATTTGTGCAAACCCAGCTCGACAAAATGGAATTTTATGTGTGGTTGAAGACATACGAGATGTAATTGCCATCGAAAACACTCAGCAATTTAAAGGAAGTTATCATGTTTTAGGAGGGTTAATATCACCGCTTGAGGGAATTGGGCCTTCTGACTTACAAATTGAAAGCCTAATTCAAAGAGTTCGGTCTTCTTGTGCTTATGAGGTTTTGTTTGCTTTAGGAGCCACAGTAGAAGGCGATTCAACATCATTTTACATTTATAGAAAATTGCAAGATGTTGGTGTAAAAATAACAGCCATTTCGCGTGGTATTGGTGTAGGCGATACATTAGAATATGCAGACGAAGTGAGTTTAGGTAGAAGCATAATGCAACGTATCCCATTTGAAGACGTTTTAAAGCCTTGAAGTTATCTGTCGTAATTGTCAACTATAATGTGGCTATGTTCCTCGAACAATGCCTTATATCGGTAAATAAAGCGGGACAAGACATTGATTTTGAAATATTCGTGGTTGATAATGCAAGTGTGGATCATTCGGTTGAAATGCTTCGCAGTCGATTTCCAGAGGTCAACCTTATTGAAAATTCGAAGAATATCGGATTTGGAAAAGCCAATAATCAAGCTATAAGATTGTGTAAAGGTGAGTTTATTCTGCTTTTAAATCCAGATACAGTTTTACAAGAAGACACACTCAATAAGTGCATATCTCATATGAACAAACACCCTGAATGTGGGGCTTTAGGTGTTTATATGCTTGATGGCCAAGGGAATTATCTACCGGAATCAAAGCGCGGTTTGCCCATTCCCAGAACGGCATTTTTTAAAATTAGTGGTTTAAACAAATTGTTTCCCAAATCAAAAATCCTTAACCATTATTATCTGGGGCACCTAGACCACAATAAGAATCAAAAGATAGAAATTTTGGCCGGCGCCTTCATGTTTATTCGGAAAAGCACAATTGAAACAGTTGGAGATTTCGATGAACAATTTTTCATGTATGGCGAAGACATTGACCTTTCATACAGAATTCTACAGGCCAGTTTCGAAAACCACTATTTGGCCGAAACCCGAATTATTCATTACAAAGGCGAAAGCACAAAAAAAGGTTCACTTAATTATGTATTTGTCTTTTACCAAGCCATGGCACTTTTTGCTCAAAAGCATTTTTTGGGTTTAGGTGGTAATATGTATTTAAAAGTAATTCAATTGGCCATTTGGAGTCGTGCTGGCCTGGCTGTTTTGTACCGATGGGCTAAAACACTACACCTTCCTATTTTGGATGCTGGATTTATGTATGCAGGAATGTGGGGTATAACCAGATATTGGGAAATGAACCACCGTTTTGTGAGCGGAGGAGGTTATCCCCCAGAATTCATGCAATTAGTGGTACCTATTTACATTATTATATGGCAATTTTCCCTTTTTCTAGGAGGAGGTTACGATCGTCCAATTCGATTATCTAAAATGCAAAGCCATTTACTTTGGGCCAGCATAAGTATGCTCGCCATTTATGGTCTCTTAAATGATGACTATCGCTTTAGTCGAGCGTTGCTTTTACTTGGTTCTGTTTGGGCATTATCAACCAGTAGCATTTTACGCTTAACCCTCGAAAGTTTATTTGGAAGTTACTTAAGAACTTCTCAAAATCTTAAAAAAGCCTGGCTAGTGGGTTCTGTAGAGGGTAACAAGCGTCTGAAGAATCTAGTTCAACTAAGCAGACCAAACGTATTTATAACTGGAGAAACCTTGGCTGATGAGTACGGTATACCAGTTCAAAAATTAAGTGAAATCATAAGAACTTTGGGTATAAATGAAATTATTTTTGATGCTGCAAGTCTAAAGAATAACGATATACTTGATGCTATGGTGGCTTTAAACCAAGATGGGCTTGAAATGAAAATAGCTCCAGAAGCCGCTCTTTTTATAATAGGAAGCAGCTCAATTCATACTCAGGGCGAATGGTATAATCCCGCCATAAGCGCCATTGAAGATGCTACTTTTAAAAGAAATAAACGATTAATTGACATTCTATTATGCCTGGTTATTTTGCCAGTTTCCCAATTATTTTCGATTTTATCAACCCATTCAAAGTTTGTTTCAACTGCTGCAAAGCAAGTCCTTTTAGGAAATGCAACTTGGGTGGGATTTGCGCTTCGCTTAACGCCGGCTGGAAGCAAAAGCCGAAAAGCTATATTTCACCCTGGAGGTAAAACCATGCTAAGGACTGATATCCTAGAACTTCTAACCCAAATTGATATGCTTTATGCCCGAGAGTGCAGCCATAAGAATGATTTAAGCATACTTTGGAAAAACCTTTTTAACACCACCAATTAAACGGCAATGCCTACCTTCGTGCCCAACCCCCTCACTAAAAACTTTATTCATGGCACAGTTTGAACTGGTCATGCCCAAAATGGGCGAAAGTGTGGCAGAAGCCACCATCATTAAATGGTTGAAACAAGAAGGTGACACCATTGAAGCCGAAGAATCGGTTCTGGAAATTGCAACAGATAAAGTTGATTCTGAAGTTCCTGCACCAGTTGAAGGCAAACTTGTTAAACGCTTGTTTGGAGAAAACGACGTCGTTCAGGTAGGCCAAATTATTGCCATCATCGAAACGGCAACAGCTGAGAACATAATTAAAACCGCTTCAAACCAGGTCGAACTAAATCAAGTTGATACCCCAATTCATCCTAAAATTGAAGTACCTGTTATTGAAACCCAAATACTCAACACTTCAATAGATGTACCTCGTACATCCGAAAACGGGAGATTTTATTCTCCATTGGTGAGAAGCATAGCAAAGGAAGAAGGCGTTGCTTTGCAAGAACTCGAGCAAATAAAAGGCAGTGGCTCTGATGGTAGAGTTACTAAAAACGACCTTGTGTTTTATTTAACTGAAAGAAAGAATACAAAAACGATTAATCAATCAGTTAGCGAAACGCCTAAAAATGTTTCTAGTCAAATTAATGCAGCCCCGGTTACCACCGCTTCTACAAAGACGACGCCCAACATCAGCATTGGTGCAAACGATGAAATCATAGAAATGGATCGCATGCGCAAGCTTATTGCCGATCACATGGTAATGTCAAAATCCAATAGTCCTCATGTTACTTCATTTGTGGAGGTAGATGTAACCAATATGGTACGCTGGCGCGATAAGATTAAGGACAGTTTTTATAAACGAGAAAAAGAAAAAATAACTTTTACTCCAATATTTATTGAAGCCATAGTAAAGGCCATTAAAGATTTTCCAATGATTAACATTTCGGTTACAGCCGATTATAAAATAATAAAAAAAGGAGACATCAATATTGGAATGGCTGCGGCTTTACCAAGTGGAAATCTTATAGTCCCGGTTATTAAAAACGCCGATCGACTCAATCTACTGGGCCTTACCAAAGCTGTAAACGATTTAGCTGGAAGAGCGCGAAACAACCAATTAAAACCAGAAGAAATACAAGGTGGAACTTATACATTAACTAATGTTGGTACCTTTGGTAATGTTCTTGGTACGCCAATAATTAACCAACCCCAAGTTGCCATTATGGCGGCCGGAGCTATTATTAAAAAACCCGCTGTTATCGAAACGCCTGAAGGAGACTTCATAGGTATTAGGCAAAAAATGTTTTTGTCTCATTCATACGATCATAGGGTAGTTGACGGCGCACTTGGAGGCAGTTTTGTACGCCGCGTAGCCGATTATTTAGAAGCATTCGACCCAAATAGGGAGATTTAACTTAAACAGGGAGGGCTTCCTCCCTTTTTCATTTATGAATTTAAAACTCAAACGCCCTATTTGCTTCTTCGACCTCGAAACCACTGGCACCGATGTAGTGAACGACCGAATTGTGGAAGTAGGCGCTTTAAAGAAACTCCAGAATGGCGACATCTTAAGAAAGCGCTGGCTGCTTAACCCAACCATCCCCATTCCAAAAGAAGCCTCTGATGTACATGGAATAACCGATGAAATGGTAGCACAAGCCCCCACTTTTAAAGAGAAAGCCAAAGAAATTCATGCTTTCATGGGAGATAGCGATTTAGCCGGTTTTAACTCGAACAAATTCGATATTCCGGTTTTGGCTGAAGAATTTGAGCGAGCAGGAGTTGAATTTAATATGGAAAAAAGGATGGCGGTGGATGTTCAAAACATTTTTCACAAAATGGAACCCCGAACTTTAACAGCGGCTGTGAAATTTTACTGTGGAAAAGAATTGGAAGATGCCCATTCAGCTGTTGCCGATGCTGAGGCCACTCTTGAAGTTTTTGAAGCCCAACTATTGCGGTATTCCAAAGAATTCGAGGCTCTTGCAGAAAACGAAAAATTGCCTTTAGGAATCGAACTAATGAGCAAAATTTCGAATAGAGGCAATGCTCTAGATTTTGCCGGTTACATACGTTTAAACGACGCGGGAAAAGCCATTTTTAGTTTTGGGAAATATAAAGGCGCTGAAGTTCAAGGCGTATTAAATTCAGATCCAGGTTATTTTAATTGGATTCAAAATGCCGACTTTCCACTCTACACAAAACGGGTTTTAATTCGTTTGAAACTAGAAAACGCATTTAAAAAATGAAAATTATTTGCATAGGACGAAATTACGCCGCGCATACTGAAGAGTTGAAGAATGAACAACCTGCCGAACCAGTGGTGTTTATTAAGCCCGATAGTGCCATTTTAGTAAGTGGTAATCCATTCTTTTTACCAGATTTCAGTCAGAATATTCATTACGAATTGGAATTAATTGTTCGTATCGATCGTTTGGGAAAGAATATTCAACAAAAGTTTGCCCACAAATATTACAATGAGATTGGTTTAGGCATTGATTTTACTGCCAGAGACTTACAAGATGATCTTAAAAAGAAAGGATTGCCTTGGGAAAAATCCAAAGCTTTCGATGGAAGCGCTGTAATTGGCGCTTGGACAAGCAAAAATCAATACAATAACATCAACAACCTGAATTTTGAATTACGCATCAATGGTCTGGTGGTTCAACAAGGTGTAACTTCACTTATGCTGTACAGTATTGATAGAATTATTGAAGAAGTTTCGAAGTATTTTACGCTTAAAATTGGAGATATAATTTTTACCGGTACTCCTTCGGGAGTAGGACAGGTACACCCAAATGATTTATTAGAAGGCTACCTGGAAGGTAAGAAATGCTTAGAATTACGCGTTAAATAATTGGATAAGGCCTTGGGTTAAGTCATTAAAAATTGCTTTGAACTAGCCAAAGCAATTCTGTTATATTTGTTTCTCCACGTGTACCTTGGAAACACCAAATCTATGAAGAAGATTTTACTTGCTGCATCAGTATCAATTGGTCTGATATTTCAATTACAGGCGCAAACGGTTGCCTTTACCGAAAAATTTGATGGACCTGCCATTGGCGGAAATACCACAAGCCGCGGAGGGTCAACAACCGCAGCGGCAACTCCTGTGCCGGCTGGTTTTTGGGCTTGGAACGATACCAATGCCACTAGCGTCTCGGCGCCGATGTCTTACCATGTAGAAACTCCATTAAGCAGCGATACAGTAATTTACGAAACACCAACCTTTAGCACAGTAGGAAATGCTTTCGTTTTGGTAAGCTTTTTTCACAAAGCCTTATTGTTTGGTTCCATGCGAGCTGAAATTTTCGCATCCAATAACAATGGCACGACTTGGACCAGATTAGGAAGCACGCACTATTCGGGCACTTCTACCACATTTCCTACTCTAGGTTATTTCAACATAACATCTTACCCAACCAATGGGGCGCTTTGGGGAACCAATACGGCTCCTCTAAATGCGACTAATGCGCAATGGGTTAAAGAAGAGTTTAATGTTTCTTCGATCTTAGGAACCGGTGGCGGTTCGGCCCAATGTAAACTGCGCTTTGTTTATAAAAGCATACAAGGAAATATACTGCCTTCTGCCAATTGGAATCAATTTGATGGTTGGTATGTAGATGATGTTGAAGTGGTTGTGGCACCCTGTGAAGTATTTCCTCCTAACGTCACCTTTACTTTAACTCCACCTCCGGTACCCTGTTATGACAATCACCCACAGGGTCCAGTTCTTAATTTAACTCCAAAAGTTGGATTAAATGCCACCGACCCCAGTGGTATTCAATCGGCTGTAATTCATTACAGCATTAATGGCGGTGCATTTATTTCTGCACCGATGACCGTTGGTGTTCCTGCAGCTCGAAGAGAATTTCAGTTTCCAGCTGGCACACTAGCTTTAGGCGATACGGTCGATTACTACGTTGTTGTTACAGACGCCTCATGTGTAAATAACCAAAGAAGAATGCCTCAAGCCACAGGCACTTACTACACTTTTTGGACGGTTCCTGCTTGGCCAACAAAATGTGGAACAGCTGCTTGCGGAACATCGCCAACGGTAATTCAAAATTTCCCGTGGACAGAAAACTTTGAAAGCTCTATTTTTATAGCAGGTACCGGGCCTGATAATACAGGAACTGCACACCGAGGTACTTTCCCTGTTTTCCCCGTAAGTAACTGGGAAATATCTCCTTCTACAGCAAGCAGCGGTTTTGGTTGGAGTATTCGTCAAGGCACACCTCCTAATACAAATACAGGACCGAGTGGCGATAATACCTCAGGAACCGGAAAGTTCATTTATTTAGCAACTGCCCAAACTGGGGTTAACAGTCAGCTTATTACGCCATGTGTTGATTTGAGAAATATAAGTGGTTGTGTTGCACTCGAATTCTTTTATCACAAGTTTGGTAATGCCATGGGTAATTTAAGGGTTGATATTGACACCTCACAAGGCAATGCAATTGGCCATTATAAGACAGGTGTTTTACAAATAGCAGGGCAAACCCAAACAACACAAAATGCGCCTTGGACCAAAGCATTTTTAGATTTAACTCCTTACATAGGACAAATTATTAGATTAAGATTTGTTGGAACGCGGGTGGGTGTAAATGGCAATATGGCGATAGACGATTTGCGTATTTATCAGCCTGATCCAGTAAATCTCGAAATGACTGCCTTCACAGCGCCTCAAAATGGATTTTGTACCTATAGCAATGCTGAAGATGTGGTTATTCAGGTTAAGAATCTAGGTTGCTTGCCAATAAGTAACATACCTGTAGCCTTCGAATTAAATGGAGTGATTTTCAGAGACACCATTCCAACCAACTTGATTAGTGGTGGCACTACCACCTTCACTTTTGGTCCAAAGGCCAATTTAAGTGCATATATTTCTCATACCATTCGAGTATTTTCAGAAGCTCCTAATGATTCTGATCCAACAAATAACCAAATTGGTCCAAGAACCATAGTACATGACCAGCCTATTGGTGGATTTCCATATATCTTGGATTTTGACGGTCCTACGGCACAAGCAGGTAATTTCACCTTTAACAACCCTGGAAATACTGGAACATCTGATTGGAGCATAACCCCTCCGAATACTGCAGACAATTACAGCTGGTTTGTTGGCGCCGGTTTAACACCGACGAATAATACCGGTCCCTTTGGAGGCTATCAAAGTAATAATTATTTGTACACTGAGGGCAATTATGGCACTGCTCCAGCTAGCGCGGTATTGCTCAGCCGCTGTGTCGATATGTCGACGTTGAACAACCCATTTGTTAACTTCTTGTACCATTTTTACGGGGCCGATGCCGGAGCACTTGTATTGCAGGTAAAACCCGAAAACAGCAACAGCTTTACTTCTGTTGGGGGTTCGGTTATACCCACCAATACCTTTCAAACCGATGAGTTTTCTCGTTGGGCTTTGCGCCACATAGATTTAAGCGCCTATGCCAACCAAGTTGTTCAGCTGCGCATCGTTGCACAAAAAACCGGTTCTGGAGCTGCCTCAGATATCGCAATTGACAAGATACAGATTTATAATCAGGGCGCACAAGACGCTGGTATTATAGGCATCAATCAGCCAGGAACAGCCGTTACAATTCCGGCAGGAACCGGGCCACAGGTAGTTCTTCAAAACTACGGAAGTCAGTCTTTAACAAGTATTCCCTTAACTGTTACTGTAACGCCTGTATGTGGAGGCGCCAGTACCACTATTAACCATACATGGACAGGAACACTGGCACCGGGAGCAAGTGCGAATTTCACTCTACCTGCTTCCCCGGTTTACATCCAAGGTTCAATGGATATTTGCGTTAGTACGAACATTGCAGCCGATAACAATGCCTTTAACAACCAATTTTGCACCAGAACTACCGGTTTGATTGACATTCAAATACCATTTAGTAGCGATTTTGAAAGTTGCGTAGACGATGAATATGGTTTTTCAATAATGGGCAATGTGGGAACTGGTAAGACCTATCGTTTATGGGGTAAGAAAGATGGCGCAGGCGCACATTCAGGAACCAAATCATGGAAAACCAATCCTTCCAACACAGGACTTTACCGCGAAACCAGCAGTGAGGCTCTGAGAATGCCACGATTTATTGGCTTCGATAGTATAATGGGAGCAGAAATTCGGTTCTGGCATCGTTTTGATTTTGGCGCAGGCGATGGTGGAAGGGTGGAGTTCTTTGCGCTCGGACAATGGAATCCTCTTGGAGACGCTGTGCCTTTGCCTTCATATCCAAATTGGTATGCCAATTCTAGTTTAGGGGCAGCCCAAATTCCATCGTTCAATAATGGTCCCGGGTTTGCAGGTAATTCTGGAGGATGGGTGCTATCTTCTTATCCGTTGGCGTTTCAAAATAACAATTCTTCCCCTTTGGCCATGCGCTTTATTAGCAGTTCTAATGCTTCAGCCAATGGCACTGGTTGGGAAATCGATGATTTTGAAATTTATGTTCCACCCCAATATTCAGCTGCACCGGTAGACGTAAGAACTGTTGCCAATTTGCCTTTCCCTGGTAACAATCAACTCATAGTTCGTACGCAGAATACAGGCGCACGTCCTCTTGATAGCTGCAATTTCACCGTTTGGATTAACAACACCTTGCTTGGAACGCAAAAGTTGATATTCAGCCCACCTCTGGCGAGAGGACGATCAAGATGGGACACCATTCAGGCTCCGTGGTTAAATGCACAAAGTGGTAATTACAATGTATGTATGTATACCAGTCAACCAAATGGCCGCAGCCGTGACGACTTCAGACCAGACGATTCTTTATGTTTGAACGTGGTTATTTTGGACGTAATCTCCAATATTGATTCCACTGGCTATTGTAATAATTTTGAAGACCCCGCGCAAACCGATTGGCTGGCTTTGAATTATGCTACTTATGCCGATGGGTTAAACTTTTGGCAAAAAGGTACCCCAACGCAAGCTCAAATTTCCAGTGCCTTTAGCGGGAATAACGCCTGGATGACGAATTTAAGCGGCAATTATAGAAACCGCGACTCCTCTGCCCTCTTTACCCCGGTTTTCCAACTTGAAAGCAATAAGCGCTATAAAATGGAATTCATGCATAATTACTACACGGAGCGGTTCCATGACGGCGGTACTGTAGATATTTCTACAGATGGTGGATTGAGCTGGAAAAGTGTAGGAAACGTGCAAGGTGGATGGTTTAACACCCATTTCGTGACCAGTTTAGATGTTATCCGACCAGGATGGACAAACAGATCTAATGGCTGGGTTCCGGCTTCTTTGGTTTTTGAGATTCCTTATGATGGCCCTGCTATTTTCAGATATAGATTTGGCAGCGACAACAATTACGAATTCGAAGGTTGGGCGATAGACGACTTCTGTTTCAAACTTTCTAGCGATCAATTACAATACTTTATCGGGCTTGATGAAGGCATTCAAGGTTTAGCTGAAGTTGGCGACCTTTACCCTAACCCTGCTTCCAACTACACTCAAGTGGATTTCAATCTCTTACAGCCCTCTGAGGTCGCTGTTAGAGTTTACGATATGTTGGGCAAGGTAATTTACACGCAATCTCAGCGTTACGACAATGGAGCCCATACCTTGAGCATTCCAACTGCATCATTTAAAAGTGGATTCTATGTAGTTGGTCTCGAAATGGATAACTACCAAATACTAAGGAAGTTAATTATTCAGTAAACTCTCCATTTCATTCTACCACAAGCCGCTTCAATTTGAAGCGGCTTTTTTATGTCATATTGTCCGATAATCATATCAATCCCTGCCAATTTAGCAAACGGAATTGCATTTGATTAGATTTTAAAAAACTTGTTATGAATCTTGACAAATACACCATTAAAGTACAGGAAGCCCTTCAAGAGGCACAACAAATTGCTTTGGCAAACGATCATCAAAGCCTCGATCCTGCACATTTGCTTCTGGCCATGTTAAAAGTCGATAAAAATGTTCTGCCGTTTTTATTCAATAAATTACAATTTAATGCCATTCGATTAGAAGATGTTCTGGAAAAACAAATTCAGAGTTTTCCAAAAGTTTTAGGAGGGCAACAACATTTGTCGCAAGAAACCGCTCGAATCTTAGCAAAGGCCGAGAAAACAGCGAGCGAAATTGGCGATGAGTATATTACCCTTGAAGCGATTTTGATGGCTTTCATGCAAACCAATGGGCAAGTATCGCAAATGCTCAAAGATGGAGGCATAAATGCTGAAAACCTGAAAAAAGCCGTCTACGATTTGAGAAAAGGCGAGACAGTACACTCATCAAATGCAGAAGATAATTACAATGCTTTAAATAAATACGCCAAAAATCTTATACAATTAGCAAAGGCCGGTAAACTTGACCCAGTAATTGGACGTGATGAAGAAATACGCCGCGTATTGCAAATTCTTACCAGAAGAACCAAAAACAACCCCATACTAATTGGCGAGCCCGGTGTAGGTAAAACGGCGATTGCCGAAGGTTTAGCCCATCGAGTAATTAGAGGTGATATCCCTGAAAATTTACAAGACAAATTAATTTATTCGTTGGATTTAGGCGCTCTTATTGCTGGAGCCAAATACAAAGGTGAATTTGAAGAAAGGCTAAAATCTGTTGTTAAAGAAGTTACCGCATCTAATGGCAAAATTGTATTGTTTATAGATGAAATTCATACACTTGTTGGTGCGGGTGCCGGAGAAGGGGCCATGGACGCGGCCAACATTTTAAAACCGGCTCTGGCACGTGGCGAATTAAGAGCCATTGGAGCCACCACTTTAAACGAATATCAGAAGTATTTTGAAAAAGATAAGGCTCTAGAACGCCGATTTCAGAAGGTTTTGGTTGATGAACCCGATACCGAATCGGCCATTTCAATTCTAAGGGGCATAAAAGAAAAGTATGAAAGCCATCATAAAGTGCGCATTAAAGACCAAGCCATCATTAGTGCGGTAGAACTTTCGCAACGTTATATAACTGACAGATTTCTTCCGGATAAGGCCATTGATTTGATTGATGAAGCTGCTGCGAAAATGCGGATGGAAATTAATTCGAAGCCAGAAGAAATTGATATTCTCGACCGAAAGGTGATGCAACTTGAAATTGAAATTGAGGCCATCAAACGAGAAAACGATCCTAAAAAACTGGCTGTACTGAGAGAAGAACTAGCCAATCTACAAGAAGAACGAAATGCCCTAATGGCAAAGTGGCAAAATGAAAAATCGGTAGTCGAGCGAATTCAAAACGCTAAGGAACGGATAGAAAACCTGCGTTTCGAGGCAGAAAGAGCTGAAAGAGAAGGCGATTATGGTAAAGTCGCCGAAATTCGCTATGGGAGAATGGAAGAAGTTATGGACGATTTGGAAAGGTCTGAAGCTGAGCTGAAAGACATTCAAAGCCAAAACCACTTAATCAAAGAAGAAGTTAATAGTGAAGACATAGCCGAAGTTGTATCGAAATGGACCGGAATTCCTCTTAGCAAAATGCTTCAAAGCGAGCGTGAAAAACTGCTAAAAATGGAAGATGAACTGCACAAACGCATTGTTGGCCAGCAAGAGGCCATAGCAGCTGTTTCGGATGCTATACGAAGAAGCAGAGCCGGCCTTAGCGATGAAAAACGTCCAATTGGTTCATTTATTTTTCTTGGAACAACTGGTGTGGGTAAAACAGAACTTGCCAAGGCATTAGCAGATTATATGTTTAACGACGAGCAGGCTTTAACTCGGATTGATATGAGTGAATATCAAGAACGACACAGCGTTAGCAGACTAGTAGGCGCGCCTCCGGGTTATGTGGGTTATCAAGAAGGCGGACAACTTACTGAAGCCGTTAGACGTAAACCCTATTCTATAGTTTTGCTCGACGAAATTGAAAAAGCCCATCCCGATGTGTTCAACATTTTACTTCAAGTTCTCGACGACGGCCGTTTAACCGATAACAAAGGAAGAATAGCCAATTTCAAAAATACACTAATTATAATGACCTCAAATTTAGGCTCTGCTTTGCTTCAAGAAAGATTTGACGGTTCATTTCGAGGCGATAGAAATACTGTAATGGAAAATGTCAAATCAGAACTAAATCAACTATTGAGAAAGACCATAAGGCCTGAATTCCTTAATAGAATTGATGAAACTATTGTATTTACCCCATTAAATGAAGACGAAGTAAAGCAAATAGTGCGTCTTCAATTAAACCTTTTGAAAAAACTTCTCACCAAACAAGATATAACAACGGAAGCTACAGAGGAAGCCATTTCACTTATTGCGCAAGCCGGATTTGATCCACAATTTGGAGCCAGACCTTTAAAAAGGGTAATACAGAAGGAGCTGGTGAATAAATTGAGTAAAGAAATACTGGCCGGTACTATAGCCCCAGAAGCCGTCATCCTTATAGATGTCTTCAACGGTCAATTGGTCTTTCGCAATCAAATTACACCAGAATTAAGCGAATAAGCCAGAATAAAAACCGCCCTATATAACTGCTTCTTTTAATAACCGCCCAACAATGGTTTCTATTGTAATGCCCTCAGCCTCTGCCTGATAATTCCTAACCAATCGATGCCTTAAAATGGGCAGTGCCACTTCTTGTACCTCTTGGGCCCCAGGAGAAAATTTGCCTTTAACGGCTGCAAGCGCCTTGGCCCCTAAAATAAGAAATTGACTGGCTCTAGGACCTGCTCCCCATGCCAAATACTTGCTTACCCATTCAGGTGTATTTTTGGTATTTGGTCGAGACAAAGCCGCAATCCGAACCGCGTACCTGGTAACCTGATCGGTTACTGGTATTTTGCGAACAAGACTCTGAAAAAACAGAATTTCACTTCCATGTAAAACGGCTTCCAGTTCGTTGGACTGACCGCCTGTTGTACCTTTTACAATAAGCACCTCTTCTTCAAAGCTTGGATAGTCTACGAAAATATTGAACATAAATCTATCGAGCTGAGCCTCGGGCAATGGGTAGGTTCCCTCCTGTTCTATTGGGTTTTGGGTGGCCAAAACAAAAAAAGGTTCAGGCATTTTATACGAATGCCCACCTGAAGTTGCCGAACGCTCTTGCATAGCTTCTAAAAGGGCACTTTGTGTTTTAGGCGGTGTTCTGTTTATTTCATCTGCCAAAACAATGTTGGCGAATATTGGGCCTTGTATAAATTTAAATCGCCTGCTTTCGTCAAGTATTTCCGAGCCCACAATATCGGAGGGCATTAAATCTGGTGTAAACTGAATACGGCTAAAACTTAGGCCTAAGCTTTTGGCCAAGGTATTAACCAATAGAGTTTTTGCCAATCCCGGAACCCCCACCAATAAGCTGTGACTCCTACATAAAATACTGATTAATAACTGATCTACAACTTCTTCCTGGCCAACAATCACCTTTGCTATTTCGCGCTTTAATTGGGCGTATTTAGCTTGCAGTTGCTCGATGGCCTTTACATCATCATTTCCTTCGTTCATCTTTTTCGTTTTTTTGCCAATCGTACTTAAAATCGCATTCCACCCAATTTACATTAATTCTCACTGAAGTTCCTTCTAATTTTTCTTTAATCCACTTGCTCATGGTCTCCTGTCTTTTTTCTCCCATGGCCATGCCTTGAATCCTTGTGTAATCGTCTCGTAAATTGGCTCTGTGCGGTTCTGTTTTAGAAAGCACTTTCACCATTCTAAATCCTTCTTTTCCATCTCCACTTCTCAATAAAAAAGGTTCAGAAATCTGACCGGCGTCTAAACCATCTACTCCAAGAAAAAGACTTTTATCCATTTGATTCACCTCCCATTTAGAGTCTCCACTATTCGGATTCATCATCAATCCCGAGTTAAAACGAGTAGACTCATCCTCCGACAACTCAAATGCCAGCTGTTCAAAGGTTTTCACTCCACTCAAAACCAACATTCTAATGCTATCCATCTTCAAACGGACTTTATTCAAATCGTCATCAGAAATTTTCGGTTTAATTAAAATGTGTTTTAAATCGAGCTCTTCACCTCTTTTTTCTATTAACTGTATAATATGGTAACCGAATTCTGTTTTAACGGGTTCGGAAACTTGACCTTTTTTTAGATTGAAAGCCACTGCTTCAAATTCCTTTACAAATTGCCCTCTACGAATTCCTTTATACTCTCCACCGTTTTTGGCCGAGCCGGGGTCTTCGCTGTAAAGAACGGCCAAAGTTGAGAAATTACTGCCTGCTGCAATTCTTTCTCTTAATTGATTTAATCGATCGATGGTTTCCTGAGCAGATTCTGGCCTCACTTTGGGGTAGAGTACAATTTGTGCTATTTCCAGTTCGGTACCAATTAATGGCAAACTGTCTTTAGGTATTCGTTTGTAGTAATCTCGAACTTCTGAAGGGGTTATTTCCAATCCATCTGTAATGGTACCTTGCATTTTTTGTGCTACTAACTGATTTCTAACCAAGGAACGCATTTCTTCTTTAATTTCAACTATGGACTTCTTATAGTATTCTTCCAATTTTCTTTGAGAACCAATTTGTTGGGTAAGCATTTCTATTCTTCGGTCCATAGTGGCCTCAACTTCGTCTGAACTTGCAACTACAGAATCGATTTCCGCTTGATTAATAAGCAATTTTTCAAGCATTAGCTCTTCCAAAACCGCACACTTTGTGGGCACAAATCCCATACTTGCTGCTTGCTGCTGAGCAGTTTGGAACTGGATATCCCAATCTGATTTTAAAATCATGTTTTGACCAATAAGAATGGCAATGCCATCTACAGGGATAGGCTGTGAAAAAACCGGGGTCAGCGTTAGGATTGCAAAAATCCAACTCAGATTTTTAATCTCTTTCAAAAACTTCATATTCATTATTTTGTACTGCCTCTTCAAAAAGTTCTTTTTCGAGTTTGTCTAAAATGGCCAATTTTCTTTGGTTAATTATTATGCTTCTTATGGTACTCTCAACATAAATTAAAGGAGGCATGGCATCTTTAATTTTATAGTCCCGAATTTCGAGCCAATACACTTTTTTTTCATCTTCTACCTCTACATAACGGTTTTGTCGTAAAAAATCTTGTTGATTATATGACTGAATTGGCACTAAAGTCTCTAATTCGTTGAAGCTTCGCCAAGTGGTATCTAACATATTGTTTACCTCAGCATATTGGGTTACAAAAAGTTTAAATTTATTCTTGTCTGAATCTTTGCTTGATCTCCACCATTTCTTTGCTTCTTGTAATTTGGGTGTTTCTTTCGAAAATACAACAAAAGACGTTTGCAGTATATTTTCCTTTAAAACGAAATTTTGGCTATTTGCGCTTAAATACTTAGAAATTTGATCAGAAGTAACCACGGTATCCAGTTGTTTCCGAACCATGGCTTGTTGATACTTGAATTTTATCAAATCGTTTCGGTAGTCACGAACCAATTTGTCGAGATCATCGAGTTCAGTATTGAGGTTATATTCCGCTTTTTGCAAAATCACCTGATTTCGTGCCCAGTTTTCGATAATAAGCTTTGCTTTCAACAAGCTATCATCGGGTTCCAAATTATCGGGCAACATGCTCGACAGTTCATCTAAGTACAAATACGCTTTTCCAACCCGTGCAACAGCTATTCGTTCCTCATCTGAAGACCACCGCAATCGATCACATGAAAGGCATAGAAACACAAAAACTGCCAATAATGGCAGACTTAGGCGTAGTTTCAAGGATTCAGTTTGTTAAACAAGTCGGCTTTAACCAGCTCATCAACTCGAACAGCATATTTTGTTCTGAGTTCTCTTAACCATTCCTTTTCGAGAAACTGCTGATAATCTGAAACTACCAATCCTTTGCATTCCTCCATTTCTTTAGGGCCCTCTTGCACTATTTCTTTGAGATCTGCAAAAACATAACGTCCATTTACTTCATGCACCTCGGTAAGCCCAACAGCACTCACATTATTCATCCATGTTTCTGGAGTTTCGGTGAAGGCATCGGATACCTGAAGTGCTAAACTGCTTTTTTCGTTTAATTTTTTCACAAGCTCTTCCCTGTCCATTCCCTTACGTGCAGCTTTAAATGCTTTCTTAGCAGTTTTTGCATCCTGAGCATTGTAAAGCACATAACGGAAGCGCTTTTGCCAACGGTACTTATCGCGATTTTGTTCGAAAAAGCTCTCAAGGCCCACAGTATCTTTCAAGCTTTTATCCCACACTTTCTGCTGAGTTAAATCAAATAACAAAATACCATCGCGGTATTCATTAAGAAGCAATTTGTACTCAGGGTATTTGTTCTCCAGATTATTGCGTTCATGAATAAGTAGCCGTTCATCAGCATGCGCATTAAGATAATCGCGAACAAATTGGTTCATCGGATAATTTTCGGATGCCTGCCCATTGCTCATTTCTATGAAATCAACCAAATGCCGCGTCTCTATTTGAGCATCGCCAAAGGTGGCCAAAACGGTTTCATCACGCAGAAGTGATTCGGGTGCCTCCCAATTGCCTTTTTTAGCGTCTTCCGGAATTAATTTAACCAAACGGCTAATAGCCTTTGGCACTTCCTTGTAATTATACTCTTTCTTCAATTTAACTATAAAATTCTCTTGGGAAATTTGACCTCTTTGATCGCGTTGAATTTTTCTTTTTACTATATTCAATTTCTCATCACTGCTCAGATCGGGCTTCTTCTCGATAAGCTTTACAATATGCCATCCAAAAGAGGTTTTAATAGGCTCGCTATAATCGCCGGGATTTTGTAATGCAAAAGCAGCATTTTCAAATTCTTCCACCATTTCATTCATCCCAAATTCAGCCAATTCTCCATTTTTACTTACGCTGCTTTTGTCTTCAGAAAATTGTTTTACCAAGGTATTGAAATCACTTTCGCCTGATTTTAGCCTTTGGTGGATTTCTTTTATTCGAATTTCTGCATCGGCTTTCTGTTGTTGGGTACTCGCATCGTTGCTTATAAGCATAATGTGTGCAGCTTTTAAACGTCCTCTAGCAGGACGCTTGTCGTCGAGACGAATAATGTGGTAACCGAACTGCGTTCTAACAATCGGAGAAATTTCGCCCAGTTTTAAAGCATAAGCAGCGCTTTCGAAAGGATAAACCATTCCAAAAGCTGTGAAATAACCTAAAGAACCTTTTTTTGCAGCCGAATAACTGTCTTCCGAATACTCAGTAGCCATTTCTTCGAATGACTTTTTTCCGGTCACTATAAGTTCCCTAACGTTTTCGAGTTTCAAATAGGCTTCCAGGGTGTCTTTAGGATCTTGCGATTTTGTTCCAATCATGATGTGACTCGCTTTCACATCGAATTGCATTCGATGTAGCGCCTCTTGAATGAGCGATTCCTCTGCCGATTTATCTGTTAAGTAGGGTTTGGCCAATTGGTCGCGGTAACCATAAAATTCATCGAGAAACTCTGGCCTGTAATGCATATTTAAATCCTTGGCTTCAAGAACTTTTAGCTTAAAGTTTATATAAAGCTCAAGGTATTCACCCGGGGTTTTGGGGTCAATTTGTTCACCAATGTCCCGATTTTTGTTGTAAACGGCCTCAAACTCGGCGGCACTAACGTCTTCTCTACCATCTAAAGAAAAAAGAACCTGAGATTGTGCTCCAAAGCCAAGAACCAAAGCTAGGGCTAAGGGGTTGAGAAAATTGAACTTCATACTGCTTTTGACCTTTTATTATGTTGGCCAAAAATAGCGATTGAAAAATAGAGTTCGGTTAAGAATTATCGGCTGTAGTTTGGTGCCTCGGAAGTGATGGTTACATCGTGCGGGTGACTTTCGTGTACACCTGCTGTGGTTATGCGAATAAATTTGGCATGGGCTTGAAGCACTTCTATGTTCCTAGAACCCAAATACCCCATTCCGGCTCGCAAACCGCCTATGAACTGATACATTACTTCAGATACCTCGCCCTTATATGGTACACGACCTACGATACCTTCAGGTACCAGCTTTTTAATATCTTCTTCTACATCCTGAAAATAGCGGTCTTTGCTTCCTTGTTGCATGGCTTCTATAGAGCCCATTCCCCTGTAGGTTTTGTATTTCCGGCCTTCGTAAATAATGGTATCACCCGGTGTTTCTTTGGTACCGGCCAATAAAGAACCCAGCATTACACTGCTTGCTCCTGCAGCCAATGCTTTAACAATATCGCCAGTGTAACGAATACCCCCATCGGCGATTAGAGGCACATCGGTGCCTTTTAAACCTTTGGCAGCTTCGAGCACAGCTGTAAACTGAGGCACTCCTACCCCGGCCACCACGCGGGTGGTGCAAATAGACCCCGGCCCTATTCCCACTTTTACCCCATCGGCGCCTGCACTTACCAAAAACCGAGCGGCTTCTTCTGTGGCAACATTTCCAACAATAACATCAAGTTCAGGGAAGCGAGATTTAACCATTTTAAGGGCATCGCCAACCCCTTTTGAGTGGCCATGTGCGGTGTCAATAATTACCGCATCTACATTAGATTCAACCAATGCAGAAACCCTTTCCAATAAATCGCCTGTAACGCCTACTGCGGCTGCCACCCTCAAACGCCCAAATTGGTCTTTGTTGGCATTGGGTTTAATTTTTAATTTGCTAATGTCGCGGTAAGTAATCAATCCAACCAAAGTTCGGTCTGACTTCACCACGGGCAATTTCTCTATTTTGTGTTTTTGAAGAATAACTTCGGCCTCATCCATAGAGGTGTGCTCGTGGGTTGTAACCAAATTTTCGCGCGTCATTACTTCCTCGATGCGGCGGTTCTCATTCTTTTCGAAGCGCAAATCACGGTTTGTGATGATGCCAATTAATTTACCGTTTTCATCAACAATTGGAATACCTCCAATTTTGTACTCGGCCATCATTTTTTGAGCGTCGCGGATATAGGCATCTTTTGAAAGTGTAACTGGATCTATTATCATCCCACTTTCGGCCCTTTTCACTTTTCGCACTTCAATAGCCTGACGTTCAATACTCATGTTTTTATGAAGAACCCCAATGCCACCATCCTGAGCAATGGCTATGGCCATAGCCGATTCGGTTACAGTGTCCATAGCCGCACTCACAATTGGTGCTTTGAGCTGAATATTTCTTGAGAATTTTGACGCGATATCTACTTCTCGAGGAAGCACATCCGAAAAATGCGGAATCAATAAAACATCGTCGTAGGTAAGGCCTTCGCCTACAATTGGGCCTGTGTAAAGAGACATAGTGCAACCTTAAAGATTGCGCGCAAAGATAGTATGAAGGCTTGCTTGAATTTCAAGGGTATTTGCAGTTCCCCAAAGCTCTAAACGCTTCACTCGGATGCTAAAAAAAAATCCGTTTAGGACAAGCCCAAACGGATATTTTTATTTGAAATTAAATTCTATTTGGCGGGAATTGCCTGAATAAGCGTTTCCATTTCTTTGCTCTTAGCATAGTTACCAAGGCGATAGTAAACCTCTTTCAATGCTTTTAAAGTGCTTTCGTCGGTTGGATTAAGGCTTTGGGCCTTTTCAAACAAAGGCAGTGCTTTTTCAAATTCTGCGTTTTGTTCCTTTTTCATGGCCTCGTATTGTTTGGTGGCATTGAGCGGCAAGGCATTCATTTTTTCTATGATGGCATTCGCGCTGTTGATATATAGCAGTCCTTTCATGTAAAGCGCAT
The DNA here is from genome assembly GCA_945883565.1 of Chryseobacterium gleum. Taxonomy (GTDB): domain Bacteria; phylum Bacteroidota; class Bacteroidia; order Flavobacteriales; family Schleiferiaceae; genus RFXV01. The sequence goes on from CAMCXO010000023.1 coordinate 23,452, forward strand.
CTGCGTAATTGGGGTCTAAAGCTATAGCCGCATCATAAGCTGTAATGGCTTCTGCCGGTTTGTTCATGTTGGTATGTAAAATTACCGCTTTGACATAGTAAAACAACTTATTGTCAGCTTCCTGGGCAATGGCGATGTCCAGGTTTTTAAGAGCTGCTTCAAAGTCGCCTGAATCCAAGTAGGTTTGAAGTTCAATTCTCACCAAGCCTTCATCTTCAGGGTACATTTCACGGGCTTTAGACAAAGTGGCTTTGTAGTTTTCATTATCACCTGCACTTTGGTACAGTCTAATCAAGGCTTTATACAGTTCTTTGGTTACAGGTTGCGAGCTTTGCGGATCGGCGTATTTACCACTTGCAACAGCAGCATCTGCTTCTACCTTATTATTTGCGGCAACACGTGAGCCCTTTTCGATGTCAAGAACTGTCCAGGCAATTCCCTTATAGTTCCATTCCAAAAGCGCTTTATTGCCGTCGATGGCCCTCTTTAAATAGGATTCATTTCGATTGGCCTTGTTTTCGTCGTTTAAATTGGCTGCTCTTTCGGCCAAAATAATGCTGTTGTAATAGGCTGTGGTGTCAAAATTTACTTTATCAACTCCAAGCGACATAGGGCCTTTTTTAAGTTCAAAAACCTTTAAGAAGTCGTCAGAAGCCCCTGCATTGTCGCCGGCATCACTTCTGCCAATGCCACGTTGAAAAATGGCTCCTGCCAGGGCGTACATATCGTAAGTTGCTCTATCTGAATAGGTTTTTTTTCCGCTTGCGTGTTCACTTTCTATGGTTTTCACCAAATAGAGTTCTGCTTCATCCAAAGCGTTTGGATTAAGGCTGGCAATGGCTGGATCGTTGCTTGTGGCCACTTTAAGATTTATGGCGCCCATGTAGTAGTTAAACTTCTTCATATTTTTTTCGCTTACACCTTGACCAGCTTTTGCTTCAATAGCGGCCTTGGCTTCGTCGATATATTTTTTGGCGGCTACTAAATCGTTATTGCGATCAAATTCGAGAATGGCGCTCGAAATATGTGGGCCTTCCTGCGCTTGAATGGCCAAAGTGCAAAAGGCCATACAGATTAAAAAAATCCTTTTCATTGGATTGGGTTTTTCTTGATTATGGGTTTTCGGTATTGGGTTCTATGCCTTCATGGCCTTCGCCTAAGGCAATTTCGTCTTCAAAAGCAGGAACTTTGGTAATGCTGGCTATTTGATCGTTTCCTTTCAATTGAATAAGCTTTACACCCTGGGTATTTCTACCCATAACACGAAGTTCTTTAACAGCCATTCTTATCATTACCCCCGATTTGTTAATAATCATCAAGTCATCGTCGTCGGTTACATCTTTTAAAGCTATAAGCGCTCCCGTTTTATCGGTAACATTCATGGCTTTAACGCCCTTTCCTCCCCGGTTGGTAATGCGGTAGTCGTCAATTGAAGACCGCTTACCAAACCCGTTTTCGGATACCACCAGAACATCTGATTCTCCTTCGTTAACACAAATCATGCCTAATACTTCGTCTTTCTCATCCTCTAGAGTTATGGCGCGCACACCTGATGCGTTGCGCCCCATAGGACGCACTTTTGATTCGTTAAAGCGTATGCATTTTCCGTTCGAAGCGGCCATCAGAATTTCGCTGGTGCCTGTAGTTAAACGGGCTTCGAGCAGGGTATCGCCATCGCGAACGGTTATGGCATTGATGCCATTTTGGCGAGGCCGGCTGTAGGCTTCAAGAGTGGTTTTTTTAATAATGCCTTTTCGTGTACAAAGGGTTATAAAGTGGCTGTTTATATAATCTTCATCTTTAAAGCTTATGATGTTTATAAACGCCTTTATTTTATCGTCGCTCGGAATGTTTATTAAATTTTGAATTGCTCTTCCCTTGCTGGTTTTAGAGCCTTCAGGAACCTCGTATACCTTCATCCAAAAACAACGACCTTGTTCGGTGAAGAGCAAAATGTAATTGTGGTTGCTGGCCGTAAAGAGGTATTCAATAAAGTCTTCATCTCGGGTGGTAGCGCCTTTATGTCCTACGCCCCCTCGGGTTTGACGGCGGTACTCGCTGAGAGGGGTTCTTTTGATGTAGCCGGCATGCGAAATGGTGATAATTACCTGTTCGTCTGGAATCATATCCTCTATGCTCAAATCGCCCCCGGCAAAATCGATTTCTGTTCTCCGCCCGTCGCCAAACTTTTCTTTTATTTCGAGTAATTCGTCTTTAATGATTTGATAGCGCAAGCCTTCATTTGAAAGCACCTCTTTATAGTAGGCAATTTGCTTCATCAATTCGGCGTACTCTTCTTTTATTTTCTCCCGCTCTAAACCTGTTAAGCGTTGTAAACGCAAATCGAGTATGGCTCTGGCTTGAATCTCGCTAAGGCCAAAATTTTGGATTAAGCCTTCACGGGCTGTGTCGGGAGTATCGGCTTCTCGAATAAGTTTTATTACCGCATCCAGATGGTCGAGTGCAATAAGCAAACCCTCTAAGATATGAGCCCGTTTTTCGGCCTGATCGAGTTCGTATTGTGTACGTCGAACCACCACCTCGTGACGGTGTTCAACAAAATGAACAATTTGGTCTTTCAGGTTCAGCGTTTGAGGGCGACCCTGAACCAGGGCAATGTTGTTAACGCTAAACGAAGTTTGAAGCTGGGTGTATTTGTAGAGATTGTTTAGAACAATATTAGGAATGGCGTCTTTTTTAAGGTAGTATACCACCCTCATGCCTTTTCGGTCCGATTCATCTTTTATATCGGCGATGCCTTCAATTCTTTTATCGTTGATTAAGTCGGCGGTTTTTTTAATCATTTCCGCTTTGTTAACCTGATAGGGTATTTCGGTAACTATAATACAGTCTCGGCCTTTAACCTCTTCAAAATTGGTTTTGGCTCGCAGCACTATTCTGCCCCTGCCGGTTTCAAGAGCCTCTTTCACCCCATCGTAACCGTAAATAATGCCTCCCGTTGGAAAATCGGGTGCTTTGATAAACCTCATCAGTTCTGCAATGCTGATGTCGCGTTCATCTATATAGGCCACGATGCCATCAATACATTCCGATAAGTTGTGAGGTGCCATATTGGTGGCCATTCCCACGGCAATACCCGCCGATCCATTAATCAATAAGTTGGGTATCCGCGTTGGAAGCACTGTAGGTTCTTCGAGCGAATCGTCGAAATTAAGCTGAAAATCTACCGTGTTTTTATCGATATCTCCAAGCATTTCTTCGGCAATTTTGCGAAGACGCGCCTCGGTATATCGCATAGCCGCCGGGCTATCGCCATCAACAGAACCAAAGTTACCCTGACCATCGACCAGAGGATATCGAAGCGACCAATCCTGGGCCATACGCACCATGGTATCGTACACCGAGCTGTCGCCATGTGGATGGTACTTACCCAAAACTTCCCCAACAATACGGGCTGACTTTTTATAGGGACGGTTGCTTAATACGCCCATATCGTACATACCATACAGCACCCGTCGGTGCACCGGTTTGAGTCCGTCGCGCACATCGGGCAAAGCGCGCGATACAATTACCGACATCGAATAATCGATGTAGGCGGTTTTCATTTCATCCTCTATGTTAATGGGAATGATTCTTTCGTTTTCAGCCATATTGTCAGTTCAAGCGCAAGGGTTCCTTCTAAAAATTGCGTAACGCGCAAAAATAAGTCCTAAAGGCTGCCATTGGTTAGCTTATCATGCACATTGCGCATGCTTTTTGCACAATTGTTTGTGAAAATCGCGCCACCTTTGATTTGCTTTCAGAAAATCCTCAAATTTTGTTGAAACCAATTAGTCAAATATGGCGTTAGGTTTTAAAGAATTAATTACTATTACCACGACATACCCACACATGGACGAAAACTTTTCACCCCGAGTAAAAGATGTCATCAGCTTCAGCAAAGAAGAAGCTTTGCGGCTGGGACATGAAGTAATAGGTACCGAACATCTAATGCTCGGCTTGCTTCGCGAAGGCGAGGGCAGTGCGGTTAAAATGTTGGAGCGCCTGAGCGTTGATTTAAAGTCGTTTCGAAACAAGCTCGAAAACTTAAGCGCGCCCAATTATGGCAATCCACCTGCTGCACAGAAAAAAAACCTACCCCTTACCAAACAAGCAGAAAAGGCTCTAAAAACCACTTTCTTAGAGGCAAAGCTCTTCCAAAGTCCGATAATTAGAACTGCCCATTTGCTCTTGTGTATTTTGCGCAATGAAGAGGACCCGGTTGCCCGGCTCTTAAAACACTATAATATTGATTACGAGCGCATAAAAAAAGAATTCCAAGGCAATTATCAAAGCGATGAATTTGGTATCAGCCCAAAAGCCGAATCATCGTTTGGAAACGAAGACGATGATGATTTTGAAAAACGCGAAAGCGGCAGCGGAACTTTTAACCCCCGTCCACGAACCGATAGCAAATCCAAAACTCCGGTTTTAGACAATTTTGGTCGCGACCTTACCCGCCTAGCCGAGGAAGGCAAGTTGGATCCCGTAGTGGGTCGAGAAAAAGAAATTGAGCGGGTTTCACAAATTTTATCGAGAAGAAAAAAGAACAACCCTTTGCTTATTGGCGAACCGGGTGTGGGTAAATCGGCCATAGCCGAAGGTTTGGCACTGCGTATTATTAAAAGAAAAGTATCTCGGGTTCTTTTCGACAAACGGGTGGTTACACTCGATTTAGCTTCATTGGTGGCCGGCACCAAGTACAGGGGGCAATTCGAAGAGCGCATGAAAGCCTTGATGAATGAGCTCGAAAAAAACAGCGACATCATTCTGTTTATAGACGAACTTCATACTATTGTAGGTGCAGGCGGGGCTACCGGATCTCTCGATGCCAGCAATATGTTTAAGCCCGCTTTGGCCAGAGGCGAAATTCAGTGCATTGGCGCCACCACACTCGATGAATACCGCCAATACATAGAAAAGGATGGGGCTTTAGAAAGACGTTTTCAAAAAGTGATGGTAGAACCCACCAGCATTGATGAAACCATCCAGATTCTAAGAAATATCAAAGACAAATACGAAGACCATCACAACGTATTGTATACACCTGAAGCCATAGAGGCCTGTGTGAAGCTTACCGATCGATATTTAACCGACCGTTATTTGCCAGATAAAGCCATTGATGCTTTAGATGAAGCCGGATCGAGGGTGCATATTATGAGCATAAAAGTGCCCGAGCAAATTCTTGAAATTGAAAAGCAACTGGAAAACATTAGGGAGGAAAAAATTCAAGTGGTAAAACGCCAGCGTTATGAAGAAGCTGCACGTTTGCGCGATGCCGAGAAAAAGCTTGAAACTGAACTTGAAAAAGCCCAGGCCGAATGGGAAATTGAAGTTCGAAAGAACAAAGAAATAGTAAGTGAAGACAATGTGGCCGAAGTGGTAGCCATGATGACCGGTGTTCCCGTTCAACGCATTGCCCAAGCAGAAGGCAGTAAACTGGCCAAAATGGCAGAAGATCTTCAAAAACGCATTATTGGTCAAGATGAAGCCGTGTTGAAAATTGTGAAATCCATTCAGCGCAACCGCGCCGGCCTCAAAGACCCAGGTAAACCCATTGGTTCGTTTATTTTTTTAGGTCCAACCGGGGTTGGAAAAACACAATTGGCCAAAGAACTTTCGCGTTTGTTGTTTGATTCTGAAGATGCCCTCATTAGAATAGACATGAGCGAATACATGGAAAAATTCGCGGTGTCTCGTCTGGTTGGTGCACCTCCAGGCTATGTGGGGTATGAAGAAGGCGGGCAATTAACCGAAAAAGTGAGACGAAAGCCTTACTCGGTGGTATTGCTCGATGAAATTGAAAAAGCCCATCCTGATGTGTTCAATTTGTTGTTACAAGCCTTAGACGACGGCCATATGACCGACAGTTTGGGCAGAAAAGTGGACTTCAAGAACACAATCATTATTATGACTTCCAATATTGGTTCGCGCCAATTAAAAGATTTTGGAACAGGGGTTGGATTTGGAACCATAGCCCGAACCGACCAGGTTGACGAGATGGCCAAAGGGGTAATTGAAAACGCCTTGAAGAAAACATTCGCTCCCGAATTTTTAAACCGAATAGACGATATTGTAGTCTTTAAGAATTTAGGAAAAGCCGAAATCGGTAAAATCATCGACATTGAACTTGAAAAACTCTATGCCCGAATTCAAGCCTTGGGGTATAGTTTGGTGCTTACCGACGAAGCCAAAGCTTTTGTTGCCGATAAAGGATTTGACGAAAAGTTTGGGGCTCGTCCACTAAACCGCGCCATTCAGAAATACATTGAAGATCCCTTAGCCGATCACATCATCAATTCGCGTTTGGAAAATGGGGATACCATTAAAATTGGACTTGCAGCTGCCGGGGAAGCTTTAGAATGCCTGGTTGAACACAGTACCGAGATTAGCCCCATTACGGGCGAAGACTGATGCAAAAATTGATTTATTTAACCTTAAAAGGCCCTTCCGAGGGCCTTTTTCGCGATAAAGGCAGTAAGTTTTTGGCTTATGCGTTTCCAATGGCTTCAGAAAACGATTTACATCTCAACCTTCAGCATTTAAAAATCAAGCATCATCAGGCCAGTCATTTCTGCTATGCATGGAGGCTATCTCCACAAAGCCAATTGTTTAGAACCCATGACGATGGCGAACCCAACCATACAGCTGGAACTCCCATTCTTCACGCTATTCAAAGTGCTGATATTTGGGAAATTGCCCTAGTAGTAGTTCGTTATTATGGCGGAACCAAACTTGGGCGTGCCGGATTGGTAAATGCTTATAAAACGGCCGCTGTTGAAGCCCTTTCAGCGGCCCAATTAGAAGAAAAAATTCCACATTTCGAGTTTTGTATCGAAATGAGCTATGAACAATTACCGTCTGTTCAGGTATGGATTAACCGGCAACAAGTAAAACCCATACACACTGAAATGGGAACCTTTGTTTTGATGCGATTTTCATTGCCTTTTACCGCAAAAGAAGCTGTAGACGAACTGCAAAACCTGGTAATGAAATTGGACATAAAAGAAAATTAAACCTGTAACTCATTCTTTCCATTTTCCTTTCTCTCTTAGAAATTTTTCAAGGTTATCGGGTTTTTGCGTTCCAATTAAAAGCCTATCCCCATTTTGTAATTTTAGCTGCAATCCAAATCGGCCTTTGGTTGTAAATGCCCATCCTTGGGTACCCACCCTTAAACCCCATCCGCCATATTCAAGCAAGGCCCGGTATTTCCGCACATGGCAAACTGCCATTTGATGCCAGGCATAGAACCTGAAGTTACGGTGGAAAGGCTTAAATCGAACCTTTACACCTTCGGCATCTGCTTTGGTTTCGAGCTGCATACTGACAAAAAGCCCCATAACCAAAGCCAAAACCAGACTGCCGATTAACCAAGGCATGGTTTGGGTTTTCAAAAAACTTAAGGCCTCTATTTCTACAAGTTGAACTAATAAACCCAGAATAAAAAATGCCAACATCACCGCCAAGGGCATAAAAATGAACCATTGGCTAAAACGCTGTATTTCGTGAAATTCTACTTGATGTTTGCTCATTTTAAAACCCTTTAAAATCTAAACCTCACCAGAAGATTTTTTTAAGCGACCACTTTTGCGCAGCGCTTCGGTAAGCACAAACTCTATTTGCCCGTTTACGGACCGAAATTCATCGGCCGCCCACTTTTCTAAAGCATCAAGAGTAGATTCGTCCAGTCTAAGCGCGAACGCTTTCTTTTTTGGCTGCATGCCATTACCCTTGGTGCAGCGTACCTGCGTTAATTACCGGACTGGCCTCGCGGTCGGAACACAAAACCACCATAAGGTTGCTTACCATAGCGGCCTTTTTATCGCCGTCGAGTTCAACCACACCTTTGGCCGCCAATTGCTCTAAAGCCGTTTCAACCATACCCACAGCCCCTTCCACAATTTTTAAACGGGCTGCTACAACAGCGGTTGCCTGCTGACGTTTGAGCATGGCTCCGGCAATTTCTTCAGCATAAGCCAAATACCCAATTCTGGCTTCCATAACTTCTATTCCGGCCATAGCCAAACGTTCGTCCAATTCAGCTTCAAGGGCATGGTTAACTTCTTCTACCCCTGAGCGCAAACACACTTCAGACTGAGCATCGTCGAAATTGTCGTAAGGGTAACTGCCCGCCATTTTTCTAACGGCCGCATCGGTTTGTACCCGAACAAAGTTCACAAAATCATCGACCTCAAAAACCGCTTTGTAGGTTTCTTTCACTCGCCAAACCAGAATGACACTAATTAATATAGGATTACCCAATTTGTCGTTCACCTTTACCCTTTCGCTGTCGAGGTTACGCGCTCTAAGCGAAATTTTCTTCCGCACATAAAAAGGGTTTAGCCAAAAAAAGCCATGGTTTCTTAAGGTACCGTGGTAAGTACCGAACAGCGTAACCACCAAACTGTCGTTTGGATTAATTATAGCCAAACCCGGTAGGTGGAAGATCCAAGCCAAGCCTAAAACGACCGGAATAAACCATGGCCATTTAAAGGCGATGGCTGTTGCTATAGCGGCCAATAAAAGCAAGCTGAGTGCTACATGTAAAAAGCCATTGGAGGCTTTAAGTGGTTTTTCCATCGCGGTATTATTTGATATCAAATTAACATCATACATATATTAAATGCAAGTGTTATTGAATGCTTTTTTTCTCGCTTAAAGGCCTGCTTTTAATTGCCTACTTTTGCGCGCCGCCCAAAAATCATAGCTGTATGTCGAAAAAGAGAAAGGAAGATTCATATTTTGACTCGTCTAACATTGTACTTTATCTTTATGAATGGCGAAAAGTATTGATTGCGGTAACTGTGAGCGCTGCAGTATTGGCTGTTATTTTTAGTGCGCCTTACTTTGTTAAGCCTAAGTTTCGCTCTGAAGTGGTGGTATTTCCTGCCACCACCAATTCGGTTTCCAAAGCCCTTTTACCTCAACAGTTTTCGTCGCGCGGACAAGATGTTATGGAGTTTGGTGATGAGCAGGAGGCTGAAAATTTGCTTCAAATATTAAATTCTGACGAAATACGAAACCGAATAATTGAAAAATACGACTTACTTCGGCATTATGACATTAATCCCGACTCTAAGTACAAATACACCAAACTCTTTAAGGCCTATGAAGGCAATGTAAAATTTAAGCGAACTGAGTTTATGTCGGTGGTTATTTCGGTTCTTGATACCGATCCGGACACAGCGGCCCTTATAGCGAACGACATTAGCGATTTGTTAAATGAAGTAAAAAACCGCATTCAGCGCGAAAGGGCTTTACAAGGACTTAGAATTGTAGAAACAGAATATTTATCGCTGAAGAGCATTATTGACAGCATGACCCGAGAACTTACTAAACTGCGCGAAAAAGGCATTCACGAATACGAATCACAAAGCGAGGTGTTTAGTGAGCAATTAGGTGCCGCCATTGTAAAGGGCGGAGCGACATCTGACGCTGCCCGCGAAATTCAAAATCGTTTAGATACCCTGGCCAAATACGGCGGACAATACGTAAGCCTTCGCGATGAAAGTAGGCTGTTAAAAGACGAATTGGTGAGGTTAAGAACCCGTTATGATCAGGCCAAGGTGGATGTGAATGAAACTCTACCCGTTACGTTTAAAGTTAATACTGCGGTACCGGCTGAACGGAAAACCTACCCTAAACGGTCGTTAATTGTATTGGGGGCCGCCTTTAGTGCGTTTTTATTTGCTTTGGTTGCCATTATTGTAGCCGATACCATTCGCCGAGCCAATATTCAATAGCCCATGCAGGCTTTAGCCAATAAGAAAATTGTGGTGGGCCTTTCGATTGCCTATGTGCTTCTGGCTACTTTTCTTATAACCCGAGAGTTTTATTATGCTCCCCTCTTGCCTATTGGCTTGGCCATAGCCGGAATGACATTTTTTGCACTCGATAAACTTCTGTATTTCATCATTTTCTTCACGCCTATTAGCATTACCCTCGAAGAACCTGAACTAGGCATTGCGGTTGGCTTTCCAACCGAGCCCCTCATATTTGGCATTATGCTCATTTTTTTTCTTAAGCTTTTGGTAGAAGGGAAATTTGATAAGGGCTTTATGCTGCATCCTTTAAGTTTGGTGGTGATACTTCATTTGGTTTGGATGGCCTTTACCACCCTTACAAGCGAGATGCCGTTGGTTTCTTTCAAGTATTTTCTGGTGCGGTTGTGGAGTGTGGTGGTGATGTTTTGGGTAATGAGCCGATTGTTTACCAACGAAACTCGCATTAAACGCTTTTTCTGGTTGTATTTAATCCCCTTGGCAGTGGTGGTTATTTGGTCGGTTTACAACCATGCGCTTCAAGGTTTTAGCAAGCAAGCCTCGGTTATGAGTATGTATCCTCTTATGAAAGAGCATACCTCATACGGAGCCGTATTGGCTTTGTATTTTCCGGTTGCATTTGGCTTTGCTTTTCTTCAAACCGAAAACCTCAATAAAAAATCTTTATCGTTTTCCATTTTTATCATCATCGCCATTGGCCTTATATTTAGTTATACCCGAGCTGCATGGGTAAGCGTGGTGGTGGCGGCTGTGGTTTGGGCCTTAATGGCTTTGCGCATTAATAAGCTAGGTTTTTGGAGTTTGTTTGCCGTTTTTTTAGGACTTCTGTTGTTTTTTCAAGGGCCTATTCTTCAAAAATTATCTTCCAACAAACAAGATTCTAGCGACGACTTAAGCGAACATGTAGAAAGTATTGCCAATATTTCTTCTGATGCCTCCAACTTGGAACGCATTAACCGATGGAAGAGCGCGGTTAGAATGTTTAGCGAAAGGCCTTTGTTGGGTTTTGGGCCGGGTACATATCAGTTTACTTACGCGCCATTTCAAAACCCCAGAGAAAAAACCATTATTTCAACCAACAATGGAGATGTAGGCAACGCCCATAGCGAATACATTGGACCATTGGCCGAGCAGGGCTGGCCCGGGCTAATGTTTGTGGTGCTCATGGTTTTTCTGATGATGAAAACCGGGGTTCGGGTGATTTATCGAAACCATGACCCAAAAGAAGTGTTTTTTGCTACCGCCGCAATGCTGGGATTGGTTACCTATTGGACCCATGGTTTTTTAAATAATTTCCTCGATCTCGACAAAGCTGCCCTGCCCGTTTGGGGTTTTGCAGCTATGTTGGTGATGATGGATTTAAAGCGTGTAAATTGGACGCAACAAGCCAAGCAAATTGAGCGTTAAATGAGGGCTTTTAAATCTTCTTACCAGATGCGCAAACTTCTATATATCGGATTGCTTTTATTGGTTTCGCAGTATTCAAAGGCCCAATTGGGTGGAAGAGCCACGTATTCGTTCCTCGACTTGGTTTCTAATCCACGGTTGGCAGGCTTAGGCGGAAAAGCCACCGGTTTTGACGAAGAGGATGTGGCTATTGGATTTTGGAATGCCTCTATGATGCGCAAAGAAATGGGGGGGCAATGGAATATCAGCCACATCAATTTCCCGGTGGGTATAAACAGCGGAGAAGCGGTTTACGCCCACCATGTAGACAAAATAGGCACCTTTCATGCCGGTTTCAGAATGCTCGATTATGGCAGCTTTGAAGCCAGCGACTTTAACGGATTTGTAAATGGTACGTTTAGAGCTGCCGATTACGCCTTGGTTTTAGGGGGTTCAACCCAATTAGACAGCAATTGGAGCGTTGGGGCGCAATTAAAAATCATCAACTCCGCATTAGAAATCTATTCATCATGGGGCCTAGCTACTGATTTTTCGGCCACCTACCGAATACCTGAAAAACGATTCGCTGTAAGCGCCGTATTTCGAAATATTGGCACCCAGCTTACCACCTATTCGGGCACCCGCGAACCTCTACCCTTCGAAGTTCAGTTGGGCATATCTAACAAATTTGAACACATGCCTTTTAGATGGCATATTACCCTCGACAATTTGCAACAGTGGGACGTAAGCTATTTTAATCCGGCTTTGAGACAAATAGACCCCATTACCGGCGAGCCCATTGACCAAAATGTAAGCTTAGGACAGATGTTTCTTCGACACCTTATTGTGGGTGCCGAATTTCAGCCTACCCAAGGATTTCAGGTGCAGGTAGGTTACAACTTCAGGCGGCAGGCCGAAATGAAAATGCTTACCCGGAGGTCGTCGGCCGGTTTGTCTTTTGGTGTTGGCATTCGCCTCTTTAAAATTAGATTTAACTATGCACGTACGAATTACCATGTTTCGGGTGCCACCAACCATTTAGGTGTGGGCGTAGATTTAAACCGCTTCAAAAAACAAAAAATCTAAGTTGTGAAAGCCTTAACCATTGCCATAGACGGCTATTCGAGCACCGGAAAAAGTACCCTAGCCAAAAAATTGGCCGCACATTTGGGTTATCGATATGTAGATTCGGGCGCCATGTATAGGGCCGTAGCCCTTTATGGCCTTCAACAAGGATGGGTTAAGGGCCAAGACATTCAGACTGAGGCTTTCGAAAATAGCATTCAACAGATTCGACTTGATTTTATAAGCTCGGCCGAAACGGGCCGCTCTGAAATCACCTTGAACGGCGAACCCGTAGAAAACCAAATTAGAAGCATGGAGGTTAATAGGGCCGTAAGTATGGTGAGCGCCATTTCGGCTGTTAGAAAACATTTGGTGGCCCAGCAACAGAAAATGGGTTTAAGCGGGGGGGTGGTAATGGATGGACGCGACATTGGCACAGTGGTGTTTCCACATGCAGAGCTAAAACTGTTTATGACCGCCAGCGAGGACGTTAGAGCCCATAGGCGCCATGCCGAACTGCTTGCGGCTAATAAGGAGGTTGTTTCTTTAGAAGAGGTAAAGAAAAACCTCATAGAACGCGATTTACAAGACCAAAACCGAAGCGATAGTCCGCTTCTACAGGCCGCAGATGCCGTGGTTTTAGACAATACCCATCTTGATAGGGATGCGCAATTTGACTGGGTATTGCAAAAAATACAGCCCCTTTTAAAGGCTTAAACCCCTTGCCTACAGGCTCTCTAAAACAAGCAATTGCGTTAGGTCAATTCGAGCCAAGGATGTACATGGTTTTCCACAATTCGCCTAGGCAGCATCTGTAGCCCCTAGGTTGAAAACGCCATAAAATGGCCTTTTGAAAGGGAAATGGTTTATCGACAAAACGATTAATTGCATGTTCATAACTGAGTTTGCTTTTCCATTTAAAGCTTTTGTGGCCCCGCAATTATTGACAAAATTTGTGAAGCAAGCCTGATACACTACGTGTTTAAGCACGTAAAGAAGTCAATAAAACCAAATTTAAAACCCTGAATACAAACGTTTTGACCCATCAAAAGGCCAAATCGTAAAGCATTGTCTACCAACCTATAAACCATGGAACACATAGAACCCATACTGCGCGAAAACAAAGACCGCTTCGTGCTTTTTCCAATTCAGCACCACGATATTTGGGAATGGTACAAAAAACAAGAAGCCAGCTTTTGGACCGCAGAAGAAATTGATTTGTCGCAAGACACAAGCGATTGGGAGAACAAGCTTAATGACGATGAGCGCTACTTCATTAAGCATATTTTGGCCTTTTTTGCCGCCAGCGACGGCATTGTAAACGAGAATCTTGCCGAAAACTTCGTTAACGAGGTTCAGTATACCGAAGCCAAATTTTTCTATGGCTTTCAAATTATGATGGAGAACATTCACTCCGAAACCTATTCTCTTCTTATTGACAGTTACATAAAAGACCCCGCCGAACGCGACCGACTTTTTCACGCCATCGAAAACTTTCCCGCCATTAAAGAAAAAGCCGATTGGGCACTTAGATGGATTAAATCTCCCTCCTTTGCTGAAAGGCTGATAGCCTTTGCCGCCGTAGAAGGCATTTTTTTCAGTGGCTCGTTTTGCTCCATTTTCTGGCTTAAAAAACGAGGCCTCATGCCCGGCCTAACCTTTAGCAACGAACTTATAAGCCGTGACGAAGGCCTTCACCGCGATTTTGCCTGCCACCTTCACAACCAGCACCTCCTAAACAAGGTTCCACAAGAACGGATCAAACAAATTATTACCGAGGCCCTTGACATAGAGCGCGGTTTTATTACCGAATCCTTGCCAGTAAGGCTTATTGGCATGAATTCCGATCTTATGACCCAATACCTCGAATTTGTAGCCGATCACCTTTTGGTGGAATTGGGCTGCGATAAGGTTTATAAAGCCAATAATCCCTTCGATTTTATGGAGATGATATCGCTGGAACGCAAAACCAATTTCTTTGAGGGCCGGGTGGCCGAATACCAAAAGGCCGGGGTTAAAAAGGAAGACTCTGCCAATCCGAGCAGTCAGGAAATATTTAGCGACAATTTCGAATTTTAATATCTAAGCCCAATATGATGTATGTAATAAAGCGCGATGGACGCCGTGAATCGGTAAAGTTTGATAAAATAACCGCCCGAATTCAAAAACTTTGCTATGGTTTAAGCGAGTTGGTTGATCCCACCGCGGTAGCCATGAAGGTAATTGAAGGCATTTACGAAGGGGTTACTACCTCAGAACTCGACAGTTTGGCTGCTGAAGTGGCTGCCTCACTTACCACCAGGCACCCTGATTTTGCCCAATTGGCAGCCCGTATTGCGGTTTCTAACCTTCATAAAAACACCGAAAAATCGTTTAGCGAAACCATGAAAGCGCTTTACGATTATATCAACCCCAAAACCGGACTGCATTCGCCGCTAATTGCGAACGATGTAATGGAAGTGATTGAGAAAAACGCCATGTTGCTCGATTCTACCATTATTTACGACCGCGATTTTGGCTATGATTATTTCGGCTTCAAAACCCTTGAACGTTCTTATTTGCTTAGAACCAATGGCAAAGTGGCCGAACGCCCACAACATATGCTAATGCGCGTAGCCATTGGCATACATAAAGACGATATAGATGCGGCCATAGAAACCTACGACCTCATGTCGAAGCGCTTCTTTACCCATGCTACACCTACCCTATTTAACTCGGGCACTCCAAAGCCTCAAATGAGCAGCTGTTTCCTCATTAGCATGCGCGACGACAGCATAGACGGCATTTACGACACCCTTAAACAATGCTCTAAAATAAGCCAAAGTGCAGGCGGCATAGGGCTTAGCATTCACAACGTAAGGGCCACAGGCTCTTATATTAGAGGCACCAATGGCACCTCTAACGGCATTGTGCCTATGCTAAGGGTATTTAATGATACGGCCCGTTATGTTGACCAAGGGGGCGGAAAACGCAAGGGTAGCTTTGCCATTTATATAGAACCTTGGCATGCCGATATCTTCGATTTCCTTGACCTCAAGAAAAACCATGGCAAAGAAGAAATGCGCGCACGCGATTTATTTTATGCCCTCTGGACCCCCGACTTGTTTATGAAGCGCGTAGAAACCGATGGCCCCTGGACCCTTATGTGCCCTAACGAGTGCCCCGGACTTTACGACAGCTATGGTGCCGAATTTGAAGCCCTTTATACCCGTTACGAATCGGAAGGCAAAGGCCGCAAAACCATTAAAGCCCGCGATTTATGGGTTAAAGTTCTCGAATCGCAAATTGAAACGGGAACGCCTTATATGCTTTATAAAGACGCTGCCAACGAAAAAAGCAACCAGAAAAACCTAGGGGTAATTCGTTCGTCAAACCTCTGCACCGAAATAATGGAATATTCGGCCAAAGACGAGATTGCCGTTTGCAACCTCGCTTCTATTGCGCTGCCTATGTTTGTTGAAGACGGGCAATTTGACCATGCCCACCTTTACCAGGTTACGCACAAGGTAACCCGTAACCTAAACCGCATAATAGACCGAAACTACTATCCGGTTAAAGAGGCCCGAAACAGCAATATGCGCCACCGTCCTATTGGTCTGGGGGTACAAGGACTGGCCGATGCCTTCATTAAACTTCGCTACCCCTTTACATCGCCCGAGGCCAAACAACTGAACCTGGATATTTTCGAAACCATCTATTTCGCTGCTATTTCGGCCTCGGTTGAAGAAGCCAAAAAAGATGGACCTTACGAAAGCTTTAAGGGCAGTCCTATGAGTGAAGGTAAATTCCAATTTGACCTTTGGGGAGTGGATGCCAAGTCGTTAAGCGGTCGCTGGAACTGGGAAGCCCTTCGTCAGGAAGTTGTTACCCATGGTGTTCGCAACTCTTTGCTTGTAGCCCCTATGCCCACCGCCTCTACCTCTCAAATATTGGGCAATAACGAGTGCTTCGAGCCTTATACCTCTAACATTTACACCCGCAAAGTATTAAGCGGCGAATTTGTGGTGGTAAACAAGCACCTATTGCTAGACTTGGTAAATCTGGGTCTTTGGAACGATCAACTCAAAAACGACATTATTCGCCATAACGGTTCCATTCAGAACATTGACATCATTCCCGCGAACATCAAAGAACTGTACAAAACCGTATGGGAGCTTAGCATGCGCGACATAATTGACATGGCCGCCGACCGGGGCATTTTTGTAGACCAGAGCCAAAGCATGAACCTGTTTATGGAGGCCCCAAATCTTGGGAAGCTTACCAGCATGCACCTTTACGCTTGGAAAAAGGGACTTAAAACCGGCATGTACTATTTGCGAAGCAAAGCCGCCGCCGATGCCATTAAGTTTACTGTAGAAAAGCAAGCCAAGGCCGAAACCAGTCCGGTGGTTAACGCCCCTGTTGCGGTTACGGCTGCCGCCTCCAAACCTATTGCGAGCGCAGTTCCGGCAAGCGACGGTTTTGAAAAAGACGTGGCTGAGCTCAATGCTCAAAAGCTGGCCCAGGCCGTAAAGGCTCAGGCCGAAAAAACCGATGAAGCCATTATAGCCTGTTCCATTGACAATCCTGAAGGCTGTGAAATGTGTGGTTCGTAAAACCCAATCACACTAAATTTTTAAGAAAGGCAAGCCAAAAGCTTGCCTTTTTTTGTTTAGATAACACAAGCATGGGCCAAAACACTTTGGCGTAGAATGACTATTACCACCTTTTTCCAAGCGTATTCTCGTACCCAAGCGGACCTGTAAACCCCACAAGGAAGGAGGTGCAAGACTATGTGTCAAAGTGCAGTAGAGTCTCTTTCCGACATCTTTAGGTTGGACTCTTTTCATAGAAAGAGCAATATCTACCAAAGTGGCAACGCCACGAAACACCCAAGCCCTGAAAGGGCGATATAAGGTTATGTGTATATGGAGTATGTATCGACATAATGCTTGCTGTATTACACCCCTTCGGGGCTGGTTATGGATGATGGCATCTTCTTATCCGATGGGCGATGCCCATCGTTGGTGTATGTCGCCCCTTCGGGGCTGAGCATCATAGCCCTGTAAGGGCGTAATCCCTTAGCGAGGCGGTAATGCCCCTCGCTATGATGGCAACGCCACGAAACACCCAAGCCCTGAAAGGGCGATATAAGGTTATGTGTATATGGAGTATGTATCGACATAATGCTTGCTGTATTAAACCCCTTCGGGGCTGTTTTCGATGGGCGATGCCCATCGTTGGTGTATGTCGCCCCTTCGGGGCTGAGCATCATAGCCCTGTAAGGGCGTAATCCCTTAGCGAGGCGGTAACGCCCCTCGCTATGATGGCAACGCCACGAAACACCCAAGCCCTGAAAGGGCGTAATATATTAGCAAGATGTTTATATCTAATCCCAAACATATTTTTCGTCATATTCAACGTGATACTTTTTTAGAAACGCACGATACTCATCCTGAAACGTTTTCTTACTATGATGTTCGTGTTGATTTGCGATGTATGCAATCACTGTATCAACTTCTGAAGGATTAACAGAGAAAGCTCCGTAACCATCTTGCCAATAAAAGTTTTCATAGCCCACCCCCTTTGTCTTTATCCATTTGGAGGAATTTGATTTTAGTTCTTCCATCAGTTTCATCAAGGCTATCTTTTTGGAAAGCATACAAAGGATGTGGATATGGTCGGTGTAGCCGCCTACTTTAATGACGGTGCAATCGAGTTTGTTGCAGATGCCACCGAGATATGCGTGTAGTTCTGCCTCTACCGGAGGATGTATCAACGGCTCACGGTGCTTGGTGCTGAATACAATGTGCATATAATTTTTTACGAGCGACTGTCCCATAGTTTTGTATTACACCCCTTCGGGGCTGGTTATGGATGATGGCATCTTCTTATCCGATGGGCGATGCCCATCGTTGGTGTATGTCGCCCCTTCGGGGCTGAGCATCATAGCCCTGTAAGGGCGTAATCCCTTAGCGAGGCGGTAACGCCCCTCGCTATGATGGCAACGCCACGAAACCAAGCCCTGAAAGGGCGATATAAGGTTATGTGTATATGGAGTATGTATCGACATAATGCTTGCTGTATTACACCCCTTCGGGGCTGTTTTCGATGGGCGATGCCCATCGTTGGTGTATGTCGCCCCTTCGGGGCTGAGCATCATAGCCCTGTAAGGGCGTAATCCCCCTGCAAATAGCTTTCAAAAAGTTCTTTGGCGTTTTTGAGGTTTTGTTCGCATTATTTCGACTTCGCTCAATAACCGAAAAGGCTTCATCTAATATGGAAACGATGCGTTGTTGTTCGGGGAGAGATTTTGGGTAAGCAACATTAATTTCTTTCAAAAGCCTATAATGTCGGGCATACCCCAAACTTCCTAAATCAATATTTTGTAAGAAACGCTTCGTCAATAATTGGCGTGTAAATCTTGCCTGTAAGTTCGGCTGCTGTGGCTCGGTCTTTCTCCAAGTCGTCCAAATATTTAAGGAACAAAATCCAAGAGGTTTGCTCCACATAGTCCAACTCACTGCCGCAACCTGCGTCTTTGTGAAGTATATCGTCAATATTTTTAAAGGTTTGTTCGAACATTATTTATGTCTGTTTTTAATTTCGACTGGCTCAATTACAATCAATTTGTAAAGTTATCATTCTTGTTGGTGCGGTGGCAAAAAATGGCTCTTTTGGTTTTGCTGAAGGGTCGGCTTGTGGGTGGGGCAAAACCAAATGTGCCATTTATGGGCTGGCAATTCAAAATATTTTGTGCGCTGGGAAAAAATTAAAACACAGAAGGGTAGGCAATGAATGTCGGCTTACTCGTTGTCCGTTTGTTGTATCGTTTGTCAAAATGTGTTGATTGTATATGCGATTGTATATGCGATTGTATATGCGATTGTAAAGACAGGGCATGCCCTGTCTCTACGTTATGTGTGCGGGCCGTTGAACACTCGAAGTCTGTTGATAATGTGAAAATGGTGGTAAAAGAATGGAGGAAGTAAAGGGTATTGTTGAATGTTTGAAGTTTGTGGTTTAAGGGTGAACAGCAGTGGTGCAAATGAAGGTGTTGTGGGTTTAGCGATTCCTTTTGTTGGTAGAATTGAAAACGTTGGCGGTAAAATTGAAAATGCTCACGGTGGAACCGATAACGTTCGTGGTGGAAATGAAAAACTTGGTGGTTTAATGTAAATGTCCGCGGTTTAGCGTTGAATTCTGTTGCTTAGTGTTGACACCGATGGTGCAAGTGAAAAAGTAGGTGGTAAAATTGAAAATGCTCGTCGCTTAATTGAAAAAGGCTTTGGTGCAAGGTTTGACGCCTGTGGTGCAGCGGATAATGCTCGTGGTAAAATTGAAAACGCCGGTGGTGCAATTGAAAATGCCTATAAATTGCTGTTTGACGGCTGTGGTTGAAAGTTAGATTTTAGTAGGCGAAGTTGAAGACGCTGGCGGTTGAATTGAAAAAGCCAACACCTGAAAGTGGTGAAGGCTTCCGTTTTTTTGAAAACGTCGTCTGCTTTTTTGCAGACGCCTGTGGTGGATGGTTTGAAGCCTGGTCAGGTTCGTTAGATGTCGGGTGATTTTTTGAGAATGCCGGTTTCGTTTTTGAAAACGTCGTCTGCTTTTTTGCAGATGCCGGCGTTGGAAGGTTTGAGGTTTATAAATATTTTGGAAACGTCGGTAAAAAAATTGAAAATGCCTATTAATGAATGCTCGAAGTCAACTAATAACTGTTTGATGCCGGCGTTGGAAGGTTCGAGGTTTATAAAAATTTTGGAAACGTCGGTAAAAAAATTGAAGAAGCCGACTGATTAATGCTCGAAGTGGGCGGTTGAATGTTTGAAGTCATCAGTTTAACGCTTGAAGTCTCCAGTTGAACGTTTGAAGCCGGCAGTTGAACGTTTGAAGCCGGCAGTTTAACGTTTGAAGCCGGCAGTTTAACGTTTGAAGCCGGCAGTTGAACGTTTGAAGTCGGCAGTTTAACGCATGAAGTCGACGGTTGAACGTTTGAAGCCGGCAGTTTAACGTTTGAAGCCGGCAGTTGAACGCTTGAAGTCGTCAGTTGAACGTTTGAAGTCGGCAGTTTAACGCTTGAAGTCGGCAGTTGAACGCTTGAAGCCGGCGGTTGAACGTTTGAAGTCATCGGTTGAACGTTTGAAGTCGGCAGTTGAACGTTTGAAGCCGGCAGTTGAACGTTTGAAGTCGTCAGTTGAACGTTTGAAGCGGGCGGTTGAACGTTTGAAGTCGACGGTTGAATGTTTGAAGTCGACGGTTGAATGTTTGAAGCGGGCGGTTTTTCGAGCTGGCATGCTGAAAGGGCCGCGGTTTTAGAATGGTGTTTGTTGGGACAAATGGGACATTAGATACTGATTGTATGCTAATTGGGATTCGCGCCAGGGATTGAAGCGGAAAGCCCACAGCCGCCATAAGCAATGGCTTGTGAATTAATCATGCCTATGCTTAACTCCTAAAAATCATGGTTCTGACATTGGCGGCGAGGACTTGCAGCGCAAAGCCCGGCCCGCGAGGGGCAGGATAATGTTTTGGCTTAGATAGAACCTTTTGCCCACGCGGGGGCGCCCTGGGTTTAAGCAAAAAAAAAACCGCCCGAAGGCGGCTTTAGTTGGGTTTGATTGCAACTTAAGGTTTAACCCATTTTACTTGGGTGATGCGCTGTTCGCTTTCTACTTCTATTATGTAAGTACCACTTGCTAAATCGCTTAACAAGAGTTCGGTTTGTGGGTTTTGGGAGGTAGTGCTGCGCCATACGCGGCCTTGCAAATCAATTAACTGAATGTGGCTGCCTATAGGGGCATCTACGTAAACCTTATGCTGGCCCGGATTGGGATAAACCTTTATTTTGGCTGCGTTCAGGATTTCGAGACCAATGTTTGTGGTGGTAAAGCTTAGTTCGTTTCCGTAAGCAGTTCCGGCGCTGTTGGTGGCATAGGACTTTATAAAGTAAGTGGTGTTTTGGCTTAATCCACTTAAGATGCTGCTGTAGCTGCCCACTGCGATTCCGGCTGTGGTGATATTATCGGCCAAACTGGGGTTACCGGAGGTGTTGTAACAAAAGCCGCGGGCGGTTAGGTTGCTGCCACCATTGCTAACAACCGTTCCAAATGCCGTGGCAGAATTGTTGGCAATGTTTGCCACGCTATCGGTAGAAAGTGTTGGCATGCCGGGCATTGAAGTTGTAAAACTGAGTTCGTTGCCATAAGTGGTTCCCAAACTGGTGGTTGCATAGGCTTTTACGAAGTAAGTGGTGTTTGGAGACAGTCCACTTAAATTGTTGTTGAAACTTCCGGGCCCTGAACCGGCTGGGCTGGTGCTGCTAGAGATTGTTGGGTTTCCGGTGGTGTTGTAGCAGAAGCCCCTAGAGGTAATAGCGGCTGGTCCGGCTGCCAAAGCCCTACCATAAGGAATGGCTGTATTTTGGGTAACGTTTGCTACCGAATCTGTAAATACGCTT
>CAMCXO010000024.1 GCA_945883565.1 Chryseobacterium gleum
AAAAATTGTCTGGAATTATGTCGCCCCTTCGGGGCTTTAGGTTGTGGGTACGGTTATTCTATAATCATGTCGCCCCTTCGGGGCTTTGTTTTAGTTTATTTTTTTCTCTTGTTTTTCAAGTCAGCTTCCTGAAAGGGATGAGGATTTGAATGGTGTTTGTTGGGACAAATGGGACTTTAGGGACGAAGCTGTATGCTGTTTGGGATTTGCGGCAGGGATTGCAGCGGAAAGCCCGGAAGCGCAATGTGGTATTTGGTACTGGAGAAAGAATTTATTAGGCGCTGAGGACTTGGAGCGGAAAGCCCGGCCCGCGAGGGGCACGATAATACCTTGATTTTGCTAAAACCATTTGCCCCGCGCGGGGGCGCCCAAATGATTGGGTTAATGGTTGGTGATTAGTTTATTTGAAGTACGACATTGCCTTTTTTGCGGCCGCTGTCTATGTAGTGATGTGCTTGTACGATTTGCTCGAGGGGGTAAACTCGGTCGATGCAGGCGGTGTATTGGCCATTTTCGAACCAAGTTTTTAACTGTTCTACTTGGTGTAGGCTTTCGGCGGCTACTTCGAGGGCGCCTACGGTTTTAAATTGGCCTTGTGGGGCCAATAGGTGGGCGATTTGCTTTTTATGGGTTTTGCCGATGGCGTCGAATATGGCGTCGTAGGTTTTGTTGAGGGTATGGTAATCGAGGTTGTTGTAATGCCATATTTGTTGGGCGCCGAGGCTTTTTACAAGGTCCTCGCCTTTTTGTCCGCACACCACATCTACCTCGGCTTTAAAGTTTCGGGCTACTTGAATGGCGGCGGTGCCCACGGCTCCACTGCCTCCAATTATAAGTACTTTGGCTGATGGGTTTTGAGCTAGGCCCATTTTTTCGAGAAAATAGATGGCCGTTTGTCCGCCAAAAACCAAGGCTGCCGCTTCCTGGTGGGTGGCGTTGTGGGGCATAAGGTGAAAATGGGCGGTTTCGGGGAGGCAGAGGTATTCGGCATAGGTGCCGAAGCGCATTCCGGTCATGCCAAAAACGGCATCTCCAGGTTTAAAGCGTTTAACATTATTGCCTACTGATTCGACTACGCCCGAAAACACATTGCCCAAAATGGGTTTGCGCGGTTTATTAAAGCCTAATACCAAACGCATAATGGGTTTTAAAAGTCCTTTTACCACCAAGCCTCTTACCCGGGCATCGCCTGAATTTACCGCACTGGCTTTAATTTGGATTAAAACTTCGTGCGGTTTTGGAGTTGGCTTTGGTAATTCGACCAGTTTTAACACCTCGGGAGGGCCGTACTGGGTGCAGACAATGGCTTTCATGGAGAAGGGAGTGTTTTATTAAAGTCCTAATTGCCTTGCTATGGCTTTTGGCAGGGCTTTTTTGTGCAAGACGAAGCTGATGGTTTTATGCTTAACAAACGATTCGGAGGCGTATAAATAGCCGTTTTTATAAAAGGGGTTTTCGAGTTCGCCCCAAGAATTTTTAACCAGATAGAAACGTTTGCCGTTTTGGTCTTCGCTTATTCCGGTTATTTGCATGCCGTGGTCGTCGGTGGTTTCCCAATTGTCGAAGCTTTTTTGACGCAGGGCTTCGTCTACTTGAAGTTCGGGAAATCCTGGAAGAAAGATATCGTCGAGTCCCAGCGCGGCAGCAGCTTGACGGTCGGGGTTTACGGCCAGTCCTTTTCTAATGTTAAATCCTTTTTCGCTTACATCGGTGGCCCAGGCCAGCGAATGGTTTTGGCTAAGGGCGTGGTTTACACATTCCATAAGGTCGTTAAGGGGCAAATTATAGGCGGTGCCCCACATCCAGTTGTCGGGTACTTCTATAAACATAGAAGTGTAATAGGGCTGATGGGTAAAGCTGGTGATTTGGATATAATCGCTGGCCGAAATTTTAAGCACTTGGTCGGCGAAGGATCGAGGGCTGTATTTTTTGCCTTCCCAATTAAATTCGTTGGGTACCGCGCCCATATAAGCATCGAGGAGGGCGTTTACCGAGGTTTTCCAAGTGTTTGAAATGGTTTTGCCTTCGTTTTTTAATACCGCATCCAAAACCGCTTTGAGGGCGGTTTCCAGTTCGTCGTGGTTTATTTGGGTCTGGCCTGTTGGCAAACCGCTGTATACAGCTTGTGGCAAGGCGCCAAAAGATTGCAGTACCATGAGGGCATCGGGCAAAGCCCCGCCTTGGGCAAAATTGATACGGCCGTGCATGCGGATGTATTTTTCGGCCTTGAGTTCGTAGGTTTTTCGCACCACGTACAATTCGCTTAGGTCTATGAACTTTTTATTTTGGCGTAGATACTCGGTTTCGAGGAAGCTCACAGTTGAAAAGCTCCAGCAGGTACTTGATCGGCCTTGATCGCTTACAGGTCCTGCTTCTACATTGATAACTTCTTTGAATTGATAGGCATCGGCCCCTGCGCCTTGGTTGTCTTTTACTTTGTTTATTAAATCGACCTGTGCGTAGGTGTTAAAGGCGCATAAAACCGCCAATGACCAGAAGAGCTTCTTCATGTTTAAAACAATTTGCTCAAATATAGCAGACAGAGCCTGTGGCCAAATAAAAAAAGGCACCTCTGTTAAGAGGTGCCCTTTTTGAACCTAAAACCTAAAACGACTATTTTGAGCGTTGAGCGGGTGTTTTTGAGGGGGCATCAATCGGGTTGCGCTTGCCGGTGCTGCCTTGGTTGCCGCTGTTGTCGAGCTGAATGTTGTATATGTTGCCGCCCTCTCTAAATCCGGGTAAATCGATAAACCAGTTTGGGTATAAAGCGCCTCCACTTTCGGCCCAGATTTTAAACTTTGGATAAGCCAAGAGGATGTTGACTTGTTCGCGTGGGTAATCGTATGTGCCTGAAATGTTAAGGGCCCAAGGGTGGTTTTTGTTGTTCACGTAGTAACGGTTACTTTCCGGTTTCGAATCGTCTGATGCACTGCCAACCAGCGCCACATTGGCCAAATCGGTTGGAGCATAATGAGGAAGGTGTACTTCGCGTCCACGGTTTTGGTTAACGATTAAGAAGGGGTTGAAATTTTGAATGTTCAAATCGTTAATGTGGTACTTATTGGGTGTAAAGGTGAAAGTGGCCTTCATGGTAACAGGGGCCACCACCGGGTTGTCGGGGTTGGTGTTGATGCCTACGCCAACACCACCAGGGAATGGCATGATGTTAAAGCTGTTGTCGTACAGAATAAAGGTTGGTTTGCTTTGACCAGCTTCTAAGCCATTTGCTGCAAGGTTAACGTAGTTTTCGCTTAAGATGCTGCCACTGGCCTGTATATCGTTTAAATCGAAAGCGGTGGAGTTGAACTGGAAACCAAAACCGTTTCGGTATTCTGCCCCAACGGCTCTCAAAATAAAAGTGACTTCTACTTCTTTGAGCATATTGGTCATAGAGGTTACAATTTTAAACTGGTAGTCGATAACCAAGTCGTTCAAATCGTAGTCTCCTTCGTAAGGCCACATGTCTTCGGCGGCAAAAGCGTTAAATCCAAAGTTGGGGTAGTAGTTCACAATTTCGCCTCCTGCTGTGGCAAAAGGCACAACGGCTTGGGCAGGAAGAAGGCTTTCGAAGCCTGCATTGTCGATTGCAAAGAATGGAATATTTACGCTTACATCGCCATCTACAGGATCAATTTCCATTATGTTGAGAGGACGGCCCTGAGCGTCGGTATTTAACACAATACCCTGAACTGGGAAGTTTGATGAGGTGTAGTTGGTGCCGTCTATGTTAAGGGCATTGGCCTGACTTGGGAAAGCTGAAATGCGGATAGATACCACTTGACCGTCGGGATCGTTACCGCCAAACAAAGTGGCTGGAAGGGATACGAAGGAGTTGCCGCCCGGATTGCTTTGCGATAATGCGGTTTGACCTGTGGCTGTAGGCAACTGTTGAATGCCAAAATGGGCATGGGTGGTGATGCTCCCCGAAACCACAGTAACGGTTAATTTAGCATCAATAAGACCATCGCTTCCGGCCGCATTTCCAAGGTTTTCGCCGGTGAACACCCAAGCAGAAGGCAGGCTAATAGCGGGTAAAGGCTGCCCGGTGCTTGCCGTTAATTGGCTAATGGCTACTGTATAATTGCCCGCATTGAGGTTGCTGAAGGCGAAACTTCCATCGGCACCCAATTGAACGCTTTGTAGAACGGCGGTTGGAGTTTGGTAAACCAAAGCATAAAGTGGCGAGCCGCCGGCAGCGCCAACCCCTGTTCCGTTTACGGTATTATCCTTTAAGCCATTGGCATCTAGAAACACCTGTCCGGTTAGACCGCTTAACATTTCCTGAATGCCAAAGTTGGCTTGAGATGTGGTAACCAATGCCGACACTGTAACGGATAATATGCCGTTTGCGTTGCCATCGTTTCCGTTCAAGCCCACGTTTTCGCCAGTGTTAATCCAGTTAGATGGCAAAGAAGCCGTGGTTCCGTTTAAATTGGAAGTGAGTACCAAATTGTAGCTACCGGCGCTTAGGCCGCTGAAACTATAAGTTCCATCACTCGCAATGCCTACAGAGCTAACTAAGGCGTTTGAGCTGTTTAATAAAGTGGCGTATAGTTGGGTAGAAGCCGGATTGTATATGGCAGTTCCATTTACATCGGCATTGCCGTCTGTATCGTTAAATACAGAGCCGCTTATACCACCCAAATTCTCACGGATTCCAAAATTTACATTGGCTGTGGTATTGCCTGCGGTAACACTTGCTGATACCACACCATTGGCGGTGCCGTCGTTTCCAACTAAGCCAACATTTTCGCCGGTGTTTATCCAGTTGGCTGGTAAAGAAGCCGAGGTTCCATTCAAAATGGTAGTAATAATTACGCTGTAGTTACCGGCGCTTAAACCGCTGAAACTGTAGGTGCCATCGTTGGCAATGGCTATAGAGTTAACCAAGGCGTTGACATTATTTAACAATGTAGCATAAAGCTGAGTGTTCGTCGGGTTATAGACGGCAATTCCGTCTACATCGCTGTCGCCATCGGTATCGTTAAATACCAGTCCGCTAATACCACCTAAATTCTCACGAATTCCAAAATTTACATTGGCTGTGGTATTGCCTGCGGTAACACTGGCTGATACCACACCATTGGCGGTGCCGTCGTTTCCAACCAAGCCAACATTTTCGCCGGTGTTTATCCAAGTTAGAGGGAGTGCAGCCGTGGTTCCATTTAAAGTGGTGGTTAATACCACCGAATATTGGCCAACTGCTACTGAACTAAAGCTATAAGCACCATTGTTGCCAATGGCTACAGAAGCTACCAAGGCATTGCTGCTGTTAAACAGGCTAGCGTATAATTGTGTAGAGGCCGGATTAAAAACAGGTGTTCCGTTTACATCGGTATTGGCATCTGTATCTTGGAAAACAAAACCACTAATGCCTCCTACATTCTCGCGAATGCCAAAGTTTACGTTAGAGGTAGTGTTGCCTGATGTAACTGCAGCCGATACCAATCCGTTGGCGGTACCGTCGGTGCCACTCAAACCCACATTTTCGCCTGTGTTTATCCAATTGGCTGGCAAAGAAGCTGTGGTGCCATTTAAAGCCGTGGTCAGTACCACACTGTAGTTGCCTGGGCTTAAACTGCTATAGCTGTAGGTGCCATCGTTGGCAATGGCAACTGAGCTAACCAAGGCGTTTGAGGCGTCTAGTAAAGTGGCGTACAATTGGGTTGAAGCCGGATTGTAAACGGGCGTACCGTTTACGTGGGCATCGCCGTTTTGGTCTA
This sequence comes from Chryseobacterium gleum, assembly GCA_945883565.1. Classification (GTDB taxonomy): domain Bacteria; phylum Bacteroidota; class Bacteroidia; order Flavobacteriales; family Schleiferiaceae; genus RFXV01. Next base: position 5,724 of record CAMCXO010000024.1, read on the forward strand.
GGTACACATTGCCATTTAAGACTCCTGGGGGGGTGGCACAAGTGGTTCCATTGCAATTCATTACTTGGGTAAAGTCGGCTGTGGTAAACGAAGCAATTTGACCGCTGGTGCCTGCTTTGGCAGAAAACTGCTGATCTTGAAGGCTGCTTAAGGTATAAGTTATGGTGAATGAGCCTGCAAGGCCACCGCCTATACCGCTGGTGTTGTCGAGTTTAAATCCACTGAAAGGGTCGCTTCCCAAATTTGGGCCGTTTACGTAGTTGTAGTTTAATCCACCGCTCAAAACATTTACGCTTACATTAGAATAAGAGCCCGGGATGGCTTCAACCGAAAAATGCGAGAGCGTTTTGCAGGTGGGGCCACCGCAGCCATTGTGATCGACTTTTACCGTAATGGTGTAGGTGCCGTTGCAATTTTGAACTACATCGGTTATGGTGGTGGTAAATCCTCCGCCATTGCTGCCGCTCACGTTGCAACTTGGTGGTGGTGGTGGGCTGGAAGCGTTCATGCCTTCGGGATTGCAGGCCGTAACCGGAATGCTGGTGGTGCATGCCATTGAGGCTGGGGCGTTAATTAAGCCTGCACCTGTAAAACTTCCTCCAATGCATAGATCGGTTGTGCCTGAAACATAAGCACCGCCGTTTGAGTTAAGATTTCCGGTAATTTTTACTCCATTGGTATTTCCGCTGCCTTGAATGTTGCCATTTAGCCACATACTGCCGGCCGAAAGCATGGCGCCATCGTATAAACGGGCGCTGCTGCCGCCATTGATGTACATAATAAGGCCCGATTTGGCGTAGCCATAATTGTGGAAGGTGATGTTCACATGAATTTCTTTGTCGGCAATCATTGAACATTCGTTGCGCATTTGAGAGCCACCGTTTAGTTTAATATCGTTTTTGGCGTAAAGAGATCCGGCATTCAAACCGTTTGGGCTATTGTGGTTGTAGCTGCCGTTGTTCACGCTAATACTCCCGTGGTTGGTATATTGAGCCGGGTTGTTCATGTTGAAGTCACCACCGCTTACCACCATAGTACCGTAATTGAAGAAGTTGGCATTGGGGGCAAAGCCATTGGTGAAAGTGAGTTGATTGCTCCAGTTGTAAAATCCCTGGCAACCGGAGTTTATGCCGCCACTGTTTTGAACCGTTACCGTTGCGCCTGAGGTTATTTCTATGGAAGAATTTTGGTCGAAACTCCATGAAGTGATGGTGGCATTGCCACAAATGCGAATGTGGGCGTTTCGGGCGTTGATGCTGCCATTAAACGTACCGGTAATGCAGAATTTTTTGCCTGCATTGGGGTCGTTGTTGTTTAGGTTGAGGTTTAAATTGCCAGAGTGGTTGTTGTATACAATATCGCAACCCGAGCTGCAATCCGGACTAGCGGGAAGGCTCACTACATCGTCGGCCATGGCCACAGAGCCTAGAAAGCTTAAAGTAAGCAAGGCGAGTTTCGTAAACAGTCGCTTCATCGTTTTCATATTTATAGATTCATAATTAAGACAGAATGTGCCCATAAGGCATAACCCTCCATCTTAAAGAGTATCAAGCCTTATACCTAAATTAAAGCTATTTGCAAAATCATGATAATCGCGCTTTTACAGAAATCTCCTTCGCCCCAAGATTCCCATTATTGGAAAGGGTTCCCCAATAAACCACTCACTTTTCTTTTTTGGTTTCTGGTACAGAAGGGTTTTCTGCAGGAAGTACGAGTTTAATAATTTTATCGCGTTCGAGGCTGGTCATTACATTTCCGAATTGCACTTGGTATTTTTGGTTTTTAATGGCCAGTACCACGCCTTTTTGCCGGGTTCCCACAAGTTTTACTTCGTCGCCAACTTCAATTGGAATGGCCAAAAGTTTTTGCATTCTGGCTTCGTCTTGTTGTTTTTGCTTTTGTTCGGCTTTTTTGTTAAGGCTCTTTATTTGACCGGCCTGTTCGCTTAGCATACTCACCATGCGTTCGGTAACCGTTTGCTTGTCTTTTTTATTTCGGGCCTTTAACCATTCGTTTACCAGAGATTGAAAGCGTTTACCCCACATAAGGTGTAAGCTGCTTTTTTCGTTCATGTCGGTTTGCCGTTTAAGCTTTTCCTCCAAGCGCTTAATGGTTTCTTCCTGCTTTTGCTTCAGGTTTTTAAGTGACTTGAGTTCGTCTTGGGTTTTGAGCCTTTCTTCTTTAAGCCGTTGTTTTTCTTGTTGAATACCAGTTAGTAGTCCATCAAGACGCACTTTATCGCGTTCCAGTCTATTTTTTGCGGCTCTTATCAGGTCGTCGCTCAAGCCTGCCCTTTTGGCCACTTCAAAGGTGTAGGAGCTACCGGGTTCGCCAATTTGTAAACGGTATTCGGGTAAGAAGTTTCGTTGGTCGAAGGCCATATTGGCATTAAGGGCGCCACTTAAATGGGCGGCTAAGGCCTTTATGCGGTTGTAATGGGTGGTTATAACCCCCAAAGCGCCGCTGTTGTGTACCCTTTCCAGCACCTCTTCGGCCAAGGCGCTTCCTAAATCGGGGTCCGAGCCTGAGCCAAATTCGTCGACCAGAATGAGCGATTGGTGGTTGGCTTCTTCTAAGAACACCCGCATTTTAGCCAGCCTCGAGCTGTAGGTTGAAAGTTCATTTTCGATGGACTGGCTGTCGCCAATATCGCCCATAAGCTTATCGAAAAAGCACATATTGCTTTGGGCATCTGCCGGAATAAGCAAACCCGACTGTAGCATGGCCACGCATACCCCCACGGTTTTTAGAGTAACCGATTTGCCCCCGGCATTGGGTCCACTTATTACCAGCAAACGGTCGGTGGCATCCAATTCCATATTAAAGGGTATGGTTTTTTTGCCTCGTTCGCGGTTGTGCAGGGCCAAAACCGGATTGTGTACGTGCTTGAGGTGCAACTTGCCTATTCGGTTAATTTGGGGAAGCACGCATTGGTTTTTAAAAGCAAAATAGGCCTTGGCTCTTATAAAATCGTAGCGCTCCAAAAGCCCAGTAAAGGCCAAAAGGTTTGGATGGTATACCGAGATTTGACTGGTTAGCTCGGTCAATATCCGCCTAACTTCTTTACGTTCTTGGTCAATAAGTTGGGCCACTTCGTTGTTGACTTCCAAACACTCGCCCGGTTCTACGAACAGCAAACTTTGTTTGGCAGAACTGCCGTGAATAATACCATTTATTTGGCCCTTAAACGTGGATTGAACGGCCAATACCCGACGGTTTTCGTATACAGTTTCGGAAATATCGCCCAGTATATTTTTGCTGAGATAGCGTTGCTTGGCGCGGTAAAAAATGCGGTCGGCGGCACTTCGGGCTTTGCCCAAGTCGGATCTGATTCGGCCCAATGCGGCACTTGCGGAGCTTCTTACTTCGCCTTGAGGGTCGAGAACTTTATGAATACTTTGGGCAATTTGGGGCAGGGGAGGGTCGAAATCGAAAAGAGCCGCCATGGTGGTGGCCATGTCTTTAAATTCTATGCAAAAGCGGTAAATGCTTGCATAATTCTCGCAAATGCCTGAGAGTTCGCGAAATTGATCGGCATTTAAACAGGCATTTTTTACTCGAAGCAAGGGCAAGGTGTCGGTGCTTAGATCGTACCCCGATGCCGGAAGCAAATGTCCCCTTTCAAACAAGCCGAGTGCTTCATTGGTAAGGGTGAGGGCAGAAAGTGTTAAAGGCAGGTTGCGCATGGGCCTTAAAGCCAGCACCATTTCTTTAGCCTTGGGGGTACTGCAATGTTTGGCAGTATGTTCCAGAATCTCAAAAAAATCCAGACTTTGCAGCAAGCTGTCGGGATGAACAAACATGCCGGGAAACTCGGCTTCAAATTCCCGGGTTTTTGCTTCACCGATTTCAAAAACCCTATTGCCCAGACTTAAATCCATTATTGGGTCAAAGCCCGGTTTCGGTGGTAAACAATGCTGTTTTCAACTTCATTCATTATGCCAATTAATTCTTGGGTTAATTGCATGCACTCTGTTTCTTTTCCGTTGGTAAGCGCCAAAGTTTCTACTTCTCTGATTTTTTGTTTGAGAACGTTAACGTGAAGTTGGTCGATGCTCGGTTTAATTTTATGAGCGGCTTTTTTAATGGCCGAGAAATCGTTGATTTCTATAGCCCCTTTAAACTGAACCCGTGTTTCTTCTAAAAGTTTTATAAAAATGTCGAGCATTTTTTGAACAAAGGTGTCGTTACCCCGGCTCATTTCGTACAAACTTGCTGCATCGTATAAGAGCGGTACTTCCTCGCTTGCAGCAGTGTTGAGATTCAAATTACCTTCTTCATTTGATTTTTGCTCAGAAACCGATTGGGCATTTAAATGGATGTATGCCTCTAGTTTTTTAAAAAACTCTTGTTCGTCGTAAGGTTTTGTTATGAAGTCGTTCATGCCAATTGACAAATAGAGGTCAATATCGTGTTTGAATGCATTGGCGGTTAGAGCAATAATGGGTAAACCGAGATTGAGTTCGGTTCTTATTTTGAGGGTCGCTTCTACGCCATCCATTTCGGGCATTTGGATGTCCATAAGCACCAAATCGAACGATTCTTCTTTAAGTTTTTGGATAGCATCTTTTCCATTAACTGCCTCTACCACGTCACAGCCGGCAAACGATAAGCTTTGCATACAAATGAAACGGTTCATTTCATTGTCTTCGGCCAGAAGTACTTTTCGGCCAACGAAAGCGTCTTTTTTAAAGGTGCTGTTTTTGCCCACCAGTTCGTTTGGATCGCCAATTAGGAGACTAAAATTCACTTTAAACAAACTGCCTTTGTTTTTTTCGCTTATTACTTCAATATCGCCCCCCATTAGTCGAATAATATCGCGCGAAATGGCCATTCCCAAACCGGTTCCTTCGTAGCGCCGGTTTGCGCTGTCTTGTTCCTGACTAAATTTATCGAATATGCGGGCCACAAAGCCATTGCTCATGCCAATGCCTGTATCTTCTATTTCAATTTGAAGGTTTTGCATCTCTTGAGTGGTTTCTAGTACGTTGATCCGCATAGAGACGAAACCCTTTTCGGTAAACTTTATAGCGTTGCCCAAGAAGTTAATGAGCACCTGCCTTAACCTCACTTCATCGCCTTTATGGGCCGTTTTTAAATCGGGCGAAATGGCCATTCTAAACTCTATGCCTTTTTCAACGGTTTGAGAGTATAAAATGCTGTGCACATTATTGGCCAAGGCTTGAAAGCTAAAGTTTTTCTTTTCCAAGCTCAATTCACCAGCTTCAATTTTGGCCATATCCAAAATGTTATTCAAAATGGTGAGCAGGTGTTTCGCACTGGCTTCCGATTGTTTTACATAAAACGACTGCTGGCCGCTGAGTTTTTCTTTGTTTAACTGCCTCACCATGCCAATGATGACGTTTAGTGGGGTGCGTATTTCGTGACTCATATTGGCCAGAAAGAGTTCTTTGGCCTTTGCCGCCTGTTCGGCCACTTCGCGCGCTTCGCTGAGTTCTTTTTCGAGTTGTTTTTGCTCGGTGATGTCTAAAAAAATACCAATAGAGCCCATTAATTCGCCGCGGTCGTTGTAGTTGGGTGCTTTGCTTATAAACCACCAAACCCTTTCGCCATGTTTGTTTTGGGTTTCAATCTCGAACCCTTTGTAGGCCAGTTCTTCCGAAGCGGTTAAACTGTAGGCCATAATGGGGTTTAGCGAACGGTCGATGATGATTTCGCTTGAGAGTCTTCCTTTAAGTTCGTCTAAGCCATAGCCGGTAATTTCGCAAAAACTTTGGTTGGCAAAGAGAATTTCATCATTTAGGTCTATTTCCAATAAACCCAAATTCATGTTTTCAATAATGTTACGGTATTTTTCTTCCTGAATGCGAATTTGTCTTTCCCAAATTTGTCTGTTTCGCACATTGATGAGCATTTGGGCAAAAACGAACAACAGTTTTCGTTCTTTTTCAGAGTATTCGTGTTTATTTCTTACCGAATCGAAGCCCACAAAGCCCAACAATTCATCTTGATAAAGCATGGGGATGGCAATCAAGCTTTTAATGCCCTGAGGTTCCAAGATTTCGCGCAATCCCAATTCTTCTTCGCCTACCAATTCGCTTACATCCGGAATGTAGAATGCTTGACCTTGTTTGTGGGCGTTAACCCATTGCGGGAAATACTCCATTGGAACTTCCTGCAAATTTTGAATTTCGGGTTCTATTCCGGGCGCGCACCATTCGTACGTATTGGAGGTGGTTTGACTCATAAAATCGTAATCGAAAATATAAGCACGGTCGGCCCCTACAAATTGACCCAATTCTTCAAGCGAGCGCTGAACATTGTCTTCTACTTCTTCTAAACCAATGTTAATGTATGTTGAGGATACTTTAATAAGAAGGTCTTGCAGTTGCATTTCTTGCCTCAGTTTTTCTTCGGCTTCAAACTGCCCGCTTCTGTCCGATACAAAGACATCTAAGCGCTCGGCTTCTTTGTGAGCGTTGAGCACAAATTTCCCACGGCTAAATACCCACTTAACCTGCCCATTAAGGGCTACAATTCGGTATCTTACTGAGAAATCTCTTTTTCGACTAATGAGGTGTTCAATTTCTTCGATTACCGTTAGGTCTTCGGGGTGGATGAGCTGCGCCCACCATTGTGAATTGTGAAGCCAAGGTTCGCCTTCAAAACCATATAGGTTTTTATAGGAAGGGGTAATAAAAAGTATTTCGCGTTCGGGCAACTTTTCAGACCACACCACGTCGGCCATTTCGTTGAAAATGCTTTCAAGTTGTTGCTTGGCTTTAATAAGCTCTTGTTCGGAAGTTTTGCGGGCGCTTATATCTCTCGAATTCGCAATAATGAACACCCGATTGCCCACCTCAATGCGTTTTACGGTTACCTCAACCGGAATTTCCTGCTTGGTTTCCTGATTGAGGTTTCGTCCTTCCATTACCAAGTAATCTACTTTTTTTAAAGCGTCGACATGCTCATTCCACTTTTGCTCATTGGTAAACAGGGCTTCGAAATCCCATACAAAATACGATTGCACTTTATGGCGGGGGATGCCCAAACGCATTGAGGCCACTTCATTTAAATAGTATAAACGACCATCTTCGGTCGAAACCTGAATGGCATCGGACGAGCTGCCTATTAATTTTTGAAAGAGCTTCAGTTTTTCATCTTCCTGTTGCTGGTAAAAGCTTCTTCCTAATTGTTTGCAAGCTTGCTCCAAGCCTTTAAGCAAAGCGTCGGGCAGAGGCAATTCGCGCCCCAAAGCAAACCAACCAAAATGCGCTAATTTAAATACATACAGGTTTAAATCGTTGTGCTTAAGAATTCGAGGAAATGATGAATCTGGTTGCTTAAAAATATTCTCGGTAACTAATAGGTTTTTAATGTTGGTTATATCGAGGGTGTTCGGGCATACCCATTCTTGTTTTTCATGGCCAATGATGAGCGCCAAATGGGCATGAAGTTTTTGAGTAAAGTGCTTAACATACCAAGCGCCATCATCGGTGGGTTGGCCCAAACTGCCATCCTGACTCATTAACAGCTCCAAAAGCAGCTTGTTTTTATCTTCTTCCGACATAGAAAGTAATTGGCTCATATGCACAATTTTTATATAAATGATTTGGCAATAAAGGCAATTAAGCTGAGGGTGGCCGTTTAAAACCAAGAATCCATCAAATGCCTTATTTTATACGAATTTACACCCCAAAGGTTTAACTGAAACACGCATTTAAGAACATATTACATTAAGTTCGTGCTTTAAGATTTGTTGCCATGCAAAATATTTTAGGCATTATTCCAGCCCGATGGGCATCATCGAGATTTCCGGGCAAACCACTGGCTCTCATAAACAATAAACCTATGGTATGGTGGGTGTACCGGGCTTCCAAGCAAGTGTTGGAGCATGTAGTGGTGGCTACCGACGATGCCCGAATAATGGAAGCAGTAAAGGCTTTTGGGGGTGAGGCGGTTTTAACCTCGTCTGATCACCCTAATGGCAGTACCAGGTGTTTAGAGGCACATAAAATTTACAGCGAGCAAATGGGCCTAAGTTTTACCGATGGCATAATCAATATTCAGGGCGATGAACCGATGCTAGAGCCCGAACTTCTTCAAAGGTTGGTTGAGATTTTAAAAGAGGATGAAGTTAATGTGGGTACTTTGGTGAGCAGGGTAGAAGACGCACGAGATTTAGAAAACGAAAGCGAGGCCTTTGTTTGCCTCGACCACGCCCACAACGCCCTGTATTTTAGCCGCAGTGTTATTCCTTTTGTAAGAGGGGTTTCGAGAGCCGAATGGCTGGACCACCATGTTTTTTACAAACATTTGGGCCTTTATGCTTGGCGGCCCAATGCATTGGCTGCTTTTTGTGGGTTGCCCATTTCTTCGCTTGAGAAAGCCGAGAGCCTTGAGCAAAACCGATGGCTAGAAGCCGGTTTTAAGGTGCGCTGTGCCGTGGCCAAAAGCCGGAGTATTCCGGTTGATACCCCTGCCGATTTGCAATTGGTGAGACAAAAAATGGAGGGCCACTCGCCGGAATGGCTTTAAAAACCCGCATTCCTTTTGTTTCGGATAATGGCAAAGCCTTCAATGCCAAAGCAAGGCTTTTTGCGTTATTAGCTAGTTCAAGGGCTTTTTGGCCTTACCCCATGCTTAAAGAGATTTTGGTTTTCTTTTTTCTTTTGATGGGCTTTATGGCAAAAGCCCAGATGTACGACAGTGTGGCCGTACCGGAAGGAGCCGATTCACTTTGGCTTTCTAATTCAAATACTGTTTACTTACCGGGTTTGTATTTTACCCTTAAGGGCGATACTGTAAACCTCTCTTTCAGGGCCATGCCAAACGGAAAAGGGATTCGGTTTTTAACCCCAGCAGCCCAAAGTGGTATAATGGCCCACTTTAGACTTTTGCCTTACGATTTAAGTCAGCCTATTGCCTTAAGGCCTATCGACCAAATGTATATGAAAGCCACGGGACCTGATGATAAGGCCTACGATTTAGCCTCACAACCGCCCGAAAGGCCTTTTGAAGGTTTGCAAAGAAGTGGTTCGCTAAGTAGGGGCTTGCGATTGGGAACCAATCAAAACCCTGTTTTGAACAGCCAGTTCAATCTTCAACTTTCTGGTCAGATCAGTGAAAACACTCAAATAAGGGCCTCGGTGACCGAAAACAGCCTACCTGCCCAAAGTGGAGGGTTCTCACAATCGGTGCGCGAGTTTGACCAGATATACATAGAAATTGAAAACCCTAAAATTGGCAAGGTTAGGGCGGGTGACATCGACTTAGAAAGCAATGGCAGTCAATTTTTAAATTTTCAAAAGCGGCTTACAGGTGGCTGGGTGCAAACCGCCTTTAAACCCAAGCCAAACAGCGAACTGGGTATTCAGGCTATGGGCGCTCTGGCAAGAGGAAGGTTTCACCGAAATGTGTTTTTTGGACAAGAAGGCAACCAAGGGCCATACAGACTTAACGGGGCCTATAACGAAGCTTTCATTTTAATTATTTCGGGTTCTGAGCGTGTTTACCTTGATGGGGTATTGATGAAGCGTGGTGCCGATGCCGATTATACCTTAGATTATACCACGGGTGAAATAACCTTTACCCCCCTTAGGCCTATTGTGCGCGAAAGGCGAATTAGCGTTGAATTTCAATACACCGACCGAAATTACTTGCGCTCGGCCCTTTACGGAAGCACCTATTTTAAAACCGAGGACTGGCAATTTTATGCCCATGCTTACAGCGAGCAAGACAACCCCAATCAGGCCATACAGCAAACGTTGAGCAATGAAGAAAAACAGCTTTTGGCCGATGCAGGCAACCAATGGCAAAGTTTGGGCATTTCGAGCATAGTGCCGGCTCAAGGCTTGGAAACCGAGTTGCGCTATAAGCTTATCGATACTTTGGGTTTCGACAGTGTATTGGTGTATAGCCCGGGAAGCGATTTTACAGGTTTGTATACCGCCACTTTTGCCGACCTCGGACCAGGAAATGGAGATTATATTGTGATAAACAGCGTGGCAACAGGCAATATTTACCAATGGATAGCGCCCGTAAATGGAGAGAAACAAGGGCGATACCAACCCATTAGGCGTTTGGTAGCCCCCAATCAATTGCAAGTTATTAGCCTTAGAGCCGAAAACCAAAGTGCTACGAAGGGTCAATTTATGAGCGAACTGGCCTTTAGCGGTTACAACGACAACCGCTTTTCGCCCAAAAGCCAAACCTTAAGTACCGGTACTGCCTTAAGGTTGGGTTGGAAAGGCATTCCGGCCAAGCGGCAATGGGAAGCCGATTATCAATTTAACCAAGGTACGTTTAAAACCGTTGAACGCATTAGGCAAGTTGAATTTGCGCGCGACTGGAACTTACAGGGAAGAGATGAGCAGGACATGCATTTAACTAAACTGGCTTTTAATTATGCGCCTGAATCGGGCAATTTGCTTAAACTTAGTGCCAATGCCGCTTTAGCGGGCAGCGATTTCAAAGCCATTAAACCCGAAATTTACGGTAGATTAAAGCAAGGAAACTGGTCATTAGGTGGAAGTGTTTCGGCTCTGTTTAGCCAAGACAGCTTAATACAAAAACAGTTTTTGCGGCAAAAAACCAAACTGGCCTATCGCTGGGGGCTTTTAAATACGGCTTGGGCCAGCGAGGGCGAATACAATGCCGGTCGCCCTTTGCAATCAGGGGCTTACCGCTTTTTCGATCAGGAATTGTATCAGGAATGGGCCGATTCGTCGGCTGCTTTTTATAGCCGTTGGGGCGTTTTTTTGCGAAACGACGACTCGGTATTGGTCACCAGTACCTGGGCCTCTGTGGCCACGGCAAAAGGATTGAGAACCCATTTTTCACTAAAACCCAATGCCAATTTGGGCTTAACAGGCAGTGTGCAGTTTCGGCAGCTAGAGCTTAAGGATAAAGCCTCGGTAAACGCTCTCATATCGCGACTTCAATACCGACATAAACTTGCTAAAAATGCTATAAACCTCAACACTTTATATGAAAGTGGTATTAGCAATGAACCCCTTCGATCCTTTTCGTTTATAAAAGTAGCCGATGGTACCGGAACGTATATTTGGATTGATTACAATTTAAACGGCATTCAAGAACTCAATGAGTTTGAACTGGCTACCTTACCCGGTGAGGGTAACTACATCCGGTTTTTTAGCCCTGGACGCAGTTTTATAAGCGCCGGTCGCACTTTAATTAGTCAGCAGTTGGCCTTCCAGCCCTCGGCTTGGCTGAAAAGCCGAAACCGTTCGCCCATGTGGTCGCTTTTTAGTTTTCAATGGAACTATTCTCTTGAAAACACCAATGTGCTCGAGAACGGCAGAAACGCCCTAAATCCTTTTTTTGTTCCTGCAGCCGATAGCCTCCAACTAAGCCGGCGAATTACCCAGCGTTTTAGCGTATTTTTTCAAAGGGCTCAATCTAAGTTGGGCGGCGATTTCTCTGTTCTTCAAAACCAGAATCAGCAAGTATTGGGTTATGGTCTTGAACGAACCAACTTAAACAGCAGCCGTTTGCAATTGCGCTATCGACCAATTGGAGATCTTTTGTTCAATTTGGCGCTTGAACAAGGTGATAAAAACAGTTTAGTACCGGGTTTTCCAAGTCGGAACTTTCAAATTGCGCAACAAAACATTAGTACCACGGCTACTTTGCAATTTAGAAAAAAATGGCGTACAGAATTAGAAGTGGGTTGGCAAGAAAAGGCCAACCGTTTAGAAGGCCGCGAGTTTATGCGCAGCCTGCGTCAAAAAGTTGAAATTCAATACAGCTTAAGCGGCAATTCGCAGCTTACCGCCACTTTAGATCGACAAGACATTGTATTTAATGGACAGGCTTTTAGCAATGTGGGTTTTGAAATGCTGCAAGGATTACAAGCCGGAACTAATTGGCTGTGGAAAATATACTGGGACCGCAACCTTTTTGATTTTCTTCAATTAAACTTTCAATACGACGGCCGACAGCTTCCCGGTTCGCCCATTGTACATACCGGCAGCATGCAAATAAAGGCGCTTTTTTAGAGGCCCATTTGTTTGGCTTTCCAATTGGTCATAAGGGTTACAAAAACCACCACGCTAATGCTGCTAAGAGGCATTAAAATGGCGCTGATTACCGGGCTTAATTGTCCGCTTAAAGCGAAGTACATGCCTATTGAATTGTAGAAAAACGAAAATCCAAAACTGAGCCAAACCACTTGAACGCCCCACTTGGACATTTGCACAAATTTTGGCAATTGACTCAAATTTTGTCCGTGTAAAATGGCATCACTTGCAGGGGTAAAGGCTCCCGGTTCGTCACTTATGCCAATGCCCACCATGCTTTGCCGCAAGGCCCCTGCATCGTTTAACCCATCGCCCACCATGGCACATCGGGCGCCTTGATTTTGTAAATGCTTTATAAACTCTAGCTTGTCTTCGGGGTTTTGCCTAAAGTGCATGCTTAGATCGTTGCCCATTAAGCGCTTTAAAGGTTCGGCATCGCGTTCGGTATCGCCCGAAAGAATAAAAGTTTGCCAGTTAAGCGACTTTATGCCGGTATGCATTAGGCCCAAGCCCTCTCTAAACCTGCTTTTTAAAATAAAATACCCTTTATACACCCCATTAATGCCTAAATGAACCGCGGCTTCAGGTGATTCTAAATCTAAACGCGCACCCACAAACTCGCTTTTGCCCAAACGGTAAAGCTGTTCGCCAATAATGGCTTCAACCCCTTCGCCCTCAAATTCTTTAAAACCGCGAAGCCCACTTTGAGGCCCAGCTCCCAACGATTTGTAAACCGCCCTGCTTACCGGGTGTCCACTGTGGTAGGTTAAGGCTCTCAAATCGGCTTCTATCTGCGCCGTTAAAATGCCACTAAATTGAATTTCGTTGTTCCAGCTTTCGGTTAAGGTTCCGGTTTTATCGAGCACCAACACATTGCATTCGGCTAAATTTTCAACCACATCGGTGTTTTTCAAAAACAAACGGTTGCGGCCAAAAATGCGCAAAACATTGCCCAAAGCAAAAGGAGCCGAAAGGGCAAGGGCACAGGGGCATGCTATGATTAGTACTGAAGTGACCACGGTCCAAACCATATCGGCTTGGGTTCTGTACCAATAAGCAGCCCCCAATACGGATACTGTAAGAACCACAAAAGTGAAATTTCGTGAAATACGGTCGGTTAAATTTTTAAAGTGCTCGCCTTCTTGCTTTAAATGCATTGGGTCGTTCCACAAACGGGTAAGTTTGCTTTGTTCCATTGGTCGAAGCACTTCCAAATCAATGGCCCCTCCTCTTTGTCTTCCGCCTGCATACACTTTGTCGCCCGGAAGTTTGTTTACCGGCATGGCTTCGCCTGTGGCGAAACTGTTGTCTATAGCACCTTTGCCTTTTAACAGTATGGCATCGGCCGGAATAAGCTCGCCATTGCGAACCCGAATTTGATCGCCGGCTTTCAATCCTTTGGCCGGGACGGCCCTTTCTACATCGTCTTCAATAAGGTTTACAAATAAGGGGAAGAAAGAAGTATAATCGCGGTCGAACCGCAAGGCCTCGTAGGTACGCCGCTGAAAAATCTTGCCCAAAAGCAAGAAGAAAATCAATCCGTTTAAACTATCGAAATAGCCGGGTCCCACCCCACTTAAAACTTCATAACTGCTTCGCAGAAACAAAGCCGAAATGCCCAGTGCAATGGGGACATCTAAATTAAAAAAGCCACTCCTCAGGCTTTTGTAAGAAGAAACAAAGTAGTCTTTGCCGGCATATACCACCACCGGAATGCTTAAACCCATTATTAACAAGCGAAAGAAAGGCAAAAACGACTGAAGCTGCAGGTCGTGTAGATCTAAATATTCGGGTAAAGCCATTAACATGGCATTCCCAAAAGCAAAGCCGGCAATGCCCACTTTATATGTTAAACTCCTGTCGTGTTTGCGGTTTCTACCATCGCCGGCATCTAACGAAAAATCGGGTGTATAGCCAATTTTATCGAGCAAATGTGCCAAATCTGATAGCTTGAGAAGGTTTTGGTTGTAGTGAATGCGGGCCGTGCGTTTGTTAAAATCGACCTTTACATGCCGAACCCCACTTTGCAACTTAGGCAGGTTTTCGAGCAGCCAAATACACGAGCTGCAATGTATGGCCGGTAACGATAGCGTCACTATGCGCAAATTACCCTCTTCAAACTCGGTAAAAACCTCTAAAACCTGAGGCTCGTCTAAATACGCATAGTTTCCCCCACCGCTTTTGCTTTTAATGCCCGGGCGTTCGCCAAGTTCGTAGTACAAGCCCATTTTATGGTCGCGCAGCAGCTCGTAAACCGTTTTACAACCAAAGCAACAAAACACCTTATCATCGCTTTCAATGCTCGAGTCGCAGGTTTCACCACAATGAAAACACTGCTGTTTTACCGTTTTGCCGGGGGCTTTCATAGGACAAAAGTCTTTTTTCAACTTTTAAAATCATATGATGCAAGTCATTAAAGAGCCCTATATTTAACTAACCAATTGTGCCAAGCGAAAAACGTTTATGAAAGATTCAGTACCAGTTTCTTGCGAAATGTGCGGAAAGTCTTCAATAAGCTCATTTAAAGAACTTTCCGACGAAGAAATAAAAAAACTAAGCGCCCTTAAAACCTGCGCCTTTTTTAAAAAAGGACAGGTATTAATGCACGAAGGGGCCCGCGCCGCTGGGGTTTATTGCCTGCACAGTGGACAGGTAAAGCTGTACAGAGTGGGCAGCGAAGGCCGCGAACAAATAATTCGGTTTGCTAAAGGGGGCGATTTGGTGGGATACAGGTCGGTATTAAGCGGTGAAGCCCTTTCGGCCTCAATAGAAGCCCTAACTGATACCCACGCCTGCTTTGTGCCCAAGAGCATATTTTTCGAATTTATACAAGAAAACCCCAAGTTTTCGCTCGAAATGATGCGGCAGGCCTGCCACGAACTGGGCGAAGCCGGGAAACTCATCACCAATTTGGCGCAAAAATCGGTGCGCGAACGCGTAGCCGAAGTTATTATGGTGCTGCGCGACACTTTTGGCGAAACCCCTGACGGATATCTTGACATCAGCCTTACCCGTGAAGAAATAGCCTCTATGGTAGGCACTGTAACCGAAACCGCCATACGCATACTCAGCGAGCTCAAAGATTCGGGTTATGTGGAATTAAAAGGACGTAAAATCAAGGTTTTGCAGAGTAAAGAATTGCTTAGGGTGGCCCAGGTTTTCGACTAAAACGTTTTAATCTACAACTGCAATAAGCGCTCCAATTCAGGGCGCTTTTTTAATGCAGTAAAATCCGTTGGGGCGCCCTCGGGAGGGGTATCGCAAATAAGAGCCAAAGCAGCTTTAAAACCCAAAAGCAAAGCCCACCGATATTTTAAAGCCGGTAAAAGCATTGTATCCACCTATATTCTTATTAAAGTCGGCCGATTGAATATAATCTGCATTTAACCCGAAGGCAATATTTTCGCCTGTTTGGTACATAAAACCAGCCGAAAGCTCGAGGAAAGCGGCTTGACTCTTGAATTTTTTTTCGTTCCTTTCTATGCCGCTGGCTACATCGCCACTTGCCTCGATATACCTAAACTGAGCAGGCACCACGCCCACCCCAATGCCGGTAAACGGTTTAAAACGGCCTTTTAAGTAGTAATAATCTATACCAAGGCTAAGGGGCATTAATAACAAACCACCACCCTCTGCATCTATACGGCTACCATTAAGCACCGAGGCGAGGTCGGGGTTTGGTCTTATGGTTTTTATGAGCAGCCCTATATTAAGGTTGGCCGCTAAAGAGGGCGTCAAAAATCTGGAATAGCTTAGCTGCCATGCCGCTAAATTCTTAGGAAATTCAATCAACGATTGGGTTTCAGATTTGGCAGAAGGATTAAAATACCATTGGCCATAGCCAAAAGCCATTTGGTTCTTTTCGTTTTTAGCCTTTGGTTTTTCAAAGTTAAGTTTAATGGCGTCATTCATTATTTTCTGCAGATCGAGAGACCATAAATAGTGTTCTTTGAAGAGTTTGTTGGCGGTATCTAAAGCTTCGAGGTTTATTTGGTTTACCAAGAATAGTTGAACGTTGTTGTAGAGCTTTAAGCTGTCTTTAAGGTTTGAATAGGAGTTTGGATGGTCTGTTATATAGGCCGATGCCGCAAAATAGTAGTTCAGCTCTTCGCGAAGTTTGGCGGTTTTGCCAATGTTTTGGTTAATGGCCAGCAGGTATATTTTATCTTTTTCTACCCTGAATTCATGTCGGGTTTTTTGAATAAAGGCCTTAATGGTATCGGTTTCGAAAGGGTGGGCATTGAGGCTGTTTAGCTCCAATATGATGGTTTGCGAATGCCCGGCGAAGGTTTTTAAGAGGCTGTTGGTAGCGGGGTGTTTAAAGCAAACCAATAATGGATGGTTTTTGCCCTCAGAGTTGTAATTATTAGGAGTCACTACCGAATACTTCTTGTGTTCAAGCCGGTTTTGCTGAGCGCTCAAAGAAATGTGGAAGGTGGCGAGCAGCCAAAACAACCATACAATGGGTTTGGAATTCAATTGGAAGTTTAGATTATGGTGTTGGGCAAAGGGGCTTACGAATTACACATTAAGAAACAATAAGCCCATCGCGCATTTCAATAATTCGGTCGGTATTGCCGGCAAAATCGTTGTCGTGTGTTACGCAAATTATGGTTTGCCCATGTTCTTGTGCCAGTTGCTTAAAGATTTCCTGAACCGCCCTTGAGTTTTTAGAGTCGAGGTTTCCGGTTGGCTCATCGCCCATAATTACAGAGGGGCTGTTAATGAGGGCACGGGCAATGGCCACTCTTTGCTGTTGTCCGCCCGAAAGCCTTTTGGCGTTTTTCAATTCCTGCCCCTCCAAATCGAGTAATTTTAAACTTTCACAGGCCTTGTGTTCAATTTCTTCGTTTGAGAGTTTGCCCAGTTTAAGTGCAGGAAGCATCACATTTTGCAAGGCTGTAAATTCGGGCAACAGATAATGAAATTGAAATACGAAGCCAATGTTTTCGTTACGGAAAATGGCCAATTGGTTTTGTGTTTGCCCGGTAAGCAAACGGCCATTTATTTCCAGCGTTCCTTCGTAATCGGTATCCATGGTAGAAAGCACATACAAAAGGGTTGACTTTCCGGAGCCTGATTTTCCAATAATAGACAAGAACTCACCCTTATTTACCGAAATGGAAACACCTTTTAAAACCTTGAAGGTTTCGGGTTCGTGAAAGTATTTGACTAGGTTTTTGATTTCAATAGAAGTCTCCTTTTCCATATTAACCGCGAATAATAATTACCGGGTCTATTTTAGAGGCTTTTCTAGAAGGCAAATAGCCAGCAATAAGGGTTGTGAGTATGCCAAAAAGAACCGCAAGCAAGAAATCCTGAGCCCTAAAAAAAATGGGCAAGGTTTCCATTCCTGCAATGGTAAAGGGTACCATGTTAATAAGTAATGAGATACCATACCCTAGCACCACTCCAACCAAAGCGCCGGCAAAGCCAATAACAGTGGCCTGGGTTATAAATATGGTTAGAATGTCGCTTCCCGAGAATCCGATGGCTTTTAGAATGGCGATTTCTTTAATTTTTTCATTAATCGTCATATTCATAATGTTGTAAATGCCAAATCCGGCCACCACCAAAATGGTGAGCGAAACGGCCACGGCAATAATGTTTCTAAGCTCAGAGCCAGCCACCAATTGTTCGTTGGCCTCTTGCCACGATTCAATTTGATATGGAACCAAGGGGGCAATGCTTTTAATGAAGGCCTCTGTTTTATTCCGGTCTTTTATGTTGATTAAAACATCGCTGGCAAAATCTGAGCTTTCGCCTATCAATTGACGAGCGGCCTTAATGTTGAGATAGGCCTTGGTTTCGTCCATGGTTTTTAAATTGCTTTCAAAAATGCCCACCACGATATAATTTTTTGAGCTACCGTCGGAGGTGAGGACATTAATGCTGTTGTTGATTTGCAATCCCAACTTTTCTGCCAACAGTTTTCCTAAAATAATCCCTGTTTGATTCGTTGATAAATCGTTCCAATCGCCTATACCAATGGTTGAAGAAGTATTGAATAAATCATCTTCCGATTTTAGTTCGATTCCTGAAACAATGCCATTCACTTTTTTTGAGCCGCTTCTAAAGAAAACACTGGCATTAACCTGAGGTGTGATGGCGCTTACATCGGGATGGTTTTCTATGGAAGCGATGATAGAAGACGAATTCTTTAATCCGCTGGTGTATTGAATGCTTTTTCTATTGAAAATGTTTAAAATGGTCTGAGATTCATCTATTTGACTTTCGATTGGGTTATAGGTATTTTGATTATCCTGATTATATATTCTGATATGAGAGAGTGCTCTGAACGCCAAATCGTCCTGGGCCTTGTTTACCCCGTTCATAAAGCTGTTCATGAAGATGTACATAGACACCCCAAAAGTTACCCCCAAAACAGCCACAAAAGTTTGCCATATCTTCGAGGTAAGGTGAACCTTGGCTATTTGAAAATTGGTTGATTTCGCCATTTTGCTGGTTTATTTTGGGAGTAAGATTTCGGTTGAATCGTCTGCACCCGACACTATTTCAATCCACTCTGTGGTTCGAATGCCCACTGTAACCTTAACCTGTCCATTTTTTTTGACGTATATAAAATCGCCGGGCAGGAGGTATTGAGAGGGAATTATCAGGGCATCGGCCTTTTCGTTGGTTTTAATATTGGCCTGAAGTTGTGTTCCTGATTTTAAATTTGCAATGGGTTGGTTGAAAGTGGCTTCGGCAATAAACGATTGCTCGTTATTATCGAAGTAGGGATAGATTTTCGAAAGACGGGCTTTATGGCTTTTATTCTTATCGGTATTCAACTCGATGTAAACTTCTTGTCCCAGTTTTAATTTGTTGATGTCTTCCTCTACCACATACAGTTTGGCAATGAATTTGCCCGAGCCCATTTCGGCTACTGCTTCGCCCCGTTTAACCAATTCCCCGGGCTTTTTTTGTATTTGAAAAACAATCCCATCGACTTCGGCTTTAAGCTCGTAAAAAGAGGCTGTGCTTTGTTGGGCCGAAAGGTTTGCTTTGCTTTTGCTTACTTCTAACTGGAGTTTGGTTTTGGTGTCTGAAATTTGATGGTTAACGAAGATCAAGTCTTGCTTGGCATTTTCGTAACTCACCTTCACTTTTTCGTAATCAACCTGACTTACAGCATTAGACTTGAGAAGCTTTTTATATCTTACATAGTTTATGGAGTCGGCAAAGAGTTTGTTTTCGATTTGGCTTTTTTGAGCCATTAGTTGTTCTAAAACAGGCGAGCGGCTTCCGGTGCTGGAAAGAGCGTATTGGTAGTTTGCCTCGGCATTAAAAAGTTGGTCGGCTTGTGCTTCATTTTCGAGGCGGAATACAGTTTGACCTTTATTGATAGAATCGCCTTCGTTGAAAAAAGTGTTAAGCAAATAGCCATCGGCCTGAGAAGCTATGACGTATTGGTTTTCGGTGGTGATGTAGCCACTGGCAAAAACGGCTTCTACAATGTTTTTGCGCGAGGGTTTAATGGGCTGTTGATTATGGCAAGCGGTAAAGGAGATGGCCAATAAAATTGCCGAAAGTGTTTTTAACTCTTTCATTCTGTTTAATTGTTTCGTGATTGAATGATGGCCTTGGTAATAAGGAAATCGGACAAACGGCTGAAGTATTGGTTTTCTACATTTAAATAGTCATCGAAAGCCGATAAATAGTTATCCAGACTTATTAAACCTTCTGCATATTTTTTATAAGAAAGCTGAACGTTTTCGTTTGCCAATTGCAGATTTTCTTTTGCAGTTTTAGCCGAATGTTTGGCGATAACGCAGTTATTCAGCAAAATGCTGTCATTTAATGACGATGTTCGTTTGGCTTCATCGTAATGCATTTGGGCAATGTTTCTTGATATTTTAGAAGATTGAAATTGGTTTTTATTGGCAAAACCCGTGAAAATGGGAATCGATAGATTTAAACCAATGTATCGGTTCTCGAGCCAATCGTTTGAGTTAAACGAAAGGCTTAAATCGTCTTGATATTGTATGCTTCCCCAATAGGTGATAATATCTAGTTTAGGAGAAAAACGGCCCAATGCTTGTTTGGTAGCGAAATGGGCATTTTCGGTTTGTATTTTATAGGTATTCAAGCTCAGATTATCGGGTGAAATGGATTCAATTTTGCTGTTTTCATCCAGTTCTAGTGATTCGCTAAGCCTGAAGGTATCTTTCGGAGACAAACCCAAAAGGATTTTCAGATTCATTTCATGTTCAAAGAGGTATTTTTTATTTTGCTCGAGCCTGTCAAAAGCGTTGTTTTGGTTGATTTTCGCCTGATTTAAGGTTAGAATATTTATTAAACCTTGCTGAAAGCTGTTTTGGGTAAGCATAAGGGTAGAGTCGGCCAGCAACAAATCTTTTTCGGCCAAATGAACTGCTGCTTGGGAAGTGATTGCCGCGTAGTAAACCTGAGCCAGTTGTTGCTTTAGGTTTTGTTCGAACAAGGCTTTTTCGGCTCTAGCCAAATTGGTATTAGAGGCTGCAATTTTGGCTTGGAACTTGGAATGCCAATCCAATAGGGTTTTGCTTACGCTTATGCCTTGGGTATAATTAAAGGTTTGCCCGAACTGGGCGTAAACGGTTTCGCCCGGCCTGCCAAGCACTTCACCCGGTATGGGTGTTTCGGGGATTTCTAGATTGTATTGACCCGAAATGCCAATTCCAATTTTAGGATAGAGATAGCTGTAAGCCGCTTTTTTGTCTTTATTGGCCTTTTCTACCTGCAAATCCCACACTAAATTATTGGGGTTCTTTTGAAGTGCATATGTCCAAACTTCTTGTAATGAATGAAAAGTATGTTGGCCATTTGCGGAAAGGATTACTCCAAAAAAGACCCAAACAATGCCAACGAAGCCTTTCATTCTCTGGTCCATGTTTGGGTTTTGGTAATCCCCGATTTTGACACAAATAGTTTGAGGCGGTTCTTTGACAATAGTTCAACCTTACAATTGGCATAGACGCCTCTTTTAGGGCTATATATGGTACCTTTTATCCACTTGCCTTCTTCGTAACGCAAGCCGGTCATTATGTCCATGCCCATAATATTCCTGCTTCGCAAATCAGGATTCGGGTTATGCTTATCTTTTGGTTGAGTGCCTGAGTGGCCATCTAATTGAGAAATCCAGACCACTTTGCCCGAATATGAATCTTTTGTTTTGTAGATTTCTATTTTGTTGGTTCTGTCTTCATTGAACCATATCCCTACAATTTGGTCTGACGGTTGCTGAGCTTGATTGCTGTTTAGGAAGCCAAGGGTAAACCACAACATAATGAGGTACTTCGCCATCTTGAATTAGTTTATTTTCAGGGCGAAGTTCTATTCTTAAGAAGTGGTTATATGTAAAAAAATAGGGGAACTGAACAAAACAAAGGGTGAATTGAACAGAATTAAGACTGTTCTATCCAAGCTAGAAATTCAGTTACTTTCAAACGGCTTACTACGAGAGGTTCTTTGATAATGAGATCGGTTTTAACCATAACCTTTCGATTAAAGTAAGGTTGAATTTCCTTGATCGCCTTTTTGTTTAACAGAACCTGACGGTTAATTCTAAAGAATAGAGTTGGGTCGATAAAAGGTTCCATTTCAGACAAGGATTTAAAAACCGGATAGCGTTGGTTTTCGAATGTAAAAACGTAAAGAATCTCGTTTTCCACTATAAAAAAGGCAATATTGGCAAGTGGGATGGGAATGAAACTGTCGCGGTAGTTAACCAAAATGGAAGATTTGTAAACCGCTTTTTTATGGTAGGCTTGTTGTAAAAGACTTAAAATTTCGCTGTTGGGTTTCAAAGTTTCTTTTAAGGATTCATACTTTGTGAGTGCTGATTTTACATCCTCTTCCTTAACAGGTTTCAGAATATAGTCGATACCATTGGTTTTGAAAGCTTGAAGAGCATATTGATCGTAGGCAGTGCAAAATATAATTGGGCATTTGGGCTTTACTTGAGAGAATATTTCAAAACTCAATCCGTCTGCCAGTTGAATGTCGGCAAAAATGAGATCCGGCTCCTGAGGCAAATTGGACAAATATTTTATGGCCCCTTCTACGCTTTCAATAGGTTGAAGAATAATGGCATTTGGGTTAAGTTGCTCAATAATTTCACTTAGTAAATGAGCATTATGGGTTTCATCCTCAATAATCAATACCTTCATGGTTCGAGCAATTTTATGGTTACGCTGTATACCGATTCATTTGAAAATATTTGAACCCCATTGTAAACATTCAATAAGGCATACCTTTTATCAAGATTTTGCAAACCAATTCCCGATGCTTCTTCTGTTTGTGATTTGGGTTGTAAATTGTTTTCTACTACAATGCTGTTTATACCGGAATTGTATACTTTAATTCGCAAAGGTTTTTCTTTCGATACAATGTTGTGTTTTACACAATTTTCCAGCAATAATTGCAAAGTGAAAGTGGGGATTTTTAAGTTGTGCATTTCTTGTGGAATGTCAATTTCTATGCTCAACCTATTCTCGTATCGGGCGAACAGTAGAAACGAATAATCGTCAATAAACTTTAGTTCATCTTTTAATGGAACAGTATCTATTTCTTTGTTGGTTAAGAGCAATCTGTAGATGTCGGTAAGTTTGATTACAAATTGCTCGGCATTTTTATTCGAAGAGCGAATCATAGAGCGCAAAGAAGAGAGAGAGTTAAACAAAAAATGTGGACTTATTTGCTGTCTCAGAATTTCAAATTGTGCCCGAATGTTTTCGGTTTTCAACATTTGATTTTGCAACAAGACGTATTGGTTTTTCGCATTTAGATTTAAGGTGTATTGAATAAGGTAAATGATGGAAATGCTTACAGTTCCCTTCATTATAATAATGGTGTAATTGTATGCTCTTTCGAGTTGGAAGCTGTTGGGCAAAAGTGTGTTTAGGAGAACGAATAGCATTAAAAGCAGGCCATTGGCCGGCAGAATAATCAAGATTTTAGCGGTGAGATTCCATTTTTGGTAGTGGAATAGAAACAGATTGGTGAGCATGGAATTAAGGTACCAGGCTGCCAAGAGGAAACCAAATGCCGGAAACCATAACATCAGAATGTTAGATGTATTTAAGTCTGATTGCGGCAAGCTGTTTGTAATAGCGCCGAAGAGCGATAAAATGGCTGAGAACAGCAGGGCTAACTTCCAGTTTTTGATGTTTTTTGGTTTGATTTCCATGAGGTTCAAAAGTGCAATTAAAGCTCTAATCAGGAGGTTTTGTTGACAGAATTCTTTAGTGAGGCCTTAGACTAAGTGATGAAATGTTAGGTATTGCCTTTAGAGGCCGCTTTAGAGGATGCAGAATGAATGCGCCAGGGATTGCAGCGGAAAGCCCACAGCCGCGCCCGTATTTGGGTTTGGTTTTGGGCTTTTTTATGCGCGGCGAGGACTTGCAGCGGAAAGCCCGGCCCGCGAGGGGTAGATGAGATTTGGGTTTTGTGGGTGTTTTATAGCCCGAGCGGGGGCGCCCCATCTGCTAAATAAGGGGGTTGAGCTAAGGGCCATAGTTCGTGGGTATGGCTTGGTTTGCGTGCATGGTGCTTGGTGCTTGGTAAGAGAAGCCGTTTTTTGCAGCGGATTATACCAGAGCAAAGGATTAATTTGCTTTAAATAAGTTTACTTCTATAAAGGCTTGGGTCGAGTGCAGTCCAAATGCGTTCGTATGGCAGGTCTTTTTCAAGAAGGGCTTTAAGTAAGGCTTCTATATGGGCATCGCGCTCCATAAGCCGTTCAAAGTCTATTTCTATAAAGTCGATATGTGGCTGGCTTTGCATCCACAAAAAGGCCTTTTGTTGTTGATTTTCGAGGGTATTGGCCATGGCCAGCGGAAAATCGCGCATGGCTTTTGCCCGATTTTTGCCAAGCATAACTTGTTGGCTTACTACAATTTCGGCCATAGAACGACGCATATATACCACTTTATAGCGTTGTTTAGCCGGCAAAAGGGGCAATAGAGGGGCCACTACTTTCACCACTTTGCCGTGGGCTTGCTTTAGCCAGTCTTTGTCGCTGCCCAAGCGTTTAACCGCATCCAGTTCAAAGTAGCCTTTAGGATTGCTCTCATCGGGTAAACGGCTTTGGTCGGTTAGGGTTTCGAGGCCTAAAGATTCGAGCATTTGCATCATGAGGCTGGTGCCCGAGCGGGGCAAGCCGGACACTACCACTACGGCATCGCTTTGCAATTGCTGAATGGTTTGTTTTAGGTATTCCGCTTTTTCTTTTTGGTTTAAAAAATCGCCATACAGTTCTTCGAGTTGAAGCAATATTCGCAAACTACCTGGATTCATTAAATGGGCTATTTCGAAAGCTTGAGCGCTTTGTTCGTAGGCCCCTAATGCTTTTAAACATTCGCCCAAATAAAAATGGGCTTTGGGTTGGGCGTAAAGTTGTTCAACAGATTCGAGCAAGCGGTCGAGGGCTTCTTCGTAACGGCCCAAACGCAGCAAGCAAAAACCGGCCCCTGTAAGCGCCAAGGTGTTGTGAACATCGAGCGAAATGGCTTTTAGGTAATGTTCGAGGGCAGGGGCGTACTCCATTTTTTGTTGATACACTACGGCCACCTGATTAATTAGACCTACATCTTGGGGTGCCAGTTTTAATAGCTTATCGAAACCAGTTTGGGCTTGAACAAATTGTCCGGTGGCAGTAGCAATAAGGCTTTCCAGAAACAACAACCTTGGGCTGTTTTTCAAATTTTCGTCTTCAATTTGCTTTAGCCACTGCGCCGCTTTGGGTGCTTCTTTCATTCGGATGGCCACCCGAACCAATTTATCGAGATACCTGAAAGCCGTAGGATCTTCTTCCCAAAGTTCTTGTAATAGGGCATAAGCCTCTCTATACTTACCGCCATCGAGATATGAAACCGCCAGGTTGTACCGGTTTTCGCGCAAAGCACGGGTCATATGGGCCCGTTTATCGGAGCCTATGGGTTCTATATACCCCAGATCTTCCAGTTGTTTTAGTCCCTCAGCGGCATTTTCGTTTTGAGAATGCGCAAAAAGATGTTGCCCACTGTAACCCGGTATTTGTTCCCAGCTGTCGATATAGTTAACGGTTTCTGCTTTTTCAAAACACTGTATAAGCACACTGCCTTCCATGTCTCGGCCCACCGGAAGCCCAAAAAGATGGAGCAGAGTAGGGGCAATATCGAGCAAGCTGGAGCCATATACTTTTTCATTTTGTTTAATGCCCGGGCCTTTAAGCGCGAAAATGCCGAAGTGACGGTGTTCGTGAGCAGGAGCTGCCGGCTCTATAGGAAGGACCGTAGGCCGCAAATGGTCGCTGTGAAAGCCATGATCAGAAATCAGCATCACATAGGTATCGGGTTCTACCATTTGCAAGAGCCGATCGAGCATCATATCGTGAAACATATAGGCCGCACTCACCACCTCCTGATAAATCTCAAAGTCTTCTTGTTTAATGTGTTCGCGCTTAGGTGGATGAAAGCGCATGGCCAAATGCGAAAAATGGTCGATGGCATCGTGGTAAATGGCCATAAAATCGCAGGCCTTATGTTCCAGCAAATAGGTAGAGGCATTGTGGATGCTGGCGGCATGGCTAAGTACTTTGAGACAATTTTGAAGCCGTATGTTGCTGGTTATATCTAATTCGCGGGCTTTAGGTATGAATGGCAGCAGCATTTCGGCGGTTAGGTGAGCAGCCGGAAACCTAAGGCTTTTGAGCTTTTCGTACAATTCGGGAGGATGTATGGCTTCGCGTTCCAAAGGCCATAAATCCGGATGGCCTTCGCTGCCCTTTTGATAAAAATTAGACACCATACAGCCATGTATGGGTTCGGCCGGGTGGCTGGGCCACCATCCCACAACATTCGAGCGCAAACCGTTTTGTGTGAAGATGTTCCAGATGGCTTTAACCTTTCGCGAGCTCACATTTACAGGCCTTAAGGCGCTTCCATCGGGCGTGGCTTCTACAAAACCATGAATGCCATGCTGCCAGGCGCGTTTTCCAGAGGCAATAGAAGTCCAAAGCATGGGCGATAAAACCGGTTGAAGGGTGGCCAAATTGCCATGAACACCCTCACGAAGAAAAGCCTGAAGGCTTGGCATTTTACCGGCTGCCATAAGGGGCTCAATAACTTTCCAATCGGCGGCATCCCAACCAATGAGCAATACTTTAGGCATTGGTGGTGTTTGTAGAGGGTGGTATAATGGGGTTCGGGTTGTTGGTTTGTTTAGGCAGGGGTATGTTAATGGGGTAGAGTTCGCGCCATATTTCGACCGCCCGGTAACCATACGCCAAAATGGCCAAGGCGCCTTGTGGGCCCATTTGAGCAATTAACTGCTTAAGAGCGACATCTTGGGGTGCTTCTTCCATATTACGAGCCGTTTTTTAAGCTTTACCCGGTTTTCTAAAACGGGCTTCTATTAATTCCATAAGGCGCTCAACATATTCTTCTTCTGCACTCCAGTCGTAATCGGGTTTAACCTGAAGGTTGATAAAGGCTTGAGCTTCGCTCAAGGAATTCAATGTGCTTAGCTGCGAAATTACACGGTTGTAATCGGCGGCATTGTTGGCAAACAGTTGCTTGGTAAGCGCAATGCGGTCGTTTAGACCTAACTCCCAGCTGCTTCCAACCGAATTGGTTTCAGAAGTTTTTGGAAAGCTTGCTTCGGCATTATGATGTGGCTGAGAGCCCGATGCCATTTCGGGTTGAGGGCTTTTTTGAAAAGCCACTTCGGTTTTTTCTTCGGTTTCTTGTAAATAAATCAAGGCTTCTTCGGCATCTACCGCTTGAGCCGGAGGCTGAACCTGAACAGTGGTAGCCTTATAAACCGGAGGCCCTTCCGGGTGGGGCAGCTGCTTTACTTCGGCCGAATGGCTTATAGTTACATCGGCAGGAGGTGTATTGGTGGTAGGACTTAATGATGCTGAGGCCGCGCTTATTTTGCTCCCGGCCTTTTCAGCTATTCGGTTTAATGCCGCATCGCGGTTTTGAACGAACTCCAAAAGCATAGCATCTACCAAAACATCTTCGAGCATAAAACGCATTTGAGAAGCGTTTAAGTTGTTGTTTTTCAATTCGAGCAATAGCTGCTGAAGCCGCATTTCCAATTCGAGTCGCAAATTTTTCGGGTTCATAAAAAGCAAATGGCTTATGTTAGCATTCAATCATTGGAACAGAAGCGGAAAGTACACACAAATGTTTTTAGAACCGGGTACCCACCCAAATTATCAGAGTGGCTGGATTGAAGTGATATGCGGCTGCATGTTTTCGGGCAAAACCGAAGAATTAATTAGACGTTTACGTCGGGCCGAAATTGCGGGTCAAAAGGTAAAGGTGTTTAAGCCGGCCATTGAAGACCGCTACCATAAAGCCCATGTGGTATCGCACGATCAACGGGCATTTGAGGCCATTCCGCTTAATCGGGCAGCCGAAATGTTGAACCTTTGTGAAGATGCCCAGGTAATAGGCATAGATGAAGCCCAATTCTTTGAGCCCGATGTGGTAGAAGTGGCTAATGCCCTTGCCAATACAGGCAAGCGGGTAGTGGTGGCCGGACTCGATCTCGATTATAAGGGGCAGCCTTTCGGCCCAATGCCTCAGCTTATGGCCACTGCCGAATTTGTGACCAAAGTACACGCCATCTGCAAGCGAACCGGACAATTGGCCCATTATTCGCATCGAATTAGCCAGGGCAACGAACTCATAGAACTGGGGCAAGCCGAGGCTTATGAGCCGGTTTCGCGGCAAGTTTTTAATGAATTGAACCGCGACCAAAATGCCCACTGAAGGCCTTCTGTTTTCAGATTTGGCCATGTGGCCCGAAATAACCACCAATCAACAACCGGGTAAATGGCCTATAGGGGCTTTAATAACCGACAGTCGGCGATTTCAATCTGACGCCTTGGCCCTGTTTGTAGCCATTAAAGGCAAAGTACACAATGGCCACAACCATCTTTTGGCTTTATACGAAGGAGGTATTCGGCATTTTTTGGTTGAAGAACTTCCCGATTATGTTCCATCGGACGCCTATTTTTACCAATGCCCCAATACGCTTCGGGCTTTACAAAAGCTCGCCGCATTGCACAGACGTCAATTCCAATATCCTGTGGTGGGCATCACGGGTTCTAATGGCAAAACCGTGGTGAAAGAATGGTCTTTTCAATTGCTTCACCGCCATTTCAAAATAAGCCGAAGTCCACGAAGCTATAATTCTCAGTTGGGTTTGCCCCTTTCGGTTTGGGGTATGGCCCCCTCTCATGATTTGGCCCTTATAGAAGCGGGTATTAGCGAGCCCGGCGAAATGGATTATTTAGAGGCTGTGTTAAACCCCGATGTGGGGATATTTACCACCCTTGGTTCGGCCCACCAAGAAAATTTCGAAAGCTTAGAGCAAAAAGCTGCCGAAAAATTGCGGCTGTTTCGGCAAACCCGGCTGCTTATTTATTGCCGCGACCATGCCCTTATTCATCAAAGCATTCTTCAATACCATAAAGGAGAAACCTTCTGCTGGAGCCTATTTGATGCAGAGGCCCCATTGTTTGTTAAACAGCAGGAAAATGTGCCTGGCGGATTGAAATTAGAGCTTGAGTACCAAAAAGAGAGCTTTCATGGCTTTTTGCCTTTTTCCGATAGGGCATCGCTTGAAAACGCTTTGCATGCCTTTTCATTGGGCCTTTGTCTTGGGGTAGAAGCCCGAATTTTGGTCGCCGAAATGGCGAATTTGCAAGCTGTTAATATGAGACTCGAGCTAAAACCGGCTCGAAAAAATGCCCTGCTTATTAACGACAGTTACAACAGCGACCTCGAATCTTTGCGCATTGCCCTTGATTTTCAAGAGCAACAAGGACATGGACGCCATTTGGTTTTGGTGCTAAGCGATATGGAACAAACCGGCCTGGCCCCGGAGGTCTGGATACAAGAAGTAGCCAAACTGTGCAACAACAGACCGTTGGAAGCACTGGTTTGCGTGGGGCCTTTGTTAAACCAGTATGCCCTTCGGTATTTTAAAAAAGCAGAATGTTTTGAAAATACCGAGGCCTTGCTTGCCAAATACCGCAGCATGCCCTGGCAAAACAGCATGGTGCTTCTTAAAGGCGCCCGGCGCTTTTCGTTTGAGCGCTTAGAAGCAGCCTGGGAGGAAAAACGCCATCAAACCGTATTGGAAATAAACCTCAACGCCCTGAACGCCAATTTGCAGAAAACACGGGCCGGCTTGCCCAAGCAGGTCAAAATTATGGCCGTTATTAAAGCCTATGGTTACGGAGCCGGAAGCGCCGAAATAGCCGCGCTTTTACAGTATCAAAAGGTTGATTATTTGGCCGTGGCCTATGCCGATGAAGGAGTGGCTTTGAGGCAGGCGGGCATTACTTTGCCCATTATGGTGATGCATCCCGAGCCGGAAGCCCTTGATGTTCTTATAGAGTACAAGCTGGAGCCCGAAATCTACGCTTTCTACATACTCGAAAAATTCGTGAGCCGTTTGTTGGCCTTGTACAACAAATCGGAGGCTTTCCCTATACACATTAAACTTGAAACCGGTATGCACCGCCTGGGCTTCGAAAGCCACGAACTGCAAGCTTTGGCCCAATACGTTAAGGCCGAACCCCTGCTTAGGGTGGCCAGTGTGTTTTCGCACCTGGCGGCTGCCGACGAGCCGCATCAGCAAACCAAAACCCAAGCCCAAATTGAACAATTTGATGCCTTAAGCAGCCAATTTACTGAATCCTTAAGGCAAGTCGGTCCGCCCCTTAGGCATTTGTTAAATTCGGCCGGCATTCAACATTACGGCCATGCAGCTTACGATATGGTGCGTTTGGGTATAGGTCTCTATGGCCTTTCGGACCGAGGCGAGCCCGTAAGCCGATTGCTTACCCGCATAAGCCAGATAAAACATTTGGAAGCAGGCGATGCCCTCGGATATGGTTTCTCTTTTGTGGCCAGCAGGCCTACCAAAACCGCTACCTTGGCCATTGGCTATGCCGATGGATTGAGGCGAGAATTGGGCAACGGCAAGGGACGCGTAAACATAAATGGACAATGGGCGCCTATTGTTGGCCGGGTTTGTATGGATATGTGCATGGTGGATGTATCGCACATAGATTGTAAAGAAGGCGATGAGGCCGAAATTTTTGGGCGGTATACCAGTGTTCAGCAATTGGCGGATACCTTACATACCATTCCCTACGAAGTGCTTACGGGCATTTCGCAAAGGGTGAAACGCATTTACATTCAAGAATAATGCTGGGCAAACTCTTGCGTCAGTTTGCCGGAGTGGCTGTTTTACATGGCCTTATTGTGCTGCTGCCCATAGTGGTGGTGCCTCATTTGGTGCGTCAGTTAGGTCCCGATGGTTTTGGTAGACTAAGCTTGGCGCTTGCCATTTCGGGTATTTTAATGCCTGTTCTTGATATGGGTTTTCAATTAGAAGCCACGCGCGAACTGGCCAAAAACCATAAACTAAAAAACCGGTTACTGGGCACTTTTTTGCAGCAGCGTTTAATGTTATTCGTGATAGTGGCCGGTCCATTTGCCACCATTATGCTGGTTATACCTCATCTTCGCGAATTGGGTTGGTTGTTGTTTACAGCTTATCTCTATGCAGTGGTAAACAGTTTGGTGCCCAATTGGTATTTTGAAGGTCGTGCCAAGTTTAAAACCGTGCAGTTTATTTTTTTGCTTTGGCGCATTTTGTACGCCATTGGGGTACTGCTGGCCATTCAAAGCCAAGGACAAGAAAACAGGGCTTTGTGGTTGAATGTTTTAGGAGGAAGCGCCTCGGTTGCCTTATCGGCATTTCTGGTTTTAAAAGAGGGAACACGACCCGTTTTTGGACCTTGGCAAAAGGCTTTCAGGCAATTGTTTACCGGTGCCTCTATGGCTTCAACCCCCATTACCGCCTCCATCATTAGTTTTATGCCACAAATAGTGGTTAGCTTTTTGCTCGGCCCTGTTCAATTTGGCTATTTCGCATTGGTCGATCGCCTGCTTCAGGTTTTTAGAATGGGCGGTGCCATGTTTTCTACCCTGGTTTACACCACTTACAGCCAAATGCTGGTATCGGATGCTAAAGCCATTAAACCATTTTACCGAAAAGTGTCTTTTCTGGTGTTTGCAGGCACCGGTGCTTTGGTGTTAATACTGCAAGTGTTTAAAGTGCCGGTACTGGGCATATTGGCTGAGGTGGTTACACCCGATGCTTTGGCCTTATACACTGTTTTGCTTTGGGCAGGGGTGTTTATTGTGCAAAGGCTTCATCAACAGCGCTACCTTTTGGCCCTTAAGCGCGAAAATAGGGTAGCTTTGGTTAGTTGGTTGGCGGTGGTTTTGATGCCCATTTTGCTCATTAGCGGGTATTATTTAAATGGACAAACCGGAACAGCCTGGGGCTTTTTGGCTTTCGAAGCCATTTTTTCTGCAGCCTTGTATTTAGAAAGCCAAAGACCGGGTATTACACCCAAATAGGCTTATGGGGCATCTATCTTTGCCATCAAACTGAATAAAATGACTCTTATAAAATCGATTTCCGGCATTAGAGGCACCATTGGTGGGCAGGCGGGTCATGGACTAACCCCTCCGGATGCAGTGGCCTTCGCTTCGGCTTATGCACAATTTATTAAAAGCCGTTCAGGCAAAGCCAGGCCGAAAGTGGTTATAGGCCGCGATGCACGTCCTTCGGGCCCAATGATACAAGAGTTGGTTTCTTCCACCTTGCTTATGTGTGGGGTAGATGTGCTAAACGCCGGGCTTTCGACCACTCCAACGGTAGAAATGGGCGTGGTATTCGAGCAAGCCGACGGGGGCATAATATTAACGGCTTCGCACAATCCGGTGGAATGGAACGCTCTTAAACTGTTGAACGAAAAAGGCGAATTTTTATCGGCCGAAGACGGCGAAGGCATTTTAGCGGCTGCGGCCTCGGGTGAAACACATTTTGCCGAAGTGCATGCATTGGGCAATTTGTATATGCTGAACGATTTGTTAGACCAACACATTAACAGCATATTAAAGCTGCCTTATGTAAACCGCGAAGCCATTGCCAAGGCAGGTTTTAAGGTTTCGGTAGATGCCGTAAACTCATCGGGTGGTTTCGCCATTCCAGCCATGTTAAGGGCTTTGGGGGTGAATGAAATTCACGAATTGTATTGCGAACCCAATGGACAGTTTCCACACAATCCCGAGCCTTTGGAGGCGCATTTGGGCGATATTATGAACCTTACCAAAAACAAGGGTTGCGATTTGGGCATAGTGGTCGATCCTGATGTTGACCGCTTGGCTCTTATTACCAACGAGGGCAAAATGTTTGGCGAAGAATACACCTTGGTGGCTTGTGCCGATTACCTGCTTAACCACAAACCCGGATCTACAGTAAGTAATTTGTCATCGTCGAGGGCCCTTCGCGATTTAACCCGTGCCAAAGGCCAAACCTATACCGCCGCAGCGGTGGGTGAGGTAAACGTAGTAGCCGAAATGAAAAGCACCGGGGCCGTAATAGGAGGCGAAGGCAATGGAGGGGTTATTTTACCCGATTTGCACTACGGCCGCGATGCCCTGGTAGGCGTGGCTTTAATTTTGAGCCATTTGGCCACGAGCGGCAAAACCCTTAGCGAATTAAAAGCTGCTTACCCCGCTTACAGCATGCTTAAAGAAAAAATAGATCTTCATCCCGGTCTTGATGTTGACGCTTTGCTCCTTAAAGTAGCCCAGGCCTTTGGCAGCGAAGAGGTAAGCACCATAGATGGGGTTAAGGTGGATTTTGCCCAAGGCTGGGTGCATTTGCGCAAATCGAACACCGAGCCCATTTTGCGTGTTTATGCCGAAGGTGAAAGTGCCGAAATTGCCAAAGAATTGGTGGAGCGCATGCGGAAGGTTATACTTTCTTAATCAATTAAAACGAGCCCGTTATGCAAAGCGTTGTAAGCCCCAAAATCGAAAATCTAGAAGCATTTTTTGAACGCTTCCGCCAAAATATAGTAGGGCAGGATTTGGTTTTGGAAAGTCCCTATGGCAAAAAACCGGTTTTATATGCCGACTGGACCGCCAGCGGCCGTATGTACCGGCCCATTGAACAACGCATGCTCGAACATTTTGGGCCTTATGTGGCCAATACGCATACCGAAACCAGCACCACCGGAAAGGTGATGACTTTGGCCTACCACAACGCCAAAGACATTATTAAGAAACATGTAAATGCCTCAAACCGCGATGTGTTGATAGCCACCGGTACGGGCATGACTGGCGCTGTGGCCAAGTTTCAGCGCATATTGGGTCTTAAACTGCCCGATATGTGGATGAAAAAAGTGAACATACCCGAAGAAGACCGCCCGGTGGTATTCATTAGTCATATGGAGCACCACAGCAACCAAACCTCTTGGCTTGAAACTTTGGCCGAAGTGGTCATCATACCGCACCAACCCGATGGCCTGGTTTGCTTAAACCAATTCGCCGAACTTTTGCCTAAATACGCTCATAAAAAGCTCAAAATTGCCAGTGTAACCTCATGCTCGAATGTAACCGGCATTAGAACGCCCTACCACCAGATAGCCAAAATGATGCATGGAGTAGGTGGGTACTGCTTTGTTGACTTTGCTTGCAGCGCCCCTTATGTAAACATCAATATGCATCCGGAGGAGGAAGGCGCTCATCTTGATGCCATTTTTTTCTCGCCCCATAAATTTTTGGGCGGACCGGGCACCAACGGTATTTTAATTTTTAACGGCGAATTATACAAAAACACTGTTCCCGATACCCCCGGTGGCGGCACTGTGGCCTGGACCAATCCTTGGGGAGGACACAAATATTTCGACGACATTGAAGTACGCGAAGACGGGGGCACACCCGGCTTTCTGCAGCTCATTAGAACAGCATTGGCCATTAGGCTGAAAGAAGAAATGGGGGTAGAAAACATTCTGGAGCGCGAGCACGAATTGCTCGGTATCCTTCTTCCCGGACTTAAAGCCATTCCCAATGTTAATATTTTGGCCGGGCACATTGAAGACAGACTGGGTGTTGTTTCGTTTTATATAAACGACTTGCACTTTAATCTTGGCGTTCGCCTGCTCAACGACCATTTTGGTATTCAGGTAAGAGGAGGTTGCTCGTGCGCCGGAACTTATGGTCATTATTTGCTCAACATTGATTCGCAAACCAGCCACAGCATTACTTCGAAAATAGACCAGGGTTTTTTAAGCGATAAGCCCGGCTGGATGCGGCTAAGTGTTCATCCAACGGTTACCAACAAGGAAGCGGCCTTTTTGGTAGATGCCATTAAGCAAGTAGCCGAAAACTGGCGCCAATGGGCAAGCGACTATACCTATTCGGCTACTACCAACGAATGGCATCATAAAAGCGCGGGCGATTATGAGCAACAGTTGGTAGAAAGCTGTTTGCATCTGTGAGTGTTTATCTTGATTATGCTTCTACCACTCCGCTTTGTAAGGCCGCAGTGGATGTGGTGCAACAAGGGCTTCATCTTTTTGGCAATCCCTCTTCGACCCATGCCATTGGCCGCGCCCAAAAAAGCCAAATAGAACTTAGCAGACGCCAACTGGCCGAAGCCTTAGGGGTAACTGCTGCCGAGTTGTTTTTTACTTCTGGCGCTACCGAAGGCATAAACACTTTTATGGCTTCCTGGGCTCAAAAACATACGGGTAGAACTCTGTATTGCTCTAAACTCGAGCATAAGGCTGTACTGGATGCTGCCGCATTTTACTGTAAGCTTTTTGGCTGTCGTTTGGTTTTTCTGTCCAACAATGCCCTGGGAGAAATAGATTTGGAGGTCTTAAATACGGCTCAAAAAAACGACCTCGTTGCCATGATGTGGTTCAACAACGAAATTGGCAACCGAAACCCCATCGAAATGGTTTCGCAAATGGCTCTAAAACAAGGATTTTTCTTTTTGTGCGATGCCGTTCAGGGTCTTGGCCAATAC
>CAMCXO010000025.1 GCA_945883565.1 Chryseobacterium gleum
CCGTATTGTGCGCAATACCCACCGGCCACCTCCAAAACATACAAAGCCGGCCCTTCACTGGGCAAACTTCTGTCGTTAAGTGGTTGAGCTTGTTCTTGAATACTTACAATTTGGTTGGCTGAATTGATGTAAATGATATCGAGCGGCACATACGTATTGCGCATCCAGAAAGACTGCATTTCTTCTAGTGGCCTAATAAACAACATTCCGGTATGTTCCGGAATGTGTTTGCGGTACATCATTCCATAAGCTTGTTCCTCTTCGGTTTCGGCTAATTCTATCTCTAAACGGGCTAAAGTATCACTGTTTTGAGCCGATAAAATTTCCAATTCCCCTTCTTTTTTAAACTTGGGCTCGTACACGGTTTTTTGATTTTCGACGGGTTTTGGCGGTTTGGGGGCTTCTTCGCAAGCCCAAATGGCCAGCAACAAAAACAGACTTTTAAAAGGCTTAAACATGTTTAACCGATTTTTGAGTAAATGCCCGGGCCACAAAAAACAATCCGATAAGCACCAATGGAATGCTCAATTGCTGACCTAAATTGAGGGACATGCCGTATTCGGCTTCTACTTGAACCACTTTCATGTATTCCACAAAAAAGCGAAACCCGAAAACAGTAATTAAAAACATGCCGAAAAGCAGACCCTCGCGCTTCCACAGGCCTTTTTGGTACATCCACAATAACAAAAAGAAAATAAGTAAATAGGCCGAGGCCTCTACCAATTGAGAGGGGAATCGCGGCATGCCCAAAACAGCCAATGTGGCAACCTGATGGCCCGAATCTACCTGCCATTGTGGCGGGTTCATTCCTATAATAATGTTTTTTTCGTCGTTGCCAAAGCCATTCAAATAACGCATTTGCTGGGCCAGCATTTGTTCGGCCTGGGGCTGTGAGGTGGTTTTAGAAAACACCACTTCCATAGTGTATTCAGGCAGTTGAAGGCTATCGGTGGCAAAATGCCGGTTCATATTGGTGAAATAAACGGCTTCTACCTCCGGCCAATTGCCCAGAATGCTTTGGCGCGGAAGATCTAAATACACGGTTTCTATAGACGAGTTATGCAGTTTGCCGTAAATTTCGGAGTTAAACATATTGCCCATCCGAATAAAGCAACCCGCCAAAGCCACCGTAACTACCACTTTGTCAAGAATCCAAAGCGTGCTTTTCTTGCTTACTTTTTTTGAGAAAAAATACAGAGCTATAATGATGGCTATGGCTGCACCATGACTGGCCAGGCCACCTTCCCAAACCTTTAGAATTTCCACAGGGTGCTGGCTGTAATAGTCCCACTGGTAAAAGAACACATGCCCAAGGCGCGCGCCAATTACAGTGGCTATAACCATATAAGTTAACAACTGGTCCAGAACTTCTTGGGCTATTCCTTCGCGCTTAAAGAAGCCTTTCATTAAGTAGAAACCTACCACAAAGCCCGAAGCGAAGAAAATTTGGTAAAAGCGAATGCTGAAGTTTCCGATTGGAATGCCTTTACCAACATCCCAGCCAATGGTTAAAAAATCGTATAGAAACATAATTGGGCTTTGTGTGCGAAAATAGAACGTCTATGTGAATAGAATATTTAAGAAGTGGAAAGTTTTAATTTGTACGAAGAAGCCTTTGGCCGATTATTTTATCAAAGTCAATCCAAGCGCATTCCTTTATCTTTGGCGCCCATCGTATGGCAATATTTAAAAAAGACGCATTCGGCAATATTCTGCTTATCAAGCGGTTTATTATTTTCTTTTTCGGTGCCATCACCTATTACCGTTTCAATATGGCCAACCGCACCGAAGTGGTTGGAAGTGAGAATTTAAAGGGACTGCCCGATACCAAGGTGCTCTTTGTGAGCAACCACCAAACCTATTTTGCTGACGTAGCGGCTATGATTCATGTTTTTGGTGCGGCCAAATGGGGTGTTTACAACCGGATGGACTTTTTTTGGCATTTGCTTAATCCTCGCTTAAATGTGTACTTCATTGCGGCGGTAGAAACCATGAAAAAGGGCATTTTGCCAAGGTTGTTTGCCTATGTAGGTTCGGTAAACATAAAAAGAACCTGGCGGGCTGCCGGCAAAGACATTGACCGATCGGTAGACCCACGCGATGTGCGAAAAATAACCAAAGCCATTGAAAGCGGCTGGGTAATTACGTTTCCACAAGGCACCACCAAGCCTTTCGCACCCGGTCGAAAAGGCACGGCCAAGATTATAAAAGAGTACAAGCCCATTGTGATTCCGGTAGTTGTAAATGGGTTTAGAAGGGCATTTAACAAGCGTGGGCTGCTCATGAAAAAGCGAGGCCAGACACTGAGCATTACCATAAAACCGCCTTTAAACATAGACTATAGTTCAACGCCCGACTTTATTTTAAACCAGATTATGGATGCCATAGAGCAAACCGATGGCTTTATGAAACCCAAAAAACTAAGAAGCAACCATACGTCAAACCCCAATGGCTAAGCCAAAAGCCCAGAGTGCTCAATATCACCAAAACCTAAGCGAGCCGACCTTAAATTTATCCCATATGAAACACAGCCCCTCTTATCTCATTATCGCCTTTTTTGCAGTTTGGGCCTTAACGGTTTCCTGCGAAAAAGACATTAGCGTGGGATCGGGTGTTACAGCCGACAACCGAAATGTATTTTTAAAGGCATTTTTAACCTACGAAGGCGAGGAGTTTTTTGAAGATTCGGTATATCAGCATCCTGTATATCCTATGTCTTTTGTAATTACGGATTTCCGCATGGTAATTAGCAATTTTTTTGTTGAAACAACCGAAGAATTGTTTATCGATACCACCGTTTTTGCCGTTGTTAAGCCGAATGTTATCGATTATCCGGTTTTAAAACTCAGCAAAGGTTCGTACTCCGGACAAGTGGGTTTTGTATCGGGCATTCCGCTATTTCAAAATTTCATAACCGTTCCTCAAATGTTTCCAGAAAACTCGCCCATGCGTGAACCTATTCTATACAGAGGTCTGGTACCTCCTGTAAATGGCTATAATTTCTTGGTTATACAAGGTTATGTATTAATTGAAAGCGGGGTTCCCGGGGTAGATTCTCTCACCTTACCCTTTAAATACGAATTGGGCCATGAACTGTTTTCGATTCCCAATGTGAATAAAAACTTCTCGGTGGCCAACAACACCCAAGCTTCGTTTGGAATAAGGGTTGACATTGACCGCATTATCGAAGATTTCGATTTGGTAATCATCGATAAAATTCGTTCTAATCCTAACGACAGTGCCGATTATCAAAATGCCAGAAGCCTACGCGAGGCTCTGGACTCGAGTATAGTATTCTTTTAAAAAAAACTATGAAAGCCAAAATTGCCTTTGTTTCGCTCGGACTGGTTTTGATGTCTATGAACGGTTGTGAAAAAGACAAGAAGAATGAAACCGCTGAGTCTAAAATTCAATTGGAGTTTGCCATGGTCAAGCCCGATGGCAGCCCTTTGGCTTTCGAATCTCCCATTCCCATTACCGAACAAACAGATGTAACCATAAGCGAGATGCGCTTTTACTTTAGCCATCTTTACGCCATTCCGCAGTCTGGCAATCCTGTAAAATTATCCGACCTCGAGCTTTTCGACCTTAAAAAAACGAACCGAACCGCCTTTACTTTCACATTACCGGCTGGTCAATACAAAGGCTTGCAGTTTTCTGTTGGGCTCGATTCTAACCAAAATTATTCAGACCCAACGGGCTTTGCCCAATCACATCCGCTTAGTGCTTTTGCGGGCATGTATTGGACTTGGGCCACCCAATACCGCTTTGTTTTGGTTGAAGGAAGAGCCAATACAACCGGCAATACCGGCAGCAACAACGACCGCGCATTTAGCTATCACCCCGGGGGTAACCACCTATATGTTAAAGACCATATTATCAACCACAACTTCACGGTAAACGAAGGCGGAACCACCAATTTGCGCCTTACAACTGATGTGGCCCAATGGTTCAATGCCAGCGGCGGAACCATAGACCCTTTCGTAGAATTTGCAGCCCACGATGCACCGGCCGAGCAACCTTTGGCTGTAAAATACATCACCAATTTTACCGAAAGTTTGAGTCTTTAACCAGTGCGAATAGCTTGGCTGGCAGCGCTTATAGCTGTATTTG
Source organism: Chryseobacterium gleum (assembly GCA_945883565.1). GTDB lineage: Bacteria > Bacteroidota > Bacteroidia > Flavobacteriales > Schleiferiaceae > RFXV01. Next base: position 4,114 of record CAMCXO010000025.1, read on the forward strand.
GTGTTGGCTGTAATCAAACACAACCAAGCTTGGCCGATGGTGCCTTTCAGCCCCGGCTGCCGGAACACTTTCCACCTTTTGTTTACCCTTTAAACAACAAGCCAACAGAAGCCAAAATTGAATTGGGCAGAAGGTTGTTTTTCGATCCATCTTTTTCCGGCGATGGTAAAACGGCCTGTGCCAACTGCCATTTCCCCAAACATGCCTACAGCGATACCGTAGCTTTAAGTCCCGGATTTTTAAGCAGAACCGGCAAACGCAACGCCCCGGGATTATTTAATCTGTGTTGGCGAAAAAACTTTTTTAAAGATGGGGGCGTTCGAAATCTCGAGCTTCAGGTGTTGGCGCCTTTGTTGGATAGTCTGGAAATGCATTTTGGAGTGAGCCAATTTGTAAAGAAACTTGAAGATAATCAGGCCTATAGAGAAGCTTTTAAAGCCGCATTCAACAGTGCACCCGATTTGCAAAAAGCCGTTCAGGCCATAGCTTCATTCGAACGGAGTTTATTGACGTTCGAAACCCCATTTGATGCATTTTTGGCCGGCGATTCAAGTGCCTTAAGCCGACAGGAACAATTGGGTTTCGCCTTATTTTTTAGCCCCAAAACCCAATGCGGAAGCTGCCACAAAGGGGTATTTTTAAGCGATGACCAATTTTACAATCTGGGCTTCCAAACCACCATAGACCCCGGAAGATATCGAATTACCTACCAACCGATGGATGAAGGGAAATTTAGAACTCCAAGTCTTCGCAACATTTCTAAAACATGGCCTTATATGCACGATGGCCGGTTTAATACCCTAGAGGAGGTTCTGGCCTATTATGTAAAAGGGGGCGAAAATAACCCTTACCAAGACCCACGTATTCAACCTCTTGATCTCGATTCTAACCAACAAGAAGCCTTACTTGCTTTTATGCGGAACGCGCTTTAACCCAAGCGCGGACCAACACAAGCACGGCTACAACCTATCTTTGCACACTATATTTCTTCTTTCTACACATGCTTAGCGAACAGGAACGTTTGAGGCGCGAGGCCCTCGCCAATTTGCGCCAAATGGGTATTGAACCTTATCCGGCAGCCGAATATAAAATTAGCCACAGAGCCCTCGATATTTTAAATCGAAGCGAACTCGAAACCCAAAAAGCCGAAGTTCAAGTGGCCGGGCGATTAATGGGTCGGCGTATAATGGGCAAGGCATCATTTGCAGAATTGCAAGATGCCACCGGACGCATACAGTTGTATTTAAACCGCGACGTTCTTTGTCCGGGCGAAAACAAAGAACTCTATAATGAAGTTTTCAAACGCCTTTTGGATATTGGCGATTTTGTGGGTGCCCGAGGCCATGTTTTTAGAACCCAAACCGGAGAGTTGAGCATAGAAGTGGTAGAATTAACCCTTCTAAGCAAAAGCCTTCGTCCTTTACCGGTGGTAAAAACCGATGCCGATGGCCATGTTCACGATGCCTTTAGCGATCCGGAACAGCGCTACAGAATGCGTTATGTTGATTTGGCGGTAAATGAATATGTGCGCGAAACCTTTGTTAAACGCACCCGTATTGTTAATGCCATGCGGCAGTTTTTTAACCAATTTGGTTATTTAGAAGTAGATACACCCATTTTACAGCCCATTCCGGGTGGCGCAGCAGCACGCCCCTTTATTACCCATCACAATGCCCTCGACATTCCGCTTTATCTCCGAATTGCCAACGAGTTATATTTAAAACGCCTTATTGTGGGCGGATTTGAAGGGGTTTATGAGTTTGCCCGAAATTTCCGCAACGAAGGGATGGACCGAACCCACAATCCGGAATTTACCATCATGGAAATTTATGTGGCCTACAAAGACTATTTATGGATGATGGATTTCACCGAGCAAATGCTCGAGCATGTGGTGAAAGCTGTAAACCATGGAGAAACTGAGGTGGCTTTGGGCGATAAAACCATTGAATTTAAAGCCCCCTTTGCTCGGGTCAGCATGCGTGAGGCCATTTTAATGCATACCGGTTTCGATATTGAAGGCAAGACTGAAGAGGCGCTTCGCACGGCCTGCCATGAAATGGGCATAGAAACCACCCCGGCCATGGGAAAGGGCAAACTTATTGATGAAATGTTTGGCGAAAAGTGTGAAAAACACTTTATCCAGCCTACGTTTATTACCGATTATCCGGTAGAAATGTCGCCTTTGTGCAAACGGCATAGGCACAATCCCGAACTCACCGAGCGTTTCGAATTAATGGTGAACGGCAAAGAAATTGCAAATGCGTATTCGGAACTTAACGACCCCATTGACCAGCGCGAAAGGTTTGAAGAACAACTGAAACTAAGCGAAAAAGGCGACGATGAAGCCATGTTTATCGACCACGACTTTTTGCGAGCCCTCGAATTTGGCATGCCGCCAACTTCAGGCATGGGCATAGGCATAGACCGCTTAACAATGTTGCTAACCAATCAACAAAGCATTCAAGAAGTTCTTTTGTTTCCTCAAATGCGGCCCGAAGCCCCATCGGCCAACCGTTTGACACACACTTTTAACAGTTTGAATATTTCGGAGGATTGGGTGGCTGTTCTCGAAGAGCTGTATGGAAGTTTAGAGCAAATGAAGGCGTTAAAACCCACCCAGGTTCACCAACAACTCAATGGCCACCGCAAAAAACACAAGCTCGAGGTACCCGCCTTAAGTCTTGAAGATGTGCAGAACTGGTTTTAAAAATCCATTAAATTGAAAACCCTCATTATTAGGGCGGCTTTGGTCCTTGGAATTTTCGGTCTGGCGTTTCTGTTTGCCTGGTTTTATATGCAGCCCGACTATAAAACCCTGCCTTATTACAATCCTTCTGATGTAAACGAAGAATTGTACGACGTCAGTTTGAAGGGTAAGGGTAGGGGGCATATTATTCAAAACTTCCGGCTCACCGACCAAGAAGGTAAAAATTTCACCGAGCAGCAACTAAAAGGCAAGGTGTATATGGCCGATTTCTTTTTCACCACATGCCCCAGTATTTGCCTCGACATGGCCAAAACCAAACGGTGGCTTCAAACCGAAATGGAAAGTTATCCGGATTTCTTAATGGTTTCACATACGGTTATGCCCGAAGTGGATTCTGTTTCGGTAATGGCAGCCTATGCAAATGCACAAAATGCCCAGTATGGCAGGTGGTTTTTGCTTACCGGACAGCGAGATAGCATTTATAAGTTGGCAAGACAATCGTATTTGGTGGCCAAAGAACCATCTGAAACCGAAAAGTCTCACGACTTTATTCATACCGAAAATTTTGTTTTGGTAGACCGTGAGGGCCGAATTCGCGGTTTTTACAACGGCACCGATTTAAAAGATGTGGAGCGTTTGGCTGCCGATGCCAAATGGCTCTTAAACAGGCCTTAAAAACAGCCGGCTGCCCGAAAGCAGCCGACCTTTGAGAAAAACTAAAACACAAAAACGAAAAACCACTACGTGGACTCTTCCCTCCAAATATAGTTTTTTTGTTAATTCAAAAGTTGTTTACATAAAACATTATACAAATCGATCATGTCTGAAACATTTCCCGGAAATTTAAATGTTGCCTTGGTTCAATGTCCCCTCTTTTGGGAAGATCCGGCTCAAAACCTCCGGCAAATCGAAACCTTGCTGTATCGGCATACAGGGGTCGATTTATTTGTTCTGCCTGAAATGTTCAGCACTGGATTTACCATGAATCCGCAAACTTCGGTTGATTTGAACCGCGATTTGGTTTTGCCGGCTCTTCTGAATCTAAGTGTGCAATTGAGCGCCGCTGTATGTGGCAGCATGTGTTGGATGGAAAATGGAGCCTTTTACAACCGGTTTTTCTTTATCGACCAAGGTCATGTGGTTTATACCTACAACAAAAGGCATCTTTTTAGTTTGGTTGGTGAAGAAACGGTATATACCACGGGCCATGAAAGGAGTGGCTTTGTTTGGAAATCGTGGAGGATTATGCCGCTCATTTGCTACGATTTACGCTTTCCTGTTTTTAGCCGAAACAGCAAGCCATATACAGATTTATACATTTATGTTGCCAATTGGCCCCAAAGAAGAGTACAGGCTTGGCAGGCTTTGTTGCCGGCCCGGGCCATCGAAAATATGGCCTATGTTCTGGGGGTCAATAGAGTAGGCTACGATGGCTATGACATTTACTACAACGGACATTCGGCGGCATACGATGCTTTGGGCGAAGCCCTTTGTCCGTTTAACCAAGAACAAGAAGAGGTTTTTCTTATCAGCTTAAGCAAAAGTCATCTAGAAGAGTGTAGGCAAAAATTCCAGTTTCTGGATGATGGCGATAAGTTCGAAGTGTTTCTTGATTAATAATCAGACACTTCATAAAGTTAAGTGTGTTTTTGTAGAAAAGAGCTTTTTAGTAAGGAAGTGTCTACATAAAATATTTTAAAACTTACAATTATCATCGTTTTCGCATCATTTTGGTTGTATGTTAGTCTTATTAAGCGCTATGAGTAATTGATATTCAGAAGCTTATAACAAAATTAACTTTAAATTAAACATTATGGGACTTTGGAAACTGAAATGGGCTATTTCAACAGCCATTAAACCAACTAATTACAAATCTATTAAAAGAGAATTCAGCCATGTCTGGAAATTTTATGCAGGATTGGTGCTCAAGTTCAAGAGAAGTTGGTACCAAGCCGACTGGATTTTAAAACACCGCAGCGGTCAAAAATTCTTTATACAGGAATTTATGGACCTTTTTAAAGTTCAGGAAATTTATGCAGAGCGTTGCTACGACATAGAACTGGAGAATTATAAAAATCCGACAATCCTCGACATCGGTGCAAATAAGGGATTTTTTACCATGCGAATGAAGTTTTTGTACCCCAAAGCCCGAATTGTTTGTGCAGAACCGGTTGCCGACAATTTACAAGAGCTGTACAAGCATTTAAAGTTAAACAATATCGATGCAGAGGTTTGTGCTTACGCAGTGGGATTTCCGGAAAGGGTAGAGAAAATTTTCCTCGACCCTGAAAATTCCGGGGCCCATTCTTTTTTTCGAGTTCAAAAGCATTTGCCTTTCAATTGGGTTCAGGTTATTTCGCTGGAACGCCTTTTCGAACAACACCATTTGAACCATTGCGATTTGCTCAAGCTCGATTGTGAAGGCAGCGAATTGGAAATTATTGAAAGCCTTAGCCCAGAGATGGCAGCCAAAATTGACAATATTCTTTTCGAGTCTACAGCAAACGATTTTTTCTCACCTCAACTGGTGGTTGAGAAGTTAGAGAAACTCGGTTTTAAAGTTCAACCAAAAGGCAATTTGTTTTGGGCAGAAAGAGAAAGAGTGGCTCAGATGTCGGCCAAGTCGGCTTAAACAGGCATCGAATGACTTTGTGCGAATAATTTGAATCAAAAACTTGGTTTTTCAACAAATGCGCCTACTTTTATCGAAACCAAACCTACATGGGCCTCTGGAAACTAAAATGGATGCTAAACGAAGGCTTGCATCCTAAAAACAAAAAACGCCTACAACAAGAATTTGAAAACCAACGTACATTTTATAACCTTCAGTTCTTAAAACTCAAGAGCGGCGTACACCGCAGTCCGGTTAAACTACGTCACCGTAAGCACCAGGTTTTGCAGGTAGATGAGTTCATGGATTTGTACATTATTCACGAAATTTTCGTTCAGGCCTGTTACGATGTTTGGCCCGAGCGACCTAAAAATCCGGTAATTATAGATGTAGGTGCGAATAAAGGCTTTTTCGCCCTGCGCATGCAGCAGTTGTTTCCTGATATGCGTTTGCATTGCATCGAACCTGTAGAACACAATCTCGATCGATTGAGAGCCCATATTACCGACAATAAAATTCCGGCCAAAGTGCACCCTTTTGCCATTGGTTTTCCGGAACGCACCGATACCATCTATCTGCATCCTACCAATTCAGGTGGTCACTCGCTTGTATTGAAAAACAAAGGTGGAGAGCAAGAAGTTAAAGTTGTTAGCCTGAGAAATTTCATGGCTCTTAACGACATAGACCATTGTCATATGTTAAAACTCGATTGTGAAGGAGCAGAAAAGGAAATAATTCTTTCTATAGACGAGGAACTGGCCAAACGTGTTGATGCCATTTTGTTCGAATCGGCTACCACGGAGTTGTTTTCTCCCCAGTTGTTACTTGACCACCTTAAAGGTTTGGGGTATGTGGCAAAAGCCCATGAAGACCTTTTTATTGCATACAAACCAAAACAGAAAAATTGAGGGTTTTAAAAGCAAATTGACCGAAAATCAAATAAAAGGGCTGGTCGTGCTTTAAAATGCGCATTCAATAAACAACTCAATTCATTTAACAAAGATTTATATATCAGCTGATTGTGTGAAGGCTAATTTGCTTTGTTAATTTGTGTAATTTAGAATAATAAATCTTTTTCAATGAAGAATTCAATCTTTGCCAAATACGGGCTTTTAACAGTCTGCTTATTCAGCATTTCCCTAATGTTTGGCCAGACCAAAGAAACCCATAAACTACCACCTTTTCAAAAGTTGGACATAGGCGGAGGATTTGAGGTATTCTTGCGCTTAGGCGACACACACGAAATGGTGGTGGTAGCCGATGAGAAACAACATCAGCGCCTTGATTATGAAGTTGAGAACGGCACCTTAACCATTGGCCTCAAAAAAGGATGGAGCAGTGCCAACAACACCAAACTTTACATTACTACCGTACAGCTTCAAGAAATAGATTTAAGTGGTGCTGTAAACTTAAAGGCCAGCAATACCATAAGAGGCGAATTTTTAAATCTTACATTAAGTGGGGCCTCACAAGTCAAAATGCCCATAGATGCCGAACTTATATCGGTTGATGGCAGTGGGGCATGCGAAGTGGCTTTGGAAGGTGCAGTGGGAAAACTAAAGCTAGACTTAAGCGGCGCGAGTGAAATTAAAGCCCCTTTGCTTAAGGCTAAAAACGCTACCATAGACATGAGCGGAGCAAGCAGCGGGTACATTCAAGTTTTAGAATCTATTAGCTTGGAATTGAGCGGTGCCAGCACCTTGAAAATGGAAGGCAAGGCCAAAGTAGATTATCAGGAAACCACTGGAGCCTCTACCTTTAAACGAATCTAAGGGCGGGTAAAGAAAGTTTTCTCCATATTTAGCCATTCCAAAGCGGCTCCTCCCAACAGGTTTTCGATGGCTTGTTCGGAGTAGCCACTTTCTTTTATAAGCTTACCGGGTTGTAACTCGCCTAAAGGAAATGGATAGTCGGTTCCCAAAGCCACGCGTTTATCGCCAAACATGTCGACCACATGGTCGAGCATGCGCTTGTCGTGAACCAAGCTGTCTATCCAAAACCTCCCCAAATATTCAATAGGGGCAACAGGATTGTCGATGGCACATAAATCAGGTCTCACTTCAAATCCATGTTGAATACGTCCAATGGTGGCCGGAAAACTCCCCCCACCATGGGCCACAGCGATGCGCAATTTGGGCAAACGTTCCAAAACCCCTCCAAAAATAAGCGAGCAAATGGCCAATGAACTTTCGGCCGGCATCCCTACCAGCCAAGGCAGCCAGTATTTACCCATTTTCTCTTTGCCCATCATATCCCAAGGGTGAACAAAAACCGCCATATCGAGCTCTTGACAAGCAGCAAAAACCTCAAATAACTGGGGTGAATCTAAATTCCATTCATTTACATGTGTTCCGATTTGAATGCCTCTCAGGCCAATTTTCTTGCACCTAAGCAATTCTTGAACAGCCAAATCAGGGTCTTGTAGCGGCAATGTTCCCAGCCCTACAAACCGGGTTGGATACCTCTGAACCACCTCGGCAATGTGGTCGTTTAAGAATATCGAAACTTCGAGCGCATCATCGGGCTTTGCCCAATACGAGAACATAACCGGAACGGTACTTAAAACCTGAACGTCCACATGGTGCAAGCCGCAGTCTTTTAAACGGGCGTCTGCATCCCAGCAATTGTCTTCTATTTCGCGAAAAAAGCGATCGTCCATCATCATGCGCGCTCTACAAGGGGCATGATGGTCGAGATGAATAAAGCCCCCATAACCAAATTTCTTTTTGAAGTTGGGTATGTTCTCAGGCAATATATGGGTGTGTATGTCTATTGTGAGCGGTTGGCCGCTGTTTTGGCACATAACGAACTATGTGAATCTGGGGTCCGTTTCCATCACATGCCCGCATTTTTTGCAAGTTCGTAGAGATTCATCACCATAAAAATGCTTAAATCGAGGCAAAAAATCGTCTTCGATGTTAGAAAGCGGGAAATAGGTTTCGTGAAGTTTGTGGTTACAGTTTTCACAAAACCACAGCAAGCCATCTTGGTGTTCAGAGCTTCTCACGCGCTCAATTACCAAACCTATACTACCGGGCGAGCGAGAGGGGCTATGGGGTACTTTTGGAGGCAATAAAAACATTTCGCCTGCTTTAATTGGAATATCAACGGCCTCCCCATTTTGTTGGGTTTTCACCAAAATGTCGCCTTCCAATTGATAAAACAACTCTTCTGTTTCGTTGTAGTGGTAGTCTTTTCGAGCATTTGGACCAGCTACTATCATAACAATATAGTCGGTTCCTTCAGGGTATAGGTTTTTATTTCCTACCGGTGGTTTAAGTAAATGGCGGTTTTCTTCTATCCAACGCTGCAAATGGAAGGGGGCTTTCATAGGGGTCTGGCTTTGTGGGCAAGTTAACACAAAGCCTTATTATCTTCATCGCATGGAAATACACTTAAGTGGAAAGCGCGCTTTGGTATGTGGAAGCACCCAGGGCATCGGTTTGGCTGCGGCCCGCGAATTGGCCGGGCTTGGGGCCGAAGTGGTATTAATAGCCAGAAATGCCGATAAATTGAAGGCTGTATGCGATGCCTTGCCAAAGGTAAATGGCCAACACGAGTTTGTAGTGGCCGACTTTAATAAGCCCGAGAGCGTGGCAAAAGCGGCTGCCGAAATAACCCAAAGTGGTCCGGTTCACATTTTAGTTAACAACACGGGTGGGCCACCTCCCGGAGCTGCGCATTTGGCCGATTTGAGTGGCTTTCAAAGTGCATTTGAAGCCCATTTACTCAACAACCACTTGCTTATGCAGGCTTGTTTGCCCGGCATGAAAGCAGAAGGTTATGGCCGCATAATAAACGTGATCAGCACTTCGGTAAAAGCACCACTGAAAGGTCTGGGGGTGAGCAATACCATTAGAGCAGCCGTTGCCAATTGGAGTAAAACCCTAAGTCTGGAGTTGGCCTCGTGGGGCATAACCGTTAACAATGTTTTACCTGGAGCCACGGCTACTGAGCGCCTACAGCAAATTATTTCCAATAAAGCGGCGAAAAGTAGCCTGCCAATAGAAGAAGTTGAAGCAGAGATGCTGGCCGAAATACCTTGCGGACGTTTTGCTCAACCTTCTGAAATAGCCGCGGCCATTGCGTTTTTGGCAAGTCCGGCTGCAGCTTATATAAATGGCATCAACTTACCGGTAGATGGTGGGCGAACACCTTCTCTTTAACTTGGTTTTAAACGACTTGTGCAAGATTTTCTTAAATTAATCGATGGACTCGATCAAACCAAAAAAACCTCGGTAAAGGTTCAGCTTTTGGTGCGATTTTTCGAGAAAGCTGCTTTCACAGACCGACTTTGGGCGATTGCGCTTTTTTTGGGTAAAAAACCGAAAAAAATAGCAAGTTCTGTTCAATTGAGGCTTTGGGCCTCAGAACTGGCCCAATTGCCAGAGTGGCTTTTTGAAGAATGCTACCACACTGTTGGCGATTTAGCCGAAACCATAGCCCATTTATTGCCCGATCCTCAAAATAGGATAACCAAATCGTTGACCCAATGGCTAGAAGACATTCATGCCTTGAAATTAGCAGAAGAAATACAAAGAAAATCTTTTGTGATTTTGGCTTGGAACGGATTGGATACTGCTGGACGATTTGCTTTTAATAAACTCATTACCGGGGGCTTTCGAATCGGAGTTTCCAAAAACCTTTTAATACGTGCATTGGCCGAATTCGAGCATTTGGAAATAGCCGAAGTGGCACTGCGATTAACCGGCAATTGGCAAGCCTGGAGCACCTCCTACGAAGAACTTATCACCAAACCTCAAACTTCTGATCAAAACAAGCCCTTTCCATTTTGCTTGGCCCATCCACTCGACTTCGACCCAAACGATTTAGGCCCTGCCCAGCATTGGCAAGCCGAATACAAATGGGATGGCATTCGGGCACAATTGGTTTATAGACAAAACGAAATTCAGATTTGGAGTAGGGGTGAGGAACTTTTAACCGAACAATTCCCTGAATTTCAAAAACTATTAGGTGTACTGCCTTATTCGTGTGTTTTAGATGGCGAAATTTTGGCTTTTAATGAGGGCATTTTATCTTTTGCCAGTTTGCAGCAGCGAATAAGTCGAAAAAACATTTCCAAAAAGCTTTTGCAAACCTGCCCGGTGGTATTTAGAGCTTACGATTTGCTCGAAATTCAAAATATCAACTGCTTGAATCGCCCGCTTTTTGAAAGGCAACAAGAGCTTCAGGATTTACTAAACAAAACGGCTTCTGAGTTGCTTCAGTTATCAGAGGTTTTGCCTTTTAAAAACTGGTCTGATTTAGAGGCAATGCGTTTTGAAGCCAGGCAATATATGGCCGAAGGCCTTATGATTAAAAAACGGGATTCGGTTTACGCTTTTGGGCGAAAAAAAGGCCTTTGGTGGAAATGGAAACTACAACCTTTGCACATAGATGCCGTGCTTATTTATGCTATGAAAGGCCATGGGAAACGGGCCGATTTATACACCGACTATACGTTCGCCGTTTGGCACAACGAACAACTAACGCCTTTTGCCAAGGCCTATTCGGGCCTAAATCTGGAAGAAATAAAAGCAGTTGATCGATTTGTGAAACAGAATACATTAGACCGCTTTGGGCCGGTTAGAAGTGTTAAGGCCGAGTTGGTTTTCGAAATCGCATTCGAAGGCATTCAAAAAAGCAGCCGTCATAAGTCGGGCATTGCGGTTCGCTTTCCACGAATAAGCCGCTGGCGAACCGATAAAAAGCCCGAAGACGCAGGTACCTTAAACGAACTACATCGCCTATTGGAGGTTTATGGAAACCCAACCCAAGAAAACGCATAGGTTTAAAACCCGAATTTATCTCTCCAGATTTTTAAACAGTTTATTTTCGCCAAGCATCAACAACCCGTTATTCAATAAACAGATGAGGAAAGTAGCCATATTGGTAGGAGGGTTACTCGTTATTATAAGCGGATTTACGTGGATAATATGGGAAGCATATTTTAAAGCAGGCTTCGAGAAAAGCGGTCATTTCTATCTCTCTCAATACAGCGATTTGGGTGTAGAAGCGGTAACAAAAGAACTTGTTAGCCAGGGGTATATTAAAAATAAAGGGGGCTTTATTCAAGCAGCAAGACTTAAAAGAATCCAAAAATTTAAGCCGGGCCGATATTCGTTTGAAAAAGGACAAAGCCAATGGCAGGGCATAAATGCTTTGCGCTCTGGTTCCCAAACGCCCGTAAATGTGGTGATAAACGCCTGCTCGGGGGTTGATCGTTTGGCCGCGGTTTTGGGTAATCAACTCGATGTTGACAGTACCGAATGGTATCGCTTTTTTATGTCTGAAGAAAATATTAAGGCATGCCAAAGTACAAAAGAAGCATGGACCTATTTAATTACACCTAATACCTATTCGTTTTATTGGACAGTTAGTCCCGAAGATTTTATGAAGCGCATGCGCGAAGAGCATGAAGCGTTTTGGAGCAAACAAACCGAAGCACTAAGCAAAACAGGTCTTACACGTTTACAAGTGGTAACTTTGGCCAGTATTGTAGAGAAAGAAACCAATAAAGCCGCTGAAATGCCCAAAGTGGCCGGATTGTATTTAAACCGATTAAAGAAAAACTGGAAATTAGAAAGCGACCCAACAGCCCTCAAAGGCGTTCAAATGGCCTTTCCAGATAGTGTGGTTAAAAGAGTTTTGAGAAAGCATATTGAATTCCCTTCGCCTTACAATACCTATTTAAATACAGGATTGCCACCTGGCCCTATTAGCATTCCCAGTATTCAATCCATAAAAGCAGTTCTTGAGCCTGAAATGCACGACTATTTTTTTATGGTGGCCAGTGTTGATCGTCCGGGCTATCACGAATTTTCGAGGGCCAACGAATATTTTAGGCATTCGGGTTTGGCGAATAGGTACAGACAATTTCTTCAAGAGAACCGCATTCGCTAATGGGTACCAACGATTTCGGGCTTAAACTTTACAACATCGTAGGCAACTGGGTTAGCGCCATTTTTGGCAGCGAAAAAGCCAAATATTTTTTCGAAGCGGCCTATTGGAGAGGTCGTTGGATACTAGAAGGCGGTAAACTCAAAAACAGTCATTATCAAAATGTTTACACCAAGGCCTTCAACCTTCAATTTTCCGATTTCGAGAACGCCAAAATTTTGGATTTGGGTTGTGGACCTCGTGGCAGTTTAGAATGGGCACAATTGGCCAAGGAACGCATTGGCCTCGATCCTTTGGCACATTTTTATCAAAAATTAAACGGCCAATCGCATCAAATGCAGTATTTGACTGCTAAAGCCGAGTCGCTTCCATTTCCTAACGAATATTTCGATATCGTTAGTTCGTTCAACTCGCTCGATCATGTAGACGATTTGAAAGAGGTTTTGAGCGAAATAAAACGTGTTTTAAAGCCCGGAGGTCTGTTTTTGCTAATTACAGACATTCACCCTCATCCTGCTCTTTGCGAACCAACTGTAATAAATTGGGACATACATGAACAACTGCGGCCAGAACTGCATTGCGAAATGCGTCGTGAAATAAAAAGGCAAAAACATATATACGAAAGCATTCATGCCAACTTGGCCTATGAAGGTGCGGAGTACGGCATTTATATGGGAAAGTTTTTGAGGGTTTAGTTCATTTCTAAGCGGTTATTCTGATTAACGCTTAAAAAAACCGCAATACATGAATACTCAAGGCATAATCCCAGCGGGGTTGATAACCACTGTAGCTAGCTCGTACCGGCAATTGTACCCTAAGGCCAGAGCTCCAATTTCCCCAATAAACATCGCCTCCGGTTTGCAATACCATTCGGCTGCTGCCACTGTGAGGATTTTCGACGCTTTCTGGACTTTTATCGAGACCGTTGTTTTCGAACCGAAAACCAATGAGCGGTGTAACCAAGGTTTTGGTTGAACTATGGTAATAAATGGCGGTGGCCGATGCCTGTTTGTAAAATCCCATGCGATAACCATCTTCATTTTCGGTGAAATAGGTGGCCATTAACTCCGATAAAAGCCCCCATTTGTTATGCCTAATGCCAAATTGGGTAAACATTGGAAAAGCATAGGCACCACTACCGGCCTGCATACCAAGCGGAAAAACAACCTTTCGGTAGTCGCGTTGGCGGTATTTACCGGTAGGCAACTGAATACTTAAGCCTGCATTCCATTGTCCTTGCCAACCATTTTCCCAAATTCGCTTTAACAGTTGTTGGTTGATGGTAAATTGTATATCGCCTATGCCGCTCAACATTTGTTGCCTATTTGTTTCAATGCGTTCCTTCCACACATAGGGCACGTTTACCATTAATTGGGTTTTTTCGTTAAAAACCCACCGCCCCCAAATATCCATCTGATTCCAAACATCGGTTTCAACCCGGCCGGCATTTGTTTGGGTTTCCGGAATATTGAGATGAGAAAAGCGCAGTTGGTGGTATCGGAATGATAAAAACGAGCGGGAAAACTGAGGCAAAACACCCATTTGTCCTCCGGTTGAGAGGCAGCCACATAAGTCGCAGGCTTTTGCACTAAAACTGTTTGAAACAATCAGAACGCTAAAAAGGATTCTGAAACTCGCTTTGATGTAAAAAGGTTTCATCGCTAAGTGCCTTTAAGAAGGCTAAAAGTTGTTGTTTTTCGCTGTTAGAAAATTGAAATCCCCCGGTAGGTAAACTGGGGTCTAATTGTTTATGAGCTGTAATACCGCTGCTATAGTGTTCTATTACCTGCTCCAGACTTTCAATACGACCATCGTGCATATAGGGGAGGGTATAGGCAATGTTGCGCAATGAGGGCACCTTAAACTTCATCGAATCCTCGGCCAAAAGGCTAATCATACCCCTTCCGGCATCGCTATAACCCTCTGCCAACCCATTATTCCGAAAGCTGAAATTTGTGAACAAAGGGGGTTTGTGGCATTGGCTGCAGTTCTGATTAAAAAGGGCTAAACCGGCTAATTCTTCTCCATTTAGGGCGTTTTTATTCCCTTTAACATATTGGTCGTATGGTGAATTCTCGCTTATAAGGGCGCTCATAAACTGAGCGAGGGCCAGAAACATTTTTCGGTCGTTTATATCGCCTTTCCCAAACGCATTTTCGAAGTCGCGCTGGTATTCGGGCGAACGCTTCAATTTGGCCACCACTTCCTTTAAGTCGGAACCCATTTCAACGGGGTTGGTAATTGGGGCAAAGGGCATGATTTCAATATGCTGCACACCGCCATCCCACATAAACTCGGGCATCCAAGCCAAATTAAACATGGCCGGACTATTCCTTAAACCGAATTCATCGTTTAAGCCATGGCTTAATGGGTGAAAAGGATCGCTAAACGCTGCCCAAGGTTTGTGGCACGATTCGCAACTTATGGTGCTGTCTACCGATAAAATGGGGTCGAAAAAGAGCTTTCTTCCCAAATTGGTTATTCGCTTATCGGGCAAATTGCCTTCAAATTGATAATGGGCCGGAGGGAAGTGCTCGGGTTGAAAGAAGAGGCCCCCGGCAGGAGCCTCCTCTTGATTTTTCTCAGGAGTGCAAGCCAAAGCCGCCAAAAACAGCAGAAGCAAACTCCCAAAAACAGGTTTCATTTAGTTGTGAATATGTTCCAATTCAAACATTTCAACATAATTCTTTGAAATGTTTACCGCGTTCATACCGGGCATGGTAACCCTTGGGTTTTGCGAAACGCGCAATTCCATTCCGGGGCCATCAAACATTTTTTCTACATGAACCATTTGGTGCAATTCAGGGGTGGCTGTTGAGGTTATTTGCAATGGCAAAGGGAATAAATAACTAACTTCCTGCAAAGCATTCGTTTTATTTGCGTTGCGGAATCCGCCTATGTGATAAGCAAAATCAGTTCCATTGCTTTGTCCTTCGGTTTTTAAGAAAATATAACCCGAATTCCAGCTCCAAAACATACCCTCCGCCGGGCTTAGTGCGCCTTCCTGGGCTCCAGAAACGTTGCGCGTGCTGTCTACCCCAATGGTGAAACGCATACCTGAATAGGTTTTGGCAGGTATATTCTCCAATTCGAGTTCAAGGGTGGACTGGCTGCCTAGCTTAAACAGATGGTAGCTTTCGGGAACTGAATATACCGAGCCGTCTACAGCAATCCATTCAATATTGCTGATGTAATAGTTGAACATGCTGAAATTTAAAGCTTCGCCACCAATGTTGGTAACCGGCTGTGCGGTGGGAATGGTAAACGGGCTGCTACCCCATTTGTGTTCAAACTCCAATATGGCTTTGCCAAATTGTGGTTGGGTGTTGTTGTTATTGTTTTCGTCTTTTTTACAAGCCAAAACACTAAGGCCGAGCAAAGCGGCCAATACTAAATTGCGCATTTTTTTGTTGATTTTGAGTTTTTTAACTGAGATTAGTACTTAAACGTCCGTGTGAACAGGTGATGTAAAAACCCAAAATTTTGGAGGATGCCAATTCTGAAACCGATATCCAATTAACAAATTAGCCCCAAAGTATACAGGACTTTTCGTTTGTATGAAGGAAACTCTATTTATATCGGGAAGGAATGTCTCTAAGAAAAACAGAAGCAAATGTTCGGCTTCCGGAATAACAGGGGCTTGCTCAGAATTCTTAGAACCGGCTTCGAGCATGTCTTTTAAATGACATTGTCCGCGACAGTCAAGCTCAGGTTTGTCTTTATTTACGCAAAACACCTCAGCTATATACGTGCGATTTGCTTCGAAAAACGCCAATGCCGCAGTTTGATACAACCACAGCTGAGCAATTGACAACATAAACAAAGCCGCTACAACACGCATGGGTACAAATTACGGTCAGAAAACATAAAAAAAGCAAACCATCTTTTCAAACATGGTTTTCATCGAACAAACTCTTTATTTCGAGGGCCTTTTTCTTTTCTATTTTGATTTATAGTACACCCGACTTTCAAAAGTGGGTGTTATCAGCATAACGCTTGGCATTAATTGGGCTTTTTCCAGTTCCCTGCTAAGTTCTCCCTTTACATCGGTTAAAGCCATACCGCCGTCTACCACCAAAAGGCTGTCACTCTTGTTAATGAAGCCTAAAGGTAAATCTGAAGCCTTGTAAACAGAATAAATCCCCATACGCTCTAAGTGTTCCTCAAGCTTACCATAGTCTTTAAAGGCCTCCGGGTAGGCATGATAGGCCAGGTTTTTATTCCACCATGGTGGACAAATAATCACTTTACCTCCATTGCTTTGATGGGTTTTCATTAATAAGGCAGTCTCGCGATGTTTCAAATGGTCGTTGCCATGCAAATCGCTTTTAAACAAATAAAACAAAAGCAAGCCCATGGCAGGCCATTTTAGTGCGGCGAAGGCATTAATCCATTCAAGGAAAGCCCTCGAAATAAGGGCCAGCCAAATGGGTAGAAACAACAACAAATACCGTTCATGAAAAACCGGAATTTTAAGAGAAATTATATAAGACAAGAGAAGAAAAAACAGCCCGAACAGAAGAAGTACTTTATCAGCTGTTTGGAAGCGCTTTTTTTGCCATAAGTAAAAAAGTATATGCATCACTAGCCCTAATCCGGCGAATAAGGCCAAGCCCCCTTGATTGGTAAATCGCCTTAAAATCCAATATAAATCTAAAGGAACCGGGGGCATTAGCCATCCTATGCTTTGTTCGGTAGCGGTTAAGCGTGTAAAGAAAACAGACAAATAAGGCAGAAAGCCCAGTAGCAATAGGGCATAAAGCCAGAGCATGTTTTTGAATTTTTGCGCTTCCTTCCAATTAATAATCAGGGTGATTAATGCCAAACTCAAGAAATATACAACAGAAATAAAGTGGGTATAGAGCATGAGTATGCCGGAAATAATAAAAAGAATACTGTGTTTTTTACCTGAAGTGGAAATGGTCAAAGTGAAAAATGAAAAAAAGTTGAGCATAAACAGAAACAAAAGCAAACTGTAAGCCCGTATGTCGTGGGCGTAAAAAATGGCCGAATTTGAAAATAAAAGCAATAGGCTAGAAATAGCTGCCAATTTGAAGTTGAAAAGTTTATTTAAACCAAAAAAGTAGAGCGAAACTGATAGAATAGAGAAAACAGCTGAAGAAAACCGAAGCATCCAAACACCATTACCAAGCCATTTCATCCAAAAATGTAACAGTAAAAAGTGTATGGGTGGGTTGTTTTCGTTGGGCATTAAACCCAAAATATTATCGATGCTGCCTTGGGCATGATAAAGGCTAAATGGTTCATCAAGGCTTATTTCCCTTTCAGTTAAATAAAGCAATCTAACGAGAGCAGCCAAAACCCCCAAAGCCATACCTGTTACCAAAATCAGGTTTTTCTGAGAAATGGATTCCCGAAATCGGTAAAAGGGCAGTTTTTCCAAGATCAGAAATCGGTACTAAGCGAAAAATAGAAAACCGAAGGCAAAACAACGCCATCTTCTATTCCCCAGGCCCAGTCGGCCCTCATAAAATAGCCCAGCAATCGGGTTCTAAGGCCAAATCCGGTGCCATACACAATGGGGTCTTTTTGTCTGTCAACCACAATACGCAAGCTTGGAGGCAGCTCCACAATTCGATTGTTTAAGGCATTTTCAGCACTCCATGGACTAGATCCATTCCAGGCCGTTCCCACATCACCAAAACCTATAATTTGGAAATTGGCAATAAAATCGTTTCGAATAGGGCGGTTTAATATGTACTTAAAGATAGGAACGCGCAATTCACTGTTTAAAACGGCAAAGCTGTTTCCATTCCTTACGTTTTGAAAGAACCCGCGCATATTGGTTACCAAGGTTTGAAAAACGTAATTTTCGGTTTGCGAAATGGGGGTGCTGTTGTCGAACTGAGGACCAAATTGATTGTCGACCCCTCCTAAAAAGTGCACCAGCTTTTGGGCGCCAAACGAGGTACCCCCTGCAAAGCGGTTAGCCCAAATAATGGTTCTGTGCACTTGGGTATATTGCCTAAAATCAATACCTGCAGTATGCAAGCCTGTATTCGAGGCACTGAAATTTCGGTAGTATTCGCTAAAGATCTTAAAACGCATTCCGGCGTGTAAATTCAAGCCTAGTTTACGGGTATTATCGTAAATATAAGCAGCCCTTAATATGCCATAGTCAATTGAAGTGGCCGGAATATTTACCGAATACCCATCGGTGCTCAATGCAATGCCTCGGTCGTTTCTATAGGCCAAACTGCCTTCTACAGACGATACAGGATTGAGTGGATAACGGTTTTTATAGGTAACTTCATGGGTAATCACGCGGGCCAATATGGGGAAACCCAATGGATCGCGGGCTTCTCCAAAACGAGAGCGTCGGTAAACCATCAGGGTTTTATCGAGGCGCTTGCTAAAATCGGTTAGCCCAATAAAAAATTCAGCATTCGGACTAAGTGAAAGTCCGGGTATGGGCTGAAAGTCGGTTCTTAATCCGGCAGTAATTCTGTAATTATTGAACAAGTCAACCACCCCTACTTTAAACAACATATTAAAACCTGCATTCAGCAAATTGGGTGATGGAACTCCGGTGAAAGGTTGGTATTGCGGATTGGCGAAAATATTGTCTATCTGCGTGGTGAATTCATCCTGATATAAACTCACAAAGTAGTTTCTCTTATTGGGGATGATTAAACTATCGGCTTTTTCATCTTTTTGGGGAAAGGCTACCAAAGTAGCAGGTTCTATAATGGTTTCGGCCGGTTTTGGTCTTAACACCAAACGGTTGGCTGTTAGTTTAGGGTGAAATTGATAATTTAAAATATCTATACTGCCTTTTGGCCGACCTTCTTTTGGAGGTAAAATAACCGCTGTGCGCTCTGTTAGTTTGGGGGTTTCGGGGGTATCCTTTGAAGTGGATGTCGAATCTGAATTTTCTACAGATGAAGTGGATGTCGAATCTGAATTTTCTACAGACGTTTTGTGGTTTAAATCGAGATTAACTTTACGCAATTCATAACGCCCACGTGCTAAAAAGGTCTGTAAGCCCATAGTGCCATCGTTCGAAATAGCCTGTTGAACAATGTCGTAGCGGCCTTCACTCAATCTAAAGTGTTTGAAATGGTAGTTGTAGTGAATGCTGGTATCAATATAGGCTATACTGCTGTCTATTTGCAATTGATAAACATTTCTGTAGCCGTTGAGGTTGCTTAAATAGGCTAAAGAGGTATTGTTGAATACCTCAAGGTTGTCTTCTTGAATATTGGGTGTTTTACTCAGTCTCCAAAAACTGCCAATGCCTTCGCCATTTCGGTTTGCCACATAGAGGTCGAAGGTGGGTTCTATAGAAGGACGCGTTTTGGTGGTGGTTGGCTCTAAACTTTCTTTCGGACGGTTCGAGCGAAACACTATGCGTTTGTCGCTTTGAAAGAACACCGCGTCAAAATCATCATAAACATCCTGGGTAATTTCTTCTATACTGGTATTCAAGATGGTGTAGAGATACACGTCCGATTGCCCGTTTTTACTTGCCGTCATAAGCAATTGTTTGCCGTCTTGGCTGTATTGCATACTGTGCACTTTATCGAATTTAAAAAATTCCTTTGTTTCGGTTTTTTTCTTTTCCAAATCATAAAAGTTTAACCATAAAAAGCCTTTCTCCTCGGTTAAAAAAGCTATTATTCTGCCATTGGGATGCCAAGCGGGCAGTGGAAACGTGTAATCGGCATTTTGTGGAATCCGATAGCCGCCGTAGTACAGATTTTTGCTCTTTTTCTTTTCGATGTCGAAAAGCTTCAATCTGTAACGCCCTTGCCTGTTAACCACAGCCACTGCTTTGTTGCCTTCGGCATTTAACTGCAAATGGCTAATCCGTTCGTCGTGGCGGCTTTTCCAAACCACATCGCCCGGTAAATCTTTAAAAGCTTTTTTTCCTTCTTGGGAGCGCTGCAATTCACTCTGGTAATACAAATTCCAGTTTTGCATGATTTGCTTGAGGTCGCTGCCCAAAATATACCGAAAACCGGCATCTACATTTCGGTTCACTACCGCCATATACAGCACATTTCGAATAACCTTTTTGCCGTAATTGGCCGCAATAAAGTCCCATATAGAATGCCCTGCCACCCGGGCATCTTCGCCGGTTAACGAATTGAAGCGCTTAAAGCGTTTACCTGCAAATCCATCTACCAAAAGAGCGCGGTCGTGGGCATTCATAGGGCCCGATAGGTGCGAAATAAGCCCCTCAAAATACCATTCCGGAAAATTTAAAAGGGTAGAGTTTTTAAAACTCTCGGCAAAACTTCCGTAAATTAAATTATTCAGAAGCAATTCGGCCATGCCCGAACGCATTTGTCCTTCGAGATTGGCATAACTTCCGTCGAAGTATAAAAACATTTTATTGCCCGAAATATGGGTAACCCCACCCGTATTATACGCGTCTTCGTCTGAGGCGATTAAATTGCTTTGTTTGAGTTCACTTAAATTATTGAACACCAAAATACTTATTCGGTCTTGTATGGGCGAATCGAGGCTTCTTTCCAGATCGTTGAGGTTGCGATGGGCCATTTCAGCGGCCTTTCGGGCTATGGCCTCACTGCTTTTATAGAAGTAAACATCCATTTTCTCGAACCTATAAAAGTTCCAGTCAAATCGGTTGTACTCCACCCTGTTTTTGCCAAACTCCTGATGCAAGCCATAAAAAAACTGAGCTTTCACCGGCACAAAACCCAGCCAAACCATCAACCACATAACAGGCCAAGGCTTTTTGCAAAAGTTGAAAACGGTTAGAGACTTGTGCATGTTTATTTTGCTTCTTCGTGCATCAAACGGCTTTGCAACATACGAGAAACATATTTACCCAAAATATCAAATTCGAGATTCACTTTTTGGCCTTCACCCAAATGTTTAAACTGGGTATGCTCGTAAGTGAATGGAATTATAGAAACCGAAAATGAACCGGGCCGAGAATTTACAACGGTTAGGCTCACCCCATTTACACAAATTGAGCCCTTGGCAACGGTTATAAATTCGGGCGAATGGGTAGGATGGGAAAAGTGAAAATTCCAACTGCCATTTCGTTCTTCTACCTCAGTACAAAGACCGGTGCAATCTACATGTCCCTGAACCATATGCCCATCTAATCGAGCGCCCAACTGCATACACCTTTCCAAATTTACCTCATCGCCCAATTTCAAATCGCCGAGTTGGGTTCTGAGAAGGGTTTCTTCTATGGCTGTAACCGTATGGGTATTGGCATCGCACCGAATTACGGTTAAACACACCCCATTATGCGCCAAACTTTGGTCTATTTTGAGTTCCCCTGCGAGTTTAGAAGCAAAGGTAAAGTGAACATTGCTGCCTTCAGTTTCCCTTTCTAGCAGGGTACCCATCGTTTCTATGATTCCTGTAAACATGCTTATCTAAACAAATGAACAAAGCCTTTTAACTGGGTTTTCCCTACAGGCCTAATGCTTTTTGCACGGTAGGCGGCCACATAGTAATACACCCCTTCGGCACAGGCCTGCCCACTTTGGGCATCAGTACCATCCCAACCGGTTTCTATGAATGTTTCAAGCGATTGGCTTTCATAAACCAATGATCCCCATCGGTTGAATATCTGAATTTCAAAACTCTCAATTCCTCTGGCCAGAACCCTTCCTTGCTCGCGTACGGCGGTAAACCATTCGTTGTTTCCATCCTCATTGGGCGTGAATACATTAGGCAATACCAAAAGTGGACAGCTTTCTACACAAACCGTATTACTCAATGCGCTTTCATTGGCCAATCCGTTAGGGTCGGTAGAAGCATCATCCACTGCACTTACTGCAAAACACCCAATTAGTTCGCCATCAAAAGCATCAAAAAAGGTTTCGGTGATGTTGGTGGCAAATGGGGTAGATGGAAAGGCCGACTCTTCATCTGGCTTAAAATACAAATTGTAAAAGGCTATATCGTTGGGGCAAATCGGATTGTCGGTACCCCAATTTAAAACCAAAGTTTGTGCCTCACAATTATAGCTTGCGGCCAAAGTAGGCGGGCAGGGTAGGGTGGTGTCTATAGGGGTGGCACATGCCTCTTGACTATAATTAACCAAAGGTTCCGGGTAACCGGATAAAGTATACCGGCCAATGGCCTTTACCTTATAACAATATAAATCGCCATTGGTTAGAGCAGTATCAATGTAAAAATTCAAATCGGTTTCGGCCAGGCTGTCGAAGACTCCGCTACCCGGGTTGGTTTCTCTAAACACAACATAACGTTCGTTTAGCCAAGGGGTTGAGGCCTTCCAGCTTAAAGCATTTAATTCATCGCCCGGCGTAACGCTTAAACGAACGCTGGAAGCCGGGTTGCTTTCGGGCCCCAATAAAAAACCGCTGTTTGGGGTCTTTCCATAAAGCAAGCGAACGTAGTAGGCGTAAGCGTTGTTTTCGGTATCTAAGCCTTGATCACGTAATACGGTATCCCCATACGCCAAAAGCCGGGCTATGGTGTCGAAAACCGTTGGATTGAGACCCGTTCCTCTGTACAACAAATAACCATAATTAGCCGGAAATAAGGCACTATCTATGGCAAGCGGAGGCATCCATTTCAAAGCTATTTCACCATTAAAGGCATCGGTTTCTGTTATATCTACCTTCAGCATTAAAGGGGAATCGGTGGTGAAGCCCGCGCAGAATTCAACCGATGCTACACTTTCCGAACCGTCGGCAAAGAAGGCAATTACGCGGTAGCAATACAAATTTCCGGCTTCCAAACTGTCGTCATCAAAATAAGAGGTGGAGCCTAGTCCGTTGAGTTCGGCAATTAAGCGGTAGCCTGCTGAAGGCGGCACCCCTGTTTCACAAAAACCGGGAACAAATCCTGAACCGCCTTTTCTGCGGTATAATCTATAGCCAATGGCTTGTTGGCATAGGCTAGTGTCCCATTGTAAATTAATTCCACCCGAAACACTTAAGGCCAGGGGATTTTGAGGTGCTGGGGCTATAACTTGAATTTCGGCATTTTGAAATCCCACCAAAGCCGGGTCGTTTGGGTCGGAGGGTATGTCTTTTACCTTAAAAACTATGGTATAGGGTTGCAAACGAACGTGGCTGCAATTGGTCATCCACAAAAAGTTGGCTGTTAGGGGCGAAGGGCCTGAAACGGGTTGAATAAATGTAGCAGGATTGTCAACAACGAAGGGGCCACCGCTGGCTGTTAATACCACATTGTTTCCATCAGGATCGCGTGCTGTAACTTGAAAATTCAAATTTTGACCGGCAACCACACAAAATGGCCCCAATGGATCGATGGTTGGTGGTAAATTATTGCAAACTCCAATGTCAACTTGTAAATCGCGGGTAACACTTCCTATGAACTCCCAACTCCCGCTGCTGTTTTTTCTATATTCACTAATTAGCAATGCAAAATTGTACTGTCCTTGATTTTGTGGAGTATCCCAAACCAGTTGCCCTAAATTATTGTCAACCAAAACCGGGTTTTGCACTATAACGGGGTCGTAAGTTTGAATGATTTCGAGCCCTGCCGCCCCTCGACAGTTTACCAATTGATACCCTAAACTGTCGCCATCTGGATCAAATGAGCCGGGGTTATGAATATAGGTCCGATTTACACAACCATCGTCTACAGGCGGGTTGAGCAACTGCACCGAATTATTAGGACCGAGCTGTGGATTTATGCGTAAAACGGTTTGAATAAAAAAGGGCACGTTTACCGAAACAGGAATGTTGCTAACGCCTGCATTCCGGTTTTGGTCTTCTACAGTTATGGTATAAATACCTGGGGCCGCAAAGGTGTGTTGGCCTCTGTATCGGTTTAATTTGAAATCGCCCGGTAATATTTCACCCATTCGAGCTGGCGACGGACAGGTGCCAATTAACCCATTAATGCGCTGAAATACACTGCTGCTGCCATCGCCCCAAACAATTTCCAATTCACAGCGGTCGGCCGGAGCCGATTCTTTGGTGTAGGTGGTAATGGTAAACTCATAGGTAAGACCACTTACCCATGTATAGGTTATTTCGCCCGCTCGGTTGTGGGTAGCAAAAAGGGGCCAAACAAGCAAACACAGAAGGCCCAATAACCAAAGCCTATTTCCTCCAAAAATCATACATCCATATTAACACAAAAGCCCGCAGCTTGTTGTAGGGCTTTTTCACATTGCGTAAAGGTACAAAGCATACTTAGCACACGGCTTTATTTTACGCGGCCATAAAACAAACTCACTCATTAAAAAGGGCCGTCTTACATTTGACGCAAAGCACAAATTTATGTTTGTATTTACCAACGAGCCCATTGAGGGCGCTCCAGGTTTGGAGTGGTTTCTGTTTTCGAATGTGCGCGATTTGGCTAAATTGCCCCTGGCCCGCAACACAAGAGCCTGGCTTAAAGAAACTTTTGATAACGATAAGGTGGATGTTTTCGAGCTTACCGAAGGCAAACGCCGAATAATAGTTCAAAAAACAACAGCCGACTTTGTGAGCCCTGCTGAATGCGAAAAACTTCGAATCTTGGGCATGACCGCTTTTAAAAAATCCAAGCAACTCAAAACCGATTCGGTTCAACTTATAGCTTTGGGTAAAAACCAAGGCTTGTTTTTTGTTTGCGAAGGATGGCTTTTAAGCGCCTATTCGTTTAACAAATACCTCAAAGCCAAAGAAACTGAAACGGATCTAACGCTTTCGGTGCCGGGTTTGCACGATGCCGAGTTTCAAGAACTCAAAGCCATTCAAGAAGCCGTTTATTTCAGTCGCGATTTAATAAACGAACCTGTAATTCATTTAAGCGCAAGCGAATTGGCCGATCGAATCCGTTTAAAAGGATTGGAATGTGGATTTGGTGTCGAAATTTTAAGCAAAAAGAAAATAGAAAGCCTAAAAATGGGCGGACTGCTTGCGGTTAACTATGGCAGCGTAGACCCTCCTAGCTTTAGCATTCTCGAGTACAAACCCAATCACCACACCAATGTAAAACCATTGGTTTTAGTGGGTAAAGGGGTGGTTTACGATACGGGAGGACTAAGTCTTAAGCCTACTCCTGGAAGCATGGACAGCATGAAGAGCGATATGAGCGGTGCGGCGGCTGTGGCAGGTGCTTTTATTATGGCCAGCCGAATGAATCTGCCGCTTCACATCATCGGGCTCATTCCGGCTACCGATAACCGTCCGGGCGGAAATGCTTATACCCCTGGCGATATTATCACCATGATGGACGGAACCACCGTTGAGGTTTTGAATACCGATGCAGAAGGCCGTATGATTTTGGCCGATGCGCTCCATTACGCTAAAAAATACGATCCTGAATTGGTAATTAACTTGGCTACTTTAACCGGCGCTGCCTCTGTGGCAATAGGCAAAAATGGAGTTGTAGCCATGGGAAATGCCCATCAAAAAGAAATGAAAGCCCTTGAGGAAGCAGGCCATAAAGTGCACGAGCGCTTGGCGGTTTTTCCCTTCTGGGACGATTATAAAGAGCTGCTCAAAAGCCCAATTGCCGACCTTAAAAACATTGGAGGTCGCGAAGCCGGGGCCATAACTGCCGGAAAATTTCTCGAACACTTCACCAATTACCCCTTTATTCACCTCGATATAGCAGGTCCTGCTTTTTTAGACGGTGACGATAAATACCGCTTGCGTGGCGGAACAGGGGTGGGGGTTCGTTTGCTATACGAATTTCTAAAGAAACGTTCATGAGCGATTCGGCCAAAACCAAAATTCGATTGGCTTGCAGCTTAGGCGATCCCAACAGCATTAGCCCTGAAGTGCTTTTAAAAGCGCTTGCAGCCGAAGGCGCCCTCGACTTATTCTCTCCAATAATTTATGCCTCGTGGCGCCTCATGGGCTACTACCGCAAACTATACGACCTCCAAGGCATTAGTTTGCACCAGGTGAGAAAACCCGGCGATTTAAAAGACGGCATGATTAACGTGGTGAACGTTTGGGAAGACGATGTGCGGGTTGAGCCGGGAACACCAAACAAAGAAGTTTCCCTTTTTGCCCTTAAATCGCTTCAGGCTTCTTGTGAAGCATTAGACAACAATGAAGCCGATGCGTTGGTAACCATGCCCATCGATAAATCGCTCATTGCGGCACATTTAGAGGGATTTACAGGCCATACAGGCTTCTTGGGCCAACGCTATCAAGCCAATCCACTTATGATTTTGTGCAACCAAAACCTGAGAGTGGCATTGGTTACCGGACATATACCTCTAAAGCAAGTAAGTCAGGCCTTAAGCATAGACGGCATAATGCAAAAAATACTGGATTTTCACAGGGCTTTGCGAGAAAACTTTGGTCTTCACCGTCCGCGTATTGCGGTTTTGGGGCTTAATCCGCACAATGGTGAAGGTGGACTTTTAGGAAATGAAGAAATAGACATAATAAAACCGGCAGTTGAACGCAGCTTTGCTCAGGGACTGTTGGCTTTTGGTCCGTTTTCGCCCGATGGTTTTTTTGGAAGTGGGGCCCAAAACGATTTCGATGGCGTTTTGGCTATGTACCACGATCAAGGACTGATTCCATTTAAAATGTCGGGTTTTGAACAAGGCGTTAACTTTACAGCAGGTTTACCCATTGTTCGTACTTCACCCGATCATGGCACAGCATTTTCGGTGGCCGGCAAGGGCGAGGCTTCTTTCAGCAGTACGCTTCAAGCTATGTACCTGGCCTGCGACACCCTTCGCAACCGTGGCATTTATGCCGAAATAAGCGAAAATCCTTTGCCCTTTAACAAAAGAGGCAATAGAGATTCCTAACCGTTAAATGCCAATTTCTACCTGAAACCGCCATGTCCACGGTTCAATAATACCCGGTGTTAATGCAGGTTGCAGCCGGGTGTACTTAGGTCGGTTTGAATTTTTAAACGATGCCCCCTCAGGTATTTGCTGGCGCCAAGGGTAAATTCCTGAATTCCGGGTTCAAATTCCTGGATGGTTAAAGTTGGAGCAATTTGGGTATAGCGTATGGCCAACTCATATTGATTGGGCCATAAATAGCTTAGCTGGTGGTTATGGCCAAAACCAACATACACATAGCGCATCTCGCCCAAATCGTTTATGGTTAAGGGGTTTTCACTCTTTCGGTACATCCATTCGCTCGAAAGCGCCCAACCCCTGTATTTCAGTAAAAAATCGCCGGCCCAAGTGCGCATGTTTCTGGGTTCAAACAGGGGCAAGCCGGTTTGCCCCCCTGTTCGCAAGGTTTGCGCATTGTAGCTATAAGTAAAGCCCATGGCTATTTTGGGCCGGGGTTCGCGAAGCAAATCGCCTTCAAAATAATCGCCAAACTTTTGAAACTGTCCCAAAGGTAAAACCTCTATTCGACCGGTATAGGCCAATCCTTTGTTGGTACTCAACACATTTCGTCCATCGCCCGAGCTTAAAGCGCCTCTTAAAACCGTGTAAAAATCCAAGAACCAGCGTTCGGTATAAGCTGCTTGAAGGCCAAAATCACGGTCAATGTTAAAAGTGGCATTTACCAAACTGCGGTCTACAAACTGTAAATCACCCGATGAATTAATTCTTTGTCGGTTTCCGGGCAATTTGGTTTGCCCAAAGCCAAACTGCCACTTTTTACCGGGCTTATAAAAAATCATGGCGTCGCGCACCACATTCGGAAAACCGGTATTCTCCCAATCTAAATCGCCTCTTGAAAACGACAGTTGAATAACATAATAAATTTCAGGGCGCCAAACAAAACCATCAAACCTCAGCCTCAACCGCCTCACACGGGCCTCAATCTGCTCTATATCTTCACCTAAAGCGGTTATGCCCAATCTGTTTTGCATTCTTATGCGCAAATTGAACGAAAACAAACTATCGGCCGGAAAAATGCCAATTCCTCTACCAAATGTAAAATAAGGCACCTCGGCAAAAGCTTTCGGCGCGGCCTGCATCAATCGCACACTATCCTTCTGCTCATCTAAACCTGGAGTGTTGCCTGCACTTTGACCTTTCATTAAAAAGGGCAAGCACAATCCCCATAAAACCCATACTGTTTTCAATCTCCATGCATTACCGAGGCTAAGGTAGTAAGCCCTCTAAACAGGGCATAGGGCAAAAACAAAAAAGCCGCTTTGGATTCCCCAAAACGGCCATTGCATTTTGCTAACCACTGTGTTTCCTTAAGCCTCCGGCAAAGCCTCTACCGGCAATTCACCATCTAAACTCTTTAAAAAAGCCACAATCTTGCCGACTTCTTCGTCGCTTAAATCTTTGTTCAATTGGGTTTTACCCATTATTCTGCATGCATCTTCCAAAGAAGCCACCGACCCATCGTGAAAATACGGATAGGTTTGGCTCACATTGCGCAGGCTGGGTACCTTAAACATAAACTCATCTTCCGGTTTTTGGCTCACTTCTGCCTTGCCCTTATCGTGTTTGGTGCTGCCTGTATATTCCCAATAAGGTCCATTCATTAAACCAAACTTCTGAAACATATTGCCACCTAATCCGGCCCCCATATGGCAGGTTATACAGCCGGCATCAAAAAACGCCTGCAAACCAGCCTGTTCATCGGACGTTAAAGCCCCAATGTCTCCATTAATATACCGATCGAAGCGCCCGGGTGTAATCAAAGCTTTTTCGTATTCGGCAATGGCGTCGGCTATATTTTGGTAGCTTACCACCGGATTTTCAGGAAAAGCCTCTGCAAACAATGGCCCGTATTCGGCTATGGCTTTAATACGCGCTTCAGCCGTTTTCTCGTCTTTAATGCCCATTTCAATTGGATTTAATATGGGCCCCTTGGCCTGCTCGCTCAAATCGGCCGCGCGCCCATCCCAAAATTGGGCAATGTGCAAAGAAGCATTAAATACCGTTGGACTGTTTCTATCGCCCCTTTTGCCCTCATGCCCTGGCGAAGTGGGTTCACGGTCAACCCCAAAACGCTTTACATCGTGGCACGAATTGCAGCTCATCTGCCCATTGGCCGACAAAGCCGTTTCAAAATACAAACGCTTGCCAAGTTGCGCTTTGGCACTGTTTAATCCAGGCGATTCAGGCAAAGCCTTAAAAATACCCTGAGCACGTGCCAGCAAAGCCTCTGTAACCTCTTGTTCGGCAGTGTCTTGAACCTCTACCTTAGGCTCAGCATTTTGACAGGCCCAAACCACCATTGCGGGAAAAAGGGCCTTTAAATACATGCTTATTTTCATCTTTCAAATTATTTGTTCTACAAAAATATAGGCAAAAGCAAGTCTTTCCTTGCTTAATCCATTCGCTTTTGTTTATCGGTATTTGGCAAAGCCTATTAAGCCAAAGCCCTATGGCCATAGCCTAAATTCATCAACTAAAAAGCCTGCGCAATCTTTTTCTTTGCCGCACAAAATGCCGCTTCTTATGAAACCCATTTATACCTTACTCTTTTTGTGCTTCGGTCTTTTTGGTCAATTGTGGGCACAGCCCAAACCCCATCAAAAAAGACAAGACCTAATTTTTTACATCATCACCCATAACCAGTTTCTAAATACCCCCACTTACTACGAAACCAGCTGGCAATCAAACGAACACCGCTTTCAGTTTATGTGGGAAACCAAGCCCGCCAAATTTTTTACTTTGGCCTATGGTCTAGGCTATACATCTTCAAATACCCATCACAATTTGGCCCTTAGCACCGAACCCGAAACCGGAGAAACGGAATGGAATTTTTTATCAAGCAACAGCTATGAACGAAACTATTTAAATCGAAAAGCGGTAGAACTTCCCATTGAATTCCGATTTAGGTTTCGCAGCCCAAAAGACCATGTTTACCGAGCGTATTTAGGTGGAAGCCTGGGCTATCAGTTTGCAAACTACAGCCGCTTAACCACCAACCAGGCCAAAACCAGCCACCACCGCCTAAAAGCACTCTCTCCACTTCAATATGGAGTATACGTTAAGCTCGGATACCGTGTGCTAAGCCTTTTTGCCTACTACGGTTTTTCGCCCATTTTTCAGAACCAGACCAACACCCCTAAC
The DNA here is from genome assembly GCA_945883565.1 of Chryseobacterium gleum. Lineage (GTDB taxonomy): Bacteria > Bacteroidota > Bacteroidia > Flavobacteriales > Schleiferiaceae > RFXV01. The sequence continues at coordinate 34,246 of CAMCXO010000025.1, forward strand.
GCCTTTCAAAACATAAATCAATTTAGCTTAGGCATCGCCATAGGCGGTTAAAGCTTGTCTGGATAAAACAAAGCCTTCAGTTCAGTAGCCTCCTGCGCATCGAGTTTGCCCGCCAAAATAAGCGCCAACTGCCTGCGCCTCAATGCCCCATCATAACGCTGCTTCTCAAGTTCCGTTTCAGGTTCTATAGCCGCAATTTGAATGGGCGTGCCCAGCTGATCAACCGCTACAAACGTATAAATGGCCTCATTGGCCTTTAAACGCGCACCATTCGGCGTATTTTCCTCGATAAAAACATCCACAAATACCTCCATCGAACTCCCAAACGCCCTACTCACCTTTGCCTCTAAAGTCACAATACTCCCCTGAGGAATAGGGTGTTTAAACGAAACATTGTTAACCGAGGCCGTTACCACAATACGCCTGCTGTGCCTGTGCGCAGAAATGGCCGCACAACGGTCCATCCACGACAACAGCTGCCCCCCAAACAAATTGTTCAGATTGTTAGTGTCGTTCGGCAACACAATTTCCGTCATAACCGTAAGCGATTCAGAAGGCCTTTTAGATAGCATGCCCACAACATTAAAATAGAAGCCCAAAGTTACACCAGCATGTTCTACTCAAAACGTTTAATAATGAAGAGGGCGCCCCCGCGCGGGGTATAAAAACCATATAAAGCCAAAACATCTCCAACCCCTCGCAGCCCGGGCTTTCCGCTCCAAGTCCTCGCCGCCATTGTCTGAACCATGATTTTCCGGATTTAAGGATGGGCATGATTAATTCAGAAGGCTTTGGTCAAGGCGGCTGCGGGCTTTACGCTGCAATCCCTGGCGCAGATTGTCTGGTTTTTCAGTTGTTTGTTGTTGTGAGACGTTGTTTTTTATTATAGAGACGTTGCATGCAAGGTCTCTACCGCACCGCCACGGAACAAAACACCGTTTGGTAAGATAATAACCTTAGCCCCTTTTTGGATTGGATTCTTGTTTTTGAAACCTTCTAAAACAAAGCCATATGGCAACATAAGCTGCCTATAATGAATTACATGGACCAAAAAACATACATGCCCGCTTCAAAAAGCGCTTTACCCAAATTGAAGACCACAATGCCCGCTTAAAATGGCAGTAAAACCACATAAAAGAGCGCTAAAACCAAATTCATTACCGCCGTGCCCGCTTAGTAACACATCCATGCCCGA
>CAMCXO010000026.1 GCA_945883565.1 Chryseobacterium gleum
TCTTCCATTTTTCGCCTCCAGAAAAACACAATTATGGAATGGACTAAAGCCTCATTCCTATTCCTTGAATTGCCTCCAGCTTTAGCTGGAGGATAATAAAATTCCATTTAGCTAAATATTTCTCTTCTATTCATAAAAATCAACTCCTTATTTTGAATAGCCTCCAGCTTTAGCTGGAAGAAAATAAAATTCCATTCATCGCCTCCAAAAAAACACAATTTTTGGATGCCCAGACCTCGAACTCACTTACAACATACCTCGAACTCACCTTCGCAGACTCGTAACTCACTATCTGCAGACTCGTAACTCACCTTCGCAGTCTCGTAACTCACCTTCGCAGACTCGTAACTCACCTTCGCAGACTCGTAAGTCACCATCGCAGTCTCGTAAGTCACCTTCGCAGACTCGTAAGTCACCTTCGCAGACCTCGAACTCACTTACAACATACCTCGAACTCACCTACTACATACCTCGAACTCACCTTCGCAGACCTCGAACTCACTTACAACATACCTCGAACTCACTTACAACATACCTCGAACTCACTTACAACATACCTCGAACTCACTTACAACATACCTCGAACTCACCTACCACATACCTCGAACTCACCTACCACATACCTCGAACTCACCTTCGCAGACCTCGAACTCACTTACCACATACCTCGAACTCACCTTCCACATACCTCGAACTCACCTTCGCAGACCTCGAACTCACCTACCACATACCTCGAACTCACCTACCACATACCTCGAACTCACTTACAACATACCTCGAACTCACCTTCGCAGTCTCGTAAGTCACCTTCGCAGACTCGTAACTCACCATCTGCAGACTCGTAAGTCACCTTCGCAGTCTCGTAACTCACCATCTGCAGACTCGTAAGTCACCTTCGCAGACTCGTAACTCACCTTCGCAGAGTCGTAACTCACCTTCGGGATTAATTTTTGATCGTCTCAATCGCCGACGCGGGGCTAATTTAAATGTATTTGTTTTAAATGAATTTTTCTTTTGGCCTGCGGCTATTGAATTTCTTCAATTGGTTAATCTTCAAGGCGCCTAAATTGGCGCAATCCGCGGGAAAAAGAAATCTCCCGCAGATCCCGCTGATGTTCCCTGATATGTTTTTTCTGCGTCCATCTAGGTAGTCAGCGGTAAAAGGAAATCGCCCACAGCCGCCTTAACCAAAGCCTTCTGAATTAATCATGCCCATCCTTAAATCCGGAAAATCATGGTTCAGACAATAGCGGCGAGGACTTGGAGCGGAAAGCCCGGCCCGCGAGGGCTGAAAGGGCTTTGGCTTTGTATAAGCTTTATGCCCGAAGCGGGGGCGCCCGAAAAGCTACCTTTTTACTGGTATGTATTCGAGAACTTTTTACTGCCAGTCTGTATAAAGTTCGTATAAACATACTTGTACATTCCAAAACAGCAAGAGTTAAAAGCACACATCTGTTTTGTTAGATTGTAAGACATAAAAGGGATTTAGGCTTTTGCTTTGAAGGAGGATGAACACTTATTTATTGGAGAGAATAGAACTTTCGCGCGTGCTTTTTACTTGCCTATTTCTTTTGTTCCATTTTGAGAATGGCTTCAGAATATGTTTTTGAAATTAAGCTACTGATATCAATGTCATTTGAAGAAAATAGCTCAAGCAGCACTTTCTCTTGTTCCTCTTTAATCCCGCTTAGGGTGCTAACAAAGTGCAAAGCATCTTCATCGGTAATTATAGCTCTAATCGAGTCGCCTTGTACCAAATACATTGGATATAAGTCTTTGGGAACTGAGCCAGGGAAAAATGCAGTTTGAATTTCAACCGATTTAACAACCATATTGTCTCTTTTTTTTGAAAGAAAAGTAAAATCAGTTAAGTAAAAAATGCTATCCAGAAGATTGAACTTTTTATTAAAAAAGGATTCGCGGTTTTTCATTCCTTTTTGAGTGCTAACTGATAAAATAAAGACGCGCCTTGGAGCTAGAACTAAGCTATCGAGCGCCAAAAGCTTCTTTCTGCATGGAGGGCAATTTACCGACCACAATAAAATGACGTCATTATTTTCGGCTGTCTGTAGTACATGGTTTGTAAGTAACTTAACCGTAGAAAATTCTTTCATCGCCATTTGACCTTTTAATGATAAAAAGATCAGGAGTGAAATTATGGTTGTTGAGGTTTTTTTGCTAAGCATTTATTCTATAATCGGTAAATTCATTAATTAATGACGTTATAATTTAATATGTAACCACCATATTCACCTAAGTTTGATTGGTATTCATATGTTCCGTTAACAAGTTCTGCGTAGGATGCGCCAAGATAGTCTGCCAACGCCTCTGGTAATGGAACATTTTCACCGACCTCTAAATTTAAACTATCTGGATTAAAAAAAGTTGAAGCATCGGCTTGCCAAAGTATTTCGATGCTTTGGTTTCCCTCAAGTACTTCGGCATCAAATCCAGCTGTAATTCCTGAAGTGGAACTATCTTGTTGGATACCAAAAATTTCTTCTCCTAATAAAATTAAATGTGCGTCGCAGAAACCGAAACCATATGCACAGTTTAAACTTGCTCTATGTAATTCAACTGTGAATTTGAAAATTGGAAAAATCTTCATTGATTCCTGATTGGCTAAATTCAAATCTGATTGATTGTTGTAAGAATCAGGTTTTTTCGTGCAGGCCGAAAGACATACCAGCGCGATGACGAGCGCTTGCAGACTGAGCTTTGTTTTCATGATTAAGATTTTATAGTTCAACAAAGTTGGGTTTTTTCAAAAAGGGTTGTTAATTAGGTGTTAAATACCGTTTATCAATGACTACATCTATGACCTGCTGAATCTGTTTTCCCCAAACTTAAAATAATTAATTCTTTAACTGACCTCCAACCAAATGGCTAATCCTCCATCCCCTTCGGCCGCAAGGTCTGTTTTTAAAACTTAAATTGCCCCCTAAAAATCTACAGCATTTGAAAGCCTTCCTTTGGGCATTGCCCCTCATGTGCCTGGCCTGCTCGCCTTCTACCACCACCAAACCAATGCCCATGAAACCTACCGACCCGCATAGCTTCGGCAATTCCAACCAAGTAAAACCAACCCATTTGCATTGGCTCGCCAATATTCAATTCGAATCTAAAACCATACAGGCTGTGGCCGAATGGTCTTTAGAGTACGAAGCGGCCGATACCTTGGTACTGGACAGCTACGAACTTTTAATAGATAGGGTAGAAGGTGAAGATGGGCAAAACCTAGCTTTCGTCCTTGGGCAGCACGACCCCATTTTGGGAGCACCTCTTAAAATAGCCCTTGAAAACAACCGTAAAGTGCGCATTTTTTACCGCACTCCGGCCAATGCGAGGGCCCTGCAATGGACCGAGGCCTCGCAAACCGAAGGCAAAACCCACCCTTTCTTATACACCCAAAGCCAAGCCATTTTGGCCCGAACCTGGGTGCCTTGTATGGACAGTCCGGGACTGCGGTTTACCTATTCGGCCAAAGTAAAAGCCCCAGAAGGGATGATGGTGTTGATGAGCGCCGAAAACCCTCAGGCCCTTAGTGCCGACGATACCTACAGCTTTCAAATGCCTCAACCCATTCCTTCGTATTTATTGGCCTTGGCTTGTGGAAAGCTTGAATTTCAGGCCATAGGCGAGCGTACCGGGGTGTATGCCGAGCCCCAGACCCTTGAGGCCGCTGCTTACGAATTTGCCGAAATGGAAACCATGCTAAAGGCCGCCGAAAACCTGTATGGCCCCTACGCCTGGGGCCGATACGACTTAATTGTATTGCCCCCCAGTTTTCCGTTTGGAGGCATGGAAAACCCCCGTCTTACCTTTGCCACCCCTACCATTATGGCGGGCGACCGTTCGCTGGTATCGCTGGTGGCCCACGAACTGGCCCACTCTTGGTCGGGCAATCTGGTAACCAACGCCAGTTGGAGCGATTTCTGGTTAAACGAAGGATTTACCGTTTACTTCGAAAACCGGATTATGGAAGCGGTTTATGGGCGCGATTATGCCGAAATGCTAGCGGCGCTTAGCCAAGACGAATTGCGGGAAGAGGTAGAGGCCTTTATGAAAACCGCCCCTAAAGATACCCGCTTAAAACTTGAACTAAAGGGCAGAAATCCCGACGATGGGGTAACAGCCATTGCCTATGATAAGGGCTATTTCTTTTTGCGGTTGTTGGAAGAAACCGTGGGCCGCGAAACATTCGACGCCTTCTTGAAACAGTATTTCAACGAATACGCGTTTCAGGTAATGAATACTGAGCGCTTCTTAGATATTGTGAAAAGCCGCTTGTTAAGTGCCGAACAATGGGAAAAGCTGATGGTGAACCGCTGGGTGTACGAAGACGGCTTGCCCGAAAATATGCCGAAAGTAGAGGCCGAGCGTTTTGTAACCGTTGACCATTGGGCTGGCCAATTTGCGCAAATGCAAACTTTACCCAAACAAGAGGTGTATAAAAACTGGAGCACCCACGAATGGCTGCGGTATATGCGCCTTTTGCCCGAAACCCTAAGCGGGCAACAGCTCGAAAGTCTCGATGCCACCTTTGCATTTACCCAAAGCCAGAATTCCGAAATTAGCGCCCAATGGCTTAAAATGTACGTTTCTCAAAGTAAAAGCGCATTGCCCGAGCCCATTCAAAATAAACTCAAAACGTTTTTAGAAAGCGTGGGAAGACGCAAGTTCTTGGTTCCGGTTTACAAAGCATTGCTCGACGGCGGACATTCGGCTTTGGCCCTCAAACTGTATGAGGCCTACCGAAACAACTACCACGCGGTGGCCCGGGAAACCCTAGATAAATTGCTGAAAGAGGCCTAAAGCCCCAAATTCTTAAAGCCCTTTGCTAAAACCGAGGGCCTATATTTGAAGCTTTAACAAAAAAGGCCTACATGGAACTGGCAACGCGCTACCAACCCGGCGAAATAGAAGACAAGTGGTATAAGCATTGGCTCGAAACCGGGGTGTTTAATTCACAACCGAATTTAGAAAAAGAAGCCTATACGGTGGTTATTCCGCCCCCAAACGTTACCGGCGTTTTACACATGGGGCATATGCTTAACAATACCATTCAAGATGTGCTGGTGCGCAGAGCACGAATGCAGGGCAAAGAAGCTTGCTGGGTGCCGGGCACCGACCATGCCTCTATTGCCACCGAGGCCAAAGTGGTGGCCATGCTCAAGGAACAGGGCATAAACAAAAGCGAAATTAGCCGCGAGGTTTTTTTAGAATACGCCTGGGCATGGAAAGAAAAGTATGGGGGTATTATTCTGGAGCAGCTTAAGAAATTAGGCGCCAGCTGCGATTGGTCGCGTACCAAATTTACCATGGAGCCCGATTTGTACGAAGCGGTTCAAGATGTGTTTATAGACCTGTACAACAAAGGCCGTATTTACAGAGGGGTGCGCATGGTAAACTGGGATCCCCAGGGCAAAACCGCCCTTAGCGACGACGAAGTGAACCACCGCGAGGTTGAGGCCCGTTTTTTTTACATTCAATACCCCATTGTGGGCGAAGAAGGGAAGTTCATTACCATTGCCACGGTAAGACCCGAAACCATAATGGCCGATGCGGCCATTTGTGTAAACCCGGCCGACGAACGCTACCAATCATTGGTGGGAAAGCAAGCAATAATTCCGCTTATTAACAAGCCCATTCCCATTATAGCCGACGATTATGTTCAGGCCGATTTTGGTACCGGTTGCCTAAAAGTGACCCCGGCACATGACCTAAACGACTACGAAATAGGACTGAGGCACCATTTGCCGGTTATTGATTTGCTCGACGATTCAGGCAAACTGAACGAAAATGCCCAAATTTATGTGGGTGAAGACCGTTTTGTGGCACGAAAAAAAATAGCCCGAGAGCTGGAAGAAAAAGGCTTTTTGGTTAAAACCGAGTCGTATAAAAGCAATGTGGGCTTTAGCGAGCGAACCGATGCGGTGGTAGAGCCGCGCTTGAGTACCCAGTGGTTCTTGAAAATGGATGAAATTACCCGTCCGGCCCTCGAAAATGTACTCGGCGATGTGGTTCAGTTGCATCCGGCTAAATTTAAAAATATGTACCGGTCTTGGATGGAGAACGTACGAGATTGGTGCATTTCTCGTCAGCTGTGGTGGGGACACCGCATTCCGGCCTGGTACTGCCCTCAGGGTAAAATAGCAGTTGGTAAAACCCAGGCAGAGGCTGAAATAGATTATCAAAGCCGTTTTGGCCATAAACCCGAATCTTTGGTTCAGGATGAAGACGTTTTAGATACCTGGTTTTCTTCTTGGCTTTGGCCCATTAGCGTTTTTGATGCCAAGGTTTTTAAAACCGGCCAGCCGAATGAAGAACTGCGGTATTTCTATCCCACCAACGATTTGGTAACAGCCCCCGAAATTTTGTTTTTTTGGGTAGCCCGCATGATAATGGCCGGCTACGAATACATGGGCGAAAAGCCATTTTCGAATGTTTACCTCACCGGCATTGTACGCGATAAGCAAGGACGAAAAATGTCGAAAAGTTTGGGTAATTCCCCCGATCCACTCGACCTTATTGCCCAGTATGGTGCCGATGCCGTGCGAACCGGTATGCTGTTTAGTTCGCCCGCCGGCAACGATTTGCTTTACGATGAAAAACTGGTAGAACAAGGCCGGAATTTTGCGAATAAAATATGGAATGCCTTTAGATTGGTTAAAGGCTGGGATGGTCAAAACACTGAGGCCGAAAGTGCGCAATTGGAAGCCATTGAGTGGTTTGAAAACCGATTAAATGAGGCGGTTCTGGAAATCGAAAAAGCCTTTGAAGAGTTTAGAATGGCCGATGCTCTAATGGTGTGTTACAAGCTTATTTGGGACGATTTCTGCGCTTGGTATTTAGAGGCTGTAAAACCACTTAATGGCCTGATGGCCTTTAGCATTCTAAACCAAACCACCTACTTTTTCGACACGCTGCTGCGCATACTCCATCCGTTTATGCCGTTTTTAAGTGAAGAGCTGTGGCAAAACCTTCAGTCAAGACCCGAAAACAGCAGCATTTGCAAAGCGCCGTATCCGACTTCAGCCAATTTTGACGAAGGGGTTTTGCGCAGGTTCGAACACAGCCGATCGGTGGTTGCCCAGGTGCGAAACCTTCGCAACCTAAACGGCCTTTCGCCCAAACACGAACTGGAGTTGTTTTACCAGCCCGACAGTCCTGCCCTAACGTCCATTTGCCGTAAACTAGCCAACCTCAATGGCTTCGAGGTCCTCAACCAAAGCAAAGAAGGCTTTAGCAGTTTTCGCATCAACCAAACCGAATATTATGTGCATTTAGGGGTAGATGTAAACGTAGAGGAAGAACGCTTGAGGCTTCAAAAAGAACTCGATTACCAAAAAGGATTTTTACAAAGTGTGATGGCTAAACTGGGCAACGAGCGCTTTGTGGCCGGTGCGCCGGCTGCGGTTTTGGAGCGCGAACAAACCAAGCGAGCCGATGCCGAATCGAAAATTAAAGCCTTGGAAGACCAACTTAAGTCATTAGAATAGTGAACCGCAAAACCTTATTTTGCCAACAGAAGCAAATGCAAAATGGAATCAATTAAAAAACTCGAAGCCCTGCGCGAACAAGCCCGTTTGGGCGGTGGTCAAAAGCGCATAGACAGCCAGCACCAAAAGGGCAAATTAACGGCCCGCGAACGCATCGATTTATTGCTCGATCCGGGCAGCTTCGAAGAAATGGGTATGCTGGTTCAGCACCGCTCCAGCCTTTTTGGTCTCGATAAAGAAGTGTTTTTAGGCGATGGGGTAATAAGCGGACATGGCACCATAAACGGCCGATTGGTGTATGTATTCGCTCAAGATTTTACGGTTTTGGGCGGTTCATTGGCCGAGGCCCATGCCGAGAAAATTTGCCGCATCATGGATTTAGCCATGCAAAATGGCGCCCCGGTAATTGGACTTAACGACAGCGGAGGCGCCCGCATTCAGGAAGGGGTGGTGTCTTTGGGTGGCTATGCCGATATATTCTATCGAAATACCCAAGCCAGTGGCGTAATTCCTCAAATTTCGGCCATAATGGGCCCTTGCGCAGGTGGCGCGGTGTATTCGCCGGCCCTTACCGATTTTATTATGATGGTTGAAAACACCTCTTATATGTTCGTTACCGGGCCCAATGTGGTGAAAACGGTTACCCACGAAGATGTAAGCAGCGAAGATTTAGGCGGCGCTTCGGCTCATAGCACCAAATCGGGTGTTACCCACTTTAGCTGCGCCAATGAGGTAGAATGCATAGAAAACATCAAAAGGCTCTTGAGTTATATGCCTCAAAATTGCGAGGAACAACCCGCCCAATTGGCCTATACCCCACAAGACGAAACGCGTCCGGCATTGGATTCTATTATTCCCGAAAACCCCAATCAGCCGTACGATATACGCGAGGTTATTGCACAGGTTTGTGATGCCAATAGCTTTTTAGAAGTACATAAAGACTTTGCCGAGAACATGGTGGTGGGTTTTGCCCGTTTGGCCGGAAGAAGCCTGGGCATAGTGGCCAACCAGCCGGCTTATTTGGCTGGGGTGCTCGACATCAAATCGTCTCAAAAAGCGGCGCGCTTCGTGCGTTTTTGCGACAGTTTTAACATCCCGCTCTTGGTGTTTGAAGATGTTCCCGGCTTTTTACCCGGTACCGATCAGGAATGGAACGGCATAATTATGCACGGGGCCAAATTGCTCTATGCATTTAGCGAAGCCACAGTTCCCCGAATTACCGTTATTACCCGCAAGGCCTACGGAGGCGCCTATGATGTAATGAATTCTAAGCACATTGGTGCCGATGTAAACTACGCTTGGCCAACCGCCGAAATTGCCGTAATGGGTGCCAAAGGCGCAGCTGAAATTATTTTCAGACACGAGATTCAAAACAGCAGCGACCCTAATGCGGTATTGCTCGAAAAAGAAAAAGAGTACGCCGAAACCTTCGCCAATCCTTATCGGGCAGCCGCCAGAGGGTTTATAGACGATGTTATTCTGCCTCGAAATACCCGTATTCGCCTTATTAAAGCCTTCAAAATGCTAGAGAACAAGGCGGTGAAATTGCCAAGAAAAAAGCACGGCAATATTCCGCTTTAATCACCTTTGATAGAGCCGAGGGCTTTGCAATAAAGCCCCAACTGTTATTGATTTATACAAAACCGGATTTGAAAGAGTCCGGTTTTTTGTTGTCATTCCTGTTCTAAAGAAAGCAGCCGTTTTACATTTTGGGTTGAAAGAGAGGTTAACGGCTTTTGCTGAAATCAAAGAATTTTTTTCGGATTTGTGGTTTAAAGCGCCAAAACCCGAAACCACTATGTAGATGCCCATTCGACTCATTACCGCGAAAGCTACCCCTGCTTTATTTACCTTCGGGCATTATCATTATGAATTTATCCCAGCATGTCTACCCAAATTCAATGCCCACATTGCCAACAGAGCTTTGCCGTAGAAGAAGCCATGTTGCATATTGTAGATGAACAATTTAAGCGCAAGCAAGCCGCTGAGGTGGCCGAACTGAAGTTAAAGCTTCAAAACGAAGCCGAAGCCGAAAAGAAGCGGCTTCAACAGGCCTTTTCGGGCGAGCTTGAAAAAGAACGCGAAGTGCTTTCCAAACAGCAAAGCGAACTTCAGCAGCTTCGTCAACGTCAGTTAGAACTCGAAACCGCTTCGAGAGAGTTAAACGAGCTAAAGGCCCAAAACGAAATAAAGGTTCAGGAAGAAATACTGAGGCGTGAAAAGGAAATTTTGGCCAATCAAGAAGAGCAACAACGAAAGCTGCTTGATCTGGAAAAAGCCAGAAGCCAGGCACAGCTTAAGTTGCTCGAAGAAAATCTCCTCAAACAAAGCGAAGAAAACCTGAACACCCGCTTGCAAAACGAGCGCATGGCTTATGAGGCCGAATTGCGCAAACGCGATGAAACCGCCAAAGAACAAGCCGAGCAGTTAAAAAAATGGCGTGAACAACAGTTGGTGATGCAGGCTCAGGAAAAAGAGCTTCAAGAATGGCGCGAAAACAGCCAGTTGCAAATACAGGAGGCCTTGCTTAAACAAGAACAAATTTGGAAAGCCGCCCAAGAAGAAAAAGCCAAGCGTCAGCTGGAATTGGAGCGCGTAAGGTGGCAGCAGAAAAACGAAGAAGAGCAAAACGAAAAATTCTTTAATCTGCAGCGAGAACTTAACGAGCAATTAAACAAACGCATAGAACAGGAGCAGTTAAAACAAGCCGAACTTCAAAAACAGCTCGACGACCAACGGAAATTGGCCGAAGAAATGAAAAAACGGGCCGAGCAAGGCAGTATGCAGTTGCAAGGCGAAGTACAAGAACTGGCACTTGAAGAACTTCTGCGCCGTCAGTTTCCTCGCGATACGGTAGAAAGCGTTAAAACAGGGGTGCATGGGGCCGATTGCAGCCTCCATGTTTTTACCCAAATGGGTCAGCCGGCCGGCAGCATTCTTTTTGAAAGCAAGCGAACCAAAAGCTTTTCCGATGGCTGGATAGAAAAACTAAAGGCCGACATGCGCGACGCCCGGGCCGACATTGCGGTTTTGGTAACCGACATAATGCCTAAAGACATGGACCGCTTCGGAGAGCGTCAAGGCATTTGGATTTGCGGCTTTCACGAAGTGGCGGCCTTAACTGCGGTTTTAAGAAATACCCTGATACAAGTAGCCCAAATTCAGGCTGCCAACGAAAACAAGAGCGATAAAATGCAGCTTTTATACGCTTACCTCACCGGAAACGATTTCAGACAAAACATAGAAGCCATTGTGGGGGCATTTTCGGCTATGCAAGCTCAAATTGTTAGAGAAGAAAGGGCTTTAACCAAGCAATGGAAGGAGCGCAAAAAACAGTTGGAAGTGGTAATGAACAGCACTTTGTCTTTGTACGGCAATATAAGAGGCATTGCCGGTGGAGCGGTTCAAGAAGTAAAAGCGCTGGAAATGGAGCAGTTTTTACTGGACGAACCGGAAGATTGAAAATTAAACCGGCTGTAAGGCTTTTATAAATCCCAGTTAAACCCTTCGGCCCGGGGTATTTCATTCCAGGCGGTGGTCCATATTTCGGGAGGCGCGCCCAACTTACGGGCCCTTAGGTCCATCCAAGCCCCCAAAACCTCTACTGTGGCGCATAAGGTGCCATCGGCACGCTCAAAATGGTGAATAAAGGCAAAGCGGCTGAAGTCGGTCCTAAAGCCTTTGGCCTGTAGATTTAGGCTGATGATGTCGCCAAAATGCATTTCGCGTTTAAATACGGCCTTTTCTTCAAAAAGCACAGGGCCCATGCCATGTTGTTGCATGGTTTGAAGCGAAATGCCGTAATGGGCCAGGGCTTTAGTTCGCAGTTGGGCACAAAAGTCGTAGTACACACTGTGGCGAACATGCCCCACCGGATCTAGATCAGACCAGCGAAAACTGCAAGTTTGCGAAAAGGGTTCCATGTGTTAATCTATTCTGCGCCCGGTTAAAAGGCGGTTCTGGTTATGGTATAAGTGCAATTCGGCCTGGTGAATTTCGAAGCGGTTTACTTTTCGCAGGGCCTCTAGAATGGCTGCTTCGGTTTCCATTTTGCCCTCGCAGTACATTTCGGTTGAAGCCAAATCATTAATAGCAATAGCCTGTAAGCCCGAATGCAGCAAGCGCCATTCGCCAAAAAAGCGGTTGCAGCCTGCCGAGCCCGAAATGCGGTTTTTAGACAATAGTATTTCTACAAAAGGCCTGTCATCGCTTTTTAAAGGTTCGCCGTTTAAAGCCACCAATGCCCAGCCGTTGTTAAGAAGCCCTTGCCAATGGGTTACTTCGGTTTCATTAAGCACTTTTACCAGTTTGTACCCTACACTTGATTGGTCGGCCATAGGCATTTTTCGTTCTCGGCTTTGTACTTCCAACTCGTATGCAAATCCTTGTTTGGGCTCAAAGCCTTCGATGCTTTCGTAAAGCCATTGCCATTCGCTTTGGCCCTTAACCCTATACAAAAGACATCGCGTTTGCATTTCTCCCACACAATCTTGCTGAACGTCCGAAACTTCCCAGATTTCGACTCCATTGCTTTGGCTTTTGGCAGGGCCGCAGGAGCCAAGCACCATAAAAACCAAAAGAACCGATAGCTTTTGCAACAGGGTTTTCATTAAACAGAAAGCGATTCTTGATTAAGCTCGAACAGTTGGGCGGGTTTGTGCAAAACCCCTTTTTGCTTTTCGGCCAAAGGCACCACAATGCTTTCTTTCAAAACCTTTTTACGGAAGTTGCGCTTGTCGAGTTTTTTATCGAGAATGCTTTCGTATAAAGTTTGCAATTGGCTTAAGGTAAACTTTTCCGGCAACAGTTCAAAGCCTACATAGTGGTTCATAAAATCGTTGCGCAAAACCCCAATGGCTTCGTCGACTATTTGGTTGTGGTCGAAACCCAGCTGCGGAATTTCGTGAAGTTCTTGCCAAAAAACCCGTTCGGCAAAAGAAGAAGCCTCGGGTTTAAAGTCGTCCATTCGAATAAAAGCATAGTAACCAACGGTAATAACCCGGGCCTGAGGTTGTTGCCTGTAAGATCTTAGCCAGTCTAAGTCTTTAATATCTTTTACACGGTGTGGGCTACCAAAGGCTTTAAACTGCTTTAAATAAACCCCTTCTAATCGGGTTAGCTCTTGAAGCACGCGGGCGGCGGCTTCGTCAAGTCCTTCATCTTCCCAAACCAAATCGCCCGGAAGGGCAAAACGCACTTGATTGCCTCCACCGGGCACTTTACGCTCTATTAGCAGCAGGTTTAGCCGTTCGTTGTCGAAGCCAAACACCACACAGTCAACCGAAACATGGGGGTTAACAGAGTGATTTGTTGTGTTTTGCAATGTTATTGGTCGTTAATCTTCAGTTCACAAATATATCTTTATATAGCAAGAACTTAATGACAATAGGCAGTTATTAAGTGTAAATAATACACTAAGTTTGAACCGAATTTTATAGGGATGCAAAAAATTGGCGTTTTAACCTCGGGAGGAGATGCCCCCGGCATGAACGCAGCCATTCGGGCTGTGGTAAGAACAGCAGTTTATTACGAGCGCGAGGTGGTGGGCATTATGAGGGGCTACGAAGGCCTTATTGATGGCGATATGCGCGAAATGGATTCGCGTTCGGTGAAGCACATTTTGAGCCAGGGCGGCACCATTTTAAAATCGGCTCGAAGCGAAGCCTTTATAACCCCTGAAGGCCGAAAGCTTGCTTTTGAACAAGTTCAGAAAGCAAAGCTCGATGGGTTGGTGGTAATTGGCGGAAATGGCAGTTTTACGGGTGCGCACATTTTTCATAAGGAGTTTGGATTGCCGGTGGTGGGCATTCCGGGTACCATAGACAATGATTTGTTTGGCACCGATTTTACATTGGGTTACGATTCGGCCACCAATGTGGTGGTAGAGTGCATTGACAAAATACGCGACACAGCCAGCTCGCACAACCGATTGTTTTTTGTAGAAGTTATGGGCCGCGATACGGGCTTTATTGCCCTTAGAACCGCAGTGGCCACCGGAGCGCTCGATGTGGTTTTGCCCGAAGAAAATGCCGAAATAAACGATCTTCACAAAGAGATAGAAAAAAGTTTCGCCAATAAAAAAACCTCTAACATTATAATTGTGGCCGAAGGAAGCCGTTTGGGCAATACCTTCGAGATTGCTGATTTGGTTAAAAAACGCTTCCCTGATTTGGATACTAAAGTTACCATTCTAGGCCATTTGCAACGCGGCGGTTCGCCCAGTTGTTATGACCGCGTATTGGCTGCCAAGCTTGGAGTGGCCGCGGTAGAAGGCCTTTTAAATGGCAAAACCGATGTAATGTGCGGGGTAGTGAACAACCAAACCACTTACACCTTTTTACAACAAGCCATTCGCAACCAAGCACCTCTTAATATGGAGCTATTGCGTATATCGAGAATTCTGTCAATTTAAACCCAAAACACATGAAAAAGCGCATCGCCATTAATGGCTTTGGCCGGATAGGCCGACTCACTTTCCGCCACCTTATCAACAGTTCAGAAGTTGAGGTTGTGGCCATTAACGACCTTACACAACCGGCTACCTTGGCCCACTTGCTTAAATACGATTCGGCGCATGGCCGCTTTCCCGGCGAAGTAACGTTTACCGAAAACGCGCTTATGGTAAACGGAAAGCACATTGAAGTAACCGCTATAAAAGACCCCGCCGAATTGCCTTGGAAACAGCATCAGGTGGATGTGGTTTTAGAATGCACCGGCATTTTTCGCGACGAAGCCGGAATGGGCAAACACCTTAGTGCAGGTGCCCGCAAGGTGGTGCTCTCGGCTCCTGCCAAAAAAGGCATTAAAACTTTCGTACTGGGGGTAAACGACCACCTTTTAACTTCCGATGACCACTTGATTAGCAATGCGTCATGCACAACCAACTGCTTGGCGCCAATGGCCAAAGTTTTGCATCAACACTTTGGTATTGAGCGTGGATTTATGACCACCATTCACGCCTATACCAGCGATCAGCGTTTGCAAGACGCCCCCCATAGCGATTTGCGTCGCGCCCGTGCTGCCGCCCACAGCATTATTCCAACCAGCACCGGAGCCGCCACAGCTGTAGGCTTGGTATTGCCCGAACTTTTAGGAAAACTAGATGGTATTGCCATGCGCGTGCCCACCATTACGGGTTCGGTTACCGATTTGGTGGTAGAGCTTAGCGTAGAAACCACTGCAGAAGCGGTAAACGCGGCCATGAAACAAGCCGCTGATAACGAGTTAAAAGGCATTTTGGAATATTGTGTTGACCCTATAGTTTCGGCCGATATAGTGGGAAGCCCTTATTCTAATATATTCGATGCGGCCCTTACCTCTGTAAATGGCAAAATGGCCAAAATAGTAGGTTGGTACGATAACGAAGCGGGTTATTCTGCCCGTTTGGCCGATATGTGTATCAAAATGGCCGGTATGTAATATTGCTTATTTATAGTATTAGCCGTCCGGATTTTGGTCTGGACGGCTTTTTTTTTGAGGGCTTTAAGGCAAAAGCTTTGTGACTGCTTCCGGCACAAAGTGGTGGAAATCGCCCCCATTGCGCAGCACATCGCGTACAATAGAACTGCTTACGTACGAGAGCGTTGCCCTGGTTAAGAAAAAAACGGTTTCTATTTCGGGCATCATTTGCCTGTTGGCTTGGGCAATGGCTTTTTCAAATTCAAAATCGGCCGGATTGCGCAAGCCCCTTACCAAATAGCGAGCGCCTTCGCGTCGGCAAAAATCAACCGTTAAACCACGGTATAAGGCAGCCTCTACATTTTTCAAACCCGAAAAGGTTTCCTGAATGCATTGCAAACGCTTTTCGGCCGAAAACATATACGATTTGTTCATATTGTCGCCCACGGCTACAATTAAGCGGTCAAAAAGGGGGGCTGCACGCAGAATAACATCTTCATGGCCCTTGGTTATGGGGTCGAAAGAGCCTGGAAATATGGCTATACGGTTTTCAGACATTCTATAAGGTTTTGGTTGAAAACCTCGGCAGGAGACCATCCCCTCCAGGCCATTTGCCGGGGCACAATGCTCTCGGCACTTAAGCCCGGAATAGAGTTTACCTCTATTAAATAGGGCTTTTGGCTTTGGTTTTCTATTATATAATCAACACGGGCTATACCCTTTAACTCCAAATGCTTGTACAGCAGCAAACTCTGTTCTTCAACCAAAGAGGCCACAGCCTCAGAAATTCGGGCCGGGGTTATTTCCTTGGCCTTTCCCTGGTATTTGGCTTCGTAGTCGAAAAACGCATTTTCGCTTACTATTTCGGTAATGCCAATTACTTCGGGTTTTCCAAAACGGGTGGTGAGACCGCAGGCTATTTCCACCCCTTCAATCCCTTTTTCAATTACCACCAAATCGTCTTCTGCATAAGCCAGTTGAAGGGCTTTGGGCAATTCATCTGCGGTGCTTACCCGGCTTACCCCAAAACTGCTGCCCGAACGGTTGGGCTTTACAAAGCATGGAAAGCCAACATGGGTTTTTATGAATTCAAAATCAAGCGAATCTGTTCTTCTATGAACGATAGATTTGGCCACATTTAAGCCCAATTTACCCGCATATAGCGAACAATGGGCTTTGTTAAACGTCAAAGCCGAGGCAAAAACCCCCGACGACGTATAAGGCAATCCCAGAATATCGAAATAGGCTTGTAATACCCCATCTTCGCCCGGATGCCCATGAATGGCATTAAATACGGCTTCGAACACGCACTTTTGTCCATCGGCATTTCGGTAGCTAAAATCGCCCCGTTCAATGGCAAAGGTCTGGTTGTTTATTACCGCCGACCAGCCATCGCGAAGAATATGAACCGCTACAGCCTCAAATGGCCCGTCGTGTAAATGGTTCATAACCGTTTGGCCACTTAAAAGCGAAATGCCTGCCTCTGAAGAATAGCCGCCCATGATAACGGCAATGCGTTTTCTTTCCAATTTAGATGGGTGTTTAAATTCAAATGTAAGCCAATTGATGGGCTGTTAAGGGCCCAAAGGCTTTGTTATCTTTGGAGCCCGATGAAAATTTTCCGATTCCTCGCCAGCCCAAGCTTTTGGGCCAATTTTGGCCTCGCCATTCTGTTCACATTTCTGGCTTTCCAGCTTGTGCAATGGGGTTTAAAAGCCTATACCCGTCACAACAAAGCCATAGAAGTACCCAAGCTCCAGGGGCTTATTTGGGAAGAAGGCGTTCAGGTACTCGACGATTTGGGGCTGGATTTGGAAATTTTGGACAGCAGCGATTACAACCCAGCTTTCCCGGGGCATGGCATTTACAGCCAATACCCCATACCGGGATCCAAGGTTAAACGCGGTAGGGCCATTAAAGTAAGCATTAACCCTTTGCAAGAACCACCGGCCATTTTGCCCGATTTAAAAGAAAAACCCAAGAAGCGCGCTGAAATAGAGCTCATTAATCGTGGATTTGCTCTTAACGAAATTAAATACACCCCCTATTTAGGCAAAGATGTGGTGGTGAGGGTAGAATACCAAGGCAAACCCATTAAACCGGGTACACCCTTGCCGCGTGGAAGTAAAATAACCTTGGTTTTGGGCGAAGGTTTGGGAACGGTGCTTGAGTCGGTGCCCAATTTGCTGGGTATGCGCCTTAGCGAGGTAGAACGCCAATTGCCCGAATGGGGATTTAGCTTGGGCGCACGCATTTTCGATTCTAAAACCGATACCTCCAACGCCTTGGTGTACCGCCAATATCCACCTCCCGGTATAGACCCCGGTGCTTTTCGTGGTTCTGATATCGACTTATGGCTAACCTCCGATAGCACCAAAGTGAAAAAAGCTGCGTTATCTGATTCTACACAAACCGAAGAATTTATCGATTTTTAAATGAAGAAGCCCGCCATTACCGCTCTCGTATTGGGTCTGCTGTTATTTTGGGGCGGCTCTCAGGCGCTTGCCCAGATAACCGAATGCCTAAGCCCTTTAACAGGCCGAAGCACTGTTAACAATCTGCCTTACCTCAAGCATAACAGCCAAGACGACACCATCGGCATTCCGATTGCCGACGATTTTTCGACCGGAGAAGGTTGGCCCAATCCGCGCTTTTGGGCCGATGAAAAGGTGTGGATTAACAGCACTTTTGGACTCAATATGCCATCATTAGGCGTGGCCACTTTCGATGGTCTCGATGCTTATGGAAGGGCCTACGACCTTAACGACAACAGCTCCGACACCTTGGCCGATGTGCTGAGCAGCCACTTTATAGAATGGCCTGCCAATCCCCAAAATGTGTTTCTAAGCTTTATGTTTCAAGCAGGAGGAAGGGGAGAGAAACCCACCTCAGGCGATTTCTTAACGCTACAATTCTGGTCGCCTGCCGATAGCCTTTGGACAGAAGTGTGGCGAACGGCTCCCACGGCTTTCGAATCGTTCAAGCATCAATTGGTTGAGATTAACGACCCCAAATGGTTACAAGATGGCTTTCGTTTTCGATTTGCGGCCTATGGTGCCCGTTCCGGCGCCTTCGACATCTGGAACCTCGATTATGTACGGCTTGAACAAAACCGCAATGCAACCGATACCTTGTTGGTAGATGGCACCTTTACCCGTGCGCACAGAGGCTTATTAAAAAACTATACCCAAATACCTTGGTTTCATGCCAATTTTATAAATCCCTTTGTAGACAATACCGAGCTGTATTACCGCAAAAATGGTGCACAGGGTAGCTTGAACATCAATTTAAGAGGCTACCGCTTGTTGCTGAATGGCACGACTTTGTTCAACAAAAATGGCATCCCCTGGAATATTGGTCCTTTTAATGTTGAAACCACGGTACCGGTTCCCATTGATCCCATAGTTTTTAATCCCCCACCAAGTGCCCCATTTTCCCTCGAAATTGTTCATTTAATGACCGGGGCCAACGACGCCTTTCGCAGCAACGACAGTTTGACCTTTACGCACCAATTTGACCATTTTTATGCCTACGACGATGGTTCGGCCGAACGGGCATATGGCATACGAAATGTGGGCGGGGCGGTAACTGCCCTTCAATTTGCTCCCTTGAGTGCCGATACCCTTAAAGGGCTTTATGTATATTTTGCCGAAACCCAGGTAAATGCGTCTTTAAACAGCTTTCGTATTGGACTGTGGGAAGACACCGGAAGTGGCCCCGGCAACCTTATTTATCTAAGCGATTCGCTCTACAAACCCCTTATTTACCAAACCAACCAGTTTGTTGCCTTTGCCCTCGACACCCCCGGTATTTACCTGAACAGAGCGGTATACATTGGCCTCAAGCAAACCACTGTAAACCCACTTAATGTGGGGCTGGATGTAAACCTGGAAGATGGTGATACCAGTTCGTATATATATTACAGCGATGGCACCAATTGGTTTCCTTCGCTTTTTAGCGGCCGTTTAATGGTGCGCCCTTATTTTAACTATCAACCCGTTGATTTAGGAGCAAACAATCCGGTTAAGCCCGAAAGCAAACTCTTGGTTTATCCCAATCCAGCTCAAAACCGCCTTTTTATTGACCACCAGAAGAAGGGGGGGCACTTAAGCATTTTCAATATTTCGGGACAAATGATGCATCAAGTACAGCTCGACAGCGAATCGTCGGCCTTGGAAATCAATACAGCTTACTGGCCCCGCGGGCTTTATTTCTTGCGCTGGGAGCAACCCAATTTGGGCAGAGTGCCCGAGTTTCACAAAATAGTTCTGCATTGAACCAAACCGACCAATTGCCTGCAGAAGGCAGCGAAGACGAACTATACGAACACCACCGATTGGTGGCCGACAAAGGCCAGGGCCTTTTACGCATCGACAAGTTTCTGCACAATTTTTTAGAACACACCTCCCGCAACAAAATTCAGCAAGCCGCCAAGGCCGGCTCCATATGGGTAAACGGCCAAAGTGTAAAACAGAATTACCGGGTTAAGCCCCTCGATGTGGTACAGGTGGTTTTTGCCCATCCACCCCGCGAAGGCGAGCTGATGGCAGAAAGCATTCCGTTGGAAGTGGTTTATCAAGACGACGATTTGTGTATTGTAAACAAAGCCGCCGGAATGGTGGTACACCCCGGAGTGGGCAATGCCTCAGGAACCCTGGTAAATGCCCTTTTGTACCATATGCAGCAGCTTCCAAGTGGCAGTAGGGCCGAGCGCCCCGGATTGGTTCACAGGCTTGATAAAGACACCAGTGGCATTTTGGTGGTAGCCCTTAACGAGTACGCCATGACCCATCTAAGCAAGCAGTTTTTTGAACGCACCACTGACCGACGCTACCAGGCTTTGGTTTGGGGCGATCTTAAAGAGCCTAATGGAACCATAGAAGGCCATATTGGACGCAGCAACCGCGATAGAAAACTCTTTGATGTGTTTCCCGATGGCAACGAAGGCAAACACGCCATTACCCACTATACAGTGCTTGAACGCTTTGGCTATGCCACCTTGGTTGAATGCAAGCTCGAAACCGGACGCACACACCAAATTCGGGTGCATATGCAACACATTGGCCATCCGCTATTTGGCGATGCTATGTA
Organism: Chryseobacterium gleum; assembly: GCA_945883565.1. Taxonomy (GTDB): domain Bacteria; phylum Bacteroidota; class Bacteroidia; order Flavobacteriales; family Schleiferiaceae; genus RFXV01. Next base: position 19,992 of record CAMCXO010000026.1, read on the forward strand.
TGGGGGCGATGCCATTTTAAAAGGCGTGAATACCGCCAAATACAAACAGTTTATTGGCAACTGCATGGGCATTTTAAACCGACAAGCCCTTCACGCCAAAACCCTGGAGCTGGAACACCCCGTAAGCGGACAGCGGATGGCTTTTAAGAGCGAATTGCCCACCGACTTTCAAACCGTGCTTGAAAAGTGGCGCACTTATTCAAAAGCCTATTTAAACGAGGCATCGGCAAACACTTAGGCCCTTTTCATTGTATCTTTAAAATATGAGAACGTTTAGTCTCTTTGTGTTTGTTTTTATGGTTTTATGGTCGTGTAAACCAGACCCTGTAACCATAGACCCGCCTACGGAGCCTAGTGGGCCAACCCCTTATAAATGGATTAAGCCGCCCGGTTTTGCCGAAATAGATTTGCCCACCACCAATCCTTTAACCGTAGAGGGGGTGCGCTTGGGGCGCAGGTTGTTTTATGAAAAACGCCTCTCGGGCGACAATACCATGAGCTGTGGCTCCTGCCATTTGCAAGATTTCGCTTTTGCAGAACCCAACCGTTTTAGCACCGGTATAGACGGCATAGAAGGCACTTTTAATGCCCCACCCATTATGAATTTGGCCTGGCAGCAGTTTTTCTTTTGGGATGGACGATCGACCAGTCTTGAACAGCAGGCCGAGTTGCCCGTTGAAGACCCCATTGAAATGCACGAAACCTGGCCCAATGCCCTCGATAAGCTGGCCAATGACCCTATGTACCGAAAGCTTTTTAAGGAGGCCTTTAATACCGATACCTTAAGCAAAGAGCTGGCCGCCATGGCCATTGCTCAATTTGAGCGCACGGTGATTTCGTCTAACAGCAAATTTGACAGATTCAACCAAGGCTTTGAAAGGCTTGACACACTCGAAGCAGAGGGATATAGACTATTTAACAACGAAGAAGGCGACTGTTTTCACTGCCACGGCGATAAAAACACCGGCCTCACCTTTGGCGCTTTTGGGGCCGTACAGTTTTCTAACAATGGCATCGATTCGGTTTTAATCCCCAATACCGGTTTAGAGCGGGTAACCGGCCTGGCCAGCGACCGCGCCAAGTTTAAAATTCCCAGTTTGCGCAATGTGGAATACACCGCCCCTTATATGCATGACGGGCGGTTTTACACCCTCGAACAGGTTATAGAACATTATAATATGGGCGGGCACCAGACGGCCACCATCGATCCAAATATGAAGGCGTATGGCGTAGGCCGTAACTGGACCTTTCGTCAGAAGATAGCGCTTGTGGCCTTTTTGAAAACTTTGAGTGACCCCCAGTTTATAAGCGACACAAATTTTAGCGATCCTTTTAACCGTTGAGGTGGTGGCATACACTTTGTTCATTAAGTTCGCATTCCGCAACCATAACTAAAACACTATGAAACTCAGAACCATCGCCCTTGCCTCTGCAACCGTTCTCATGGTAGCTGCTACCACTTCATGCAAAAGCAAGAAAAAAGCCGTTGTAGAGCCTCCAAAAGGCGAAGTGGAAATGATATTGCCTTGTGCCGAATTTAAAAGCGATGGCAAATATTTCCGTGCGTATTCTTTTGGAGAAAGCTCAGATGCCAATGTGGCCAAGCAAAAAGCCTTAAGCAACGCCCGCTCCGAACTGGCTGCTCAAATTTCGACCACCATGAAAATTGTGGGTGACAACTATGTAAAATCTTCTGAGTTTAACAACGTAGAAGAAGTGCTTGAGCGCTTCGAGCAAAATTCGCGCACTGTGGTAAACGAGCGCATCAATGGGGCAGTGGCCGTTTGCGATAAGCTTACCCAGGTAACCTCTTCGGGCCGTTATAAATACTATGTGGCACTCGAATTATCGGGCGAAGACATGGTAGACCGTTACTACAAAACCCTCACCAACGACCAAACCCTAAAGGTTGATTACAACTACGAAAAGTTTAAAAAGACCTTTGAAGAAGAAATGGCGAAAATGGAAAACCGCTAAGGTTTTTAGTCTAAAGTAAAAGAAGCCGCCCTCGAAAAAGGGCGGTTTTTTTGTTTAAAAACCTGGTGCTTTCGCACAAGGGCAAGAGGATTTAATCTAGCCAAAGTATAATGGCATTCCAAGCCGCTTTTGTCTGAACAAGATTTGTTGGATTAAGGGATGGGCACGATGGGGGTGGGGGGCTTGTTGCTGCAAGTTTAGGCGCGGGGGCGGTGAATATGGTTTTTGTGCTTGCCGCTATTGGTTTTAAAAATGCAATTTTTTTAAATTTAAGAATGACTTTGTTCTGGATATTTATTTATTGCCATCCGCCTCCTAGAGCTTTGTATAATTGGATGTTAGCATGAATTTCTTGAAGTTTTATTTCAATGAGTTCCATTTGCGCATCCAGCACTTCTTCTTGAGTGAGCAGTACCTCTACATAATCGGCTTTGGCATTTTGAAAAAGGAAATGGGCTATTTCAACAGACTGTTTTAATAGTTCAACTTCTTGGAATTTGGTTTTTAAACTATTAGTGCAATTATTCAATTTTGACAGTTGCTTTAATACTTCGGTATAGGCCATCAGCACAGTTTGTGCATAAGAATAGGCGCTTTGAATTTGTTTAGCGGTTGCACGGTTGAATTGTGCATGAATGGCTTTTCGATTAATAAGGGGTGCAGTGAGGTCTCCCGCTAAATTATAAATGAGTGATTCAGGTTGAATTAAAAATTTAGGATCAAAAGCCTGAAAGCCGACACCGGTTTGGAGGTTGAGTTTCGGATAAAAACTTGCTTTAGCCGCCTGAACATTCAGTTTTGTGCTTTTAAGTTCAAATTCGGCCTGTTTAATATCGGGTCTATTTTGTAATAATTGTTTTGGAAGTCCAGCATGTATATTTTTAAGTTGGACATTGACCAGGGGTAAAGGTTTCCAATTAATGCCTTCAGGATACTTTCCGATTAATACATGCAATTTGTTTTCTGTTTCTGTTTTTTTCTGGTTGATTGCAAATTGTTGATTTTGAGTATTCAGTAATTGAGCTTCGAATCTATTCACCACCAATTGGTTGACTTTGCCGTAGTTTTTCATGATTCGCATTTTTTCTAGAGCTGAAGACTGAACTTCCACGTTTTGATTTAGAATTTCAATCAAGCTTTGTAATGCCATCCATTCATAATAGGTTGTTGCAATTTCAGCAACCAATTGTGTAATTAAGAAGTTTTTGGCTTGATTTTGAGCTAAGAGTTGAAGTTCTGAAGCATTTTTAGCATCGCGCAGTTTATGCCAAACATCGACTTCCCAGCTAGCAGAAGCCCCCCATTTGAAATCGGGCAAAGGTTCGGGAAACGAACGTCCATTGTCAATTTCAAGCGTATGTTCTACGGCTCCATTCCGTGTATACCTTGCAGACTTTTCGGTTCCCATGTTTATGCCAAAATCAACGAAAGGCAGATATTCTCCTTGTTTTTCGAGGACTTCACTTTGGCTTATGGCAATTTCATGTAATACGATATTGAGTTCCTGATTGTGCAGAAGCGCCGTATCGATTAATTCTATGAGTTGTGAGTCGTTGAAAAAAAAATTCCGTTCTAGCTTAAAATGCTCAATGCTATCTGTGTTAAAAGAATTAAAGCGATTTGGAAGTTGAATTGGCAATTCGCCATAAGTTAATCTTGGCGTTTTACAGCTTAATAAGGCAATCAATGTGAGCCAAACAAAGCTTGTTTTAACATAAGGGGGTTTAGTTTTCACGGTTTTTTATTTTTTTGTTCCTCAATTTGAGCAGGGTGTTCATTTTAGTAAGCTTTTTCAACAAAGAAGCTTTAGACTGTTGTTCTTCCACTAAGGCTTCTGAAAGTGTAGAGTGGGATTCGTTTTGAAGTAAATTTTTGTTTTCTATTATTTTTCCAAAGGCATAATAGAGACCTGGAATAAATAAAACGCCAATCAAGGTTCCCAAGAGCATTCCGCCCATGGCAGATGAACCAATGGTTTTGTTGCCTATTGCCCCTGCACCTTTTGCAAATACAAGAGGTATTAAACCGGCTATAAATGCAAAGGAGGTCATGAGTATAGGTCTAAAGCGCATTTTTGCCCCTTCAATTGCCGCATTAAATAGCGATGCGCCGCTATTGTGACGTTGAACGGCAAATTCTACAATCAGAACGGCATTTTTGCCCAATAAACCTATTAGCATGATCATGCCAATTTGCGCATATACATCATTTGCTAAACCCATCCATTTTAGCAATAAAAAGGAGCCGAGAATGCCAATTGGTAAAGAAAACAACACCGCCAAAGGCAGTACAAAACTTTCGTATTGGGCTGCCAATACCAGATAAACAAAAAAGATAACGATTAAAAAAATAAATACAGATTCGTTCCCTCTTTTAGCTTCGTCGAACGATAGGTCTTCCCAAGCAATGCTATAATTTTTAGGTAAGGTTTGGTTGGCAACTTCTTGTACAGCTTTTAGGGCTTCGCCAGAGGTATAACCTTTGGCCGGCAAGCCTCTTATAGAGGCCGAATTGAAGAGGTTGTAACGGGTAATTTCGTTTGGGCCTTGCGTTTTTTTAATGGTCATAAAAGACGAATAAGGAACCATTTCCCCTGATTCGTTTTTTACAAATAAATCGGTCAAGTCTGAGGGATACCTTCTGTATTCTGGTGCCGCTTGTGTATAGACTTTAAAGAACCTTCCGAAACGAATAAACCCTTGTTCGTATGTGCTTCCAATTAAAATATTTAAATTTTCCATGGCGTTTCCTATAGAAACGCCTTTTTGCATGGCAGCACCATTGTCTATTTCCAGTTCATATTGAGGGTAATTGGCAGCAAAAAATGTAAAAAGACCTTTGAGTTCTTTTCGTTTTTTCAAAGCCTCAAGAAATTCTTTGTTGATTTTATCGAATTCTTGATAATCCGTTTCGCCACTGGTTTTATCTAGCATTCGCAAAGAAAACCCACCTGAAGAACCAAATCCAGGTATGGCGGGAGGCTCGAAATATTCGACTACAGCACCCAAGTTTCGGGTTTCTTCTTCTAACATTTCCATGATTTCGTGAACAGAATGATTACGAAGGTTCCATGGTTTTAAATTAATTAAACAGGTTCCGGCGTTTGAACCTCTTCCTTCGGTCATGATTTCATAACCAGCCAAAGAAGTTACGGATTCGATACTTTCATTTTTTTCCGCAATTTGCTGCAGCTCTTGGGCTACTTTATTGGTGGTTTCTAAGGTAGAGCCAGGTGGTGTTTGAATGATGGCGTAAATGGTTCCCTGGTCTTCATTAGGTACAAATCCCGTTGGTAAAACATGATTGGTATAAAAGATTCCTAAAAGAAAGAGCCCAAGAACGCCAAATGTTAGCATTCTTCTGGCCACTATTTTGTTTAGCACTTGAATATATTTTCCGGTAAGCAATTCAAAAAAGCGGTTAAATGCTTCTATGAATTTATCGAACCAGGAAGTTCTGCGTTTATGTTGGTGGTTTTTTAGCAATAAAGCACAAAGCACTGGTGTAAGCGTTAGGGCTACCAAGCCTGATATTAGAATAGAGCTTGCCATGGTTATTGAAAACTGTCGGTAAAAAACACCTACAGGTCCGCCCATAAAGGCTATTGGCAAAAAAACCGAAATCATCACTAATGTAATGGCTATAATGGCGCCGCTAAGCTCATCCAGGGCTTTCCGAGTGGCCATATAAGGCGTTAACCGGGGATCTTCTTCCATTTTTGAGTGGACTGCTTCGACAACTACTATTGCGTCGTCAACAACTACCCCAATGGCCAATACTAGAGCGAAGAGTGTAATAAGATTAATAGACAAACCAAAAGATTGTAGAATGAAAAATGATCCAATTAAAGAAACAGGAACGGCAATGATGGGTATAAGCGTGGAACGCCAATCGCCGAGAAATAGGAAGACAACCAATGCCACCAATAAGAATGCATCGCGGATGGTGTGAATAACTTGCTCAATTGAGGCGTCAAGAAATCTTGAAACATCGTAACTATATTGGTAGTGAACACCTTCAGGAAAGTCGGCTTCCAATTCCTTAAGTTTTTCTTTTACTTGTTTAATTACAGCACTGCCATTGCTATTGGGCGACTGTTTTAATACAATTGACGAAGAAGGTTGGCCATCTAGATTTGAATAAATGTCGAAAAACTCGCTGCCTAACTCTACTGAAGCGATGTCTTTTAGTTTTATAAGTTCGCCCTCTTCATTACTGCGAATAATGATGTTTTCGTATTCTTCAGGTTTATTGAAACGCCCTTTATAGTTAAGAACATATTCAAAAGCTTGAGCTTGAATGCCAGAACTTTGACCCAAACGACCTGGTCGAGCGATAATACTTTGCTCGTTCATTGCCGACAATACTTCTTCGGCAGAAATGCTATAGGCACGCATTCGATCGGGTTTCAGCCAAACCCTCATGGCGTATTTTCTAGATCCAAGAATCTGAGCCTGAGCAATTCCATTAATTCGCTGTAGCTCTGGCACAATGCGGGTAAAAGCATAATTGTAAAGGAATTTCTCGTCAATTCCACTGCCTTTTTCACTGTAAAGGTCTAAATACAGTAACATGCTAGGCTGGACAGGTGTTATTATAACGCCTTCACGTTGAACCAATTCAGGTAAGTTAGGCATGACTTGGTCTACGCGGGTTTTAACACGCACAACAGCTTGGTCGGGGTCGGTGCCAGGTTCAAAAACGATTCTTATAGTTCCCTCGCCGGCGCTGGTGGCGTCGGAGGCAATGTAACGCATGTCTTGAACGCCATTTATAGAGGTTTCGAGAGGAATTAGAGTTGATTTGGTTAGCACATCGGCACTGGAACCAGGATACGCTACAAATATGTTGACAGTTGTAGGTGCTATTTGAGGGAATTGAGAAATGGGTAGGTGTTTGATGGCGAGTAGTCCTACAAAGACTATCATGATAGATAGAACTAAGGCAAAAACGGGCCGCTTCAGTATGTTCTTGAACATGTGATTTGTTTATTGAAGTTTTAGCCTATTCAGCATGAAGGTTAAGGTTTGAAAGAACCTGTTGAGGTTTAACGAACTGGGATACAATTATGTCCCCATTTTTTATTTTCTGAACGCCGTCCAATACAAATCTGTCACTTGGTTTTATTCCTTTTTTTACTAAATAGATATAATTGAGCTCGCTTTCGATGGTTATTTCTTGAGATTTAACTAAGCCTTCATGGTTAACCAAATACACAAATTTTTTCTCGAGAACATCAAAAGTGGCCTTTTGAGGAATTATGTTAATGTTTGTGAGTTTTTTGGTCCAAATAATGTTTCCGGTTTGACCATGTCGCAGTAAGCCATTTGTGTTTTTAAAGGTTGCTCGAAACGCAATATTTCCGGTTTTATTATTAAAATCGGATTCGATGGTTTCTATAATACCTTCTTCTTGGAAAACGAGGTCATTTGCAAGTTTCAGATGTACATGTTCATCCTTTTTTTTAGCTCTCGAGGCGTAATCTAAATATTCTGACTCTGGCACATTGAAATACACCCACATTTTGGAATTATCAGAAAGGGTTGTTAAAAGTTCTCCTTCATCCAACAAACTACCCAATCGAACATTCTCAAACTTTCCTACTATTCCGTTAAAAGGTGCTCGAATTTCGGTGAAACCTAAATGCGTAAGAGCCAAACTAAGATCGGCTTTGGCTTTGCCTAATTTGGCTTTAGATAATTTCACTTCACTTTGAGAAACAATGTTTCTATCAGCCAAAGCCAAAGTGTTTTGATATTCTACTTCGGCGAATTCTAATTCCGACTGCGCCTTTTGGGCTTCGGCCTGAAAAACATTTGGTTGAATTTGAAAAAGCAAATCGCCCTTTTGAACATATTGCCCTTCATCTACTAATACTTTATACAGATAGCCTTTTTCTAAAGATCGCAATTCTATATGTTGGTAAGCATGAATTTGCGCAACATATTCTTGATTTATTGAAGTGTCTTTTAAGATGGAACTACTAACTAAATAATGGGTTGTGTGATGCTCCTGACGGTGATTTCGGGTACAGCTTGTGGCAATAAACAAAGCAAAGCCCGAAAGGAAAATGATTTCTTTCATTGGTACTTGGTTTTAAAATAAAAATGGAATTCCCCTAGCCTAGGTGGCTTTCAGTAAGAATTAAGACTTTTTTAGGGGTTATAAGTCTTTATTTATTATTAATAAGTAAGGTGTATTTTCCAGGAATGGTATAATTTATAAAGGACGGTTTTGGCGATTAAGTTATTTAATATTAATAGCTGTTTGTACTTAAACTTATTTTCAGCATTGCCGATTTCTGCAATGCCTTTATGATTTAAAAATGAATTAAGATTGTTTTTGTGTTTTTCTTCTTCAATATCCTCTTCAGAGGTGCTGGGGTTGGGATCTGAGCTTAGTGGCCGGGAAGTGTTCGGATGTAATGAGTTTTGAACATTACTCCGAAATATGGCGCTTTCTACCTTTGATGATTGGGTCTCATCTTCACTAAAATGAGAATTGGTCAGATTCTTGGGGTAACCCAAAGAAAAGCCAGGTATTATGAAGGCCAAAGCCAAAATGCAAACAACGACAAAACAAAAGCCAAAAACCTCTTTGGTCTTGAAATTGTACTTGAAAATGTTGTTTTTCATTTTGAAAGGTGGCGGCAAAGTTAGCTTTTTTAGAGTCTTGGCAATAGCTATAAAATGGTTTATTGTTATTTGGAATTTAAGAAATTATGGGTTTAATGGTCAGTAAGTTGCTAAAAATGTTATGTAAGTACTTTGGAAACGGGTTTGTAAATTCGGATTCTCTTGTTCCTGAGGAGAAATGGTTGGTTTATAAAAAGGACGCTTGCGGTTAATAATGAATGCACAAGTCTATTAGCTCGAATACGCCATTTGTGATGTTGTAAGTGGCCTTAAAGGTGTAAGCTTCAGTATTGTCTCCCCATGACACTTCGTTAATTTCAACAATTTCATCTGCCAAAATTGTAAAGTTTCTGGTGATGTTGCCGTTGGGGTTTCCACTGTTGGCTGAGCCATTAGAACGTATCCAGCTTTTAATTTCTCCATTGTGAGAGAAGCCCATTAGTATGCCTAGTGATTGGCCAAATGTTTCTTTTTCTGTTAATTCTAAATGCATAAAATAGTGCTTTTGGAGTTTGGTCACAAAAAGTATGGCCATTGAGCTATAGTCATCAAAGTTTAAACAGTTCGAATTGTCTTCGCAATCTAATTGTCCGAATGCCGTTCCGCCAAAGGGGTTAATGGTTGTTGGCAAAATGCTTTTTATTTGCTCAATGATGAAAGTACTGTCTTTTGAATGCAGAATACTTTGACTTTCTCTGTATGTTTTGTTTAGGTTATTGTGTGTTGTATAGGGCAAATTGCGAAGCTGTGCATTTTTAATTAACGAGTTAAATCCGGATTGACCAAAAACACTAAAACAAAAATTAACTAAGACCAATGCCAAAAATGTTTTCATTATGGATACAATTGTTTTGTTAAAAGTTGTTCAAGTTTAGTGGCTTGACTTAGAAGGGGAACAGGGAGTTCATGGCTTTTAAAGAGGTATGGGAATAAAGAGAAGCACCGGACTTGATTTAACCACGTTTGCCTTAATGGCGATTTAGGATGTGAGTGGTTGTTGTTTCTTCAAATTTATTGTTCCGGGATTTGTTCCAATAGTATTTCATTGCCGTCTATGTCATAATATATACAAGTCATTTCGTCTAGTCTTACCATCCATTTTTCTACTCCATTTTCCGAACAATCTTTACAAAAAGTATAATAATCGGTTTCACCATTTTGGTGTGCTTTCAATTTCGAGGTAAAAGCTTCCTTGTTTATATTGTTAGACATTTTTAGTTCATTATACTTTGGCATTGATATAATTCGATAATCATTTTTGCCAAAATACTCTGTATGACTGTCGGAAACCCAAGTTGTAAAGCCTATTACCCCAAGGCGTTTTATTTCCTGAATAAATTTCGGGAAATCTGCGCCCGAGTTAACTTTTGAGTGGGCTGATTCAATTTGTAGAAGTGTAAACATGGATGTGTACTAATTGGTTTCGACGGTTTTTTGTTGTGGTGTTTTTATTTGTGCAATGCGTAGCAAGTTACGGCAATTCCGTGTTAAGACATTTTCGAGGTTGTTAGCGCAGGTCTTTTAATTTTTCAATTATTCTTTTCAGGTCAGATTGTGAAAGCATCTCTAGAACTTCAGATTGTGATTTTGGTGGGGAAAACCCGGCTAAGGCCATTTTTAATTTATTTGGACCTAAAATGGAGGCAATGAAGCATTTTGAGGGAGTCAAAAAAAACAACAAAGAAAAAAACACAAAAAACAGAAGTTCTTAAAAGCCTGTATTAAAGCCAAATTTGAACTTTTAGTTTAGTCTTTCAATTCATGATAAAGTTGGGCAAGAGGCACGGCTGTTACTGGCTCGCTTTCTTTTACGGTTATTAAATCACAATCTGTCCAAGTAAATCACCTCGTCTAAATGCAGCAGAAAGTCTTGGCATTTCCAATTTTGTATAATCTTCATTGTAAAATTGGTTCAAGGCTGTGATTAGAATTGCATTTGCTTCTGTAAATATAGTGTCTTTGTTAATTTCGAAATATGTTTTTAATTGTTCGAAGTTTTTATGTGTCAGACTTGCTAAAGTTATATTAGCCTTTTGAAGTAATAATTGACCAATTAACATGGATAGGAAATAATTACTATAAGGAATATGTGGGTATTCTTCAATTAATGCTGTTTTTCTCCGTTGATTGTCACAGTATCTGTAAATTAAAACAGCAATTACTACTTGAGCGGCATTCGGTGTTGGCCTATATACGTCATCATACAAACTTCCAAATAATTCTTTGCGTTTAAACTTTGCTACATGTGGTTTTCTTTTCCAAATAGAGTAAACAGCTTGAGCCGCAACAGAAAGAGGAATTATAGAATCTGTAGTGTTTGCGATATCTTTTTTACGTCTATAATTATAACCAAGCTCTTTGATGTCTGTTTCAAGAGTTCGTTGTATTGAGTCGTAAGCTCTTAGGTCACTAAGATCCACTGGGTTTTGACTATTTGTAGCTAAAGTGATCTCATTTACTAAATTTTCATTGTCTTCATTTGAATCTGAAAGTTCATATATACGAACGAGAACAAAAACTTGAGAAAAGTCTTTGGTTGGATTGTCATTTACTGTATGTTCAATGGTTTTACAAGTTTGTCCCCCATTAATGATTTGAATATCTTCTGCAATAATGTCCCAGTTTTTTTCTTGAAGAGCATTATAGCTGAATTTTTTACAAATCATCGTTATTCCATTATTTTTAAAATAGAAATTATCTTTTCTTTCTCCAAGTAATGTTTCCTGTATCGCTTCATTAACCCTATTTCTGTTTAGACCCAAATATCTCCTAATGTTCTTCTCTAAAAGTCCATCTCCATGAGCTTGGAACAATTTTGCGATTTCTGCAACATTAACTTTCCCAATTAAAACCCTTTTGAAATTGAAACTTTCAACGACACTCTCTCCAGTAAGTCTCAATGAAGCTTTAATTTCCTTGGATGATTGAATAAAATCAACAACATTTTGATGATTAATGTATTCAAATTCTACTTGATCCTTTGGAAAACCTGCATTTACTATATGTTGCTCACCTTCATCATTCCATTTCAAGCCATTGTTGAATAACACAATTTTTACAACAGGAATATATCCGTCAGATATAAGCGAACGTATTTCTTCAATTTGAGGTTTAAGTTTCGGATTAAGTTGAACTTCTTTTGAAGGGTCGAATATTGAGCCTATTGAATTAATAACTCGAAGAACACTATTTGCCGGATAATTTGATTCTTTATCTAAATTGAAAACATATTTTCCTTGAAAAATAGTTACTGGGAGTTCTAAATCATTGGTGTCTCCTATGTAAATTGCATCGATACCAGCATCGTCACCACCGTCAGTAACCATAGAAAATGCTTCGGCAAGTTCTATATTTAAATAGGTTGCGACAGTAAGTAGAACGAATGATTTTGAAATTTTATTATTTTCGTCATTACTTTCTGTAAACCATTCTGGTTTGTCCTGTACTATTCTACGAATTCTTTGGTCAATGATATGTTTATTTATATCCATTTTTTTGCCTTCAATTTGTCTGGTTAAATGTACGTTTTTTTATGAAATGTGAGCTTTGTCGTCCTTAAGCTTGCCTGTAACGGTTTGCATATGGCTTGTGGCGGTTTCGAAGCACTAAACTGTCCACCGAAACTAAAGCTGGCTACGGAGCGAAAACTTTGCTTGTAGCCGTTAAGCCGCCATAAGCTATATGCTTTGTTAGCCACAGTATTTTATTTTTTTCTTCTGTAAATTCTTAGTCCGATAATGAGTCCAAGTCCGATTAAGACAAATGGCCAAATATTAGTCAGTGCGACAAAAAACCAAACTAAATTGTCCCAACCGTTTTTAAAACCATTTTTGAATTTCTGTCCGAATTCTGTTTCGTTTGGAATACTCTCATAGAAAGTCATTGTTAAGGTCGAAAATGAAACCCTGTCTTGTAGGTACTTTAGTCGTCCTTCAATTGATTCAATATCTGACCTTAATTGTCCAATTTGCTTTTCAATTTCTAATACTTCGGTAACGTTTTTAGCTTCCTTAAGAAGGTCAATAAAGCGTTGTTCAAGTTCTTTTTTAGTCTTTAGTCTCGCTTGAACGTCAAGAAATTCTTCGGTTACATCTTTTACGTTGATTTCCTTGCTCTCAAACTTTTCAACGTCTTGAGTTGCCTCACTTAATAAATTGTCAAAATTGTCCGCAGGAACACGAATGACTACAGTATTACTTTTTCGTCCTGGTGACTTAAATTCTTGGTCAGAAGAAACGTAGCCTTTGTATTTATTGACCGCTTCAAAAATGGTTTTTCTTGTCGAGTTTAAATTGTCCGTTTCAAACTCCACTCGACCTTCTTTGATTAATTTTCTTTCGACTGATTCATTAGTTTTTTGTTCTGTTGTCGGTGCGACTATTTCTTCGTCAGCCATTTCCATACTAGCACTGTCGGGATTCTGAGCGCATCCGAAAATGATCAGTAAGATTATCAATCCTAAATATTTGGTCATATGTTTCATAGTCGTTGTTTTATAATGTGGCTAACTTATATATATACGAAAATATACTGTAATTTTTCCGGTTTATTGTGGTTTGGTTTTTTGTATAGTATATTCATTATTAGTGGTTTTGTTGGTTTTGGTAAAATTAGCTGCGTTCTGGGTCAATTGATCTAGGGGCTGTTTATTTTATTCACTTTGGTCTGGGTTATGTGGATCGAAATGGTGGTCTACGTGATGTTTTGTGGCCCCAAAATAGTGTTCAAAGAGTTCGTAAAAAGGGTGTTGAGATATCCCGATGAATCTAATTAGCCCACGGTTTAAACCGTGGGCTATGTGAAGGGTGTTGTTGACTGTTTGAAGTTTGTGGCTTAGGAGTGAAAAGCATTGATGCAAATGAAGGTGTTGTGGGTTTAGCGACTGCTTTTGTTGGTAGAACTGAAAGCGCTTGCGGTAAAATGGAAAATGCTAGCGGTGGAACCGATAACGTTCTTGGTGGAAATGAAAAACTTCGTGGTTTGTTGTAAATGCGCGCGGTGCAGCGTTGAATTCTGTTGCTTATTGTTGACGCCGATGGTGGAAGTGAAAAAGTTGGTGGTAAAATTGAAAATGTTCGTCGCTTAATTGCAAAGGGCTTTGGTGCAGCGTTTGACGCCGACGGTGCAGCGGATAATGCAGGTAGTAAAATTGAAAACGCTTGTGGTGCAATTGAAAATGCCTATAGTTTGCTGTTTGATGCCTGTAGTATTATGGTTGATACGGGTATACAAAGTTGAAGAGGTCGGCAGTAGAATTGAAAAAGCCAACACCTTAAAGAGGTGAAGGCTTCCGCTTTTTTGAAAAGGTCGACTGCTTTTTTGCAGATGCTTGTGGTGGATGGTTTGAAGCCAGGTCTGGCTTGTTAGATGTCGGCCGCTTTTTTGAAAATGCCGGTTTCGTTTTTGAAAACGCCGACCGCTTTTTTGCTGATGTCTGGGGTTGATGGTTTGAAGTGAGGTTGGGAATTGAAAATGCGGGCTGCTTTTTTGCGGATGTCTGTAGTCTAGGACGAGAAGCTAGGTTTTGATGGTTTGAAGTGGGTGGATTTTTTGAAATGCGGGCAGAAGATTTGAAGAAGGCTGTGTTTGATGGTTTGAAGTTGGTGAGGGAATGTTTGACCGCGATGCCTGAATGTTTGAAGTGGGTGGTTGAATCTTAGAGGTCAATTAATGATGGTTTGATGCTTTTACATTTTATTTATTAGTGGGTTGATTTTCTGGGCCTGCGGCTATGGAATTTTTTCAATTGGTTAACCTTTTGGGCGCCTCAATCGCCGGCGCAGGGGCTAAAGTGATTTTATTTGGTTAAAATGATTTTTTTTCTAGGCCTTCGGCTATTGAATTTTTTCAATTGGTTGTTCTTTTGGGCGCCTCAATCGCCGGCGCGGGGCTTGTTCCTTTTGGCTTGACCCAAAAGGAACCAAAAGGTCAAGCTGGACGCTTTGGGGTAATGTTTTTGGGAAAAATTGTCTGGAATTATGTCGCCCCTTCGGGGCTTTAGGTTGTGGGTACGGTTATTCTATAATCATGTCGCCCCTTCGGGGCTTTGTTTTAGTTTATTTTTTTCTCTTGTTTTTCAAGTCAGCTTCCTGAAAGGGATGAGGATTTGA
>CAMCXO010000027.1 GCA_945883565.1 Chryseobacterium gleum
TTCGAATCCTTCTCTCCCCACGTATTTAGATTTTGATGCGGGCGTAGCTCAGTTGGTAGAGCATCAGCCTTCCAAGCTGAGGGTCGCGGGTTCGAGTCTCGTCGCCCGCTCAAACGTCTAAACCTGCCGGTGTAGCTCAGGGGTAGAGCGTTTCCTTGGTAAGGAAAAGGTCAGGGGTTCAATTCCCCTCATTGGCTCGAATTCATTGGATTCTTTAATAACGCAAACAAACAACCTCAGAAATGGCAAAGGAGAATTTTGTTCGGTCTAAACCGCACTTAAACATCGGTACCATTGGCCACGTTGACCATGGTAAAACTACCCTGACTGCCGCCATCACCACGGTGTTGGCCGAGAAGGGCTTCAGCGAAAAGCGCTCATTCGATTCTATCGATAATGCTCCTGAAGAAAAAGAACGTGGTATTACCATAAATACCGCTCACGTAGAGTATCAAACTGAAAAACGTCACTACGCACACGTTGACTGTCCCGGTCACGCCGACTATGTGAAAAACATGGTTACTGGTGCCGCCCAAATGGATGGTGCAATACTGGTGGTAGCGGCTACTGATGGCCCAATGCCGCAAACCCGTGAACACATACTGCTGGCTCGTCAGGTTGGTGTTCCTGCTATTGTGGTTTTCCTCAATAAAGTGGATATGGTTGACGATGAGGAACTTCTTGAGCTTGTTGAAATGGAAGTACGCGAATTACTCTCTTTTTACAGCTATGATGGTGATAATGCCCCCGTCATAAAAGGTTCTGCCCTGGGCGCTCTTAATTTGGAGCCAAAATGGGTTGAAACTGTAATGGAATTGATGAATGCAGTGGACGAGTATATCCCAATGCCTGCTCGTGACGTAGAAAAGCCATTTTTGATGCCAGTTGAGGATGTGTTTTCTATAACAGGTCGTGGTACTGTGGCTACGGGCCGTATAGAAACTGGGGTTGCGAATACCGGTGATGCTGTCAATATCATAGGATTTGGTGATGAAAAATTAACATCGACAATAACAGGGGTTGAAATGTTTCGCAAAATTCTTGACCGCGGAGAAGCTGGGGACAATGTTGGTTTGTTGTTACGTGGTATTGAAAAGAGTGACATTCGTCGCGGAATGGTTATATGCAAGCCAGGTTCAATTACCCCACACACAAAGATTAAGGCTGAAGTATATATCTTGAAAAAAGAAGAAGGAGGTCGCCATACGCCTTTCCATAACAAATACCGTCCACAGTTTTACCTACGCACCACAGATGTTACTGGTGAAATACAACTTCCTGAAGGAGTGGAAATGGTAATGCCGGGCGATAACTTAACCATTACCGTAAATCTAATAGCTCCAGTGGCTGTGAACAAAGGATTAAGGTTTGCAATTCGTGAAGGTGGACGAACTGTAGGTGCCGGTCAGATTACCGAAATCCTAGAGTAATATTAATAATCAATGGTGAAAAGGCGCCGGTTTATAAAATCGGGGCCTTTTATCCTAAAAACGGGTGTAGTTCAAGGGTAGAATCGCGGTCTCCAAAACCGTTGATGGGAGTTCGAATCTCTCCACCCGTGCTTTGAAACAGAAATGGATAAAATAAAAGCTTACATTATGGAATCATACCAAGAGCTCGTGGAAAAAACCACTTGGCCCTCTTGGTTAGAATTATGGAAGAGTTCAGTGGTAGTTGCCATTGCTTCTGTGATCATAGC
Source organism: Chryseobacterium gleum (assembly GCA_945883565.1). GTDB lineage: Bacteria > Bacteroidota > Bacteroidia > Flavobacteriales > Schleiferiaceae > RFXV01. The sequence continues at coordinate 1,700 of CAMCXO010000027.1, forward strand.
GCTGTTGATTTTTGCCATGGACAAAAGCATCAGTGCAGTTCTGAAAATTGTTTACGACATCTTTAAATAAGTTTAAGATCGATCAATGAGCGAATCAGGGATGAAGTGGTATGTTGTTCGCGCCATTAGTGGTCAGGAAAACAAAATCAAGTCGTATATAGAAAGTGAAATTGAGCATCTTAATTTAAAAGATTACGTTGGTCAAATCCTTGTACCGACGGAGAAAGTGTTCCAGTTTCGAAATGGTAAGAAAGTGAGCAAAGAACGTACCCATTATCCTGGTTATATAATGGTTGAGGCACATCTTAGTGGAGAAGTGGTACATGCAATTAAAAGTGTTACTGGGGTAATTGGGTTTCTAGGAGAAACCAAAGCTGGCGATCCTACGCCTATTCGACAGGCCGAAGTAAACAGGATGCTTGGCAGAGTTGATGAGCTAATGGAGACTTCGGAGCAGATGCATATGCCTTTCTTTGTGGGTGAAAATGTTAAAGTAATAGATGGACCTTTCAATGGATTCAATGGTACAATTGAAAAAGTAAACGAAGAAAAACGCAAGTTGGAAGTTATGGTCAAAATATTTGGGCGCAGAACTCCTCTTGAATTAAGCTTCATGCAAGTAGAAAAAGAATAAACAAAGATGTGAGCAACTGTCTGTAGATGCTTCCAGTTTACAGATCAAGAGCAAACCAAAATAAAGAAACAAAAATGGCCAAAGAAATAAGTACGTACATCAAACTTCAGGTGAAGGGCGGTGCGGCCAATCCTTCCCCTCCGGTAGGACCTGCTTTGGGTTCTAAAGGGGTGAATATTATGGAGTTCTGTAAGCAGTTTAATGCTCGAACCCAAGATAAGGCTGGCAAAATTCTTCCCGTAGTTATTACGGTTTATACAGACAAGTCTTTTGATTTTGTCATAAAGACCCCTCCGGCTGCAGTTCAGCTTATGGAAGTCGCTAAGCTTAAAGGCGGCTCTGCCGAGCCAAACAGGAAGAAAGTGGCTAAAGTAAGCTGGGAGCAAGTTAGGACCATCGCTCAAGACAAAATGACTGATTTAAATTGTTTTACAATTGAATCAGCCATGTCGATGATTGCTGGTACCGCTCGCAGCATGGGCATCTCAGTAACCGGCGAAAAACCCTTCTAAACCAAGAAATAATGGCAAAGCTCACAAAAAAGCAAAAAGAAGTGGCCGGTTTAATCGAGCGCAATAAACTCTATTCAATTTCAGATGCGAGTGAATTGGTTAAGAAAATCACAACTACAAAGTTTGATTCCAGCGTTGATTTAGCTGTTCGATTAGGCGTTGATCCACGAAAAGCTAATCAAATGGTAAGGGGAGTCGTTACGCTGCCTCATGGAACTGGTAAAACTGTGCGTGTTCTAGCTCTTGTGCCTTCAGAGAAGGAGGCAGAAGCTAAGGAAGCTGGTGCAGATTATGTTGGTCTAGATGAATATTTAGAAAAAATTAAATCTGGCTGGACCGATGTGGATGTTATCATAACTATGCCGTCTGTTATGGGCAAGCTTGGCCCTTTAGGGAGAATTCTTGGTCCACGTGGATTGATGCCTAATCCCAAGACTGGAACCGTAACAATGGATATAGGTAGAGCTGTTGCAGAGGTAAAGGCAGGTAAAATTGATTTTAAAGTAGATAAGTATGGCATTGTTCATGCTGGTATAGGCCGAATTTCCTTTGATAGCCATAAGTTAAAAGAGAATGCTGAAGAGTTAATCAAAACATTGGTGCGCTTGAAACCAACTGCTGCTAAAGGCACATATGTGAAAAGCATTTATATTTCATCAACTATGAGCAAAGGCATTGCTATAGAAACTAAGTCAATCGTTTAATTCCCGAAAGCCGTATGAATAAACTAGAAAAAGATAAGATAATAGACGAGCTTAAGGAAATGTTGCAGACTGCAGGCACCATTTACATTACAGATGTATCAGGTTTGAATGCAGAGAATACTAGCGCATTGAGAAGGTTATGCTTCAGTCGCAATGTGAAAATGAATGTGGTTAAGAACACTTTGCTTAAAAAAGCGATGGAGCGTTCTGGACTGAAGTTTGACGAGCTTTTTCCCGTTCTAAAAGGAAGCACAAGCGTTATGATTGCCGATACAGGCAATGTGCCTGCTAAGCTTATCAAGGAATTTAGAAAGAAAGGTAGTATTCCTGCTTTGAAAGGTGCTTGGGTGGAAGAAGCCATTTTTATTGGCGACAATCAAATTGAAACCTTAATTAATCTCAAGTCGAAGAACGAATTGATTGGAGATGTAATAGCTCTTCTTCAATCTCCCGCTAAGAATGTCCTTTCTGCTTTACAATCTGGAGGTTCTACCTTGGCTGGATTGGTTAAAACCCTTCAGGAAAGAGATAACTAACGTACGCACTCATAGCTTCCATAAACAAACACTAACAGTAAACAACAACCCAAAATGGCAGATATCAAAGAACTCGGTGATGCTCTAGTAAACCTCACCGTAAAAGAAGTAAATGAACTGGCTTCTTATTTAAAAGAAACATATGGCATAGAGCCTGCAGCGGCAGCTGTAGCCATAGCGGCCCCCGTAGGTGGAGGTGCAGGAGAGGCGGCAGTTGAAGAGAAAACATCATTTGATGTCATCCTTAAAGCAGCTGGCCCCTCTAAATTGGCAGTAGTGAAATTAGTTAAGGAATTGACTGGTCTTGGCTTGAAAGAAGCAAAAGAATTAGTTGATGCCGCCCCTAAAGCTCTAAAAGAAGGTGTTGCCAAAGATGAGGCCGATGCCCTTAAAAGCCAGCTTGAAGAAGCTGGTGCTGAGGTAGAAGTTAAGTAATCTCCTCCTTTACAATAGGTTGTAGGTCTGTGAACCTTAGTTCGCAGGCCTCAGCCTGTTTGCGTTAATATCTCTTCAGAAGCAGTGTAAATAAACCCTAGTTCATTGGCCACTCAAACTTCCAACCGAATTTCATTCGCGTCTATAAAGTCTCAGATCGAATATCCTGACTTTATGGACATTCAGATTAAATCTTTTCAGGATTTTTTTCAGCTTGAAACCAAGCCTGAAAATCGAAAAGATGAAGGTCTTTTTAGAACCTTCTCAGAAAATTTCCCAATTACCGATGCTCGAAACCAGTTTGTTTTGGAGTTCCTCGATTATTTCGTTGATCCGCCTCGATATTCAGAAGATGAGTGCATAGAGCGTGGTTTAACTTTTAGTGTGCCACTTAAGGCAAGGCTGAAGTTATACTGTACTGATCCGGAACACGAAGATTTTGAAACCATTGTGCAAGATGTCTATCTTGGTACGATTCCATATATGACACCACGTGGAACTTTTATAGTAAATGGCGCAGAACGCGTTGTGGTTTCACAGTTGCACCGTTCACCTGGGGTGTTCTTCGGTCAGAGCTATCATGCCAATGGAACAAAACTTTACAGCGCTCGAATAATTCCATTTAAAGGTTCTTGGATTGAGTTTGCGACCGACATTAACAATGTAATGTATGCTTACATCGACAGAAAAAAGAAGTTACCGGTCACAACTCTCCTGCGAGCCATTGGGTTCGAAAGAGATAAGGATATTTTGGAGATTTTTGACTTGGCAGAAGAGATTAAAGTAAGCAAAACGGCACTTAAGAAAGTTTTGAGCCGCAGGCTTGCTGCACGTGTTTTGAAAACGTGGATTGAGGACTTTGTAGATGAGGATACTGGCGAAGTGGTAAGTATTGAACGTAATGAAGTAATTCTTGACCGAGATACCGTTCTTGAAAAAGAACATTTGGAGGCTATATTAGATGCCGACGTACCAACCATTTTGCTTCACCGTGAGGATGTAGAGTCGGCTGATAATTCTATAATTTATAATACTCTTCAAAAAGATCCGACTAACTCTGAAAAAGAGGCTGTAGAACATATATATCGACAATTGAGAAACGCCGAACCTCCTGACGAAGAGACGGCTAGAGGAATTATAGACAAACTTTTCTTTTCAGAAACCCGTTATAATCTAGGTGAAGTAGGACGTTACCGCCTCAACAAAAAATTAGGACTGGACGTCGAGCGTAGTGTTCAAGTCTTAACAAAAGAAGATATTATTCTAATAATTCGCTATTTAATCGAATTGATTAATTCTAAAGCGGAAGTAGATGATATTGACCACTTAAGCAACAGAAGGGTGAGAACTGTTGGTGAGCAATTAGCTAACCAATTTGGAGTTGGTTTATCGAGAATGGCAAGAACCATTCGTGAGCGAATGAATGTTCGGGATAATGAGGTTTTTACGCCTATAGATTTGATTAATGCAAAGACTCTGTCTTCTGTTATCAATTCATTTTTCGGCACCAATCAGTTGAGCCAATTTATGGATCAAACAAATCCATTAGCAGAAATCACACACAAACGCAGGATGTCTGCACTTGGGCCTGGCGGTCTTTCTCGAGAAAGAGCTGGTTTTGAAGTTCGTGACGTTCACTACACGCATTACGGTCGATTGTGTCCTATAGAAACCCCAGAAGGCCCAAACATTGGTTTGATTTCTTCTATGTGTGTTTTCTCGAGAGTAAACCGCATGGGCTTTATCGAAACCCCATACCGCCAAGTGGAGAATGGCAAAGTTCGTGTTGATTTGCAACCGTCTTATTTGAGTGCGGAAGAAGAGGAAAACATGGTAATTGCCCAAGCCAATGCGCCCATTGATTCAGAAGGTAACTTCCTTAATAAGCGTGTTAAGGCCCGTGATGAAGGTGACTTCCCTCTTGTAGAGCCCGAACAAGTTCAATTTATGGATGTTGCTCCAAATCAGATTGCATCCATTTCGGCATCTTTGATTCCTTTTCTCGAACATGATGATGCTAACAGGGCATTGATGGGATCGAATATGATGCGTCAGGCTGTGCCACTAATGATTCCTGAGGCTCCAATTGTTGGGACTGGTTTAGAGCGCCAAGTGGCAAGAGATTCTAGGGTTCTGATAAACGCTGAAAGTGAAGGTGTAGTGGAGAAAGTAGATGCTCGCGAAATTGTTATAAAGTATGACCGAAGCGATGACGATGCATTGGTTAGTTTTGAAGATGAGTACAAGTCTTACAATCTAATTAAATTTAGGAAGACGAACCAAGGCTCCACTATTAATTTAAAGCCAACTGTTAGCGTTGGTCAAAGAGTAAGTAAAGGTGATGTTCTCTGCGAAGGCTATGCAACAGAAAAGGGTGAATTGGCACTAGGGCGAAATCTATTGGTTTCGTTTATGCCTTGGAAGGGCTATAACTTTGAAGACGCCATTGTAATTTCTGAAAGAGTGGCCAGGGAGGATATTTTTACATCCATTCATGTTGAAGAATATAGTTTAGAAGTTCGTGATACCAAGTTGGGTATGGAAGAACTCACACCTGATATTCCTAATGTTAGCGAAGAAGCAACAAAAGATTTGGACGAAAATGGAATTATACGAATTGGCGCTGAAATAAAACCGGGAGACATCTTAATTGGAAAAATCACACCCAAAGGTGAAAGTGACCCCACTCCAGAAGAAAAATTGTTGCGTGCTATATTCGGAGATAAGGCAGGAGACGTTAAAGATGCGTCTTTGAAAGCTAGTCCGTCTAATTATGGAGTAGTGATTGACAAAAAGCTTTTCTCGAGGAGTATAAAAGATAAGCGTCAGAGAAGCAAAGACAAAGAGGAATTAGAGGTATTGGAGCAAGAATACACAGCTCAAATGGAAGAGCTTAAAGTTAGATTCCTTGACAAACTCAATGTTTTGGTTAGTGGAAAAACCTGTCAAGGTGTTTCCAATGATTTAAATGAAGTAGTAATTCCTAAGGGCACGAAGTTTACGCAGCGAATCCTTAACAGCATCGAGGATTATACCCGTTTAACCGGTGGTACTTGGACTACAGACGACGACAAGAATCGTCTGATTCAAACTCTTTTGCATAATTATAAAATCAAGGTTAGCGACATCACTGGTGTTTATAAACGCAAGAAGTTTACCATAACTGTTGGAGACGAATTGCCAGCCGGCATAATAAAGTTGGCCAAAGTGTATATCGCACAAAAGCGTAAGTTAAAGGTTGGTGATAAAATGGCCGGCCGACACGGTAATAAAGGTATAGTAGCTCGAATAGTTCGAGATGAAGACATGCCCTTTTTGGAAGATGGTACCCCGGTAGACATTGTATTGAACCCATTAGGGGTGCCTTCAAGAATGAATATTGGTCAGATTTATGAAACCGTTTTAGGTTGGGCAGGCAAAAAGCTAGGAAGAAAATTTTCAACACCAATATTTGATGGAGCTTCACTAGACGAAATCACCAAGTATACAGACGAAGCAGGGCTTCCACCTTTCGGTCATACCCGATTGTACGATGGTGGAACCGGAGAGGCGTTCCACCAAAAAGCAACTGTGGGTGTGATTTATATGCTCAAATTAGGCCATATGGTTGACGATAAAATGCATGCGCGGTCAATAGGACCATATAGCTTAATTACACAACAACCATTAGGAGGTAAGGCCCAATTTGGAGGACAGCGTTTTGGAGAAATGGAAGTTTGGGCTATTGAAGCTTTTGGTGCCTCAAACATCCTTAGGGAGATATTGACTGTAAAGTCAGATGACGTTGTGGGCCGTGCTAAAACTTATGAAGCCATTGTGAAAGGTGAGGCTTTGCCGGAACCTGGAATTCCCGAATCATTTAATGTATTGCTGCACGAGTTACAAGGCTTGGGTCTTAAAGTAACTCTAGAATAACCAAAGACCCAATAAAGTTAACAATATGCCCATCAGAAATACAGACAAAAACAGCAATCCTGGAGGCTTTGGCTCCATAACTATTAGTTTAAGCTCGCCAGAAGATGTATTGGCCAAATCTAGTGGTGAAGTTTTAAAACCAGAAACGATTAACTATCGCACCCATAAACCTGAAAGAGATGGCTTGTTCTGCGAGCGCATTTTTGGTCCGGTAAAAGATTATGAGTGCTTTTGTGGAAAATACAAGCGCATACGGTACAAGGGTATAGTTTGCGATCGTTGTGGTGTAGAAGTTACTGAGAAAAAAGTTCGTCGCGAGCGCATTGGCCATATAAATTTGGTCGTGCCTGTTGCACATATTTGGTATTTCAGGTCTCTTCCGAATAAAATAGGATACCTTTTGGGCTTACCTTCAAAGAAGCTCGATATGGTTATCTATTACGAGCGTTATGTGGTAATTCAACAAGGTCTTGCTACTAAACCAGATGGTTCTGTACTTGATTATATGGAGTTCTTAACAGAAGAAGAATACCTCGAAATTCTTGATCGGTTACCACAGGAAAACAACTATTTGGATGATAATGATCCAAACAAGTTCATTGCTAAAATGGGTGCAGATGCTCTTATAGCCCTTTTAGAAAGAACCAAGCTAGACGAACTTTCTTATGACCTTAGACATAAGGCCAGCACAGAAACCAGTCAGCAACGCAAGCAAGAAGCCTTAAAACGTCTTCAGGTAGTTGAGGCATTTAGAGATGCAAACCTTAGTATGGTTAACAAGCCAGAATGGATGGTGATGAAGATAATTCCGGTGATTCCACCAGAATTACGCCCATTAGTGCCCTTGGATGGTGGACGATTTGCTACATCTGATCTTAACGACTTGTATAGAAGGGTAATTATCCGAAACAACCGATTAAAGCGATTACTCGAAATTAAAGCTCCTGAAGTAATACTACGCAATGAAAAGCGCATGCTTCAGGAAGCTGTAGATTCACTTTTCGACAACACGCGAAAAGCATCTGCAGTTAAAACTGAATCAAATCGAGCCTTAAAGTCTTTATCTGATAGTCTAAAAGGCAAACAAGGCCGCTTCCGTCAGAATTTACTTGGAAAACGAGTTGACTATTCAGCACGTTCTGTAATTGTTGTGGGGCCTGAACTACATCTTCACGAATGTGGTTTGCCGAAAAACATGGCCGCAGAGCTTTACAAGCCCTTTATTATAAGAAAACTGATTGAAAGGGGTATAGTTAAAACGGTAAAGTCTGCAAAAAAAATTATAGACAAACGTGATCCTGTAGTTTGGGATATTCTTGAGAATGTAATGAAGGGACATCCAGTTCTTCTGAACAGAGCCCCAACACTCCATAGATTAGGCATACAAGCCTTTCAGCCAAAACTAATCGAAGGAAAAGCAATACAACTCCACCCATTAGTTTGTACTGCCTTTAATGCCGATTTCGATGGCGATCAGATGGCGGTACACCTTCCATTGGGGCCGGCTGCAATTCTTGAGGCTCAGATTCTTATGCTTGCCTCGCACAATATTTTAAACCCTGCCAACGGTTCTCCAATAACTGTGCCTTCGCAAGACATGGTTCTTGGATTGTATTACATGACAAAGGCACGAAAAAGTACTGATGAAAAGCCCGTAAAAGGTGAAGGTATGGTGTTTTATTCGCCGGAAGAAGTAGAAATTGCTTTCAATGAGCGACGTGTGGATCTTCATGCAATTATTAAAGTAAAGCATAGAGTAGAAGAAAATGGCGCTTTGTCTATTCGCCTTATTGAAACAACTGTAGGACGAGTACTTTTTAACCAAGTTGTTCCAGTCCAAGTGGGATTTATAGATGCAATTCTTACGAAAAAAGCATTGCGCGACATTATAGCCGGAATTCTGAAGAAGACCAATGTCGCATCAACTGCCAAATTTTTGGACGACATGAAGAATTTGGGCTTCCAAACAGCGTTCAGAGGAGGTCTATCTTTTTCACTTGAAAATATTATTATTCCAAACGAAAAAGATAGCTTGGTGAAAGATGCCAATGAGCAAATTGAAGGCATCTTATCTAGCTACAATATGGGTCTTATTACCAATAACGAACGCTATAATCAAGTTATTGACGTTTGGACCAATACCAACGCTCGCCTCACGGAAAGAGCCATGTACTATTTGAGTAACGACGATCAAGGCTTCAATCCGATTTTTATGATGTTGGATTCAGGAGCACGTGGTTCAAAAGAGCAAATTCGCCAGCTTTCGGGTATGCGTGGTTTGATGGCTAAGCCTCAAAAATCTGGTTCAGGAGGAGGCGAGATTATAGAAAACCCCATTATTTCTAATTTTAAAGAGGGGCTTTCTATTCTAGAGTACTTTATATCTACCCATGGTGCTCGTAAAGGTTTGGCCGATACTGCGCTTAAAACTGCTGACGCAGGTTATCTTACCCGTCGTTTGGTCGATGTGGCTCAAGATGTTATTATAAATGAGGAAGATTGCGGAACTCTGCGTGGACTAGAAGTTAGTGCCCTCAAGAAAAACGAAGAGGTAGTTGAACCACTTAAAGATCGAATAGTAGGTCGAGTTTCTCTTCACGATGTGATTAACCCACTGAATGGGGTGCGAATTGTTGAATCTGGGGCACTTATATCCGATCAAATGGCTGATGCAATTGAAGCATCGCCAATAGAAATCGTGGAGGTGCGTTCAGCATTAACCTGTGAGTCAAAACGAGGGATTTGTGCCAAATGTTATGGACGAAACTTGGCTACCGGGAAAATGGTGCAGATTGGTGAAGCTGTAGGGGTTATTGCGGCTCAATCTATTGGCGAACCAGGTACTCAGCTTACCCTTAGAACATTCCACGTGGGTGGAACCGCTGGTAACGTAGCAGAAGAAAGCAAATTGATAGCAAAGTTCGATGGCATTCTTGAAACGGACGAATTAAGAACCGTTATTAGCGAAGATGGAAATGTGGCCAATACCGAAATTGTAATCGGTAGAACAGGTGAAATGCGTTTAGTTGATGATAACACTGGCATTACACTTATGACTGCCATTCTTCCCTATGGCTCAACCATGCGTGTTAAAGACCGTTCTAAACTCAAGAAAGGAGAAGTAATTTGTGAGTGGGACCCTTGGAATGCCGTAATAATCGCTGAAGTATCGGGTGTTATTGCTTACGAAGACATTGAGCAGGGTTATACCTATAGGGTTGAAATTGACGAGCAAACCGGCTTCCAAGAAAAGGTTATTTCTGAGTCAAGAAATAAAAAGCTTATACCAACCTTATTGATTAAAGACGAATCGGGTAATACACTAAAATCCTATAACCTTCCAGTTGGAGCCCACTTGGTTGTAGAAGATGGAGAGACTATTAAAGTAGGTAAAGCTTTAGTGAAAATCCCTAGAAAGAGTGCGAAGGCCGGTGATATTACGGGTGGTTTACCTCGAGTAACCGAGCTCTTTGAAGCTCGTAATCCATCTAATCCCGCAGTAGTGAGTGAAATTGATGGCATCGTAAGCTACGGTAAAATCAAACGTGGCAATCGCGAAATTATGGTCGAATCTAAGACCGGCGAGGTGCGTAAATATCTTATTAACCTGAGCAAGCAAATATTGGTGCAAGAAAACGACTTTGTGAAGGCTGGAATGCCACTTAGTGATGGCGCCATCACTCCAAGTGATATTTTGGCCATTCAAGGACCAACCAAAGTACAAGAGTATTTGGTTAACGAAGTTCAAGAAGTGTATCGTTTGCAAGGTGTAAAAATCAACGACAAACACTTCGAGGTAATCGTTCGCCAAATGATGCGCAAAGTGGAAATCAACGACCCAGGCGACACCATGTTCTTAGAGGGCCATTTGGTGCATAGCAACGATTTCATCGAACAAAATGACTGGATTTATGACAAAAAGGTTATTATGGACGCTGGTGATTCAGCGAATCTTAAAGCTGGACAAATTGTTACTTCCAGACAGTTGCGAGACGAAAACTCATTGTTAAAACGCAATGACAAAAAGCTTGTTGAAGCAAGAGATGCACAACCCGCAACCGCTACGACCATGTTGCAGGGTATCACCCGCGCTTCTTTGCAAACCAAATCGTTTATATCTGCGGCTTCATTCCAAGAGACCACCAAAGTATTGAACGAGGCAGCCGTTAGTGCCAAACGAGATACTCTTGAGGGTCTTAAAGAGAACGTAATCGTGGGGCATAAAATTCCAGCAGGTACTGGACTCAAGCGTTACGACAAGTATATTGTTGGCTCACTTGAAGAATATGAGCGCATGATGTTAAATAAACAAAAAGAAGAATCATTAACCGAGATTAACTGATATGGACGAGCATAACTCTTACCAACAAGGCCAAATCAATATTGAAATTCAAGAGGAGGTGGCTGGAGGTGTATACTCAAACCTCGCGGTAGTTAATCATTCTAATTCTGAGTTTGTTCTCGATTTTGTTCAAGTCATGCCAGGAGTTCCTAAAGCTAGGGTTCGAAGCCGAATAATTTTAACGCCTCAACATATGAAGCGCCTGGTTAAGGCTCTTCAAGATAATGTAATGCGTTTTGAACAAGCCTTTGGTGAAATTGAAGATCAGGCAAGCCAAATGCCAAACGTTGGTATGCCTTTTGGCCCAACAGGTCAGGCTTAAGGCCAATGCTTAAAAGTTAAAACCGCTTTACCTTTTGGTAAAGCGGTTTTTTTTATACTAATGCTTATCCATTGTAGGGCTTTTATCTTCAATCCCTTTTTTAATTTATTAAATGATGAAAATATTTTCGGTTACTATTCAATTTATAAAAACAAATAAAATCCCTTAAAGAGGGGATTGTTTTCAGCATTTTAAAAACCCACTTTTAACAAAAAAAACATGGCAAGATTTGTAATTTATCTCGAAAACAGTACTTACCACTTTGAACTTGAAGGGGCTCATGACGAAGACATTTTAATGGTAGGCGAATTGTTGTACAGCACCCTTCAGGAAACCGAAGAGGCGATTGACTTAGTAATTTCTGATGGAGACGACATTACTTGTTACGGAAAGGACCCCAAACCAAAACGCCGAAAAAAGAACCCCAAAGGCGCTTACTATTACCATTTTATTCTAAAGAACTCACAAATACATGTTGGGACGAGTATGCCATTTGCCGATGAAGCCCAATGCGATTTAGGCATTCAAAACTGCATCGATGCATTAAGTGGTACTCTCGACCCAACTGTGGTGGTTGAACTTTAGGGTCATCTGTTTACATAAACATCGAAGCTTAAAGCGGGTATTACATTGGTAGTACCCGCTTTTATTTTATAATTTCCGAATAGGCTAGTTAACTCTTTGTCGCCAGAAAGTATCTCTTTGAAGCGGTTAAAGTCAATGTTCTTTTCTACTTCCGAACGGTTTAGAACACACATCATAATATCATCTTCATAGGTCCAGAAATAAACGTAGATGCCATCAATTGGAACAAAGTGAACAAATTTTCCGGAAAACAAATGAGGAGATTGTTTTCTGAAGTTGGCTAATGTCCTGATATAATTGAAAGCATCTTCCTCATCAGGCATACGTCCTGCAGATTCAAATTTATTCACGGTATCTTCAGACCAACCGCCAGGGAAATCTTGACGAATTACACCATGACTAGCCGTTTCTTTCATCAATATTTCACTCCCATAATACACGCATGGAATGCCTCTAGATGTAAGTAACACGCCCATAGCCAACTTCCATTTGCTGAAATCTTGGTTAAGTTGCCCATAAACACGAGCCAAATCGTGATTGTCTATAAACGTTACTAGCTTTTCGGGATGGGTGTACATCCAATCGCCTACCAAGCTCATATATAACTTACCTAATCCTTTGTCCCACTCGGCAGGTTCTTTGGCCATTTCTACTGCTGAAAAACAAAACTGAAAATCGAGCACAGAGGGTAATAAGCTGGTCTTTTTGCCTAAAGCCGGATTGCTGGTAAACCCACCTTGAATTTGATGGCCGCTAACCCAAATCTCACCAGTCATAAAAAAGTCAGGGTACACTTTGTGAACAGCCATAATCATGCGATTCATGAATTCTTGGTCGGGATAAGCATAAGTATCTATGCGCAAACCATCTAAACCAGCAGTAGTTATCCACCAAATGGTATTTTGAATCATGTAACGAGCTAAATGTGGGTCGCGCTGATTTAAATCAGGCATTGTTGGCACGAACCAACCATCTTGAAAATGCTTGGTGTCGTATTCAGAAGCGTGGGGATCAACAAAAACCTCTGCCCTGTAATTGGTTTGGGTGTACTCTGGCCAGTGGTTAATCCAGTTTTTAAAGGGAGGATTGGTATGAAAAGGATGCATACTTCCACAGTGGTTAAAAACCACATCCATAATAAGTTTCATGTTACGCGCATGCAATTTTTCTCCTAACTCAACAAATTGAAGATTGCTTCCAAAGCGTGGGTCAACAGTGTAAAAGTCTGTTATAGCATAGCCGTGATAACTTTCTTTTGGTTGATTGTTTTCTAGCAAAGGACAATTCCAAACAGTCGTTATACCCAAATCCTCTAAATAGTCGAGCTTATTTAATATACCCTGGATATCACCACCATGTCGGCCAAAAGGTGCTTTTCGGTCTATTGTAGACTCATTCAAGTTCTTGAACGCATCATTCTTAGGGTCGCCATTGACAAACCTATCGGGGCTTATTAAATAAACAACATCGGCCGAATGAGGCGATTGAGGGCTGTAATTGGACTTTGGTTTAATGGACCATGTGTGACCCTTTTTTCGGCTTTTATCAGCCTTTAAAACGTATTCACCTGGTTCTACATTCTTGTTTAGCCAAATGGTTGCCAACAAATAATTGGCCGACTCACTGGGTTTCCACCCAATTAACTGCGCCCCATTGGGGCCATCCAGACTTAAATTCTGCACTTTGTCGAGATTTTCACCGTAGACCAACAGCTCCAAAGTGTCTACATTCAATCCTGTAAACCAGTTCGGCGGATCTATACGATTTATACTTTGGCCATTTAAAGAGGTTGATAACCCCCCAATAACCAGCATTCCCAAACAATTTTTCACAAAATGATTTACATCATACATTCTCTTCACCTTTTTCATACTTTTGACTATTGTAAAGTTTACACTAAGTAACCCAAAACTCAGCAAAAATGAAGAAACTCTACGCAACTGCGGCAGTTTTATTTGCCGCCATCATTGCGAATGCACAAGTGAACCTCACTTTTCAGGTTGACATGCAAAATCAAACCGTAGGCGCCGATGGCGTTCACGTTGCCGGAAGCTTTCAGGCAGCAGCCGGTTTTCCAGGCGATTGGGATCCAGCTACCACTGCTTTAACAGACCCAGATGGTGATAACATTTACGAGGTAACTGTAAGCGTTCCTGCAGGTACTTACCAGTATAAGTTTGTTAATGGCAATGCATGGGGAAGCGACGAAAGCGTACCGTCATCTTGTGCCGTAAGCAATAACCGTGAAGTGGTTGTGGCAGCTTCTGCTATTACCACCCCTAACGTATGTTTCGGAAGCTGTGACCCATGTCCTTCAGGACCCATTCCGGTTTTCAACATCACTTTCGAAGTGGATATGAGCACTACTTGCGATGTAGACTCTGTTGACGTAGCCGGTATGATGAATAACTGGAGTGGTGGCGATATGCTTAGAGATCCTGATGGTGATGGTATTTACAGCATCACATTACCCATCGACTCGGGCGAAGTTCAATACAAGTTCCGCCGCTATTTCCAAGGCAGCGCTAACTGGGAAGGCATTGCTAATAGAATTCATACAGCTAATGGCGTGGCCACAGTGCCTTACACCTGCTTCAATGCTACTACGGCTTGTTCGCCAGTTCCTGCTCCGGCCGATGTTACTTTCCGTGTTGACATGAGCAATGAAGCCCCTGATGCTTCTGGTATTTTCGTAATTGGTGATTTCACCTCACCAGCTTGGCAGGCCGGTGCCATTCAATTGTTGCCCGATCCAAATGCTCCAGGTTTCTACCAAGCTACCTACAATATGTGTCCAGGTACTTTCTTCTGGAAGTTTGTAAACGGTAACCCCGATCCAAACGTATCAGTTGTTGAAGTGGAAGAAGGCTTCCCAAATGGCGACAGCATTTGTAATCAGCCCAATGGTTTAGGTGGTTTTAACCGGGTTACCACCCGCACCAACAACCAGCCTTTAACTTTGGCGTATGTTTTCAACACTTGCACAGAAGTAATTGGTCTTGAGGAAGGTTTTGCAACTCAATACATCGAAGTATACCCAAATCCTGTAAATGGTGTTTCGCACATCAATTTGGGCAATGGCGAGTTGTATAATGTGAGCATCTACGACATGAGCGGCCGTCAGGTATTAAATTTAGGCGAGCGCAATGGTGAAGTAGAAATTAATGGCAACACTTTAAAAAGTGGTATTTACTTGGTAAACATCGTTCGCAAGAACGGTGAAACCCGTACCACCCGCTTTGTGGTTCAATAATTGGAATTTTAGTCTTATTTGGAATAGCCGCCCATTCGGGCGGCTATTTTGTTTTTAGTCCGTTTTATTTATTTACTCATTTTGATTGGGCTAGTATCTATTTTTGCCCCTATGGCAACATGGGAACACGCGAAGGAATTGGGCATGCGTTTGCAAACACTTAAATCGTATTTGCACTTAAATCAAAAGCGCATTGAAATAGCCAATTTGGAAGAAAAAACAGGCGATCCTGGTTTTTGGGACGACAACAAAGCCGCTGAATTGTTGATGAAACAATTGCGCGCTTTGCGTTTTTGGGTAAACGGATATGCCGAAGCAGAAAAACTTTATGAAGAGGTTCAAATTGGCTTCGAATTTTTAAAGGAGGGAGGTATGACCGAAGAGGAGGTAAATGCTATTTACCAAACATGCAGTGCCCGAATTGAAGAATTGGAGTTTAGAAACATGCTTTCTGAAGAAGAAGATAAACTCAATGCCGTTTTGCAAATAACGGCTGGTGCCGGAGGAACAGAAAGCTGCGATTGGGCCTCTATGTTAATGAGGATGTATTTGATGTGGGCCGAAAGGCATGGTTATAAAGTGAGCGAAATGAATTTTCAGGAAGGCGATGTGGCTGGGGTAAAAACGGTAACACTTGAAATTGAAGGCGATTATGTTTTTGGATACTTAAAAGGTGAAAATGGGGTACACCGTTTGGTACGTATTTCTCCTTTCGATTCAAATGCCAAACGCCACACCTCCTTTGTTTCGGTTTATGTTTATCCCATGGTCGACGATTCCATCGAGATTCTGGTAAATGCATCCGACATTGAATGGGATACTTTTAGATCTAGTGGGGCAGGGGGGCAAAATGTAAACAAGGTAGAAACCGGCGTTAGGTTAAGACACAAGCCTTCGGGTATTGTTATAGAGAATACCGAAACACGCTCACAACTTCAAAACAAAGAAAGGGCTATTCAATTGTTAAAATCTCGACTTTACGAACAAGAAATACAGGCCAGAAACGAAAAACGCGCCGCAATTGAAGCCAATAAAAAGAAAATTGAATGGGGTTCGCAAATTCGAAACTACGTTCTTCACCCTTATAAATTGGTTAAGGACGTTAGAACTTCTGTTGAAACTTCAAATACAGATGCCGTATTAAATGGCGAAATCGATATGTTCCTAAAGGCCTATCTCATGCAAGAAGGTCAAGCAGCACCGGAAGAAGAGGTGGAATTATAAGTCTAAATAAACCGAAAGGCTTCTTTAAACATTCTTTGGCGTTATTTGGTGCAAGGCTTATACTTTTATACCATGCCGCGTTTAAAGTTACTGTTTTTATGGTTATCTCATTTAGTTTCATTCGTCCTTAGCGCACAGCCCCTATTTGAAGAGAATCGTGGCCAGTGGCCTTCGCAAGTTTTGGTCTATGCTGCCATGCCGAATGCGGAAATGTATTTTGAAGGCAATCGAATACGTTGGAATTTGAGAAAAGCCGAAGATGCCGCTGCTTACCATGAATTCCATCACCGCCCTCAGGGTGTTTTACCGCGTTTGCATTTGCACACAATTCAAATGGAACTTGTAAGTTGCCAGTTAGGCAACTTGCATTTTAAAGGCAACACTTCTTCCACCAACTTCAACTATTTTTCTTCCAAAGTACAAATTGGGGGTATAAAACGGTATTCCGCCTTTGTTCAAAAAGAGGTGTATCCGGGTATTCACATGCATTTTCAAAAAAACCAAGATCTTAAATACGAGTTTGAAGTTAGTCCACATGCAAAGCCCGAACAAATTAGAATGAAATGGACTGGACAACAAGGGCTTTATATTAATGAAAAGGGTGAGTTGGTATTGGAAACTTCTGTGGGCGAAATGATTGAGCAGAAACCGTATGCTTACCAAATTCTAGATAATGGAAGTCAAGTTCCGATTGAATGCCACTTCGTTTTGAATCAAGATGAAATTAGTTTTGATTTGGGTCCATATGATTCAAGTAAACCCCTTATTGTAGATCCGGTTTTGGTGTTTAGCAGTTACAGCGGATCTTCTTCCGATAATTGGGGATTTACGTCTACTTTCGATCAAGCCGGAAATTTGTATGTAGCGGGAATTGTATTTGGAGCAGGGTATCCAATAACCTTAGGTGCCTACGATACCAGTTTTGCCGGGGTTACCGATATCGCCATCATGAAGTTTAACCCAGATGGCACTAACTTGATTTATAGTACCTATTTGGGAGGCTCCAACAACGAACAGCCCCATTCTTTAATTTGCGCCAACGACGAACTGGTTTTAATGGGGGTAAGTGGTTCGCCCGATTTCCCGGTTAGCTCCAATGCTTACCAAAATACCTTCGCAGGTGGAACCCCAACTTCCGGAACAGGTGCTACTTTTCATGCTGGAACTGACATAATAGTGTGTCGATTCTCGGCTGATGGCACCCAGCTTTTGGCCTCTACCTTTGTGGGAGGCAGTGGTAACGATGGCCTTAACGGGCAAATTAGAAACCAGTATGGCGACGATACACGCGGAGAAATTATCGTAAACCAAGCTAAGGAGGTTTTTGTAGCCAGTAGCAGTTTAAGCCAAGATTTCCCCCTAATGGGTGCTGGTTTAAATACAGTGGCCGGTGGGGGGCAGGAAGGGGTGGTTTTTAAACTTTCGGCAGATTTGAGTCAGCTTTTGTGGGGTTCTTATGTTTCTACCCAAGGCAACGACGCTGCTTTGGGTCTGCAATTTGGCGCTAACGATACCTTATACGTTTGTGGCGCTACAGCCGGCGATAGCCTGTTTTACAATCCGGTAGGTGGTAAAAACAGCTTTTTAGGTGGAAGCACCGATGCCTATATTGCTCTTTTTGAACAACAGAATGGCGAAATGCTAAACTTCAAATATGTAGGGACTCAGGGGCGGGATGTGGCCTTTTTTATAGATACCGACCCCATTGGTCGACCATGCATTCTTGGTCAAACCGATGGCGTTCGCCCAACGGTGCCAACCAATCTCTATGGCGACAACAACTCGCGTCAATTTGTCATGATGCTTTCGAATGGACTAGATCAAGACCTGCGATTTACCAGAATTGGTCGAGGTGTTCAGGCCTATGATTTTGCTCCTTCTGCCTTTAGAATTGATTCTTGTGGGGTATTGTATTTAGCTGGATGGGGAGGCCCTTTGGCTTCGCCTGGCAGCAGTGTTCAGGGCCTTTACGTAAGCAATAATGCTTTTCAATCCACCACCGATGGCAATGACTTTTATTTTTTAAGTCTCGATTTGAGCTGGCAAGAAGCCAATTATGCCACCTATTTTGGTGGTTCGGGCGTAGCTGAGCATGTAGATGGGGGCACCAGTCGGTTTAGTAAAAAAGGGGTTATTTCTCAAGCCATTTGTGCAGGTTGTGGAGGCGTATCCACAACGCCCGCACAACCTTCAAGTGTTTGGTCGCCAACCAACAACAGCACCAATTGCAATATGATGGGGGTAAAAATGGCTTTCGAACAGCAATCTACCCAAGCACGTATAAACCTTTTAACCGATACCGTTTGTCTTGGAGATACTGCCCGTTTTATGCTAAACTCTGCCAATGCCAATGTTGTGTATTGGGATTTTGGCGATGGCAATGCCGATACGGTCTCAGGAATAGAACAATGGGTTTATAACCAAACGGGGGCTTATCAAATTCTGGTAAAAGCCTATAACGCCTTTTGTGGAAGCTCAGATTCGGATTCGGTAATGGTTTATGTTATTGATCCCTCTAACAATGCACTTTTTACAGTAGATTACGATTCCTGCGATGTGGACTATAAGGCCCGTTTTGCTTTAAGCGGAAGTTTTATTAACCCCAGTTTCCATACCACAACCGGTGTGGTTTTAAACAGCAATCCTGTCGATTTTTCTTATTCCAATCCAGGTATATATAAACCTTGGGTCAGTTATACATCTTCGGCATGTTCTCAAACATACTACGATACCTTAACTGTTAAATTTAATGCGCTTAAGCTGAGTTTAAATGTGCAAATAGATTATGTTCCCTGCCGAGATGGACTCCAATTGAAACTGGTTATTCAGAACAGACCCGATATTCCGATTACCATCGATTTTGGAGACGGAAACGACAGCGCAGGCAGGGGCGCTTTTTGGGTTTACCAATATCAACAAGCCGGAAATTATACCATTAAGGTTTCTATAGAGGACAGCACTTGTAAACAAAGTCAGGTCTTTGAAAAGCCTGTAAGCATAGGCTTGGGCGTGCCTCCCGAACGCCAATTCCCCAATGTGTTTACCCCGAACGGAGATGGACTGAATGATGTTCTCGATTTCGAAACCTCACTTGGTTTTTCTTTAGGTGATAACAGCCAGTTAAATATTTTTAATCGGTGGGGCCAATTGGTATTTACAGGCCGCGCAATTTGGGATGGAAAGTTTAGCAACACCCTTTGTGCACCCGGGGTTTATTTTTGGACCCTCACTTTAGACACCGGTTGTGGCGATCTCGAAACACATAGGGGTCTGGTGCACTTAATGAATTAACAAACATGTTGTACACCCTTATTCACAATCCTCGATGCGCCAAGAGCAGGGAGGCTAAGGCTTTTTTAGAAGCCCACCACATAAAGTTTGAAACCTTTTTATACCTTGAAGAAGGCTTAACTCCTGCTTTTTTAGAAGCACTTTTAGAAAAGTTGGAATTAGAACCATTAGAAGTCATTCGAACCAAAGAATCGGTTTGGCAATCACAATTTGCTGAACTCGAATTGAACGAAGATGAACTTATTTTAAGTATTGTGGAAGAACCTGTGCTGCTTGAACGTCCCATTCTTTACAACGCCGACCATGCCGCCATTGTAAGAAGCGAACAAGCTTTGAAGTCATTCTTAAATCTCGAATGAGTAAGATTACAAACCCATAGCGGCTATTTTTAAGACATCTCGTGTTCTATCCCAAGTGGCCACTGTCTTCATCGTCGGTTATTACTACCGTTTCTTCTTCAGGTTGTTGGTAACCAAACAAGCGTTTTTCTTTAATAAGGGTGTCTACATATTGTGGTAAATATTGTTCCCAACCTTTTTCACCATTTCTAATTTGTGCCAATACAGCCGGAGAGAAAATTTGAAGAATGCTGGGGTCAAAATTCTCAATGTCTACTACACGTTTGTTAAAAACCAAATAATCGTAAAGTGGTTTCATGCGTGGGTGTACCTTTAAATTGCCCAGGGTTTGTAACTCACTCTTGGGGGAGGCTTGAGAAGGATACACATACATTTTTAAGTCGTTCGAGAATAATACCCCCATGGCCTCCAGTATGCCCCCTTTCAACTCGCGGTAATACTTCTCATTAAAAATTTCCTTCAAATTGGTGAGCCCCATAATGAGCCCCATTCGCATTTTGGTGTAGCGGCTAAAATATTCGGCCAAGCGCCAGTATTCTTGATAATTGCTAATTAAAACCGTTTGCCCTAAAGAGCATAAAATTTCGGCTCGGTCTAAAAAATCCTGCTCATTAATTTCACCATCTGCCCTGAGGTTGCTCAAGGTAATCTCAAAGAGCACTACAAGGTCTTGTTTGTTTACCTTTTTTTCTTTCACAAACATTTGGTAGCCCTTTTGGAGCATATCGAGATTTACTTTGGTAACCGGTCTAAAACTACCTCTTAGAGCCAAAATGTTCTTTTTATAGAGCAAAGCTGCCGGTAAAATATTTTGACCATTCGAGCCAAAGATTACGGCATCGGTCATGCCATTTCGAATTAATTGCAAGCTCAACAAACGGTTGTCAACACCTTCAAACGCCGGTCCATAAACATGAATCATGTCTATCTCCATGCGGTCGAGATGAATGTTGTCGTAAAGCGATTTTAGCATTTGGTTTACATCGTGGCTGTAGTTAAAAGCCCCGTAAATGAGGTTAACCCCCATTTCTCCGATGGTTTCTTGTTGCAGCTTGGCATCGTTTTCACGCATGCGAATGTGGAACATGACATCACTGGGTTCTTGCTCGGGTTCCGATTGAAACCGGATGCCCATCCAACCATGGCCCTTAAACTGTTTGGTGAAATTGATGGTGGCTACCGTATTGGCGTAGGCAAAAAAACGGCGATTTGGAGTAGCTGAATTGTCTAATCGCTCCAGCATTAAGCCATACTCGTGCTTCAGCATTTTACGAAGCCGATCTTCGGTTACATACCTGCCATCGGTTTCTTTGCCATAAATCGCATCCGAAAAGTCTTTGTCGTATGCCGACATGGCTTTGGCAATTGTTCCCGACGCCCCACCGGCTCTAAAAAAGTGTCGAACTGTTTCCTGACCAGCACCTATTTCAGCAAAAGTGCCATAAATGTTGTGGTCGAGATTAATTTTTAACGCTTTTTGTGCCGGAGTGAGGGGGAAATACTGTTTCATGGTAGTTTTAGCTGCTCAAAGTTAGGCATGCATATGGGCTTAGAATTGAGATATATCACACTTTAACTATGATTTATATTCAAATGGTGCTTTTAGGAACCGGAACCTCTCAGGGTATTCCGGTTATTGGCTGCTTATGTCCTACATGTTCTTCTCCCCACGCCTTTGACAAACGTTTGCGCGCTTCGGCCTTATTTCAATACAACAACAAAAATATTCTAATCGACGCCGGTCCCGATTTGCGTCAACAGCTCCTAAAACAAGGCGTCAGCCAAATAGATGCCGTAGCTTTTACCCACGAGCATCAAGATCATACTGCAGGTCTCGACGACTTAAGGCCGCTTATGTTTAAACAGAATGCTCCAATGCCATTGTATTGCAGCGAACGGGTTGAAACAAGGTTGAGGCAACAGTATGCTTATGCGTTCGAAAACCCCGATTATCCCGGTGTTCCAAAGTTTGAGTTTCATCGACTGGAAGGGCATTTCGCGAAAATAGAAGGGCTGGATTTTCAACTCATTCACGCCAAACATGGCGAATTGCCCGTTTTAGGATTCCGATTGGGCCCCTTTTCATACCTTACCGACTTAAGCCAAATTGATGAATTTGAGCTGAATAAAATTACAGATTCTGAAATTCTGGTTCTCGATTGTTTACGCCCAAAACCCCATTGGAGCCACTTGCATTTAGACGCCGCCATCGAAATAGGAAAACGGAGTGGTGCCCAAGAAGTATACTTTACCCATTTAAGCCATGCGTTTCCTCCTCACAACATTTTGCAAAACCATTTGCCTCAGGGGTTTAAAGCTGCATACGATGGACTAAAGCTGCAAACCCAATATGTTGCGAACAATAGGCGTTAAGCCGCTAAAGAAGAATTCGACTGCAATAACCATTACAATTAGGCCCATCAAACGCATCATCACGTTGTTACCTGTTTCGCCTAACCAATTGGTTATACGCGATGCAAACAAAAGGCCCAAAGTATTTATTCCAATTACCACCGCAATGGTACCAATTAGCACCAATTTGCGCTCCCAGTTATGGGCATCTTGCATAAGTACAATTGAATTGGTAATGGCACCTGGGCCCGTAATCATGGGGATAGCGAGAGGGGTAATGGAAATGTCGCCCACATATTGCTGAACCTTTTTTTTTGGTATTCGGGTGGGTCCTAAACGGGCCTGAAGCATGTCTTGTCCCAACATAAAGAAAATAATTCCCCCGACTACCCTAAAGCTGTTTACCGAGATACCGAAAAACTTAAAAATGAATTCTCCAGTAAATGCAAACGCCAGAAGCGTTATGAAGGCAACCAAATTGGCACGACGGGCCGTGCGATGACGTTCGGCCTGTTCAAGGGAGGCCGTCATGGTCATAAATACCGGCATAACCCCAAATGGGTTTATTAAGGTAATAAACGACGTAAATACCAAAAGGGCAAATTCGTAGTGTGCGTCCATGCCTTAAAATGTAATAGGTGGCAAAGGTAGCCCCCTGTATGTGGCCGGTGTGTAAACTAAATGCTGCGTTTTAGCAAAGCCATTTCCACAGCAGCGGCTGCTGCCTCGTGGCCTTTATTGCCGTGTTTTCCGCCTGAACGGTCTAACGATTGCTGAAGATTATCGTCGGTTAAAACGCAAAAAATAACCGGGCTTTCGCCCAATAAGTTAATGTCTTTAATGCCTTGAGACACCGCTCCGCATACAAAATCGAAGTGAGGGGTTTCGCCTCTAATAACGCTGCCTATGGCTACTACCGCATCAAATTTGCGCTGAACGGCCAATTGTCGACAGGCATAAACCAATTCAAAGCTGCCCGGTACTTCGGTTCGCTGAATGTCTTGTACCTCGGCACCGGCTTTCACCAAACTCGAAAAACAGGCTTTGTACATAGATTCGGTAATTTCGCTGTTCCAGCGACTAATTACCAAAGCGAAACGCAATCCACGGGCTTTTAGCCCCAGATTGTCTGCAAATCGGTCTAGATGCTGATGCGCTGTAGACATTTTACTTATTGCCCGCCAAAGCTTCGGCCCTTGCAATCATTTTATTGGCATCGGTGGCCTCGCGCGATTTTGGGTATCGATTTTTGATATCGTTATAATGCTTTAAGGCTTTTTTATAATCGCCTTGCATTTCGGCTGTTAAACCGGCTTTGCGAATTAAAAAAGGAAGCAAAAACTCATTGTCCTGACCTGCAATGGCCTTTTCATAATATTCCAGAGCTTCTTTCGGCTGATTGATTTCGTGGAACGCATCGCCTATGGCACCATAGGTTAACATGGTAAAAACGGGGTCTTTCGGACTAAATTTATCTAACTCGCGAATGGCATTTTCGAATTCTCCCAAATTCATATAAGACATTCCAGCGTAATAATGCGCCAAATTGCCTGTTTTGGTGCCAGAGTATTCATCTGCCACATCCAAAAAGCCCAATTGTTCGCCATTGCCGTTTAATGCTTGCTGTAAGGAGTCGCTTTCAAAGGCCAGCTGCGCAAATACAATGGCTTCTGCTGCTGCTTTTTCACGAGGCGCCAAATAGTAATTGGTATAGCCCCAATAGCCACCAACCAACACCAATACCCCAATTACCGCAGTGGTAATGTGTTTTTGATTTTTCTGTATAAACTTCTCAACTCCCGAAATTTGGCTAACCACATCAACCAAAACTTCTTCTTCGTGCTTTTTATTCTCTGCCATGGTGGTGCAAAAATTCTCTTTTCAAATAGGCGGCAAAGCTAATGGATTTTAACATGCAATGCTTCCCTAACTTTGAACCAATGAATTCGCTTTTTTTATTGCAGCTCCGACTGTACAACTTTCGTAATCATCCTCAGTTAAGCCTCACTTTTAGTTCCAAAATAAATGGCATTGCCGGGCCCAATGGCACCGGAAAAACCGCCCTTCTCGAAGCCATTCACTTTTTAAGTATGGGCAAAAGCCCTTTCACTTCAAACGACAAAAACTGCTTGCTATTGGGTGAAAATGCTTTTATGCTTGATGGCCAATACCAACGAATTGAGCAAAGTGAGCACATACAATGTGGCTGGCAAGAGGGAAGTAAAAAGACCCTAAAGCGAAACAGTAAAACCTACGAACGACTCGCCGACCACATTGGCCTATTGCCTTGTGTTACCATTGCCCCAAAAGACCACGAACTGATAGAAGGCCCGGCCGAGCTGCGCCGAAAGCTCGTTGATTCGGTACTTTCACAGGCCAACTCGCGCTATTTAAATGCCTTGCTTACTTACTCTAGGGTGTTACAGCAACGAAACGCCTTTCTAAAGCAACAACAGCAAGCGCATACGCCCGATTTTGATACCATGTTGGAGCACTATGATTTTCAGCTTTTTCAAAACGGACAAGTTATTATTGAATACCGCAGCCAACTGGCCCAACAGCTCCAAAGGCCATTAAATACCTATTACCATCAATTGAGCCAAGGCCGCGAAAGCGCGTCCATCTTGTATCAGGCTTCTTTGAAGGCAGAAGATTTTCTTCAAAGCCTTAAACAAAACAAAAACCACGACCTCCGCCTTGGATTTACCGGCAAAGGACCTCATAAAGATGATTTTGTATTTCAACTACAGGATCAGGCACTAAAAACCTTCGCCTCACAAGGCCAGCAAAAGAGCTACCTCATTGCTCTTAAACTCGCTCAATTCGAGTTTATAGCGCAAAACATTGGCATAAAGCCTATCATGTTGCTCGATGATATTTTCGACAAACTCGACGAAAACCGGGTAGAACAACTTGTAACTTTGGTCAATTCGACCAGCTTCGGGCAAATATTTTTAACCGATACCGATCCGGAGCGCACCGAACGCATTATTAAACACATTAATCAAAACGCCAGCCTTATTCGCTTTCCACTAAACACCCCCTAAACATGCGCCGTAACCAAGATGAAGAAACCGCTTTTGGCATACTTAAGGAAGTGTTTGCCGCATACGGTCTTAACCAAGGTCTCGATTTGGCCCGGTTGCGACTGCATTGGAAAACCTATTTAGGCCCCGACCTCGACCGAGCCACCAAAAACCTCAGTTTAAAAAACGGTGTTTTGTATGCCACTATGGATGGCTCTGTGCCACGTGCCGAAGTGTTTAACCGCCGAAGCGCCCTATGTGCCTACTTAAACGAACATCTCACCGATTTAAAAATTAGCACCATACGTCTGGTTTAAATATCAAAGTAATAGTGTTTCAGGGCATCTCTATAAAGGTAAAAGCTGGTTTTAGAATTATGAGTCACTTTATGCCCCTTCAGTAACTCAATTTTCGTTTTTTCAGCTTAACGTTTTGGCTTTTGTTGGTTTTTGTTTTTTTAACATGGCTTTTACATTTTTGTGTTCTTGTGGGGTTAAGCCTGTATATTTGAAAAAACCACCTATGGGCTTAAGGCTATTATGGCTTTTGTTGTTAGCATTGGCTTTTGGGCTTGGTGCACAACCAGTTTCGGTTTACGATTCGGTATTTTTTAACGAACAGCGTGAGTTAGGGCTTTTGTTGAGCTCTAATCCGCAGGCCGGTGTTAAGCGTGTACGCCAATTGGTGGCCGATGCGGCTTCTAAACCGCTGAGTTTGTCGCGCTACCAGGCAGTGGGAATGGCCCATACGCTGTGGGGGGCTTATTTGGCCCGTTTGGGCAAATCCGATAGTGCCGAAATGGTTCAGCGTATTTGTTTGGGATTGTACCGTCGCGAAAACGACACCTTGCGCATGAGCTCCATTTATTATAATCTGGGCATTGCGGCCATGCGAAAGGGCTATTTGTACACCACCCAACAGTATGTAGACAGTGCTTTGAGCTGTTACCAGATTTTAAATCTCTATGACAAGCCTGTAAGGGCCTATGCTTTGCAAATGGCGGTTTACAATAATGGGGGAGAATATGAAAAGACCCTTATGCTGCACCGAAAGGCGCGGCCAATGCTGTTGAGGCTAATGAATCAAGAGCCGGATGCAGCCACTCAAAAAAACTTAAGAGAATTGGAGGTCGGTTACTTTAATGCCATGGGAAATGCGTGGTCGGGGCTAAGGCAAGAAGACAGTGCTTTTGTGTATTTTGCCCAGGCATACCGCCTTATAGAGGCTGAGCAATTGCAGTCTATTAAGCTCCAAATCGGAGCCAACTACTGCAAATCGGCCGCTACTTTGGGCAAATTCGATTTGGCAAACCGCTTGTTGGAATCGCTTTTACCTGAATCAGATTCATCTAACCACCACACCCATTTTACCTTGGTGGCTGCAAAGGCCGAGGTACTGAACAAACAGCAAAAAACAGAAGAAGCATTGGCGCTTATGGCGGGCATTATGGCCCAATTAAAGCCTGATGATTTGCCCGATTTGTATGGCGATATGTATGAAGTTTACAGCGAACTGTGCCAAAGTGCCAAGCAGTTTGAAGCATCGCTGTACTATAAAAACAAGGCCGACAGTGTGCGGCTTTTTACTTTAGACGAACGCAAGCGCCTGCTGGGAGAAGAGCTCAGTCAGAAATTCGAACTGCGTGAAAAAGATTTAAACATTAAGTTTTTAGAAGAAACTCAGCTTTTAAAAGACGATTTAATTGAAAAAACCAATCAGCGAAACCGATTGTACCTCATTTTGGCTTTAGCGCTTGCGGTGGCAGTGGCCCTTGCCCTTTATGCATGGCGCATCACCTTAGAACGCAACCGCAAAACCCAAGAGCTTAACGGGGCTTTGAGTGAGGCGCTTAATTTCCAAAATGCACTGTCTACCGTACTTACCCACGACATTCGCAACTATTCGGCGGCGGTTGATATTGCCCCTAAAATTATTGCCCACCACCTGGGGGCCGGTCGTTACGATGAGGCTAAAACCATGCTACAGGCTATGGCCCTGCAACTGCACCAGCTTCACTTAAGTGTTAACAATCTTATGCTTTGGGCAGTGCCTCAAATGCGTTCGGGTGCTTTTGGCACTTTAGAGTCTTGCAATGCCGCCAAACTGATAGAACAACAAGTGGAAGCTGTAAACGATTTAGGCCTTTCGGCGGGCATTCTAATTAAAACGGAAGTCCAAGTGCCCGAATCGCTGGTTTTGCATAAAACGGCTTTTGAAGTGGTTTTGCGCAATATGTTGTTTAATGCCCTTAAGCACAGTAAAGCCCAAAACCTGAATATTAAGGCCACATTGAGTGAAAAGCGGTTAAATTTGGTGATAAGCGACGACGGCATTGGCCTTGACGAAAGGGCTGTGGAATCTTTCGGTATGGGTTCTCAAGAATTGGCCAATCATTGGAAAAACACCCAGGGGGGGTTTGGACTTTGGATTATGAAGTTGTATTGCGAAAAAGCCGATGCCCTTATAAGCTATACCCGTTTAGGTGAAACAAGCCAGTTTGTTTTTCAATTTCCTTTATCTGAATGACGTATAAAACCGTTGTAATAGAAGATGAACCCATTCACCTGGAAAATGCCCGCTTAATTTGCGATGAATTGGGTTGGCCTATATTGGGTTATGCCGATAATGTTTTTGATGGTTTGGCCTTGGTTTTACGCCACAAGCCCGACCTGGTTTTGCTCGATATTATGCTTAAAGAAGGAGGCAATGGCTTAGAACTCCTCAACGATATTCGCAAACACCTCGACCCTCTTATTGTACTTACAACCAGTATGCTCAATACCGATTTCATAAAC
The DNA here is from genome assembly GCA_945883565.1 of Chryseobacterium gleum. Taxonomy (GTDB): domain Bacteria; phylum Bacteroidota; class Bacteroidia; order Flavobacteriales; family Schleiferiaceae; genus RFXV01. The sequence continues at coordinate 29,985 of CAMCXO010000027.1, forward strand.
CGGGCAGCCCAGGCCGGTATTGGCAGCTACCTCATTAAACCCTTGCAAAAAAGCACCCTGTATTCGCAAGTAAGCCTAGAAATGCAAAAAAGACTCCATCAGGTTCAAGGGCCTGCAGAAGCTGTTTTGCTTAAGCATGCCACCGGTACCGATAGAGTGTCTTTTCAAGATATTTATTATCTGTCTACAGCAGGCAACCGCTATTGTACCTATTTCTGTAAAAACCGCGAGTACCGCATTCGCATTGGGCTTACCGAAGCCATGGCCGAGTTGCCAGGCAGTATGTTTATTCGCATACATAAGTCGTATGCCATTCGCGTTTCGGCCATTCGCACCCTTTTGGGCCAACACGATGTTATGCTCGAAAACGGCGTTGTATTGCCTGTAGGGGAGGGGTTTAGAAAAACCATTTTAGAGGCCTTACAAAGGCTAAAGTGACAGAAAAACCGGGTTGGGTGACAAAATACCCCCTTTCAGGTCGATTTTTAGGGTGAAAAATTCGCAGAAATTAAAGTCGGATAGTTTTGATGTTAATAACCCATCAACCCTATGAAACCAAAATTCAACACCTTATGGCTGTTTGGTATGCTGCTAATCGCTTTTAGCACCTTCGCACAGCCTACTGCCGAGGTTACAGCCTTTCAAGGCTCGCTAACCCTAAACAATCCCCAAGCCTACACCAATTCAGAAATGGTGGTAAATCATGCGGTTAAAAATGAATTAGGCGAAACATACCTAACCGGGTATTTTAAAGGCGATGTTAATTTCCACCCCAATGGTGGCAGTACATGGCGCAGCTCCAATCAGGGCATTAACGGCTTTAACCGAAACGACGCCTTTTTTATGAAACTCGACAGCACCGGCAACATAGAATGGCTGCATACTTTTGGAGACGATAGAAACGATTCGGGCGAATTGTTGATGTTGGCAAACGATGGAACCGTGTATTTATTAGGGTCATCGCCCAGTAACCTCGATTTAGACTTTGGCCCTGGTCAACATCTTATTAACAATTTTGCCTCGGCTTATGGCAGTTTTATTGCTGCTTATCAACCCAATGGAAACCTTATTTGGGCGGGCTTGCTAAATGCCAGCTACAGCTTAGCCTCTTCGTCTATTTCATGCCAAGCCACTTCGCTCGACATCTACCAAAACGAATTACGCATTGCACTTTCTAACCGCGGTGCCCTTTATTACAACAATACTCTACTTGGATTTGAAAACGCTTATGGATCTCCTCCTAACGTTGGGTTTGTAGAAGATATTTATGTTGTGAGCTTAAATCGATTAACAGGTGGCCACTTGTGGAACCAGCGAAGCTTTTCTGTTCCTGGCGCTATTGGTACAGACATTTATGGCTTAGGCCACGATTCTCAGGGCAATGTTTATGCAGCAGGTACTGTAAATGGCACGGTACGGTTTAACAGTGCCGACCTTAATACCCATTACATTTCGGGTTATGAAGATGGTTTTATTTGGAAACTCGATAAAACCGGGAACTTTCGCGATGTGAAATTTATCCGCAGTCAGGGTATTTACTCATCTTCACAACGAGATCACCTTAGCAGTTTGCACATAGACAACGATAAACTATACATAGGAGGATATTTCTATGGCGATAGTGTTGATCTCGATCCAGGCCCCAGTAGTGTTCAAATTGTAAAAACCGGCAGTGGTACCGATGCTTTTTTGGTTGAGTGGGACACCACGTTAAGTTACCACAATCACTTGCATTGGTCGGGCTTGGGCAACCAAATTCTTTACAATATCCAAACCGATTCGCTAAGAAATGTATATGCTTTGTTGCAGAATTCGGGCAGCACTTTTATAGACCCCGTTGGGCAAACCCTTCCGGCTACCGAATATACAGGCCTAGGTTACGCCACCTCCAATATTATAATGGCCTGTTTTAACGAGCAATTTCAGTTTCAATTCGGTCTTAAAACCAGCAGTCCATCGGCCAATGCTTCATCTGCCGTGGCCAGACGAAGCAGCGTTGGAAACGGACATTGGCTGGTTTCAGGTTATTTCAAAGGCCAGATAAATCTTAATCCCACCAACAACAGTTTGTTTTCAGCCGCAGGCACCCAAGATGGGTTCTTTATAGACATAGCCAACCTACCACAACCCTTGCCTCAGGTGCAAACGTTAAACGCCACACTTCAAAGCGCCGGCGAGGCCTTGTTTTCTGCAAGTATTCCGGTAGGCACCGGCAATGTGCAAACCAAAGGTTTTTGCTGGAACTTTACAGGAAATCCTAATTTTAACGATGCCTTTGTAAACCTGTCGGCCAATTCGCCTTTTGCTTACACCCTTACGCCTTTAAATGCCGGCAGTACCTACTATGTACGCGCCTTCGCCATAAGTTTAAACCAAGATACCGTTTTCGGCAACGAACTGTCTCTTTTGGTTCCTGTTTCGTGCCTAAACGGAGGTGGCTGGGCCACCCGACAGGCGCTCTACAGCCTCGAGTTTTCGCACAGCTTGTTTACCACCACCCCCAATGTGGCGCTACAATACCGATTGCAAGGCGAAAACCAGTGGACCCAATTACCGGTTAGTGGTGCAAGCCGCACTGTAAACAACTTGGCACCCGGTCTTTACGAATACCGTTTTTATGGCATTGGCACAGCCGATACCCTTTGCATCGACACCATTGGGGTATTTTGCGCCCGCAACGTTCAATATTCCGCCAATGTGTTCCAAGCCGGTTACCTCGATGCCCTGCCGGCCAACAGCGCTCGCGTAAACATCTTTAACGTAAGTGGCGGAAAAAGTCTTTACAAATTCGAGCTCGAAAACATCATAAGTCATCAAACCCTAAGGGCCGAAAACCGCCGAAACTATACCTTTTCTCAATTAAACGGCGGCATATACTACTTAAGGGTTTTCGATGCTTTCAATTGCTTGGCCGATTCGGTAATGCCCGTTGTTATAAATGCCCTCGATACTGCTTACATACCTAACCTGATAAGCGCGGTAAACAGCAGCCCCAACGGTTTTCGTCCCATTTGGAATCGACCCCGTCAAAACGGCCAAATCATGCCTGGGGTTTTAAGCTACCAACTGCGTGTTCGCAACGAAACCGATAACCAATTGGTAAATGTTTACACCAATATAGCCGATACCTTTTTGCATGTAAACAACCTCATTCCCGGAAAATTGTATCGATTTAACGTTCGCAGCCGCTACAACCCGGGAAGCGGAGCGCAAAACTCGGCCTACTCCATTCGCCGTGATCGAAACCTCGGGATTGGCGGAAACAAAAATCCTGATGTATCTATGACACCCACAGCCAATGTTCGCGTATATCCCAATCCAACCCCAAACATTTGCCACATAGAAGCACAACAAGGCTCCAATATTAAACTCCTTGACATGCAAGGCCGATTGTTGCAAAAGTTAGAGCCAACCAACCTGCACACAGAAATAGATTTAAGCCCCTATGCCGCAGGCACCTATATGCTTATAATAGAAGGTCCTACCCAGCCCAAAGCATACAAAATTCAGAAACTGTAAATTCCAAAGTATCGATTTCGAAAGACCGCCTTCGGGCGGTTTTTTTATTGAACAAGGGGGCCT
>CAMCXO010000028.1 GCA_945883565.1 Chryseobacterium gleum
GTTGAACGTTTGAAGCGGGCAGTTGAATGTTCGAAGTGGGCAGTTGAATGTTTGAAGCGGGCAGTTGAATGTTTGAAGTCGCGGCAGGGATTGCAGCGTAAAGCCCACAGCCGCCTTGACCATCGCCTTTTGAATTAATCATGCCCATCCTTAAATCCAGAAAATCATGGTTCAGACAATGGCGGCGAGGACTTGGAGCGGAAAGCCCGGCCCGCGTGGGGTGGATGGTGTTTAGGGTTTTGCCGGCTTTTTATACCCCGAGCGGGGGCGCCCTCTTTATGGGTATTTAAGTGGGCTGTTTTAAGCTTAGTTTGTGGTTGGCGGCTATAATGCGGGCGAAAAGGCGCTGGTGGCGGGCTATTTCTTTCTGGCCTTTCCAAAACGAATTGTGGGGATCGTATATGTGGGTGGGTTCGCTTTTGGCGCCGTTTACTTCGAGAATGGCGAAGTGTTGAGCGTTTTCTAATTCTTCAAACGTTTTAAAACGAATGTCTAAGCGTACATAGTTAAGGCCTTTTATGGGGCGCAGCAGTTGGTTGAAGGTGTGCTCTAATTTTGGGGTGATGTGTGCTTTTCCGTCCATGAACTTGGTGCCTAAATTGTGGTTTCCATAGGGCACTAAGCTTAATATGTCTCCTTTTGGGGGTACCAGGTTTAAATCGAATTTGCTGCTTAGCTTTTCGATTTGCATGGCATGACGTGGATTTTGTTGCAACAAATTGTAGAGGGTGGAAGTGCCATTGCCGGTTACCCTTAGAAATTCTTTGGTGGTAAGTCCGGTAATTTGGCCTTTTTCTTCTTCGGGCAATCGGGCATAGAACAGGCCTATTTCGTTTGGATAGTCGGCGTAAGCCTGTATGAGGTAGTCTTGACCGATGTTGAGGTGGTAGGTTTTTAGGCTGTCTAAATTGCTTATTTTTTGAACTTTTTTCCCCCTATAGCCGATGTCGGGTTTGGCGATAAGGGGAAAGTTGAGGTTGTTGGCTTGTAGAAGCGCTTCTAAATCGGGGTTCTGATTGGCCTGAACCAAAATGGTTTTGGGGTAGGTATGTGATGGAAGCAGCTGGTAGGTGTCGTATTTGCTGTCGTTGTGAAACCCACCATTTTTTATGGCCGGATTGGAATGTTTGAAAAACAGCCAGTCGCGGTATTTGAAGGCCAGCCACAGCCAAAAAATAAAGGTGGGCGCGTAAACCAGATAAGAAGGCCAATACTCCCAATGCAAGCATTTGTGCAGCCAAAGACGGAATTTATGCATTGGCTGCGTTCAGACTTTTAAACGCTCGCTCATGGTGGATTTGGCCACCCCAAAATGCGCCGGAATTTGGGTTTTGCCCATATGCAACATGGCTATTTTGATGATGGCCTGGTGGTGTATGCAGTGTTCGATGTTGTAAAGCAGTTCGCGGTAGAAGTTGGTGGCAATACTGGTATCGGGGGCATACAGGCTATGCAACTCCATTAAACGGTTTGGGGCTTCGAGGGCGCAAATGATTTCGGCTATGCAATCGGTGGCGTAATCGATGTTTTCTTCTATGCTTAGCGCGCGCTTTCTAAGGTCGTAGTTAATGGTTGTGGCTTCTGTATTCAATACCAAGGCCTGAAATAGCTCAATAATATGGCGGGTATGTTGGCCAATGCTGCTTTGGCTAAGAAGGGGATTGCGCAAGGTGTACTCGTCGAGCGTAAGCGATTGAATGCTGTCGACCAATAAAATAAGTACTTCGCGTGCTTCTTTGGCTAGTGAATTTTTGGGCATAGATTAAGGCACGATGATTTTTTGGTGGCGGCTAATACCCTTGTATTTGGCCGATACAAAGTAAAGGCCTGTTTTTAGATGAGATAATAAAATGACATCGTTCTGATTCACATTTTTTTGTTCGTAAACCACCAAGCCAGTGCTGGATAGCACTTGAAAATCAGACAATGGCCATAGGGCTACTGCTTTTTTGTTTAGACTTGGATTGGGGAATACCAAGGCAGAAACATCTGATATTACGGTTTCGGGCTGAACCGAAACAGAATGGCCAACTGTGGCAGATTTTCCGCTGTTTACAACCAATTTGTTGGCTCCTTGCAATATGCCGAATGCAAATAGGTTTTGGGTATTCCAAGAGGGTAAAGCATTAAAGTTTAGCTCTACCACCAAGCTGTCGTTAACGGCAGAAGGCAGGGTAATAGCATCGCCCAGCACATTGGTTAAAGCCTTTCTAAACACATTGTAGTGAGCTGTTTCTCCGTTGTTGGTGGTTTGGTTTATGGTGTCTTCAGCAACGCCCATAAACAGATTGGCCGAGCTTAAGGTATCGGCGGCTATTTTCGTTACCACCACCCGGGCTTTGAAAGTGCTGCCTGATACCGGCCATACAGCGGTACGGAGTTCGAAGTTTGAAGTGCGCTGAGAGGCGGTGTTAAGAACCTGATTGAGCTGGTTGTTTTGAATAACGGTTCCATTTACCACCAGACGGGGAGTTCCGCCGTAGATGTTATAGTATTGGGTTCTGCCGTCGTTCTCGCTGCGGTTTTCGAGGTTAAAAATATCGTTGGCATAAGGTGCACTGGGGTGGAAGCTAATGTGTATGGCATTGGGATACTGGTTTAAGGTGTTGAAGTATCCCATATTATTGTTGGCACAAATGCCGCAGCTGGTGTTGGTGAAGTGCTCGACCAAGGGGGTTTGAATACGTTGTGCTTTAATGCCAAAGGGCAAGGCTAATAGGCAAGAAGCGGCTAGAAGGGATTTGATTTTCATGGTTGTTTTTCTTTGAGTTTGTTGGCAAATACTTTATGGAGTTTGTCCATTTTAGGTTGGATAACGGCCCGGCAGTAGGGCTGTTCACGGTTTAGGGCGTAATACTCTTGGTGGTAGTTTTCGGCTTTGTAAAATGCCTTGAATGCCGTTACCTCTGTTACTATTGGGTTGTTGAATGCCTTTTTGGCATTGAGCTCGGCGATAATCTGGTTGGCCAGGTTTTTTTGATCTTCGGAGTGGTAGAAGATGGCAGAGCGGTATTGGGTTCCGTAATCGGCCCCCTGGCGGTTTAAAGTGGTAGGGTCGTGCAGGCTGAAGAATACTTCGAACAATTCTTCGAGGGCAATTACATCGGGCCTGTAAACCAATTGTACCACTTCGGCATGACCGGTTTGGCCGGTGCTTACACTTTTGTAGGTGGGTTGATGGGTGTTTCCGCCGCTGTAACCCGATTCTGCTTGAACCACCCCATCGAGGGCTTCAAAGATGGCTTCTATGCACCAAAAACAGCCGCCTGCCAGGGTAATGGTATCGGTTTCTTTTTTGGTATTGATGGGCTTTTTGGGTTCAAAGTTCAAGGCTGCTGAGTTTACACAATAGCGCAAGCCTGTTTCGGTAGGCCCATCGTCGAACAAATGACCTAAATGTCCACCACAACGGGCACAGGTAATTTCGGTGCGACGCATGCCATGGCTTAAGTCGGTGGTTTGAATAATTTTCCGGCCTTGTATTTCGCGGTCGAAACTTGGCCAACCACAATGCGAATCGAATTTCATGCTGTCGGTAAAGAGGGCTTCGCCACAGCCGGCGCATTTGTAGGTGCCTTGTTCTTTGTTTAGCACAAATTCGCCTGTAAAAGGCGCCTCGGTGCCTTTGCTTCGCAAAACATAGTATTGGGTTTCGGTAAGCCGTTCGCGCCATTCTTGTTCGCTTAGCTCCAGTTTTGCGGTACTGTTTTGGTTAGAGGCCTCTTGCATAGAGGTTTCTGACACTTGAGCACAGGCGTTTAATCCCACGAAAAAGGCACAAATGCTAAGGAGGTTAAAGCTTTTCATTTTTTCAAAATCTTTTGAATGAGGGCTTGTAGCTCTTGTTTATGCAGCCATAAAAAGGCAGATGAAGCCAAAAGTACCACTATGGCGAGGGTAAACAATCCGCCACCATCGTTTAACACATTGATGCCCAAAACCAGCAAGTGGGCGAAAACGGCACCTAAAATGATGCCCAGGCTGTTGAGCATGCCTATTACTTTGGTTTGGGGAATTAGTATAAGAATGGCGGTAATAAGCTCTACAATGCCAAGGGCAATGCGTCCGAAGGGTTCTACCCCAAGTTCAGAGAAAATATGCACCGAATCGGGATGGGCTGTAAACTTGAAGTAAAGGGTTTGCAGCAAAATGATGGCTACGGTAAGTCTTAAAATCCAGGAAATGGCTTTTTGTGTTTTCATGGTTATTTGGTGTTTAGGGTTTGGTTCCAGTTTAAATCGGCTTGTTTTTTAAGGGCGTCTTCATTTTTATTCCAACTGTTAAGGGTGTTGGTTAAAAAGGCATTGTAGAAAAGATAAAGTTTGCCGTCTACTATTTTAAAGGTTTCGGGATTCACTTCCACCTTTTTATTGTAGTCGCCCATGGCAAACGCACACCAGCCCCCATACTGTGGCTCGTAAGCTTTGGGGTTTTTAAGAAACAGTTCTTTGTTTTGGCTGTTGGCGAAGTAATACGTTATGCCCTGGTGTTTTACGGCCCATTGCTTTTTGCCTTTTTGGGCCTTGCTTTGGGTGAAGTAGCTCACCGCATCGTAGCCCTGCAGGGCCACGCCATTTTCAATGTTAAAATGTTGAATGCGTTGGTTGGCGTTTTGGGCCTGAACAGCTATGGTGAAGATGGTGAAGCTTAGCAGAAGGAGTTGTCTCATATGGTTTGTTTGATTTATGAGACAAAGGTGGCTGGAGGGTAAAAAGCAAAATGTCGGCTACTTTACATTTTGGACCAGCTTTTTTAAGACCCCCACATCGGGAACGCAAATTTCTTTTTGGGTGTATTGTAGAATGCCTTCATGCTCGAGTTCTTTAAACAGGCTCACGATGGTTTGGCGTGTGGAGCATATGAGCTGAGCGATGTCTTTTTGGGTGAGGTAGTTGGGAAGGGTGAAGCGGTTGCCAACAGCGTTTTCCTTTTCTATTAACATGTTTAGAAGCAGCAGCAATCGCGTACGAGCGTCTTTAAAAAGGATGTTTTTATAGCTGTTTTCTATTTTTTTAAAGTTAAAGCCCAAGAATTTGATGTAGCTGAGTGCGAAATCGGGCTTTTTATACATTATTTCTTCAAGGTTTTCGCGAAAAAAGGTACATAAAATGGCTTCATCAGACACTACCTTAAACTGTTCGCGGCTGTCGACCGGTTTTTCGAGATTGAGGTCGCCGAAAACATCGCCTTGCTGAAGGATGTCGATGAGGATTTCTTCCCCCTCGTCGTTTACTTTAACCAGTTTAATGGTGCCCAGTTTAAGGAAGTAGATTCTTTCTTTATCGCTGAAGGGCAGCTCGAAGCTTTCGTGCTTTTTCGATTTTTTGAATCGTTTAAGAATGCACAGCGCATCGATTTCGTTAAAGCTGAGGTTTTTAAACAGTTTATGTTCGTGTAAATACCAATATTTAAGGGTAGAAGTCATAAAGGCTGCTTACGTTTTTGGCCACACAAAGAGAGAGAAAACCGAGTAAAGATAGGGAGGGGGAGTGCGCGTTTATACAAGTAATCAGTCATGTTTTTATAACAGACTACCCTTAATCGCTTCTCCTCTACTTAATATGACTGCCTATTTGAAATTGTGTAGGGTCAATAATAGGAAGGACCGCCCCATGCAAGAAAGTCCCTTTGAAAGTTGAGAACATTACACCTCTTGTGGTCGAAATCGAAATGGAGTTGAGTGTTTCAATTAGCCGTTGCGGAATATCAAGTTTTCCGTTCTCTTCAATTTTAATTACTACATCAAAATTTACAATTTCATAAATGCAGCTTACAGACAAATTGCCCAAAACAAGAGAATGGTCATCATTTTTAATTTCAACGTGGACAATAACAAAAACAAGTTTGTTTGGAACGTCTACCTTACTTTCAATACTAATATTGAAATTAAAAGTCGTAACAGCCGTATTTTCAGTTGCCGGTAATTGTAATGACCCATTTAAGAGCTCAATTGACTTAATCTGCAACTCTACGTTGAAGTCCTTATTCTCGATTTTAGCCATTTTATGCGCGATAATATGTTGTGAATGGCGATTTATTGACTTGACTTGTTAATAGACAGTATCCATAAACATCGGTTCCGTGGGTTGTTGGTGTGGTCAATATGATGGATGGTTGCGGTGCGGCAGATTTGACTACAAATTCTTTACGATAAATCACCTGCACGTGGTTTTTGTCAAACAATGCAGTTAGCTCAACACCAAGCGCAAAGGCAATTTCTGTCAATACATCGGTTGTGAAATTATGCGTACCACTAAACCATTTTGTTATTTCAGACGGATTTTTCCCTACTTTTTCTGCCAACTGCGATTTATTCCAACCTTTTGCCCTCATAAAATCCTCAATACGAGCAGCAAGTTGCATTTTTACTTTTGTTTGCTCCATTTCCAATGGAGTAACTTCGTCTAATAGTTCTTGCAGCTTAGAACTGTTGTACTTTCTTGCTTTAGTTGTACTAATCATGGTCGTAATTCTTTAAATTTCCTTGTAACTCTGTTCTATCTTTTGACCAATACAAATCTCCCTCATCCAATCTTTGCAAAATATCCTTAGCATATTCAATCATTTGATTTGCCTCTTTTGATAATTTTTCGTCGTCTTGCCATGCTCTTACCCCTTTAGCCTTTTCTCCACCACCACCGAGAAGTACCGCCACCATCCCAAACCGAATACAATACAATCTCAAGTTCTTTTCAGGGCTATCAAACAATGCGCAAACGAAGTCACCATATTTTCCTTCATGTTGTTTAAAGAATGAACTTCTTGCTCCTGTTGTATGTCCAATTTGATAAATGGTTTTGATTATGTCTTTTACTTCATTTTTAAAATCACCTTTATATTCATCTACGAACTTCTCGAATAAGGTTTCATACTCGCCCTCAGGAATAAGAGAGTAAATCTTTGCTTCGATCCCGCTGAATGGCTCTAATTCGACAATTTCGAACTTCACTTGTCTTTAGAGAAAGTTTTATTTACAACGCATATTTCGGCAAGTTGCTTCACTTGTGAGTGAAATTGGTAAGCAAATTTATGCGTTCAGTTCTGAAATCACTAAAAAGATTACTTGTTCTTTTTACTTTTAAGTAAAATTCAGTAGTTGGCTTATAAAGTTAGGTGATTTCAATAACAAAAAAAACACAAATCGATAACAGGCGATTGGCTCATTGGTGTTGACGAGCAGATTTGAAGCTGAGTATTCTTTTCAAACTTTCCAGCTAGTAGACAGCGTAGTGCTCCGAAGGCGCTAAAAGCTGATTGTGATGTTAAGAGGAAAGTAGAGGTTTTATTAAAGAAGTATGACAGAAAAATGAGATTTGTTTGGCAACACCAATGACATGAACACATCATACGAAAGGAGCAATCTTATCTATCCATTTCGGAAAACAGCGTTAACCATCCGGCAAATGGCGGGGCGATAAATTTTATAAAGCCGTTGGAATAACGCAATAGATTGTGAACATGAATCTTCGCTTTAAATAATACTGATTTACTTCAAATAATTAATTCGCTCACCTGTCAATTTACCTCCCCTTTAAATCCAAAGTGCTCCAAGCATTCAATCTAGATAAAGGCCTTTCGCACCCAAAATCCCTGAAACCTTTAAACGCTCCTCAAAGGCAATTTAAGCTCGGTTTTTAATGCATATTTGGGCAATGAACACAGAGATGCCCAAGGCCTTGGTGGGCGATTTTGACTATAATTTGCCGGCTGAGCGTATTGCCTTGCATCCTCCGGCTAAGCGCGGTGATTCTAAATTGCTGATATACCGCAATGGAGAAATGTTCGATGGCCATTTTGAAGGACTCCCTTCATTTCTTGAATCCAACACACTGATGTACTTCAACCACACCAAGGTGGTGCATGCGCGTCTTCTTTTTGAATACGCATCAAAACCCATTGAGGTATTTTGCATGCAAGCCGCGGGCGAGCATTCTTTGGCGCCCTGTTTAAACAATTGTTTTGAGGCTAGGGTAGAGGCTTTGGTTGGGGGGGCAAGGCGCTGGAAATCGGGAAAGTTGTTTTTGCAATGGCCTGTTGGAAACGAAACTTTAGAACTGCAAGCCGAAAAGCTTGGAGAACAAAATGGATTGTTTCTGATTGATTTGAAATGGAATCTGCCCATTACTTTGGCCGATGTTCTCGGTTTGTTTGGACATGTGCCATTGCCACCATATCTTAAGCGTTTAGACGAACTGGAGGATGTGGGACGCTATCAAACGGTGTATGCCCAAAGTTCGGGTTCGGTAGCGGCTCCAACGGCGGGATTGCACTTTACCCCCGAATTGCTTGACCTGTTAGATGCCAAAGGGATAAAACGCAGAGCTTTGACTTTGCACGTAGGCGCCGGAACTTTTAAACCCATGCAAGGCGAATCGGCGGCCGAGCACTTGATGCATGCCGAAGAAATTATTCTGGATTTGGAAGAGTTAAAGGCCATTCAAAGCGCGGCAAGTGAGGGGATTTGTGCCGTAGGAACCACATCCCTGCGCACGCTCGAAAGTCTGTATTGGATGGGTTTGCGGTGTATAAACGAAGGGCACAACAGAGGGCCTTTGCCACAAAACTATCCGTATAAGGCCCAGCCACTTTGCAGTGTAAACGAATCGTTAGAAGCCCTTTACCAATGGCATAAAGGGCAAGGCCATAACCAATTGCATTCTTTAACCCAGCTGTTTGTGGTGCCTGCTTATTCGTTTAAGTTAGTCAATAAACTCATAACCAATTTTCACCAGCCTAAAAGCACCTTGCTTATGTTAATTGCGGCTTTTATAGGCGACGACTGGCGTAAATTATACCAATATGCCTTGGAAAATAATTACCGTTTTTTGAGTTATGGCGATGCCCAGCTATTACATTTGAAACCGTGAGAAAAGTTCGCCTCCTGTTTTTGTTCATTGCTTTGGGCCTTTGCAAATTGCTGGGGGCTCAAAGGCAGTTAATGGAAAACATTCACGCCAGTTTGGACCGCGAAGTAGAAGAGACTTCGGGATTGGCCCTAGATTTGAAAGGGCGTTTGATTACGATAAACGATGGTGGGGCTGGGGCCATTTTGTATTTCCTGGATTCTCTTTCGGGAAAGGTGGTGCACCGGCAGTCTTTAACCCATGCCGTTAATGTAGACTGGGAAGAATTGGCCATGGACGAAAAGGGGAATCTTTTTGTGGGCGATTTTGGCAACAATTTGAATATGCGCCGCGATTTGTGCATTTATAAGGTTCAGGCTTCCAATCTTGGGGCTAAAGCCGCAGAAGTGGAAAAGATTAACATTCGATACGCAGAACAGAAAGCCTTTCCCCCGCGTGACCTTAAACGCTGGCATTTTGATATGGAGGCCATGCTGGCCCATAACGACAGCTTATACCTTTTTAGTAAAAACCGCTCCAAACCCTTTAATGGTTATACCTACATCTATCGATTGCCTGCAAAAGCGGGCGATTATGTTCTGGAGCGGTTTGACAGTTTGTTTTTGGGCGATAGCTGGAATCAGGAATTTTGGGTAACGGCTGCCGATTACGACAGAGCGCGCAAAAGGGTGGGACTATTGTCGTACCACCGCTTGTTTCTCATAGAAAATTGGTCGGGCGGGAAGTTTTCAAACAAGCCATTGCACTCTTACAGAACCCCAAATTTGCGACAGCGGGAAGCGGTTTTGTTTGATCGGAACACCATTTGGGTGAGCGAAGAAGGCGATTTTAGATACCGCACCCATTTGTTGAAATTTGTTTTGGAAGCCGATACTTTGGTGGTTTTGAATCCTGTTTTTGAAGATGAACTGAGGTTAAAGGGGTTTGTTGGCGACAGTTGTTATTTGGCCTTCGAGCTATTTAATCAGTTGGGTATGCGAATAAAATCGGGCATGGACAAAAAAGCGGTGCATGGACGTTTTATGCAGCGGTACGATTTTGCGGATGTGCCCCCCGGAAAATACGTTTTGCACTTAATGTGTGGAGAAGAAAAACGGGCATTTAGAATAGAAAAACCCCGCAAAACCAAAGGGGCAGATGGGCAAAAGCCTTGAAGACGCATTGTTTACAAGCTTGTGAAAAACCCTTAAAGCGGCCTACCTTTGCAGCCAATGGCCTTCGTACATTTCGAAGCGTCTATTAAATTACATTTTATGTACGAGCGCGAAGATCCCGGACTGGAACCTTTAATCAGGCAGTTTGAAGAGATGATTTCCCGGGGCGAAGCGCGCTTCTTTGACGCAAACGAGTTTGAATTGATTTCAGACTTTTACTTCGACAACGGGAACCTTCAAAAAGCCATTTACGCGGCCGAACTGGCCGAAGAGCAACACCCTTATACACCGGTTTTTCCTTTAAAGCGGGCGCATTTTTTAACGGCTTACGACCAGGTGGACGAAGCCCTTAAAGCTTTGCGTAAAGCAGAAGAAATAGATCCGGGAAGCACTGAATTGCTTTTGGCAAGGGCGTCTATCTTTAGTCAAAAGGGTCAACACCAAAAGGCCATTAACCTTTTGAGACAAGCGCTAAGCGCGGTAGATTTTCAAGAAGAAGTGCTTTTAATGCTGGCCAACGAATATCAGTTTTTGGGCAACTACGAAATGGCTCTCAAACACTACAAAGAGGTTTTGAAATTGGCCCCGGACGATGATGTGGCGCTGTACAACTTATCGCTTTGCTACGATGTGCTTGATCAGGCCGACAAAGCCATTGAGTTTTTTGAAGCCTATTTAGATCGTGAGCCTTATATGGAGCAAGCCTGGTACCACCTAAGCCTGCTTTTTTCTAAAAAAGAATTTCACGACAAGGCACTTTGGGCCATAGAGTACGCTTTGTTAATAGACGAAGGCTTCACTGCAGCCTATTACGAAAAGGCCCGCATATTAGAGCGCCTAGGGCGCTATGCCGATGCGGCAAGCACGTATTTGGAAAGCTTTGAACACGATGAACCCAGTGGTTTTGGGTATTTTAAAATTGGCAATTGCTACAACGATCTCGACGATATTAAGAAGGCCATTCTGTACTACACCAAAGCGGTTCAAAACGATCCTGAACTGGACGAGGCCCATATGGAGCTGGCGCTTTTGTACGACGATGAAGGCAAGATGCATCAAGCTTTGTATCATGCCGAAATGGCATCGAAACTGGACCCGGAGAATGCCGATTATTTGCTTTATAAAGCCGAAATTTATGCCCATGCGGGGCTTTTAGATGAGGCCATTGAGTACTTTAACGATTTGCTGGATCTGGGTTTGAGTGCGCCTGAAATTTATTCGGAATATGCCGAAGTGCTTTTCGACATGGAAGAAGTAGAACAGGGCATGGACTTGCTTTACAAGGGCATTGAGTTAAACCCCGAAGATGTGGAATTGCGTTGCCGTTTGGGCGGATATTTATGGGCATTGAACGAATTTGACGAAGCCAGAATTTATCTTAAACAGGCTTTAGACATTGACCCCAATTGCGGGCTGGTGTTTTTCGATCTCTTTCCCAAGTTTGAAAACGATTCCAAATTGCTTAACTTGCTAAAAGCCAAAGGCAGCTTGCGCTAATTATTTATGAAAAACAACTTTTTGAATCGCTATTTGCCCTTGTACCTGCGAGGTATTGTCATGGGAGCGGCCGACATAGTGCCCGGGGTTTCGGGAGGTACCGTGGCCTTTATAACCGGCATTTACGAAGAGCTTATTGGTTCTTTAAAATCCATTGATGTTGAAGCGGCCAAAACGCTTTTCACCAAAGGTCCAAAGGCATTTTGGGCACAGATCAATGGTAATTTTTTATTGGCCATTTTTGGCGGGGTGCTTACCAGTGTATTCAGCATGGTAAAGCTTATTCACTATTTGCTGCACGAACATCCGGTATTAATCTGGAGCTTCTTTTTTGGTCTAATTGTGGCCAGTGCGGTGCTTATAGCGTTTAAAATACCCAAATGGAGCTGGTCTACTTTCGGAATGTTATTGATTGGTGCCGGTATAGCTCTGTGGATAACTTTAAGTGGAACCGCTCAAACGCCGGATGGACTTTGGTTCGTGTTTTTGTCGGGGGCCATTGCCATTTGCGCCATGATTTTACCGGGCATTAGCGGCAGCTTTATTTTGTTGTTGATGCAGAAGTATGAGTTTATTACCGCTGCGGTTAAAGATTTGAACATCGTGGTGATTTTAACCTTTTTGGGTGGATGTGTTATAGGCTTGGTAAGCTTTTCCAAACTGTTGAGCTTTATGTTTAAGCGCTTCCACGATGCCACCATAGCCTTGATGACGGGCTTTATGCTGGGATCTTTAAATGTGGTTTGGCCTTGGAAAAAGGTAGTTGAAACCCGATTAGATTCTCATGGTGAAGAAGTGCCCTTTCGATATGCCAGTCAGCTGCCCCAACACTTTGAAGGCGATGCCCAACTTTTTGCGGCCATTGCGGCTATGGTGGGGGGCTTTGTGTTGATTTGGTTTTTGGAAAAATTGGGAGAGAAGAAATCGGCCTAATTCTTTAAGGTGATTTTAGAACTTGGACTTATTGGCTACCCTCTAACGCACAGCTTTTCACCCGCATTTTTTAAAGCGCTTTTTGAGCGCGAAGGCCTTAGCCAGCGCTATCGGTATCAAAGCTATCCACTCGAACACATAGGCCATTTTAAAACATGGGCAGAAGAAAACCGCTTGGTAGGTCTTAATGTAACCCATCCGTATAAGCGTGAGATTCTGTCTCATGTAGATGAATTGGATCCGCTTTGTGAGCAAATTGAAGCCGCCAACACCTTAGTGCTAACCCCCAAGGGTTGGAAAGCGTTTAATACCGATGTGGGAGGATTTGTTATGGCTTTAGAAGCCTTTTTAGGTGGCGATAAGCCTAAAGGGGCATTGGTTTTGGGTCAAGGTGGTGCCGCTTCAGCGGTCAAGGCGGGTTTAGATAGGTTGGGCATTCCACACCAATCCGTTGGCCGACGCCAAGCGCCTCTTTTATTCCAAGACATCGACGAAAAATGGCTCAGCAGCCACCCGCTTTTGGTGCATTGCACCCCCTTGGGCACTTTCCCTAATACAGAACAAGCCCCCCCCTTGCCTTACCACTTGCTAAATGAAAACCATTGGCTTTTTGATCTGGTTTACAATCCGGTAACAACTTTATTCATGAAAAAAGGGGCGGAAAAAGGCGCTAAAACCTGCAATGGAGACCCAATGTTAAGACATCAAGCCATGCTTTCTTGGGAGATTTGGCAAAAGCATCATTAACAGACCAATTGAACGGCTATTTTTGCAACTCACTGGCCACAGAAAGGCATCATGGAAGAACAGAACAAAATCACTACCAACAGCGTAGAAAACAAACCAGAAATGGTTGAACAATTAGAGGCAATGGACTTAAACCACCCAAGCGAGGAAAGCAACTCAGCCAACCCTTCGGAAACCATCGAAATGGCAACTCAACCGGAATCTCAACCGGAAACCGAGCCAACTGAGTTGGTAGAAACAGAAGCCACGGCTGAAGGGCCTACAGAAGAGGAAAAAGAATCTGTAGAATCGGATGAAAGCCACAGTCAGGAATTGCCCGACTTTCATGAAATGTCGACAGACGAGCTTTTGCTATTGGCCGAAAAAGTATTGACCGAAAAAGCCATTTCGGAGCTAAAGCCTTATTTTGAAGGTATGAAAGCGGTGCTGGAGCCCCGTTTTGATGCCGATTATAAACAAGCCGAAGAACAGTTTCTGGAAGCCGGGGGGAATTCTATCGATTTCCGTTTCCATAACCCCAAACGCGATGCTTGGCGCAGCGTGCTTCAGCAGTACCGCGAAAACCGCAGGGCTTTTTACAAGCACCTTGAAAAAGACCTCAACCAAAATCTGGCCGCCAAGCGCAGTTTGATTGAAGAGCTAAGAATGCTCATTGACAATGGCGAAAACATGGGTTCGGCCTATCAGGAATTTAAGAACATTCAGGAACGCTTTAGGAGCATAGGACCCATTCCGAAAGAGCAAAGCGACGATGTGTGGCAATCGTTCCACCACCAGTGTGAGCGCTTTTACGATTTGCTTAAGATTAACCGCGAATTGCGCGAGCTTGATTTTAAGAAAAACCTCGAGGCCAAATTGGAATTGGTGAGCAAAGTCGAAGCCTTGTTGGCCAAATCGTCCTTAAAAGAAGCCTTATCGGAGCTCGACAAATTGCATTTGGCCTGGAAGCGAATTGGTCCAGTTGAAGATGCCCAAAAAGAAGAAATTTGGCAGAAGTTTAGCGCTGTTACCAAAGCCATTCACGAACGCAGAAACGAGTACCTTCAAGAGCAAGTTGCCAAAAATGAGGCCCGTATTCAGCAAAAACGAGAGCTTCTTATTCAATTGCAACAGTTTGCCACAGAAGGATTAAAATCAACCCCTGATTGGCAAAAGGCCGGAGCCGAGTTTGAAGCCATTTTCGAGAACTTTAAGAAATTAGGGCGTATTAACCACCCTGATAACGACTTGGTTTGGGAAGAAGCCAAACAGGCCCTTAAACAGTTCCAGCACCACCGAAACGAGTTTTACAAGCATATAAAAGCCGAGTTCAAAGAAAATCTTGATCGCAAGAAGGCCTTGCTGGAGAAAGCGCTGGAATTAAAAGACAGCGACGATTGGAAAGGCACGGCAGATAAACTCAAGCGCTTACAAGCCGATTGGAAAAAATCGGGCCCGGTTGGCAAACGCGAAGGCGACAAATTGTGGTTCGCATTTCGTGAGGCCTGTAACCATTTCTTTGACCGATTGAAGAGTAAAAACAACGAAGCCAATCAAGCCCTTATTCAAAACTTAGAAGCCAAACAAGCTTTGGTTAAGGCCTTTGAAGAACAGCTTAACAGCGGTGAAAAGCCGGATAAAAAGGCTTTGAATGCCTTTATGAAAGCCTATCGTCAAATTGGTTACGTTCCTCAAGATGAAAGAGGCATAGATCAGACCTTCGACGATTTGGTGAAAAAGGGATTCGATATGCTTAAAATAGACCGGCAGGAGGCTTCCAGAATGCAGTTTGAAAGCCGTTTGGAAGAACTTGGTCACGACGATACGGCTCTTGACCGCGAAAAGCAGTTTTTGTTGAAGCAATTGGAAGAGGCCAAAAAAGAGCTGTTGCAATTGGAGAACAACATACAGTTTTTCAAGTTTTCTAAGCCTAACAACCCTATGCTGGCAGAGATTAACCGAAACATCGAACACCAGCAAGAACGCATTGTCGAACTCAAGAACCGAATGAAACTGCTCAAACAAACCGCAGCAGAAAAATCATAACATGGCATTTAGGCTTCAGTCTGAGTTCAGTCCAACCGGCGACCAGCCACAAGCCATCGAAAAACTGGCCAATGGGCTTTTTCAGGGCGAACGCTATCAAACCCTTTTGGGGGTAACGGGATCGGGAAAAACATTTACCATTGCCAATGTGGTGGAGAAGGTGCAAAAACCCACCTTAGTCCTCAGCCACAACAAAACCTTGGCGGCCCAATTGTACGGCGAGTTTAAACAGTTCTTTCCCGACAATGCCGTGGAGTATTTCGTTTCGTACTACGATTATTATCAGCCGGAGGCGTATATCCCCAGCAGTGGGACATACATTGAAAAGGACCTGTCGATAAACGATGAAATAGAAAAAATGCGGTTGAGCACTACCACATCCTTGCTTTCGGGCAGGCGCGATGTTTTGGTGGTGGCCAGCGTATCTTGCTTATACGGTATGGGCAATCCGGAAACGTTTTACGCCCAAATGGTGCAAGTGGAAAGCGGCATGACATTGGCTCGAAACGCCCTTTTGCACGCATTTGTGAATGCCCTTTATGCCAGAACAGAAGCCCAGTTTGGAAGAGGTAATTTTAGAGTGAAGGGCGATGTGGTAGAGATTTATCCCGCTTATGCCGATTTGGTTTACCGCTTTCATTTTTGGGGAAACGAAGTTGAACGCATAGAGGCTTATCATCCCGAACATCCTCACGACCTGGAAGTTTTACAACAAGTACGCATCTATCCGGCCAATTTATTTGTAACCGGCAAAAGCCAACTACAGCAAGCCATTCACAGCATTCAGGATGATTTGGTGGACCAAATCGGCTTCTTTAATAAGCAGGGAAGGCTTTTAGAAGCCAAACGCATTGAGGAACGCACCAATTTCGACCTCGAAATGATTCGCGAATTGGGTTATTGTTCTGGCATAGAAAACTACAGCCGATATTTAGACGGCAGAAAGCCAGGAACGCGTCCTTTTTGCCTTCTGGATTATTTCCCCAACGATTTTTTAATGGTTATAGACGAAAGCCATGTAACCGTTTCGCAGGTAAGGGCCATGTATGGAGGGGATAGAAGCCGTAAAGAAAATCTGGTGGAATACGGTTTTCGTTTACCTGCAGCCATGGACAACCGGCCGCTTAGATTTGAAGAATTTGAAACCCTTCAAAACCAAGTTATTTATGTAAGCGCCACTCCGGCCGATTACGAACTGGAAAAAACCCAGGGTGTATTTGTAGAACAAGTGGTTCGCCCCACAGGATTGCTCGACCCCATCATAGAAGTTAGACCCAGTGAGAATCAGGTTGATGATTTACTGGAAGAAATTCGTAAGCGTTCGGAAATAGACGAAAGGGTTTTGGTTACCACCCTCACCAAACGGATGGCCGAAGAATTGACCAAATACCTCACCCGCTTTGGCATTAGTTGCAGATACATTCACAGCGATGTGGATACTTTGGAACGTGTAGAAATTATGCGCGATTTGCGTTTGGGTTTGTTCGATGTATTGATTGGCGTAAACCTGCTGAGGGAAGGGCTTGACCTACCCGAAGTGAGTTTGGTGGCCATTTTGGATGCTGACAAAGAAGGGTTTTTACGAAGCGAACGTTCTTTGGTGCAAACCATTGGCCGGGCTGCCCGAAACCTGAATGGAATGGCCATTATGTATGCCGATAAAATAACCGACAGCATGCAAAAAACCATTGACGAAACCTATAGGCGCAGACTTAAACAGCAAGCCTACAACAAGGCCAACGGTTTGGTGCCCACAGCCTTGAACAAGAGCAAAGCCCAAATCATGGCCCAAACCATGGCGGCCGGAAGCAAATCCTCATACAAAGAGTTGCCCAATGCAAGTGTGCTGGCCGCAGATTCGAAAATAGATTACCGTGACAAGGCCGGTATTGAAAAGGCGATTGATAAAACCCGAAAAGAAATGGAAAAAGCAGCCAAAGCCCTCGACTTTATTACGGCTGCCGCCCTTCGCGATCATGTATTGGAGCTTGAAGCCTTGCGTCAATCCAAAAAATAACCGTTCTGGCTTTGGCTTAAGATTAAAGCCACAATACCTGCATGATCGCCTTTAAATACACTTGAAGTAGTCGAATGGCTCCAGACAATCGTTGCATTGGTACAAAGCCTTGCAAGGGGTTGATCCAAACTGGCTAATGCGACGTGTATTCACACTTTTACATTGCGGACAACGTACTTCGGGGGCCTGCCCAAATAAATGGCGTTTATCGGCTGAGTGGCCATTAGGGGGGGCAATGCCATAGGCCTCAAGTTTGGTCTTGCCTGCTTCACTCATCCAGTCGGTTGTCCAGGGCGGGTCAAGAACTGTAATAACCTCTATTTTATGATAACCTGCCTTATAAAAGGCTGATTTAATATCGGCCTCTATGGTGTCCATGGCCGGGCAACCCGAATAGGTTGGGGTGATGGTAATGATAAGTGGCTCGTGGTTTTCAGACACATTCCGAATAATGCCCATATCAAGTACACTCAAAACGGGTATTTCGGGATCTGAGACCGTTTCAAGTACTTGTTGAGGATCGGGCAAATGGGGGTGCATGTTTACCAAACAGCGTTGGGGTAGGTGCGCGGGAGGTGCTGCATTTCGGCCAATAGCTTGCCCATGTATTCGGTATGTTGCCCTTGGCGTCCACCCGATTGCATCCATGTGGTTTCGGGCATTTTTAAGCCGGCTATTTCCAATATCTCGCCCACCTTATCTTTCCAGGCCGGGGCCAAAGCCGGATAATCGGGGGCAATGCCGGCTAAAGTCATTTCGTTCATCGCTTCGTTTGGAACAAAACATTCACCGGTAAACATCCACAAATCATTAATGGCTTTTTGTGCCCTTTGATGGCTTTCTTCGGTTCCGTCGCCCATTCTAATTACCCACTCAGCTGAAAACTGGGCATGATAACCCACTTCCTTAATGGCTTTTTGGGCCACGGCCTTAAGTTCCTGATTTTGGCTGTTTAAAAGACCTTCGGTTTGAAAGTAATTGAACGTATCGTAAAAAAACAACTTCACCAAGGTATATGCCCAATCGCTGTTGGGCAATTCGGTAATAAGCAAATTTTTAAATTCATGCTCATTCCGAAAAAACGCAAGGCTGTCTTCGGTGGCATTTCCACCTATTTGTCGGGCTGCATATTGAAGCAGCATCCTCGCCTGACCTAAATGGTCGAGGGCAATGTTGGTAAGGGCAATGTCTTGTTCAAGCACAGGACCATGTCCGCACCATTCGCCTAAACGCTGACCTAAAATAAGGGCATCGTCGGCCAAAGCCAAGGTATAAGAGTAAAGATGGTTGGTCATAATTCCTACATATGACCTACCTCATCGGGTATGTCGTAAAAAGTTGGATGTCGGTAAACTTTGTCGTCGGCAGGCGCAAACAAAGGGTCTTTTTCGTCGGGACTTGAAGCGGTAATGGCCTTTGAGGGCACCGCCCAAATGCTAACGCCTTCGCTGCGGCGGGTATAAACGTCGCGGGCATTTTTTATGGCCATATCGGCATCGGGAGCGTGCAAACTGCCTACGTGCTTGTGGCTAAGACCGTTTTTACTGCGAATGAAGATTTCCCAGATTTGCCAGTTATCGCTTTCTTGCATGGTTGTGGGGGTTAGGAGGGGGGCTAAAATACAGTTTAAGCAGCCTGCCCTTGTTGGTTTTTGCGTTGAGCTTGTTTTTTGGCATAGGCATTGGCCGCTTCGCGCACCCAGGCCCCTTCAGCATGAGCCTTTTGGCGGTCGTTCAAACGTTGGGCATTGCATGGGCCCTGCCCAGCAATAACATGGTAAAATTCCTCCCAATTTATGGCGCCAAAGTCATAGCCCTTTTTGCTTTCATTCCACTTAAGGTCTTTATCCGGAAGACTTAGCCCTAAATAGAGCGCCTGAGGAACGGTTTTATCAATAAATTCCTGACGAAGCTCGTCGTTGGTCTTTCGCTTAATCTTCCATTTTAAGCTCATGGCCGAATTGGGTGAATGGTCGTCTGTAGGACCAAACATCATAAGCGATGGCCACCACCAGCGGTTAAGGGCGTCTTGCGCCATATCCTTTTGCTCAGACGTGCCTTTGGCCAAGGCCAGCATAATTTCGTAGCCTTGACGTTGGTGAAAACTTTCTTCTTTGCAAATGCGCACCATGGCACGAGCGTATGGGCCATAACTGGTGCGGCAAAGCATAACCTGATTGGCAATGGCGGCCCCATCTACCAACCAACCTATGGCGCCAATATCAGCCCAGCTTCGGGTAGGATAATTGAAAATAGACGAGTATTTGGCTTTGCCGTTCAGCAAATCGTCTACCAATTCGCTGCGGTCTATTCCTAGAGTTTCGGCTGCTGAATATAAATACAAGCCATGTCCTGCTTCATCTTGAACCTTGGCAAGCAAGGCCACTTTGCGCCTTAAACTTGGCGCCCTCGAAATCCAATTGGCTTCGGGCAACATACCCACCACTTCGCTGTGGGCGTGTTGGCTAATTTGACGGATGAGGTTTTTGCGATACGCATCGGGCATCCAGTCTTTGGCTTCAACCTTGTTCTCGGCATCAACGTACTGCTGGAAGCGCTCTTCTAATGTTATTTCGCCCATGGTTTCTTAGGTAATGAGTTCACAAATTTAACTGTCCTTTAAACGATAACAAGGCCTAAGTGTTCTTGTATTAATTTGCAATCCAGAATTTACCCCTCCATGCTCAATTTTTTTAAGCGTAAATCAAAGAAAGAAGATTTACAACGCAAGTCTGCCGAACGCCGTAAGCCGGGCTTCAATGCTTTGGTAATTAAAGATGTAAGAAAGGAAACAAGCGATTGTGTTTCGGTGGCTTTCGAGGTTCCAACCCATTTAAAAGAAGATTATCGCTTCATTGCGGGACAGTATTTAACCTTGAGAAATCGCATTGGAGGAGAAGAAATTCGCCGATCTTACTCCATTTGCAGCAGCCCCTTGGAAGGAGAATTGCGCGTGGCCATCAAAAAAGTGCCGGGCGGTAAGTTTTCTACCTATGCCAACGAAGAATTGCAAAAAGGCGAGCGTTTGGAAGTGATGACCCCGGAAGGCAATTTTCACAAGCCTCTTTTGCCCAGTGAAAGCGCCCAATATGTGGCTTTCGCTTCCGGCTCAGGCATCACCCCAATTTTAAGCATCCTGAAAACCACACTCGAAACCGAGGCCAAAAGCAGCTTCGTTTTGTTTTATGGCAATCGGAATACGGCTTCTGTTATTTTTAAAGAAGAACTCGAAGACCTCAAAAACCGCTTTATGGGGCGATTAGAGGTGCATTATATTCTTAGCCGCGAAGACCAAGGCAGCGATTTATTAAAAGGCCGAATTGATGGAGCCAAATGCGAAGCCTTCTCTAAGGCCTTCTTTAAGGCCGATTCGATAAAGTACTTCTACCTATGCGGCCCCGGCGATATGATAAACGACCTTAGCCTAAGCCTGCAAAAACTAGGGGTTGGCAAAGACCGTATTCTTTTCGAATTGTTTAGCACGCCCGGTGCGCCTGGACTCGAAAACAAACGCAATCCATCTGCAAACAAAGGCCAAATCATTTCGGAGGTAACGGTTATTCTCGATACCGAAGAAACCCATTTTAGCATTGGCAGCGATGGCAAATCTATTTTGGATGCAGCGCTCGATGCCGGGGCCGATGTGCCCTTTGCCTGTAAAGGAGCCGTTTGCTGTACCTGCCGCGCTAAAGTGTTAGAAGGTGAGGTAGAAATGGCTATGAACTATGCCCTCGAAGATGAAGAGGTGGAGGCGGGCTATGTACTTACCTGTCAAAGCCATCCACGAAGCGAAAAGGTGGTGGTGAGCTACGATGAGTAAGCCCTCCGTTAAGGCGCTGAATAGGTTTTAATTTGCAACAGCCGCAACTGTTTAGAACAGTTTTGCCATTCGGCCTTAAACCTAAAGGCATCCTTTTCATCGGCACTTATTACCCAATAGGTTTTGCAAGAATCGAGTTTGGTCTGACTGTTTTCAAAATCAACCTTGCCATTTAGCAATTGGTTTTTTAAAGCGTTGGTATCCACCCCAAGGGCTTGCATGGCTCCTAGCATTTCGTTCGGAACAACCATTTCTTTTTTACGGAAATCGCTTAATACGCGGTCGTTAGGGAAATAACTGCATCCAATATCGCGTCCGCTAAACAAAAAAACCGACAATAAGGTACCCAAGGCTGCGCCAATTAGGTACCAAAACAAACGTTTGTGAAAAGGCAAGGCCATCAAAAAAAGAGATCAGATTCGGTATAAGGCAATTCGAAATAATCGCCCAAAGCCCGCGAAGTTAAAATGCCGTTGTACAAATACAGCCCATTGCGAATGCCCAATTTGTGCTGCAAAACCCCATCTACCCCGCCCAAATCGCCCATTTCAATCAACAACGGTCCCAGCACATTGCTCAGCGAAAAACTGGCCGTTCGGCTTACCCTGCTTGGAATATTGGGCACGCAGTAATGAATAACCCCATGACGGGTGAAAATTGGTTTGGAATGATTGGTGGGCTCGCTGGTTTCGAATACCCCTCCTTGGTCAATACTCACATCTACCACCACCGCTCCGTTTTTCATGTTTTCAACCATACTGGCGCTTACCACACAAGGGGTACGCCCCGATTCACTTCTCAAAGCCCCGATGGCCACCTCACAATGCTTTAAAGCCTTTGCCAATAAATGGGGTTGTAGAATGCAGGTGCTTAAAGGGGCATGCAATGCCTCTTGTAGCCTTCTTAACCGACTTAGAGATCGGTCGAAAACCTTTACCCTTGCGCCCAATCCAAGAGCGGTACGCGCTGCAAAAGTGCCTACGGTTCCTGCCCCCACAATCACCACCTCGGTGGGAGGAACCCCTGCAACGCCCCCCAACAAATAACCCAATCCTTCTCGGGTATTGCTCAGGTATTCGGCTGCTACCAATACCGCCGTACTGCCGGCAATTTCACTCATAGACCGCACTATGGGCGCTAATCCATCCTCGTCGTGCAAACCCTCGTACGAAATGGCGGTAACCTTTTTGGCCATCAGCTTTTCAAAATACGCTTTTTGGCGCATTTTTAGTTGAAGCGCGCTAATGAGCAGTTGCCTTGGCTGCATCCAGTTTATTTCTTCATCGCTGGGCGGTTCTACTTTTAGTAAAATAGGCGCCTTAAACACCGCTTCGGCACTGTAAACCAACTGCGCTCCCACTTCCGAATAATCGCGGTCCGAATAGCGTGCCCCCTCGCCTGCGCCGGTTTCAATTAAAACCGTATGCCCTTCATTTACCAGTAAACCTACAGCCTCCGGACTTAAAGCAATGCGCTTTTCTTCCAAGCAGGTTTCTTTCGGAATGCCAATTTCCAATTGACGGCGGTGCTTTTTTACTTCCAGGGTTTCGGCCAAAGGCAGGGCGTAAGTCGAAAAATCTAAAAAAGGGGATTTGCTCATAGGTGGCGTTCAAAACTAATTTGGCGCAATGGGGTGTTTTCGTGCAAAATACGAACTTTTAAGTGCTTTTCCGGCAACAAGGACTCTACCAATTCAGGCCATTCTACAAAACACCAGCTTCCGGAATAAAAATACGCATCGGCACCTAAATCAAGGGCCTCTTCCAAATGCTTAAGTCTAAAAAAGTCAAAATGGTAAACTTCCCCAATAGCCCCGCAATCGTAAGACTGAACCAATGAAAATGTCGGGCTGCTGGCTTTTTGCTTTCCGCCCAATGCCTTCACTACTTCGGCCACCAACGTGGTTTTGCCGGCTCCAAGTCCTCCGTAAAACGCCACCACCCCGCCTTCGCCCCAATGGAGCAATTCGGCTGCCACCCGCTGTAAATCGGACAATTGTACTTCTGAAAAGTTTAACAAAATGCGCATTGCACAAATGTACCCCACAGCCCAAGCCCTTTGGTTACTTTTGTCGAAATCTATAGGTCATGATACCCAAGTTTATTTTAGGCGACAATACCGATTTTCCCGAATCGGTTTTTGTAATCCATACCGAATATCCTCGCTTTGTTTTGGATTTAGCCGACGATAATTTGGAGTGGTTCGACGATTTAGAAGCCGAAGACCCCAGCGAGTTAGAAGATGAGGTGGCCAAACTAATTGGCGAGGCCCAGGCTTTCTACGACCGCGAGATTTCGCGTTACGACGAAGAAGAATAACCACCTGACATGTTTTTAAAGGGTTCTGAATTTAGCCACTTAGTCAAGCTGGCCTGGCCGGTTATGCTCAGTCAATTGGGCCACGTATCGGTAGGTGTGGCCGACAGCATTATGATAGGCCAAACCGGAACCATGCCTTTAGCGGCCTCGGCCTTTGCCAACAGCGTTTTTGTGCTGGTATTGGTTTTTGGCATAGGCGTTTCTTATGGCCTAACGCCACTCGTAGCCAAAAGCGATGGCGAACAAAACCATTCGGCCATCCAAAATTATTTCCGCCACGGTTTGGTGGTTAATACGGTATTCGGTCTGGCCCTTTTTGCTCTGCTGTTGGCCCTTTGGTTTGCCTTGCCTTTTATGAAACAAAACAGCGAAGTTTTGCGCCTGGCATCTCCTTATTTTCTCATTCTCTCGGCCGGCATTTTGCCTTTTATGGTTTTTATGACTTTTAAACAGTTTGCCGAAGGCATGAGCGATACCAAAACCGCTATGGCCATAACCCTTTCGGCCAACCTCCTCAACATCTTTTTAAATTATTTGCTCATATACGGCAAATTCGGATTACCTGCCATGGGGCTTATGGGCGCAGGTTATGCCACCCTGGCCTCGCGGGTGGCTATGGTGGTGGCCATGTACCTATACATTGTAAACAGAAAGCGATTTGCCCCATACCGAATACGAAATCCGTTTCAAAACCTCAATTTCAACACCATGAAACGCATACTGCAAATCGGCATTCCCTCCGGCTTGCAATACATTTTTGAAGTAGGGGCATTTGCTCTGGCAGCGGTTATTATAGGAAGTCTGGGGCCCATTCCCTTGGCAGCACACCAAGTGGCCATAAGCCTGGCCAGCATAAGCTATATGGCAGCGTCGGGCATAGCCGCCGCCGTAACCGTTCGCGTTGGGCAAGAACTCGGACGTCGGAACAGCAAAGGCGTTCAGCAGGTAGGCAAAGCCGGTTTTTTAATGGCCGGTATATGGATGCTCTTTTCCGGATTGGTGTTTGTGCTTGCCCGCAATTGGTTCCCCCAATTGTACACCTCCGATCCGGAAGTAATAGCCCTCAGCGCCCATTTGCTTGTAATTGCTGTATTCTTTCAAATAAGCGATGGCCTCCAAGTGGTAGGACTTGGCGCCCTACGAGGCATTTCGGATGTAAAAATGCCGACCATATTGGCCTTTACCGCCTATTGGGTAATAACCCTGCCCTTAGCCTGGTGGTGGGGCATAGAATTAAAGGGTGGGGTAGTAGGCATTTGGTGGTCGCTCGCTATAGGCCTTACCCTGGCCGCAGCGGCCTTTGTTTGGCGCTTTATGGCCAAAACACAGCAACGCTTGCCAACGGCCTAGAACGCTAAAAATGAACATCATTTGGGCGCCCCCACAAGGGGCATATAAAACAGTCGAGTATCATTAATGTATTGGCCCCTTGTGGGCCGGGCTTTCCGCTCCAAGTCCTCGCCGCTATTGTCTGAACATGATTTTTAGGATTAAAGGATGGTAAGGATTAAGCTGGACGCTTTAGGTTGAGGCGGCTGTGGGCTTTCCGCTGCAATCCCTGGCGCTTTGATTACCCATATAAAGGCCAAAATATTTCTGAGCAGCGTTAAAAATGGGTTAGCATAGACCCGGATTAAACAGGTTTTGCGGAGACAGAAAAGTTTCAATTAATTGGGCGAGTTTAGTCTTCTGAAAATCGACTTACTTCTTGCCCATTGAAATTATTTCTAAGCATTCAATTAATGCTTTCATGCCAAGTAAAACACTAAATTCCAAATTTTTTAGCATACTTTTTAAGGCAGGGTGATCCTTAAACCTAAACAATACGGCCATCATCAAGGCTTTTGCTTTCAAATTTTGTAAATCATTGCCAAATAAAATGGCTTGTTGGTCTTCCGATATTCCTTCGGCACTTTGAAGCAAGGCAAAGTTTCGTTTCAGAACTTTCTCGAAAAGTTCTTCGGTTATTTTTATTGTTTGTACATTTTTACTGCTCTTAAAGTAATCCCAAATAAGAAAATGCAACTTTACAATTTCTTCCAATTCCAAAGGCGTTACGTCCATTCGTAATCCTGAAATAATGGAAAGAATAAATGGCTGTCTTTTCTGAATATCGTCCATTACAGATTCAACATAAGCCAAATCTAGATTGTCAATTTTCATAAGTAGTTTGCCTACTAATTCCACTTCATCAAAGTCTCGTTGTGATAGCTCCATATAATATTGTATTGAATAACATTACGCTTGAAGAGAATCACAAAGCTATAAGCTTACACGTCAACCAAACTTTCCTAAAACGCTGTTTTAAGCAGGGGGCTTTCTGTTTCTGTAGTTGGTTTTATTGGCATATGCGTGCTATTTGGTGGTCTTGCCGCCCATAGCCGTAAACACACTATCAATGGGTTCCCAAAGTTCTATCTTATTGCCTTCTGCGTCCATAATGTGCACAAACTTTCCATAGTCATAGGTTTCTATGCTGTCAAGAATGGTTACGCCATTGTTTTGGAGTTTGTTCACCAGTCCTTCAATGTTTTGAACCCGATAGTTTATCATAAATTCTTTTTTGGAAGGCGAGAAATATTCGCTTCCCTGCTTAAACGGGCTCCATTGCAGGTAGTTTATCTCGTCTGGCCTGTTTGCATTTCTAAATTCAAAACTTGAACCCCATTGGTTCACTTCAAGTCCCAAATTTTCTGCATACCATTCTTTTGTCTTTTCGGGCTGGTCCGAGAAGAAGAAAATCCCCCCAATTCCTGTGACTTTTGGGGTGGTGTCTGGTTGCGAAAGTGGTTCGTTGGCATGCTTTTGTTGTTCTTCCATGTTTCCTGATTGGTTGGTTGTAAAGTTGCAACTTGTAAGTGTTGAAACCATTTTTCAGATTGTTCACCAAATGGTCAATACTGTCTGTGAAATTAAAAAGTGTACTTGAACTGATTCTTGCCATAGCTAATTCCCATATTTTATGCTCGGCTCTGCTGCCATAATCAATTGTCTGAACTATGATTTATTTGATTTTTGTGATTCTGGTGATTTAAATTTCTTGTTGGTGAGCCGCTTGAAATTCAAGCTAATTTCACCAAAATTGATAAGCAAACCAATTTCTAAATTATATGCCTCCAAATAATTTATAGCTTGAGCAAAGTGAACATCTTCTAACTTGGTAATTGCTTTTAGTTCAACAGAAATTACACCTTCAACCAAAAAATCTACTCTTCTTGTGCCTATTTGTTCTTCGCGATAGAAAATGGGCATTTCAAACTCTCTATTGAACGAAATGTCGGCCAAGCCCATTTCGATAGCCAAGGCTCTCTGATAAATAACTTCTTGAAAACCATTACCCAATGCTTTGTGCACGGTTATTGCACAGCCAATAATTTTGGAGGTTAGTTCGGAATATTTATACTGCTCATTAATCATAGTAAATCATTTAATCACAAAAATCACCGTTCAGACACCTTACCTGCCCATTCATCAACATTGGCAACAACCAGTCTCGCAGTTCCACGTTTGAATAATATTGTATGTTAATGGCATATTTTTTTGATTTCTATTGAGCATCTCTATTGAGCACTTATCGCTTTTCTTACAGATTTTGCTCAATAGAACACCGATTTTGTTCTGCAATCCCGAAGGGATGAAAAGATTATAGCTCAATGCAAACCAAAACTCAAATAAACCCCGAAGGGGTGTTAGGATTATAGAAATACGTTAACGAAAGGTATCCCAACCCCGAAGGGGTGTTAGGATTATAGAAATGCGGAAGGGTATCCCAACCCCGAGAAGGGGTGTTAGGATTATAGAAATGCGTAAACGAAGGGTATCCCAACCCCGAGAAGGGGTGTTAGGATTATAGAAATGCGTTAACGAAGGGTATCCCAACCCCGAAGGGGTGTTAGGATTATAGAAATGCGTTAACGAAGGGTATCCCAACCCCGAAGGGGTGGCAAGATTATAGAAATACGTTAACGAAGGGTATCCCAACCCCGAAGGGGTGGCAAGATTATAGCATCCGGTATAGAAATGGCATTTTAACCCCGAAGGGGTGGCAAGATTATAGCATCCGGTATAGAAATGGCATTTCAACCCCGAAGGGGTGTCAGGATTATAGAAATACGTTAACGAGGGGTATCCCAACCCCGAAGGGGTGGCAAGATTATAGAAATACGTTAACGAAGGGTATCCCAACCCCGAAGGGGTGTTAGGATTATAGAAATACGTTAACGAAGGGTATCCCAACCCCAAAGGGGTGTTAGGATTATAGAAATACATTAACGAGGGGTATCCCAACCCCGAAGGGGTGGCATTTATTTCACCCCTTCAGGGTTTTATTGTAAGTGGTATGTTCATTGTTATAATCATTTCACCCCTTCGGGGTTGGGCTGTGGGTGGTTAATCTTGTTTTCTATTGATATACAATTAATTAGATTCATTTTTTAGAAAAATGTCCAATCAAAAAATATCTATTAAGTTTACATCATTCGCGTTGTGCAACAGGTACCGCTGTTATAGCCAATGGTTATTTCCATAGTCCTTGGTTTTTCCAATTATTCAAAAACCCCATTTTATAGATTGGAATGTTAGGATTATTAGAAAATAGATCTAAAATTTTACTTTTAATTTGATGATTAGGGGTTACTTGATTGCACAAGTAAACCATTGCACTAATGATTAAAAATGGTTTCTTAGTTTGAACAGGGGTTAAAGGTTTATCGAGCCAAACAGAAAGTGGGTTATTCAAATTTAATGTAGGCACTTTGACCATATTTCTGCTCCAAAGTCTGGAATGATGAGCTATGATATTTCTAACATAAGTAATTGCTTCTAACCAACTTGATAATTCGCTATGGAGGTTCAATCCCATTTCTTTAGCTATAGTTGCCTTTTCGGGTAGCTGGTGTTTTAAATTCTTATATAGTTTCGACAAAGTTCCCATAGAAGCAACTTCCATTATTTTCCAAGCATCTGCATCTTGGTTGGGATATCTTCGTCTTTGTTCTTTGATGAAAATTTCCTGACTTCTGAAAAATTCCTTTTTGAGTTCAAGAATGGTGTTTTGATAAATAGTTATGTTTGCGTCTGATGGTAGTGGAGTCGTTTCAAATAGATTTGGGTTCAAATACCATAAACCACCATACGACATTGAAAGATGGTAGATCATTTTTGTACGCAGGGCAATTTCAATACGTTCTATGGCATCAAACAGAATCAAACGCAAGTGCCTGTCAAAAGTATAGCGGTCTACAATGTCTTCAAAGTAGGTGTTGGGTTTTAAAGTATGCAGCGTATAGTCTGCTTGCATATCCCACCAATAACCTTTGAGTCGGTAGTAACTAATGTTTTCTAAAAAATGGTGTGTAGATGGCTCATCTTTGAAGAGCATTCCTCGCTGTTTGAGCAAGGCAACTTGGTCTGCAATGGAGTGCGGAACTTTATTTGCCATAGCTATAAAAAAAGAATGACCCGCTAGCAGATCTTACGGTATGCTGAACGGGTACTGTTAATGCGAAGGTATAACTATTTTTGATTTCTGTAAATCTTTTCAAAATTATTTTTCTATTTGTTTTCATATCAATTACTTAACTAGCAAAACAACTTAACTATGTCCTTTTTAATCGTATGGGTTTTTTCGCTAGTTTTTTCATAAGCTTATCGTTCGTAGCTTCAGAAATAGTTAAATCTTTGATTTCTATTTTTACGATGTTGTGGTCCTACCATTGGTCATAACGGTAGCCCGTCTAAATCCCCTTTTGTAAATCAATACATAGTCGGCAATATCACGTTTGACTCGCCAACCACCTGTTTGAATTTTACCTGCCGCTATTTTGTATTCACGAAGGACTTTAGAGCCTTCCACAACGTCCCAACCAGAAGCCTTTAGCTTTGGGTCTGTGCGTTCTGCTCTTGTTTCTGCTTCGTTCATTTTTTTACTCTCTATTTAGTTTCGCCGGACCTGTGCGACACGGGCGACAGCGTCCCACGAAGTCGCAGGAGCCCCACGAAGTCGCAGGAGTCGCACGAAGTCGCAGGAGTCCCACGAAGTCGCAGGAGTCCCACGAAGCCGCAGGAGTCCCACGAAAATTATTTCATTTTATTTCTCTCGTCTATTCTCGCCTTGGTCATTCTTTCTCTCAAACCACCTTCTTTGATAAAAGCGGTTTCCAATTGTTTTATCTGCTGTTTCAGCAGATAAGTGCAAATTTTAATTAATGTAATTATCGTATTGGCACAAATCTCAGGGCTTTCGTGCTCAATGGCTTTTTGGAATGTTTCGTAAGTGGGCTTGGCCACACTTTTGTTGAGTTCTCGCAGGCGAGCCACTAGGCGATGTTCTTTATCCCAAATTGGTAGCTTTTGAGTTCTCAAAAAATCTTCAAAGTCTATTTGCAGTTCTTCTAAACTGGCGCGGGCAACATTAGTAAGTTTGATTTCTGTTTCTTTGGATGTGGCAGAAGCCATGCTCCCCTCTGCAATATTCTGCTTACCACTACGAGCAGCCTGCACCATTTGCCCCGCTGTGCGGTCGTACTTGTTAAAAAAGCGATTGGTAAAATACACGGTGCCATCATAGATGATTTCCGCTTTCTGATAACTAAACAAATTGCGGTAACCACCGTGTGTGGGGATGAAGCCTTCGGTATTTTTGTCCTGTTCGCTCATTAAATTTCAATCACTTCTGGCATCTCTAAATACTTTTCTCCATCAAGTAGATTGCCAGTCTTCTTTTTATTTGTTCCACCCCACTGTTTAAAGAAGAAAGGAATATCTGATTCTTCACACTGCTGTTTAATTTCTAAAACCCATTCCTTTTTCATTGGGCGTGGCGTTCTGCCGCTTTCGCCACCAACAATCACCCAATCAATTCCATTTAAGTTTAAGTCAGGTAAAGAACTGATTAAGGGCTCGCAACTTAAAAACTTTATTCTTGCATTGGTCTGTCGCAATAAATCAACTCGTTTCATCACTTTTTCGCTTTCTACAGAAACACCCATCCAAATGTTGTGGGTCCAATCCAATAAACCTTCTTTGTCGTAATACAAAAGCACATCAGCCCGTTTTGTCAAAATTTGAAAAACGTGTTGAGGATTTTCTTTCATTACCCTGAAAACCTTTTGAATAAACTCTACAGGAACGTCTTTGTGAAACAAGTCGCTCATTGAATTTACAAAAACCATTTTCGATTTTTTCCAAGTGTAAGGCGTTTGTAATTCATCTTCGTGAATAGCCAACTCAAAGCCATTGGCATATTTTTCTACACCCATTGCTTTCAATCGCCTTGCCATCACTTCGGCATAGCAAAATTTGCAACCTGCCGAAATTTTATCGCAACCTGTTGTGGGGTTCCAAGTCATTTCAGTCCATTCTATGCTTGATTGTGCCATAGGTTAAATGTTTTTGATTATTTGTTTGGCAATATTCATTGCGTTCTGATTGTTGGATGCGAACACAAAATGAAAAATAGGAGAGCCGTTCCTGTTTTTCAAGACTAGTGGCTCATCTGTTACGTGTTTCCAAATTGTTTTCATCCGTTCGGCATATAAGCGGGCAATCTTTTCAATGGGTTGTGAAACTTTAGTGATGATTTCAGCTTCGCCAAACAACGTTTGCACTTTTTTCTCTTCATAAAAATGCGCTTTGATTTCTTCAATGGGTAATCCAAAAAACGACTGTAGCTTGTCACTGAACTCCAATTTTCCTTTTCTGTCCAATAGCCGGTTTACAATAACTCCCGTAGGTACTAGAATCCAAACATCTGAACGGGTGCCCTTCAGTTATGCAATGGAATTCCAATCTATTTGCATACCGAAAGGGTCAAGAAAAACCAATGCTGCATAATCTTTTGTTCGCAGAGCTTTAGCGAGTTCAGTTATTTGATGATTTGCATCTCCCGACCTGTAAACAATCGTTTTGTCTTTGAATTCCTCATCCAGCTTCGCCTTCAATTTGTTTAGAGCACTATCTTTTTTGTCAATGAAATAGTAAAAATCAAAGCCCAATTCTTGCAAGCCTAAAACCCTTTCGGCAGCACCTTTATAGGTTCTTTCTTCTTCTTCTGTTATTTTAAGTTGCTGCATCAAATCAGCATTTACCTG
Organism: Chryseobacterium gleum; assembly: GCA_945883565.1. Classification (GTDB taxonomy): domain Bacteria; phylum Bacteroidota; class Bacteroidia; order Flavobacteriales; family Schleiferiaceae; genus RFXV01. Next base: position 31,465 of record CAMCXO010000028.1, read on the forward strand.
CTTTTCTCTTGTGCCGCTTCCTGCAAAGCCATCAAAGTAAATGGTTTTCCAATAAGGGAACTTCTTCATAATCGTAAGGTATGACCAAACGTATTTTGAAAAGGCTTCCAGCTTCTTTTCTGTCCAAGGACCGCCCCATTCTCCGGGTGGTTCATTTATTGAGTTTTTCTCGTTCCAACTCATACTGCAACTGACTTTTCAGTTTTTGGTTCGGCACTTCGGCTTTGCTCAGTGACCGCACCACCACGCAACTCCTTCGCTGGTTCGGCAAGCTCACCATTGAACGCCTTTTGCAAAATCCATTTTTTCAATTCTTCCAAATCATCTATTTTCTTTTGATACACTGCTTCCAACTTCTGTGTTCCAGCTCGCAGGGCATCTAATTGGCGGACAATGGTTTGTTGTTCATCTATTGATTTTGGAAATGGAATTGGGATTTTCTTTAACAAACTAGATTTGATACCAACTACCGTCAGTCCGTCCAACAACCCATTTCAAAGCAACGAATATTCTTGAAATCAGCGCCAAATAAGGGTGGTAATAAGGCGTTTGGCAGATTTCTTATAAGGTTATAAGCCCAAAAAGGTATGCAACGGGCATATTTTATAGATTTCTATTGAGCACTTATCGCTTTTCTTACAGATTTTACTCAATAGAACACCGATTTTGTTCTGCAATCCCGAAGGGATGAAAAGATTATAGCTCAATGCAAACCAAAAGTCAATTAAACCCCGAAGGGATGAAAAGATTATAGCACAATGCAAACCAAAAGTCAATTAAACCCCGAAGGGGTGTCAGGATTATAGAAATGCGTTAACGAAGGACATCCCAACCCCGAAGGGGTGGCAAGATTATAGCATCCGGTATAGAAATGGCATTTTAACCCCGAAGGGGTGGCAAGATTATAGCATCCGGTATAGAAATGGCATTTCAACCCCGAAGGGGTGTCAGGATTATAGATATACGTTAACGTAGGGCATCCCAACCCCGAAGGGGTGGCAAGATTATAGAAATGAGTTAACGAAGGGTATCCCAACCCCGAAGGGGTGGCAAGATTATAGAAATGCGTTAACGAGGGGCATCCCAACCCCGAAGGGG
>CAMCXO010000029.1 GCA_945883565.1 Chryseobacterium gleum
TACCCTAAAACTAATACAGTTTAAAAGTAGAATTTTTAATTTTAAAAACTGTAATACGAGAAAGAGCAAATTCACCCAGCCCCAACGCCGGCTATTAAGGCGCCCTGAACATCAACCAATTGAAGAAATTCAATAGCCGCAGGCCAAGAAAAAGCAAAAACAAAAAAAACCATCCTAACACCACAATTAATATTCAACAGAAAAACCCCGGCCCTTTCAGCATGCCGACTGGTAAACAGCCGAAGAGGCTTAGTAAGACCGGGTTGCGACGAAGGAGCTCGCCCGGCCGCACTTAGCCTCTTCAATGGAGACCGACCGCCATGATGAACAGGCCTTGACTTTTTGCCTACTTTTTGGTCAAGCAAAAAGTAGGAAGCCCTTGCGCCGGCGATTGAGGCGCCCTGAAGATCAATCAATTGCATGAATTTAATAGCCGCAGGCCAAGAGAAAAATCATTTATAGAAAACAAAATCACATTAGCCCCTGCGCCGGCGATTGAGGCGCCTTGAAGATCAATCAATTGCAATTATTTAATTGCCGCAGGCCAAGAGAAAAATCATTTATAGAAAACAAAATCAAATTAGCCCCGCGCCGGCAATTGAGGCGCCCCCAAGACCAACCAAAGGCTAAGCCTGGCTTTAAGGTTGCTTATCGCCCATCAGCCTTAGGCTTTTTATACCCGGGTAAAGGGTTTGCCCCTGCCGTGTTTGCATTTCCATTTGGCCTTGGGCGTTTACACGAATTACCTGGGCCTGAAAGCTTTCGCCTTGGGTGTTTTGGTACCAAAGCCATTCGTTTTGCCCCAGCAAGTGCTCGTTAAAGCGGCGTTCTACTTCTGCAAATTGGCTGCTGTACGCTTGAGAAAGATTTTCATCCAGGCACTGAAACAATTGGTCCTCGGCTTCGTAAAGGGGCCACGCTTTTTGGCTTAGCGAACGAACCGAGGCGGCTTGTGGCAAATGTTCAAACCGAGCCTGGTTTATGTTAAGTCCCATACCTATTATACAACCGTCCCAGTGTTTGCCAATAAAGTTTTCTATAAGCAGGCCGCCCAGCTTTTTGCCTTGTGCGTAAAGATCGTTCGGCCATTTTATTTGAACATCCGATAGTCTTTGGGCGAAGAATTGCTGCAAAGCCAGACAAACTGTCATGTTTAAGGCAAACTGTTGATCTATGGGCAGAGGCAGGTTTTGTAAATAAAGACTTAAGAGCAGGTTTTGGCCCGGCTCAGACTGCCAAGATGTCCCCATTTGTCCGCGGCCCGTTGTTTGGTAATCGGTTCGCACCACCGAGCCATGTTTCGCCTCTTTGCTTCTTATCCACGCTTTAAGTTTCGCATTGGTAGAATCGAGCTCTAAAAAACGGTATATGTCTCGCACAAAAGGGCCTGATCGCTGTTCGAATAAAAACGATGAATCTGTCATTGGGCGGAAGCAAAGGCCTAATTTTGCAAAATTACTAGCAAAGCATGCAAAAAATTTCACCTGAACAATTGGTACAAGTTATTGTAGCCGGAATTGAAGAGATTAAAGGGGAGGGTATTACAGTATTGGATTTACGAAAGATAGACAATGCAGTTTGCGACTTCTTTGTAATTGCCCACGCCCAATCAACTACCCAAGTTAAGGCCATAACCAATTCGATAGAAAAAATGGTGTTCGAGGCCTTAGGCGAAAAGCCATGGCATGTAGAGGGATTGGAAAATGCCGAATGGATATTAATGGATTATGTAAACGTGGTGGCCCATATTTTTAGGCCCGAAGCCCGCGCTTTTTACGATATTGAAAGCCTCTGGGGAGACGCACCTGCCAAAAGCGCCTAATTATTCTATCTAAAAACAGCCAATGAGCAATCAAGAAGATAAAAATCAACTGAACCGTTTAAAGGAGCAGTTTTCGAAAAATGGCCGCAATGGCCAAAACAACCGGGAACCGGAAGGTGGAAAGCGCATGAATTTTTACTGGATTTATGCCTTGCTGTTTGCGGTATTTATAGGCATCTCAATGTTTGGCGGCATGGCCAACAATGCGAAATCGAGCAATTTGAACCAATTTGAAGAAATGGTTCGAGCAGGCGATGTGGAGCGGGTAAAAATTGTAAACAAGTATTTGGTACAGATTTACATCAAAACCGAAGCGCTCAAATCCAAATCGGTATACGAAGAGGTTCGCGGCCGTTCGGTGGGCGAAGGCTTAAACCCGGGGCCCCACTTTAGTTTCGAATACCCTTCCGAATCGTTCGAAACACACCTTACCAAATTGTATGAAACCTATCCTGAACTCAGGTCCAATAAAATTGGCATTGAGTACGAAGAACGTCGCGATTATTGGACAGAGGTCATAGCCTGGGTATTACCCATTGCCTTAATGATTGGCTTGTGGATGTTTATTATGCGCAGAATGAATCCCGGTGCCGGCGGTGGTCCGGGTGCCCAAATATTTAACATCGGTAAATCGCGGGCTACTCTGTTCGATAAGGACACCAATGTGAAAGTAACTTTTAAAGACGTTGCCGGATTGGAAGGGGCCAAAGAAGAGGTTGAAGAGATTGTTCAGTTTTTGAAAAATCCCGAGAAGTACACTTCTTTAGGAGGTAAAATTCCAAAAGGGGCTTTGCTTGTAGGGCCTCCCGGTACCGGTAAAACCCTTTTGGCCAAGGCAGTGGCAGGCGAAGCCAAAGTGCCTTTTTATTCGCTTTCGGGTTCAGACTTTGTAGAAATGTTTGTGGGAGTGGGCGCAAGCAGGGTTCGCGATTTGTTTAGACAAGCCAAAGAAAAATCACCCGCCATTATTTTTATTGATGAAATAGATGCCATTGGCCGAGCCAGAGGTAAGAATACTTTTTCAGGTGGCAACGACGAACGCGAGAATACGCTCAACCAATTGCTTACCGAAATGGATGGTTTTAACACCAAAGACCATGTAATTGTGTTGGCGGCCACCAACCGTGCCGATATTTTAGACCGTGCCTTAATGCGTGCCGGGCGTTTCGATAGGTTAATTTACATCGACCTGCCCGATATGCGCGAACGCAAAGAAATATTTGAGGTGCATTTGCGGCCTTTGAAATTGGGTACTGATATAGACGTAGACTTTTTAGCCCGTCAAACCCCCGGTTTTTCAGGAGCCGATATTGCCAATGTATGCAACGAGTCAGCGCTTATTGCGGCGCGCAAAGGCAAGCAATTAATAGAAAGGCAAGACTTTTTAGATGCCGTTGACCGTATTGTAGGGGGCCTGGAAAAGAAGGCCAAGATTATCACGCCCGAAGAGAAAAAAATTATTGCCTACCATGAAGCCGGTCATGCCACGGTGTCGTGGATGCTCGAACACGCAGCGCCTTTGGTTAAGGTAACCATAGTGCCAAGAGGAAGAAGTCTCGGTGCAGCCTGGTATTTACCCGAAGAGCGGCATTTGAGCAACACCGAACAAATTTTAGACGAAATGTGTGCAGCTCTTGGAGGACGTGCAGCCGAAGATTTGGTTTTCAACCGCATTTCCACCGGGGCCTTGAGCGATTTAGAAAAGGTAACCAAGCAGGCTCAGGCTATGGTAACGGTTTATGGGCTAAACAGCAAGCTGGGCAATATTACCTATTACGATTCATCGGGCCAGTCCGAGTATGCGTTTCAAAGGCCCTACAGCGAGAAAACCGCTCAAATAATTGATGAAGAAATTCATAAGATTATTGAGGAACAGTACCAACGCGCAAAGGAACTTTTAACTGGAAGTCGCGATAAACTGGACCAACTGGCTGGGCTTTTGTTAGAAAAAGAGGTGATTTTTAAAGAAAACCTCGAAGAAATTTTTGGAAAGCGGCCTTGGAAAACCTTAGAAGAAACCTTAGAAGAATTGGCGCAAAAGGCCGAGCAAAAAAAGAGTGAAGGCGAAGGCCAAGAGGCGGCTGTATAAGTGGAGTACCTAAATTCAACAAACTCTATTACTTTCGTTATGGAATGAAAGAGGTGAATACAAGAAAAGAGGAGAAGAAAGCAGGTAGTCCTTTGTTGAGTAAGATTATACGAATTCTTAGCGGAAAGCCCGAGGAAGAGGTTTTTGAAGAGGTTAAAGCGCCCGAAATTCTGGCAAACGACCCTTTAGATTTGCAATTCGTTAAGCGTTTTACGCACGAAGGGGGCAAGTTTTTGTACTGTGAATCGCTAACCGAATTGCGAGAAACTTTGAACGCCATTCGTATAGAAACAGGATTGAAAACGGCGCACTTTCCTCAGCTTGGCACCCATAAGCTGATGGAAGCTGTAGGGTTTCCTTTTACAGCAGGAGCAGCAGACGAGGCTTCGTTTTGGATATCAGATTGCGAGTGCTTGGTGGCCCAATTGGGTGGTATTATGATTAGTTCTAACCAAACTTTGGGCAAGCCGTTAAATGCCATGCCCAAAATTTTTGTGTTTTGGGCCGAAGCCGGGCAGTTTGTTGAACGTTTAAATGAGGGGCTCACTTTGATAAGAGAAAAACATAGCGGGCATATTCCCAATCAAATTACCACCGTACGCGGCCCCAAGGTTCAAGCGGTTGGCATGGGCAATGTGCAAGGACCTACCGAAGTGTATCTGATTTTAACAGAACGCTTTGGCTTATGAATAACTTTTTACAGCGCACCTTATCGGGCGCTTTGTATACAGCCATTTTAATGGGGGGTATTTGGTGGAAACCCCAGCTGTTTGTCGCCCTGCTGTTTCTGCTTCAATTGATGTGTTTAATTGAAACATTGACTCTTCTCAATCTCAATCGGGTTTTGCCCCGTACGTTGGCTTTCTTTCTGGGTTTGGCCGGTTTTAGTTTAATGGCCTGGCACTTTATTGAAAAATGGCAGGCTCCGGCCTGGTTAACCAATGTGTTTTTGATGACTGGCGCCCTGCATGTTTTGGCTTTAATGTACATCACCTTTATGCCTAGTATGCGCGTGAGGCTGATTAAAGTAGATTGGCTGCATGCCACTTTATACACGCTTTTCCCTTTTACGGCCCCTTTGCTTATTTTTCATTTAGACAGCGACTATAGGTTGTTAATGACATTGGTATTTGTTCTTATTTGGGTGCACGACACGTTTGCTTATCTGGTCGGAAAATGGCTGGGCAAAACCCCGCTCATAGAACGGCTTTCGCCCAAGAAAACGGTAGAGGGGCTTGCAGGCGGCGTTGTGTTTACCTTATTGGTGGCCGCACTGGTTATTCCGGCTTTTACGCCTAAGGTAGGGCCGGTGGCCATGATGGGTATGGCCATTATTGCCATTGCCGGCAGTGTTATTGGCGATTTATACGAAAGCAAACTAAAGCGCCGGGCCGAGGTTAAAGACTCGGGTTGGCTTATTCCTGGGCATGGAGGTATACTCGATCGCCTCGACAGCTTTTTATTTGTAATGCCGCTTATGGCGGTTTATTATTACCTCTTCTTGCTTTAATATGATGATACACCGCGAAGGCCATAGGCCAATTTTGTTTTTGCTGGCCGTTTTTAGTGCCTTGTTTGCTGCGGTTTATTTTATTTGGCCTCACGTTTTTTGGCCTCAGCAAGTGGTGCTGGCTTTAGGCGTGGTCCTGCTACTTTTCTTTTTGCAGTTTTTCCGAAATCCGAAACGACAGGCACCTGCTCAACTTAATGCAAATGATTTACTCGCCCCGGCCGATGGCAAGGTGGTCATAATAGAAAACACGATTGAAAGCGAGTATTTTAAAGACGAAAGAATTCAATTGTCCATTTTTATGTCACCTTTAAATGTACATGTAAACCGCTATCCCATTAGTGGCAAGGTGGTGTTGTCTAAGTACCATAAAGGCAAATTTTTGGTGGCATGGAACCCTAAGTCCTCGCTTTTAAATGAGAGAACCACGGTGGTGGTCCAGGCAACTTCGGGTGTACAAGTGCTTTACAGGCAAATTGCCGGTGCCTTGGCCCGACGCATTATAAATTACGCTAAAGAAGGACAGTTAGTGAAACAAGGTCAAGATTGTGGTTTTATACGTTTTGGTTCGCGCGTCGATTTGCTTTTACCGCCCAATACCAAAGTTTTGGTAAAAATCGGGGAGGTGGTAAAGGGGGGCGAAACCATTCTGGCCCAATTGCCCAAATAAGCGCTTAGGTTTTATATTTTTGACCCATGAGCAAGTGGTCGGCCGAAGAATTGGATATTGTATTCAACGAGCATGTTGAAATAGGCAATGCATTGCCTCCTCAAACTGCCGACAATATGCTTATTGCTTATGCTTTTTACAAACAAGCCATTTTAGGCGATAACCACCAACCGCGTCCTACGCATAGCGATGTAATCAGAACCTTTAAGCACGACGCCTGGAAACGCCTCGAGGGAATGAGTCAGGAACTGGCCAAGGAGCGTTACATCGAGCACATTCAAAAACTGCTTGAAGAAGCCAAAGGGGAGGGCCGTTTAGAGGCATAATTCGCTTTAGGGCGACGGTTTATTCAATACCTTTTTTAACGTTGGCGTTTGTTTGCAGGGCTTTGTTTGGGTGCCTTAGCCATTCTGTAATTCATGTAAGCATTAAAGAGGGCTTGCTTATCGTTGGCATAAGGTTTTAAAGCCTCTACCAATGGGGTTTTGGCCCCATTAAATGCCTTCAATTCTATCCAAACCGGAAGCATTTCCCGGGCAAGGGCCATAAACTTGCTGTTTTGTGTACTAAGGGCACAGCCGTGCAACCATTCAAAGGCCTCTTCTACTTTGGCATCGGCAAACAGCATTTCAGCCATGTTTAAGCGCCCCAATTCAAAATCAGGACTTATTTCTACTGCCCGCGAATAGTGCCTGAAAGCCTCATCTTTCTGCCCTTGGGCTTTCTTTAAATTGCCAAGTTGGTTATAGCTTAAGAAGTGATATGGATGAAGATCAAGCGCAGAATTAAAATCGGCTTCAGCGCCCACAAAATCTTTTTGAATATGCAAGCGGCCTAGTCCGCTGTAATAGCGCAAAGGGTTGGTGAAATTGTCGAGCCTAAAGAATTCGTTTTCGGCCCGCTCAACAGCCGCCACAATGCGTACATCCTGACGTTTGTTGTAGGTTAGAACTTCTAGCGCTTTACTTTCTCCTGCAACCCGTTGATTCCAAACATAAAAAGAAGCACCTGATAGCATCACCAGTATTAAAATGGTAGGCAATAAGGGGAAGGTGTATTCGCGTTTCTTTATATCCACAAAAACAAAAACAGCACTTAAAAAGCCAAAGTACATCATCATATGGGCCGAACGCTCGTAAGGAAAGTCGCCCAGCATGTAAATGTTAAAGGCCACCAATCCGAACCAAAACAGCCACAATTCGGCAGGTGCCTGTTGTGCGGCTTTGGCTTCAGCGGTCTTTCGGGCCAGGCCCACCACCAGCCAAACCATAGCGCTCAAGTAAAACAACAACCCGGGCAGGCCCTGTTCGGCGGCCATCCACAAATAGTCGTTGTGAGGCCTTTGAATGCTGGTTTCACCACTCATAATGCGTGCATCGGTATGCTCAAGCCCGTATTTTGGAAATTGTATGCGCCATTGGCCACTTCCCACCCCGCTAAAGGGCTTTTCGCCCACCATTTCAAGGGTGCTTTCCCAAAACCCTAAACGGCTTTCGAAAGAGCCTAAAGCGGCCGATTGTGCTTTTTGGTTGTACACAATGCTCACCACAAAAAGACCTAAAAACAAAACCCCCAGAGGCCAAAGGCGTTTCAAATTGAGATTAAACCGAGGGTGTACCGCTTTGGTGTAATACATCAAACCCAGCGAAAAGGCACCGCCTAGCACCAAGGCTATCCACACGGCACGGGTGCGAAGGGTGATAATTTCGAGAACGATGAGAACCAGAATTCCGATACTTAAGGTTTGCCGCCAGCCTCTTAGTCGAATAGCCGCTAAGGCCATCATGGGCAATAAAATGAGTAAAATACCGCTCAACAGGTTCTTGTGTTGAAACAGCCCGTGTACGGTATAAATATCAAGAGCAAACTGCCCGCCCCCTAATTTGCTTAAAATTTCGAACAAGGCATGAATGCTGGTAATGCCGGCAAAAAACATAATGCCGATGGTTAAGTACAAACGATCGAGCAAACGGTTGCGAAGCGCTGTAAAAAGGCCGAACATCCAGGCCAAAAGGGCGCCGTTTCGCAGAATAACCAGTAAACTCTCGCCTTTGGCGGTAGCTTCGCTATGCCCTACCCATTGCCACAACCACCAGGCTAACAAGAACAACATGCCTAATGGGTAGCCCAATTTAAATTCTTTGTCTTTGCGGGCCTCAAAAAACAACACCAACAAAAATATGCCCGACATGGCCGAAAGCCACATACTACGAGTGGCCAAACCAGCATCAAGTAAGTCGCCGTTCAATGCCAATGGCATCAATCCGATGCTTACAATGGTTACAAAACCCAGCAATCCCATTTTGGGTGGATTGGTATTTTTCATAAAGCGTAAAAATCAAATAGAAAGGAGCAAATTTGGAGAATAATTACCGATGCGAACGAAATATAATTCAATCTTTACAGAATACCGTATTTCACCCCATGCAAAAGGGGCGAAAGCCGCTTTAAATGAGCTTTTTCGATATAGCGATTTGCTTCAATCGTGGATTAAACGCGATTGGCTTTTGCGCTACAACCAAAGTCCCTTAGGCTGGCTGTGGCTGGCCCTTCAGCCTTTGGGTACTGCGCTTTTGTTGGGATTTGTTTTTGGTCTCACCCTAAAGCCCCATTCTGCCGAAATGCCCATGGGTCTTTTTATAGTTTCGGGCTGGTCGTTTTGGTTTTTTATGCAAAGCAGTAGTCAACAAAGCCTACAAGCCTTTGGGCAATACCAGTCTATGTTTAAAAAAGTGTACTTCCCCAAAATGCTCTTGCCCTTAGCAAAAACCCTGGGTTTATTGCCCGAATTGTGGGTGGGATTAATGTGCACTTTGCTTTGGGCAGGCTTTGGCCGGCATTTGAACCCTTCGGCTTGGTTGGTATTCTTGCCTGTTGTTTGGGCTGTTGTGCACAGCTGGAGTTTTTCAACTTTGGCATTTGCACTCGGCGGCAGTTACCGCGATGTGCAATTCATTTGGCCCTATTTGCTGCAAATGCTCTTTTTTTTAAGTCCGGTTATTTATCCTTTTGGATTGCTGGGTACCCATCTACCTGAATATGTACAGGCATTGCTGTTTTTAAACCCCCTTTGTGGCGCAATGGAAGCTTTTCGCTTTTTTTGTTTTGAAGGCTATGTTTTTAATCCGAATATCTGGATAAGTTTAGCCGCACAGCCATTTTGGCTCTTGGTGACCTGGTGGGTATATAGAAAGCAGGAACCTAAATGGCTCGATGCCCTATGAAAGCGTTAGAAGTTGAACGGCTGGGCAAGGCCTATTATAAGAAGCCCGCATCGCCTGCCACCCTTTTATGGCCCTTTGGAAGCCGAAGCCGCAAGGAAGCTTTTTGGGCCTTGAGGGATTTGACTTTTAGCCTTGAAGCCGGACAAAGTTTGGGCATAATGGGCAGCAATGGTTCGGGTAAATCTACTTTGCTTAAAATGTTGGCGGGCGTAAGCCGTCCTACCGAGGGCCATGCTACCATTAGAGGACGATTGGCCCCTTTGCTTGAGGTGGGTACCGGATTTCATCCCGACTTAAGTGGGCGCGATAATGTGTTTATGAATGGGCATTTATTGGGCATGCGCAAAGCTGAAATAAGTAAGTACTTTGATGAAATTGTGGCCTTTAGCGGTGTAGAGAACTTTATAGATGAGCCCGTTCGAAACTATTCGAGTGGCATGTACGTGCGTTTGGCTTTTGCCGTAGCGGCCCATTTGGAGGCCGATATTATGCTGCTCGACGAAGTATTGGCGGTAGGCGATTTGGCTTTTCAAACCAAGTGCTTCCAAAAAATGGAGGATCTTAAACACGAGGGCCGCACCCTTTTGTTGGTTTCGCATCAATTGGAAAACCTTAACCGTGTTTGTAAAAATGGACTGTGGATAGAGGCTGGAAAGCTACGTGATTGTGGCGAAATGGGTGCTTTGGCCGAAGCGTACCGAAACCATATGTTGGCCAAAGCCCAAAACCAAAGTCCGGCAGAAAGGGTCGACCGTCGCGGTAGCGCTGAGGTTCAACTGCACAGTCTCAGCATTAAAGATTTAAACAACCAAAGTGTACAGCGCGTTTACAGCTGGCAAGCCCTTACCCTCGAACTGGAGCTTGTGTCGAAGCTACCGCCCAATACCCAACAGCGCGGATTGCGCATACAGCTCAACTTTTATAATCAGGCAGGTCAATTTGCCGGCAGCTTCGACTCCATGGCCGAGCTTGAAGCCCAAGTAATTGGCCAAAACCTAAAACTTCGAACCAGTTTGTTGCACTGGCCTTTTGCTCCGGGGCATTATACTTGTGTAGCCCGATTGTTGCTGCATCAAAAGCCGGCCGACCGTTTGGAAGCCGCTATGCAGTTTGAGGTATTGGGTTCTTTGCGAAACGCACAGAACAAACAATCGGCTATGCTTTTGCCTTTGTCTTGGGCCGTTATTCCCTCTCAGCCTTAATATGCACATGCCCTGGCAAGCCCCCCTTATCGTATTTGGCATGCACCGAAGCGGCAGCAGCTGGCTTTCGCGCAGCCTTCACCATTCGGGCATTTATATGGGTTTTAAGCAAGAACACAATGCCGAGGCTTTACATTTTTTAAGCTTGAACCAAAAGCTATTGGCTATGGAAGGGGCAAATTGGTGGCAGCCAAAACGGATTACCACTTTACCCAGCCCTTTTCCCTCGGCCAAAGACTTGTATGTCGAGCATTTCAAATTGGGCATAGAAAACCCTTTATTGCTGCTGCTTCATGCACGCCACCCTTGGGGTTTTAAAGATCCACGCAATACCTTTACCCTGTTGGCGTGGAAATCTATCTTTCCAAGGGCCAAATTTCTTCACATTTACCGCAATGGGCAGGCCGTGGCCAACAGTTTATGGCACCGAAATAGTAAAACTGGCGAAGTGCATACGCCCTGGCTAAACCATGCTGAAAATGCCTTTGCCCTTTGGGAAACTTATATGCTTGAAGTGGAATTCCTCAACCAACAGTTGCCCCATATTTTTCACTTATCGTATGAGGAATTGTGCAAGCCCCATTCGCCTGTGGTAGATTCGCTCAGCCGATTTGTGGGCCGTAAGCTGCTCTTGTCTTCGGCGCCTAAACCCTCAATCCATGCCATCTTGCCCGAACTGGAAGAAATTGCCAATAAAAGTGCCGTATACAAACGCTGGTATCCATGAATGGTTATGGCCCCTTGGTAAGTGTGGTGGTGCCCAATTACAACCATGCCCAATACCTGCATCAGCGTATTCAAAGTATTTTAAACCAAACGTATAAGAACATTGAGCTTATTTTGCTCGACGACGCTTCTACCGACGATAGTTTAGACATTTTGAAGCAATACGCTCAAACCCTGCCTCGAACACGTTTGATTGTTAATGCGCGCAACAGCGGCAGTCCATTTGCCCAATGGAACAAAGGCGTTGAAATGGCCCAAGGCCCTTTGGTTTGGATTGCCGAGAGCGACGACAGCGCCCAACCTGAATTGCTCGAAACCCTAGTACAAAAACTACAGAGTTACCCTAGCGCTGTTCTGGCTTTCTGCCAGTCGAATTTTATGGACGAAACCGACCAAATTTTGTATTCGTACAACGAGAATTACCGTTACATATACAAAAGCGAGCGTTGGAGCACAGACTTTTTTGATTCGGGTACAGAAGAATGCAGGCATTATATGATGTTGCACAACAGCATTCCAAATGCCAGTGCCGTGTTGTTTCAAAAGTGGGCTTACCAAAAAACCGGTGGCCCACCCATTCATTTTAAGTTGAATGGCGACTGGTTATTTTATTGTCAAATATTTTTGCATGGCGATTTGGCCTACAGTGCCCGCCCTCTCAACCATTTCAGAAAGCACACTCAAACCCAGCGACATCGGGCAAATGCCAATGCTATGGCTTACTTCGAAATAATTGAGTTGGCCCAATTTATAAACGAAAACCACCACCCGCCTCGCGAAACCTATCTCAAAGCCCAGCAAAATTTCTGCAACTGGTGGATTGGCAGCCTTTTTAGGCAAAAACTTTCGCTCGATTATTTTCTTCATAACCACCGTCTTTACAGGCATTTCAAGGCCTACCGAAGCCATTTGGCGATCCGTATTTTATATAACGCCCTTTGGGTATTAGGAGTTTACCTTATAAATTTACTTCACTTAAAACCACCACTTAAAAGGCTTCGCAAGTGGCTTTTTCCGGGTAAATATTTCGAGCATTGAATCAAGCCTCGCCCTTTAGTGTTGTTATTCCGGCTTATAACGCTCAATCTACTTTAGGCCCTTGCTTACAGTCGGTTATGGAGCAAACCCATACGCCTAGGCAAATAGTGGTGGTAGACGATGGGAGCACCGATTCTACTCCTTTTCTGGCTCAAAGGTTACTTGAAAGACAGCCTATTCCCTACATTTTGGTGAAACAATACAACCAAGGGTTAGGGGCGGCCCGGAATGCCGGCATAAAGGCATGCGAGGCCCCCTGGATAGCTTTGCTCGATGCCGACGACCTCTGGCACCCTACAAAATTGCAGGTGATGAATAGCTATATTCAAAATCAAAAGCGCCCGGTAGATGTGTACACCCATAGTTTATGGTCGCTCGATGGGGGAAGAGACCGAAAAGCAAAAGTTCCCCGTAGTTTATATCAGTTGTGTGCCCAAGGCATGGCACCTATTCCTTCAGCCAGTGTAATTTTAAAAACATCGTTAAACGAGTTGAATGGATTTAGCCAGGACAGGGCCCATTTAGGAGCCGAAGATTTTCACCTTTGGGCCCGAATGATTAAACGAGATATGCGTTTCGTGGCCATTCCGCAATTCCTTGGTCACTATCGGTATGGCGGCATGAGCACCCAATTGCAAACCCACCTGAACCACGTTTTTGCCACTCTTCACGACCTTTTGTTAAAGGGTATTTTAAACGAAGACTTAGTGCGTCAGGCCCGCAACCGCAAACACTATGAAGCCGGCAGGTTTTTACAAAAACAAGGTGAGTTTAAACGCGCCATGCTTTACTACGATGCCATTCCTATGCACTTAAAGGCTGCTGTCTTCAAATTATTAGCCGAGTGGCGTATCAAGTTGTAAAGTGGAGATGATGGGTATTTTTTATCTTAATGTCTGAATGAAATTGTTTTGTTGTTAATGTTCTGTAATACTTGATGCTTGCGTTTGAGGGCTTGCTGCGCCAGGGATTGTAGCGGAAAGCCCACAGCCGCGCCGGGTATTTTTGGTTTGATGGCGGATTTTGTTCTGCGTGGCGAGGACTTGGAGCGTAAAGCCCGGCCCGCTAGGGGTGCGATGGGGTTTGGGTTTTGTAGAAGTTATGTGCCCCGGGCGGGGGCGCCCAAATTTGTATCGGATTAATTTAGTTGAGGGTGGATTTTCGTTGTAAGCGGTACTTTAGGCTGAAGATATGGCTGTAAAGGGCAGTGCTTTGGTCGCCAAGGTCGGTAAAGGCATAGTCGAGAGCGAAACCTTTGAATTGGAAACCGAGACCTAAATTGGGTTGAAATCGCCACAAACGGCTGCCATCGAAATCGGTCTCCCTACTCAGGTTGCCAAGTCCGGCGCGTATGAAAGCGAGTTTTTTGTACCCAAATTCGAGGCCCAGCATGGGGTCGATGTTCCCGAAATTGGCGCTTACCAGGGTGTTACGTTGGCCGTCGAAAGTGAAATCGGCATTTAGCTCTGATTTCAGCTCAAAATCGTTTTTAATGGGAAGAGTGTGGGCAGCTCCTATTATAAGTCGAGGAATTGTAAGTTCAAGGCTATTTTGAACTGGGCTATTTCCGGTGGCGTCGAGGATGTTGTCGATTTCGTCTTGGTTGATGAGCCACAGGTTAAAGGTGCTGCTGGCATCGCGAAGCATGGCACCAAATTGCCAGTTTTTGTATTTGTATTGTGCGCCAATGTCGAATCCGAATCCGTAAGCATTGGCGAAACGGCCCACATTTCTATAAATAAGCTTGGCATTTGCACCGAGGCTGAGGCCTTTTATAGCGGGAATTTTTCGAGCGTAGCTTAAAAAAAGCGCGTAGTCGGCGGCCGAAAAGAGTTTAATGCGGCTGTAGTCAATGTTGCCATTAGCATCAATAAGCTCGCCGGTATCTGGAATGTCGTCTACTCCAAATCGTACAAGGCTAATGGCTATGGTGCTGAGGGCGTCTACAGGCATAGAAGCGGCGAGGTAGTCGTATTGGGCAAGCCCTGCGAAATAGTTGGCATGCATGAGCGCAAAATGGTGGGCGTTGCCTATTTGGGTAAGTCCGGCTGGATTCCAAAATCCTGCAGTAACATCGTTTACGCCTGCTACCCGGGCATTCGACATGCCGAGGGCGTGCGCATCAACCCCGATATTTAAAAATTCATTAGAGTACTTCCGTCCTTGCGCAAAAGCGATTAGGGGGAAACACATACAAGCCAGAAATTGCTTTTTCATGATGCCGCGAAGTAAACCATTAACCTAAAAACAAGCGCATTTGTGCGTTGATTATTGTACGAGGGCAAAGATTAATATTGTGCAATGTTAAAAAGCTTTCCTGCCAATTTGCTTACAACGGCCAATTTAGTGTGTGGCAGCTGGGCTGTTGTGCTCATATTATTTTTCGAAGATCCTGTTCAGGCCTCCTACTTTATTGCGGCGGCTCTGGTGTTTGATGTGTTTGATGGAGCGGTGGCGCGCTGGCTAAAAGCGTCTAATGCCTTAGGTGGCGAGTTAGATTCATTGGCAGATGCCGTTAGTTTTGGTTTGGCGCCTTCGGTGTGTTTGTTTTATTTATCAGTTCCTGATGGGGCGTTAGAAGCGAGTGCATTGCCGGTTGGGGTGTATGCCACATTTGCCTTTGTAATTGGGGCGGTGTGGAGGTTGGCAAAATTTAATGTCGATAAAAGTCAGGCGTACTATTTTAAGGGAATGCCAACGCCGGCGGCCTCAGCTTTGGTGTTTTCGTTGCCCCATGTGCTGCGGAATCAAGGAGGCCTATTAACTCAAGTACTTGGTGAAGAATGGTTTTTGGGGGCCCTTGCTATGTTGATGGCCGTGTTGATGCTTTGGCCTTTTAAGCTGTTTGGTCTAAAACCCTTGCCCGGTAAGGGTTTGTTTTGGGGGGTTTACGTTTTGGGCTTATTGGGTGTATTAGGCTTTATGTTGGTGGGCTTTTTAAGCGTGCCGATTGTAATACTTTTGTACCCTATTGTATCCATCTTATTTTTCCGTCCAAATGAAGTTTCGAGCCGAAATTGACGTTATGCCTCTAAAAGCTTTGCTTGATCCGCAAGGCAAAACGGTTGCTGCTAATTTGCCCAATGTAGGCATACAAGGTGTTCACGATGTTCGCATTGGAAAACATGTGCATTTGGAATTGGAAGCCGAAAACGAGGACAAAGCAAAGGAATTGGTGGAGTTGGCTTGTAGTTCAATCTTGGCCAATGCCATTACCGAGAGTTACCGTTTCGAACTGTTTGCTCTGTAATTCAGGGTTTAGCCTTTTTAGGCTGTTTTCTTTTTAATCCTTTGCGATTCCGCTTGCATAGCATGCCTCAGTTGTCTGCGGTTGTTGCTAAATTTGCAACATTATTGCAATAGGTTTTGCGACAACCTCTAAGTGCTTTTGTTTGGTGTTGGTTTTTGATGGCCGTTGGGGTATACGGTGCGGAGGTTTATGGCCAAGATTTGAATGCATATGTGGCTAACGACAAAGGTCCGGTGTCTTTGGCACGGGTGTATGTTCAACCCGGTGGATTGATTGCCGAAAGTGAGTCGAATGGTTATTTTGTGTTTAAGGATTTGAAAATGGGCGACTATGTGTTGCACATTGAAAGCGAGGGGCATTTTTTGCTTCATCAAAAAATAAAGTTTCCACAAGAGGTACCAGATACGTTTTTTTTGAAAGTGAACCATACCAATTTGCCTACAGTTTTGGTGCAAAGTGAATTGGCAGCTTACAGTTTAGCGCGTGGAGTTCAATCGGTACAGGTGTTGGATGCCAACTATTTGGAAAGCCGTTTAGTGGGTACTTTGGCCAACAGTTTAGAGAAATTGCCGGGTTTAAGCAGTATAAATACGGGTTCTGGCATTAGCAAGCCTGTAATTAGAGGGATGGCGTTTAACCGAATTCAGGTTCGCGATAAGGGCATTAAGCAAGAGGGTCAACAATGGGGAGCCGATCACGGCTTAGAGATAGATGCCCAAGGGGTCGATAGGGTAGAAGTTATTAAAGGGCCTTCGGCCTTGCTTTACGGCAGCGATGGCTTGGGAGGTGTTATACTCATCAATCCCCCACTGTTTCCAACCAAGGGTTTTAGAGCCCAGTATCGCTTTGGTCTCGAAACAAACAATTGGAGCAAAAGCCACAGTGTAGGGCTTGTAAAGGCTGGCGAGAAAACCGCTTATAAAATTCGGTTTACGGCAATAGATTACGAAGATTATAGGGTTCCGGCTGAAGATTTTGTGTATGCCGGTTTCAGACTACCCATTTACAACCAACGATTGGCCAATACCGCAGGCAGTGAAAAACATGGTTCAGCCGAGTTTTTTTTGAAACATGATGGCGGTTTCAGCACTTGGGGTCTAAGCGTTTATAGTCAGAAAGCCGGGTTGTTTCCGGGAGCCGTTGGAATACCCAATGAGTACAATTTGGCGCACAATGGGCACGATGGAATTGATTTTCCAAGGCAAGAAAACCAACATTGGAAGGGGTACTGGAATGTTCGCAGACCTTTAGGAAAGCGCTATTTAGAAATGGATATAGGGTTTCAGCGTAATTTGAGACGAGAGCGTTCTTTTCCGCATGTACATGGCTATGGGAGTGATGTTAACAGCACCCTGGCTTTAGGCCTCAACTTAAATACCTACAGTGTAAACCTGTTGGTTAGCGATGCCGATACTCAGAAAATAAGGTTTGTTTATGGCTTTCAAGGCCAATACATGGAAAACCGCAAACAAGGATTTGAGTTTTTATTGCCCAATCACGAATCGTTTATGGCCGGTGCTTTTGGCAGCGCTACCTGGAGGGTTTCCAAACCATTAAGCATGCAATTTGGATTGCGTTACGATGCTGCCGGTGTTCAGTTACATGCGCATCGTCAACCTATTTACAGAAACAGACAGCCAACCGGCGAATTTGAATACAGAAGCCGAGAGGCAGACCGATTTTTTCACAACCTAAGCGTTTCGTTTGGATTGTCTTATGCCATTAATTCGTTTTGGCAGTTAAAGAGCCATGTGGGGAGCAGTTTTAGAATGCCCACAGCCGTTGAGTTGGGAATGAATGGCATGCACCATGGCAATTTTAGGTTCGAAAGGGGTAATGTGAATTTGAGTCCGGAAAGGGGTTTTCAATGGGATGCCGAACTGGTCTATCGGCATTATCCTTTAGGTTTTAGCTTCAGCCCGTTTATGGCTGTGTTTTACGATTATATCTATTTGGCCCCAAGCGGGCAGTTTCCGGAGGTCGGAGGCATGGGTATGATATGGAATTACAGGCAAAATCATGTATTTTTTGCCGGAGGCGAGTGGTTGGGCCATTGGCAAATTGGGCAAAGTTTAAGCTTGGAATCGGGTTTGGAAGTGGTCTATAATCGAAATTTAGATTCGGAATTGCCCTTGCCGTTAACACCCCCTGTTTCGTTATTAAATCGTTTAGAATGGCAATGGAAGCCTGAAAGCAAGCACCGTTTTTGGGCATATGCAGAGTGGCGGCAAACCGCGGCTCAAAATCGGGTAGATCGAAACGAGCGCTCCACAGCGGGTTTTGGTTTGTTGGAACTGGGTGCCGGGCTAAAGTTTGGCTGGCTAAAGCAAGAATGGAAATTGGTAGGAAAGGCTCAGAATGTAATGGATGCGGCTTATTATAATCATCTTAGCCGATATAGGCAGCTCAATTTGCCCGAACCGGGACGCAATGTGATGCTAAGCTTGGTTTGGCAATTATAAAACGACACAATGTTGCGCTGCGCGAAACAGCGCTTATATTTGCAACACAATTGCAATTAACGCGCGGAAACTATGAACAGGAACTACTTTTTATTGGCAGCTTTAGGCTTTTTGGCTTTAGCGTGCGAAAAAAACGACGATTCAACCAAAGATTTAACTGCCCCTACCATTGAGGCGGTTGAAATTGAGGGCTTGATAAGTCCTGAACCGGGGCAAGTATTTTCGGGCAATGGCATGGAAATTCGCTTTAAAGTAGGTGATGCCTCTGGGGTGAATCAGGTTTTGGTTGACTTACATCCCTCATTCGATGGGCACACCCATGGAAAATTAAGTTCCGGATTTCATGAACTTGAATATCGAAAAATTTATACGGCCAATGGGGACATTGAATTTGTGGTAGATTCCGAAGCCGATAATGTGTATTGGGAAGGTCCTATGTCGGTTACCACCGATCCTATTTTAGCCGGTCCTTACGATTTTACCATTTCGGCAACCGATATACATGGAAATCAAACGAGCTTCGCAAGCAACAGCTCTTATTTGTCTACAGTTGTTATTGCGAGGCCTTATGCGCCAGAAATTGAAGTAATAAATGCCCAAAGTGGAGAGCTGGAGGGCGAACCTGGAGGCCAATTAGCGGTAGTAGGTTTTATAGAAAAAACCACGCACAGCTTAAGTTCTGATCTGGCTTTTGTTTGGGTGGCTTTAGAAGAAGAGCATGGCCATAGCCACAAGCAAGCTAGTACGGAGTTGTACCAAAACATGTGGGGTACTTCACGTTGGCGCAGCAATATGAGTGGCCCCGCTTTGCCTAGTGTAACGCGTTTAGATTTTGAGCAAATTTTAAGTGGCTCCAATGCCATTACATTGCCAGCTGAAACCGGTCATTTTGAGCTATCGGTTTGGGTTGAAGATGCTGAAGGCAATGTGAGTTGGAAGACTTTTGAAGTGCATGTGCACTAGTTAGCTTTATTAAGCACGAAAAGCCGGAGCAATTCCGGCTTTATTGCTTATTGGCTGTTTGTGTAAAATCCGTCCAAAATAAACCATTGGGCATTTTGCCTAAAAGCTTGAAATCGGAAACGTTCTATACCACCTTCTAATTCATCCTCAATAGCCCAGCTTATCCAATATGTACCATCGCTTTCCAATTGAACATTTACTTCCGCAAGATTTAAAGACCCATGGGTTTCGCTCCATTCTTTTAAGTAATGGTGCATAAAGCGACAGCTTTTGACAAAGTTTTTTCGACTTTTATCATAATTGATCTCTGCTTCGTTTTTAAGTAAATCGGTTTGATTGCTGCTAAGTCCCATCGATTCTACAAAGCGGATGTAGTTCAGTAGTTCGGGGTAGAAGCCAGAAAGTTCATCAGCGCTTTTAAGGGCGGCTGCAAAACTTTGTTCTCCAAAAGCTTTGGCTTCTGAATTGGCGTTTTGGGCCTTTAAGGAAGCCGCATAGAGCAAAAACAGAATAAATAAAGAGCCAATCCGCTGTTTCACTAGGCCGCCAGTAGTTCGCCATATTTCACATTTAAATAAGAAAGTAGGCTGTCTATGAGAAGTTTAGAATCAGAACTGTGGTGGCCTTTGGTGTATATGGTCTGGTATTTGAACAGCAGATTCAAATCGTTCAGTTGTTCGTTTACGGTGTTTAAAAAGGCCGTTCGGTCGGTTTCTTCGTGTATAAGCGTTAAGTAATTGCAAAGCCACATTTGAAAGTTGTGCAAGCTTTCGTTTAAGGGTTGGCCGAGTTTCAATAACTCGAGTTCGCGGGTGCAAAAAGCACTTAAGTCGGCGTAATGACTTAACGTTTTCATCTCTTTAGGCTTAGGGGTTGGTTGCCATGAAGATAGTTTATGTATGGAATGAAAAAAATAGCTGAATTAAGGTAATCTTATTAATGGCTTTTAAAAAGCAGGTTTCGGTATACCTGGTTTATTTCTAAGCGCAAAGTAACAGGGTCGAAAGGCAGCTGTTGAGAATAAGGCTTGGGTTGGTTTTGTAAAAAGGTCTTCATGGCCAGGTAGAGGGCATCTTCATTAACTGCCTCAACGAGCAAGCCATTTGCCGGCGGGCTTACTACTTCGGCTATGCCCCCAACCCGGCTCGAAATGATGTACAGGCCGGCTTGAAGCGCCTCGCCGATGGTGCAAGGTAAATTTTCGTAATGGCTAAATTGAACCAGGCAGCGAGCGTTTCGAATGCGTTCGGCGGCTTGTTGATAAGGCAAAGCGCCGTGTAAAAAAACCGTGTTGTGGCTTAGGTTATGGTTTTCAATTTCTTTTTGTAGATCGAGTAAAGGGCCATCTCCGCCAATGCTCAGTGTGGCATGCGGGAATTCATTTAGCAATCTCACAAATGCTCTTAAAATGCCTTTGGGATTCTTGTTCTCATCGAGGGTAGAAAGGTGAATAAAATCGTATTGCTTGGTGTTCTGCGGATAAAATAACTGGGTATTTACCGGGTTGCGCCAAACTTTCCATGTAATTAGGCCCAATTTATTTTGCATGGCTTCGCCCAATTGTTGGGTTACGGGCAAAAACATTCGAACCGCTTTTTTGGCAAAGAATAAATGGATGCGGTTAACCAATCGAAGTTTGGCCTGCCTTTCGGGCAAATAGCCCGACCAATGTTCGCTGCATACCACGGGTACTTTGAAATGCCTTTGCAAAAGCCATAGCGTATAACCCGATGCGTGTGCTATTTGGCCATGAATAACATCAGGTTTAAAGCCTTTTAGTTCTTTAAGTAGCTTCTTAATGGTCTTATGGTAGCTAAACCAGGCCCAGGGGAATTCGCTTTTAACGTAACAGTGAATGTGATGGGGGCCTTCCACATAATCCAAATCAGGGCTATGCGATGGCCCGTTGGCCGTAAGTGCAAGAATGAAAACCTGATGATCGGCTCTTAACATTTCGGCTTGTCGCAATATGAAATTACCCAAGGTGGGATTCGTCTTATTGGGATGCCAGGGGGTGAACAATAAGATGTTCAGAGGTTGGGCCATAGTGCCCACAAAAGTACCATTAACAAAAGGTGAAATATGGCCAGTATAAGGCCGGCTTTTAGTCCGGCTAATCCGGTTTTGGCGATGCTCTTAAGTTGAATGCGCATGCCCAGAGCCGCCAAAGCCCAATGCAGGCTGTACTTAGAAGCCATTTCAATGGGCGCTTTTAATGGTTGTATGGCCGGAATGGTGTTAAACAAAAGGGCCAAAGCGATGAAAACGTATAAGAAAGCGGGCAATTGCCAGCGGGTTTTAGGCGATGTAGAGTCGGTTCTTTTAAAAAGAAATTGACTGATGAGAAGCAGCGGAATTAAAAAGGCAATTCGGGCCATTTTAAGGGCGGTGGCCATAGGTAAAACCTCTTCCCCCATTATGCCGCCTGCCGCTATGGCATGTCCGGCCGATTGTAAATAAGCCCCTGTAAACCACGCAGAAGTCGAGGGGTCGAAATCAAGAGTAAGCAGTGCCAAAGGAATAAGGAATAAGCCCAAAGTGCTGAAAAGATTCACCAGGACTATGGCCAGTCCGGTTTCTTCGGGTTTGGCTTTTATTACGCCGTTTACAGAACCTATAGCAGCTGAGCCGCAAACCGCTTCACCCGATGCCAGTAACCAGGCCATTTTAGCCGAAATACCCCATTTGGGCAATATCCACGCACCTAAAGCCCAAAGGAAGAGGGTAGTAATTAAGAGTGGTAATAGCCATTGACCAATTTGATGGATTTGGGTCATAGCCAATTGTGCTCCCAAAAGGGCTATGGCAAGTTGAAGAATGTTTTTTTCGGCATAAGCCAATCCGGGGTTTAAAAGTCTGTGGTTTGCCCATTTCGATAGTAAAAGGCCTATCCCAATGGCCCAACCGGCTGTTCCCAACCACCCCAACCACTTATCGGTATAAATGGCCAATATGCTTACAGCGAGGCTTAAAAGTAAGCCCGGAACTTTATGATTAAAGTTTTTCACGGCCCGAAAGTATAGGCAAATGACCTTTTAATATGTGATTTTCATGCTTGCAGAACGCCTTGAGCCTTGTATATTTGCGCCCCCAAATACGGTGATTGTAGCTCAGTAGGTTAGAGCGCCAGATTGTGGCTCTGGAGGTCGCCGGTTCAAATCCGGTCTTTCACCCTAAATACCTATACGCCCCTCTAATGGGGCGTTTGGTTTTTAAGGGCTCAACCATATTTTAAACACTTCGGTTTTTTCGTTTTGTCTTAAAACCACAGAATACAGTCCGCTAGGCCAATCTTGAAACCAAATTGGGGCCGCGCCTTGATTAGGATACACTTCATTAATCAAACATTGTCCCTTTAAATTAAATACCTGTAGTTGAAAAGGCTTTTCGGGGTAAGCCAAATGAAGATGCAGCTGATTCTGGGCCAACCAAATGTTGCTACCGCTTTCTGTGGTTTTGTTGTATGGCACCGCACTGCCATCGGGGTTCAGGTATTGGCTGTTGTAGCCAAGTGGTTGAGAAACGGCCAAATTAAATGGCAGCGGGCCCGGTGGAGGAGGAGGGGGTGGGGGCCAATACGTCTGACCCGCTGCTAAGCCCATATTGGCGAATACGTTCACTGCATAGTCGGCCAAAACCATGTCTTGAAAAATGCTTATCCGCATCCAACCATATAGGTGGTTATTGCCAGATGAGGGAATTTTAATGGCTGCCAGACTAAAAGTGCCGTTTTGAGGCCAATGTCCGCCTGTAGAGGTTACAATATTTCCATTTATAAAGCTGGAACCTGTAAAAAACAATTCAGCTGCTTGGCCCCAATCTGTGCCTATAGAAACCTGTTGGTTAATGCTGTCGCCTTCTGCAAATTCAGCGGCCAAAGGGCGGTTGTTGGCCGTATCTATTCGAATTTTGCTGCCATTTAAACCCATAACCCTGTATTTCTTCCATCTATACAAGAACCAATTCCCTGTATAAGTAAAGGTGCCTCCCATAGAGGTGGTGTAGGTATTAGTGGTTACTCCCCCCGAATAATCGTGGCGCGCTTCAAGCCGCACATCTTGAATGCCGTCTTGATTTAAATCGAGTTCCGCAAAATTGATGGCATTGGGTAGGGGCTCGGCTAACAAAAGGTCGGGGTGTACATTCCTGTACAAAATTTGGGCATTTAGCCCATTAACACCCAATAACGCCGAAGCAATGGCGGCGTATTGCCCGAGTCGGCTTTCCATTTGGTTTGAAGTTGAAACTGGCATGGCTTAAATGAAATGGCCTTTAATTAAACCTAATTTAAAGAGGGGCTAACCTTAAAAGCGGCAAGTTCGCCAAACAAAGGTTCGAAACATATGATGAACATCAGGTTGTAGTAAATCGGCCTCTACTTTTTTAACCCAACCAAAAACACCTAACAGGCCAATTATACCGAAATTTGCACCATGCCAAATAACTTACAGCCCGAAGACTATTACTTTAGTGAAGAGGGTTATATCGTTTTTACCGAGGCCTATCATTTAAAGCGAGGATATTGTTGCCAGAGTGGCTGCAGACATTGTCCTTATGGCTTCAACAAAAAACTGGGCAAAGTGCGCAAATAGGGTTATAAATGAAAATGGCCACCGCTAAGTGGCCATTATACAGGTAAATAGTTTAAATTAAAATCGATATCCCAATACACCGCCTAATCTTAAATCCCAATCGGTATCGAAATAATCGGCTATTATCGTTGTGTTTCCGCCTTCATCTTTCAAAGTAGAGGTAATAGATACATTTCTTCCGGCGCCCACGAAATACTCAAACACAAAACCACTTCTACCCACATACTTCTGCCCAAAAGTGAACCCTAAAGCCAATGCATTGATGGTGGTTGGTTGAAGAGATAAGATATTCCCGCTGGATAGGTCCAGAACATCGGCAACCGAATTCTGGTTTCGGAACCTTGCGTATCCGCCCACAAAAAAATCATCCGCCCCTTCTGTATAATCGAGGTAATAGCGGTAATCGGCGGTAGCCAAAAAACCGGAATTGGATCCAACTGTAGAAAAGTCTAAAAAATCTGAGCCCCAATCAAAATACGTTAGGGTTAGGCCAACGCCCATATCGTTGTTTATACAATATTCATAACCCAAGCTGTACTGACCGTACAATAGTCCCAAGCCGTTTATTTTTACTTCGTGGTATTGGGCCTTTGCCATAAGGGTAAATAACATGGCCAAAGCGAAAGTTAGGATGGGGTTTTTCTTCATGATTGATTTGCTTGATTGTTTTTTTATGCGAGTTTAAGTACAAAAGTAAAGGAGGCGTTGGGTTAAGTCAAAAATAGATATTTAAATTAATCTAAGGTTAATTGCATAGCCAGTCCGTTGGGCAAGAAAAACACATCGGTTTTCCATTCAACAAGCGATAGTCGGCCAATGGTATAACCTAAAATGGCACCGGCTACCACATCGCTTAGGTGGTGACGCCCGTTGTAAACCCTTTCAAAACCCACCGCCACGCTAAGTCCTATGGTCGAATATTTAATCCAATCTTGCTCGGGATAGGCATATATGAGCACGGTACTGGCTGCACATATATAGGTAGTATGCCCGGAAGGAAAGGCAAATTGATTTCCAAACGATTGATCATACTGCCACCAAAAGCTGCCGTTTTGTTGGTTTTGGTTAAACGGCCGGGTTCTGCCAAAACCCAGCTTTAAAAGGTTGGTGGCCGCGTAGCTGTAAACCAAAGCCTTGCCCAGGGCAATGGAGGTTTTAGCGGCTTTTTCATCTTTAAACAACAACGAATAACCATAAAAACCCATGCTTCCGGCCAAGGTGGCGTAGGTGCCGAAGGGTTCAATGTAGCGGTCTAAAAAAGGCGAATAGGCTGTTCCCCTTGCCCTTTGTACATCTTCGTCAAGCGAAAAGGCAAAAAGCATACTGCCACCGCCCAAGAGCCCTAGATAGGTCCAGGCTTGATTATCAGCATGAGGCGTTTGACCATGGGCCATACAAACAAGCAAAAGGCTTACTGCGGTAATAAATCGATTTTTCACTTAGCGAATGTGCTAATTTTGGCGGTAATGAAGATGCCCGAACCCTTTCTTTCACGAGAAAGCATCGAAAGTTTTTTGCACCAATTACGTGCTTTATGGGGCGTTAATTTTTTAGACTATTCCGCGGCTTCGGTAAACAGGCGGCTGAGTAAAATATGCCTCGATTATGGCTTTAGCAAGCTGGAGGATTTGTGGCTCTATTTACAAGAAAATCCTTGGCTTAAAACAGACTTTTTAGACCGGTTTACCGTAAATGTTACAGAAATGTTTCGCGATCCGGGCTTTTTTAAAGCTTTAATGGGCCATTTGGCTTTGGATGTTCGCCCGAATTACCAAATATGGCACCCGGGTTGTTCAAGTGGAGAGGAAATTTTAAGTCTGGCCATTCTGTTACATATGCAAAACAGTTTAGATCAGGTTAAATTCTTAGGGAGCGATATAAACGAAAAAGTGCTTGAAAGGGCCACCCACCGATTGGTAAAAGCCAGGCACATGACCGATTACGAAAAAGCCTTCACCCAAACCACTGGTGAGGTGGGCTTGAGGTCTTTTTTTGAACCGGCTGGAAAAGAAGAGCTGAGCCTAAGACGTAATATTCCGCTCAAGCTGGAATTGGTGCTTCACGATGTAACGAGTTTAACGCCCATTGCAACCAACAAATACGAACTCATCGTTTGCCGTAACCTCATGATATATTTCAATCCGGCTTTGCAAAGCAGGGTTTTGCAGTTCTTGGTCGACAGCCTTAAAATTGGGGGAATTATTTGCTTAGGAAGCAAAGAGAGCATCGTGTTCATGGAAGATTTGAGTAAACTGGAAATCCTAAACGCCGATGAGCGCATCTACCGCCGAACCTATTAAACTGATATTGGTTGGGGCTTCGGCCGGTGGCATTATTGCAGCCAAAAATTTGCTTTTGGGTTTAAAGCCCGGGTTTCGCTCAGCTTTGGTTATGGTGATGCACAGAATGAAAAACACCGACAGCAAACTCGATAAACTCCTTCAGCACTACAGCCCTCTACCGGTTAGCGAAGCAGAAGACAAAATGCGAATTATGCCGGGCGGTGTATACATTGCTCCGGCCAATTACCACTTGTTGTTTGAAAACCAAAATCATTTTGCGCTTTCGTACGATGAGCCCGTTAATTACAGCCGTCCAAGCATTGATGTAAGCATGGAAAGTGCCGCCGAGGTTTTCGGTCGGTCGCTTTTGTGCATTTTACTCACCGGTGCCAATTCAGATGGCGCATTGGGCATTAAAAAGGCCCACGCCTACGGGGCACAAACCCTCATTCAAGACCCCACTGAGGCCGATATTGCCCGTATGCCCGAAGCCGGAATAAAGGCTTCGCCCAACACCCCTATATTGCCTTTGCCGCTCATCATTCAATACATAAATGCTTATGACCATGACCCACTTCTTTAAAATCATCATGTTACTCTTGCCCGGATTTTTATGCGGCCAAAGTCTGCCCTTCCATGATTTTAGCCCGGCTCCAAAGCCTAAACAGGGTATTCGTTTGGCTTTCTATAATGTTGAAAATTATTTCGACATTTTCGATGATTCAACCATTATAGATGAAGAATTCTTACCGACTTCCGATAAACAATGGAATGAAAAGCGCTATGCCGATAAACGCAACCGCATAGCCAAAACATTATTGGCCATTGGGGGCGATTACCCTGTTGGCATTGCCGGATTTTGCGAAATTGAAAACCGGGCCGTTATGGAAGATCTTCTGCGCTCCGATTTGCTCGAGAATCAAAACTACGCTTTGGTACACCGCGAAAGCCAGGATGCCAGAGGCATAGATGTTTCGCTTATTTACCACAAAAAGTTGGCGCGCCTGCTGCATTCTGCAGCCATTAAGGTGAGGCAGCCCCAAGATTCGAATTGGCGAACCCGCGATATATTATACGTTAAGCTGGCTTTAACCAAACTGAACGATACCGTGCATGTATTTGTAAACCACTGGCCCTCGCGACGTGGTGGTGAAGAAGCCTCAAGGCCCCTTCGTCTTTTGGCCGCCAACACCCTTAAGCAACGTACCGATTCTATTTTGGACGTTTCGCCTAGGCACAGCATTGTTATTATGGGCGATTTAAACGACGGCCCTAGCAATGCCAGTTTAATTGATGGCTTAAAGGTAAAAAATACAGAGGTGGCCGAAGTGGTAGATTTGGTTGATTTAATGGCCCTTTTGCCCGAAGGTTCGGGAACCCACAAATACCGGGGGGTTTGGGAGTATTTAGACCATTTGGTGGTAAACGCCAAATTGTTGAAAGCCGAAAGCAAAGTGTATACCCCGGGCGCCAGGGTATTTAAAGCCCAATGGTTAATGGAAACCGACGAGCGATACACAGGCGATCAACCCAAACGAACGTATGCCGGTCCTAGATATTTGGATGGATTTAGCGACCATTTACCCATCTATTTAGACATAATGAAACGTTAGATGGGTATTAAGTGGGTGAAATTATGGGCTGCTCCCTAACCCAAAAAACGCTCTTTTATCAAGTTCGCCAAAACGTTTTGGTCTATCGAGTCTAAGCTATGACCGCCCTCTATACCCACAAATTCGGCTTTGGGCAAAACATTCAGCATCTCCAAACTTTCGGTCCGGCTTACCATGCGGTCGTTTTCAGCCAAACAAATCGTTACTGGGCACTTAAGGCCGGTAAATGCGGCGCGATGAAGGGTTTCTCGTTCCGATAAATCTTGCATCATTTGGCCTGTTTCATGCAAAAGCGCCTCCCAACGGTCCTCGCCCTGAAGAACCTTTAATTGAGCCACATATTCGGGGGCTTTTGCCTGTAAAAACGCACAATCAAGCTTTTTAATTTCACGAGCGCTGCTCTCAGCACTCCAGTCAAACTTGGTTCCAAGGCAAAACAGCGCGTTTAAATAACCGGGCTTAAGGGTTTCGGCCAACAGCGCCACGTAGCCACCCATAGAATAGGCAAAAACAAAAGCCGATTCGGGCAGCGTTTCCAGCAAATGCTCAGCCAGCTTCCCAAGGGTCCAATTCGGAATGGGTGCCACATGCCCATGGCCAGGGAAAGTGTGGAGATAAACCTCAAAATTCGGTTCTAAAAGGTGAGCTACCCCTTGTAAAGATTCGCAGCTCCCCAAAGCACCATGCAGCACATACAATTTTGGTTTCATAAGTTTCGCCCCGACCTTAAACACGGACATTCAAATATAACGACCAAATTCGCCACAAAGGTCAGTGTTGGGGCGCCCCCGCGCGGGGCATAAGGATTTAGCAAATACAACGAATGGTCAAACCCCACGCGGGCCGGGCTTTCCGCTCCAAGTCCTCGCCGCCATCGTCTGAACCATGATTTTCTGGATTTAAGGATGGGCATGATTAATACAAAAGGCTTTGGTCAAGGCGGCTGCGGGCTTTCCACTGCAATCCCTGGCGCGAATCCCAATTAGCGTACAATCAGGTCCCTAAAGTCCCAATAGTCCTAATGGTCCCAATAAACAATATTCAACCCCCCGACCCCTTCAGCATGGCGACTCAAAAAAAGCAGAAAAAACAATTTAGACTAAAAAGAAAGCCCCGAAGGGGCGACATGATTATAGAATAACCGTACCCATAACCTAAAGCCCCGAAGGGGCGACATAATTCCAGACAATTTTTCCCAAAAACATTACCCCAAAGCGTCCAGCTTAATGATGCCCATCCATTAATCCTAAAAATCGTGTTCAAACAATGGCGACTGCTACACCGCC
Source organism: Chryseobacterium gleum (assembly GCA_945883565.1). Taxonomy (GTDB): domain Bacteria; phylum Bacteroidota; class Bacteroidia; order Flavobacteriales; family Schleiferiaceae; genus RFXV01. Next base: position 28,730 of record CAMCXO010000029.1, read on the forward strand.
GAAACAGCAGGATCTACGGGAGATTTCCTTTTCCCGCGGATTGCGCAAATTGAGGCGCCCAAAAGATCAACCAATTGAAGAAATTCCATAGCCGCAGGCCAAGAAAATCAACCCACTTATAAATAAAATGAAAAAGCATCAAACCATCATTAATTGACCTCTAAGATTCAACCACCCACTTCAAACATTCCGGCATAGCGGTCAAACGCTCCCGCGTCGGGGTCAAACCATCAAACACGGCTTTCTTCAAATCTTCTGACGGCATTTCAAAAAATCCACCCACTTCAAACCATCAAAACATAGCTTCTCGCCCTAATCCCCAAACGTCCGCAAAAAAGCGGCCAACATTTTCAATTCCCAAGCCCGCTTCAAACCATCAACCCCAGACATCTGCAAAAAAGCAGTCGACGTTTTCAAAAACGAAACCGGCATTTTCAAAAAAGCAGCCCACATCCAACAATCCAGAGCAGACTTCAAACCATCCACCACAGGCTTCTGCAAAAAAGCAGTCGACATTTTCAAAAAAGCGGAAGGAATCACCTCTTTCAGGTGTTGGCTTTTTCAATTCAACCGCCGGCCTCTTCAACTTTGTATACCCGCATCAACCATCGTACTGCAGGCATCAAACAGCAAACTATAGGCATTTTCAATTGCACCGCTGGCATTTTCAATTTTACCACGAGCATTATCCTCAGCACCATTGGCGTCAAACGCTGCACCAAAGCCCTTTGCAATTAAGCGACGAACATTTTCAATTTTACCACCAACTTTTTCATTTGCACCATCGGCTTCAACACTAAGCAAGAGAATTCAACACTGCACCGTGCGCATTTACAACAAACCACCGAGTTTTTCATTTCCACCACGAACGTTATCGGTTCCACCGCGAGCGTTTGCAATTTTACCGCGAACGTTTTCAGTTCTACCAACAAAAAGAGTCGCTAAACCCACAACACCTTCATTTGCACCAAAGCCTTTCACCCTTAAACCACAAACTTCAATATGGTGGAAACCGAATGGATGCATTTGAAATCCCGTTTTCCGAATATCGAATTACATGAATACGTTATCACGCCCAACCATTTCCACGGCATTTTGGAAATCGTAGGGGCGACCCTTGTGGTCGCCCAAAAACAATACGGTTGCCCAAAACAACACGGTTGCCCAAAATAATGATACCGAAAATGAAAATGATTTAGATAAAGGGCGGCCACAAGGGCACGCCCCTACGGTTAAAACCATTGGTGATATAATGGACGCATTCAAATCCATTACAACCGTTGAATATATCCGTGGGGTAAAAACATGGGGATGGCAAACATTTGATGGTAAATTGTGGCAACGCAATTATTACGAACACATCATTCGCAACGAACAATCCACTTCTACTCTTTCACCACAACCAAACTAACCGATTTACAGCTTAATTCAGCCAGTGCGGGAACCCTTTTGGGAAAATCTTATATTTACGACTACAAAGGCAAAGTTTCTCAGGTGAGCAATACGGTGGGCAGTACTTTCGGAGCGGAATATTCTGGCATTTTCCCATACGATGGCTTGAATATTAGCGATTACCACGATTCATGCCGAGAAGAGGAAGGCTCCGGTTCGCCCTATCCCCGTAATGCCTGCGAATGCTCGAACAATGTGTTTTATGCCGAGCGGGAATTGGGCATTGATTGTAATCAAAGCCGGATATTGTATTACTACCACCCCGATTATTTGGGCCATAATGAATACATAACCGATATAACCGGCCGCCCGTATCAGTATTTCCATTACAGCGCATTTGGCGAGAGCTTGATAGAAAAGAACACGAATTACGGGCAGTTTTCATCGCCCTACCGCTTTAACGGCAAAGAACTCGACCCCGAAACTGGGAACTACTACTATGGGGCGAGGTATTACAATCCGGTGTGGGGTGTGTGGTTGGGGGTGGATCCGTTGGCGCATGAGTTTCAATCATTAACGCCTTATCACTTTTCTGCTAATAATCCGATTATGATTATTGACCCAGACGGAAGAGATACTTCATTTGCAGATAACCAAGCAAGGCAAGACTTCAAAGCAGCACAAAGTATTGTTA
>CAMCXO010000030.1 GCA_945883565.1 Chryseobacterium gleum
ATGAATTTTTTCTTTTGGTCTGTGGCTATTGAATTTCTTCAATGAGTTAATCTTCAAGACGCCTCAATTTGCGCAATCCGCGGGAAAAAAGAAATCTCCCGCAGATGCCGCTGATTCGGCTGTATACCAACCGCCATGCTGAAAGGGCCGGGGGTTTGAATGGTATTTTCAGGGACAAGATTGTTACTGTATGAGATTTGCGCCAGGGATTGCAGCGTAAAGCCCACAGCCGCCTTGACCAAAGCCTTCTGAATTAATCATGCCCATCCTTAAATCCGGAAAATCACGGTTCAGACAATGGCGGCGAGGACTTGGAGCGTAAAGCCCGGCCCGCGAGGGGCTGAACGTGTTTTGGCTTTGTATGGTTATTATGCCCCGAGCGGGGGCGCCCTAAATAAAAAAGGCTGCCTAGGGGGTACCTAAACAGCCTGATGGTATGGGGTGAAGTGTATTACTTCTGGAACTTGGCGTAGCGGTTGCGGAATTTGTCCACGCGGCCTGCTGTATCTACCAGCTTTTGTTTACCGGTATAAAATGGGTGGGAGTACCCGGATATTTCCATCTTTACCAATGGGTATACCACGCCGTCAACTTCCATGGTTTCGCGGGTGTTGGCGCAAGAGCGGGTAATGAAGTAATCGCCGGTGCCCATATCTTTAAATACGCAGGGACGGTAATTGCTTGGATGTATGTCTTTTTTCATGGCTCGTTTACACTAAAAGGGCGGCAAAGATAGTTAGATAATTGCGTTATACAAATAAATTACACGGCTTGTTTTAAACTGCCTATTACCTTTGTAACCCTATGGTAAAATTGCTTTGGTGGCCTTTGGCTTTGGTGTTGTTTTTTGCGGCCTGCAGAAAACCGCAAGAGGCGCTTGTTACGGCCAATGGTTTGGAGTTTTCGAGCGATACGGTGTATTTGGATACGGTTTTTAGCACCATTGGTTCGAGTACGCGTGTGTTAAAAGTTTACAACCGAAGCGATGCGGATGTGGTGGTTCCGCGTATTGCTTTTGGCCGTGGAGCGGGCAGTTACTTTAGAATGAATGTGAATGGGATTGGGGGCAAGGAGGTGCTTTCTACCGAAATCTTAGCGGGCGATAGTATTTACATTTTTATAGAGGTAACGGCCGATGTGATGGGGGCGCCCGAATTGCTGTATACAGATAGTTTGGTTTTTGGTTTAAACAACGGCAAGCAGCAAGATGTAAAGCTTGTAACTCTGGCTAAAGACGCCTATTTTCATTTACCTACCACGGCCGATACGCTGGGCGATTTTATTTTGCCTTATAAAACCATTGCCAACGATACGGCTTGGAACAATTCGAAGCCCCATGTGGTGTATGGATATATTTATGTGGCACCGGGGGCAAAATTGACCATTGCGCCCGAAACCCAGCTTCATTTTCATAAGGGTTCGGGCATTATTGTGGGCGGTAGTCTGCACATTGATCCCGATAATGCCGGCAATTACGACAATCCGGTGGTTTTACAGGGCGATCGTTTAGAGCCTTGGTACCGCGAAATTCCGGGTCAATGGGGTGGCTTATTGGGGGGGGTGCTTTTGTTGGGAAGCAGCGAAAACAACCTTATTCAAAATGTATTGATTAAAAACGCTACTATTGGTATTCGTGCCGACAGCAACAATACCGGAACGGCCAATGTTTTTTTGCGCAATGTGCGTATTTACAACAGTTCAAGGGTGGGATTATACGGTGGCTTCGCCCATTTGGAAGCCGAGAATGTGGTAATCGGTAACAGTGGTCTCTACAATTTTTATGCGCTTGGTGGGCGCTACAAATTCTTGCACACCACTTTTGCAAACTATTGGAGTCAAAGCAACCGCAGCACAGCGGCCGTGGGGCTGTTTAACTATTTTGAAGATGCCGAAGGCCAAAGACGGGTTCGCGATTTAATTGATTGCTATTTTGGCAATTGTATTGTGTATGGGGGGCTGCAAAGCGAAATAAGGATTGGCGAAGAGGCCAATGGGCAAATGAACTACCTGTTTAATACTGCGCTTTTGAGGGCGGTTGAAAACCCTACCGATAACAGCTACGATTTGCAGGATGCCAACCATTTTGTAGGCATCAGGCTAAATGTTGACCCGAGATTTAAAGATGTTGGTGCAAACGTTTATCAGCTTGATACTTTATCGCCGGCTACCGATCAGGGCAATTTGAGCGATGGTGCTTTGGTGCCTCTCGATATTAGGGGAAGGCTGCGGAGTTTTAACGGTTTGCCCGATTTGGGTGCCTACGAACGCGAAGAATAGAGTTAGAAGGTGAAAGGCCATAAGCCCCTGGGTAATGGTTTTAGGCCATATTCGCCTAAAAGGCGTGTTGTAGTGGTTGTTAGCAACGATTTAAGCACCGACCAAAGGGTTAATAAAGTGTGTTTGGCTTTAGTGGAAGAGGGTTGGGAAGTTTGTTTGCTTGGTCGTAAGCTGCCAAACAGTTCTCCTCTTAACCGATCATATAGGTGCGTTAGGCTTCCTTTGTGGTTTAAAAAAGGCTTTTTGTTTTATGCCGAATTTAATGTTCGGGTGTTTTGGTGGCTATTGTTTAAGCCGTTTGAAGTGTTGCACAGCAACGATTTAGATACTTTATGGCCTTGTTATGTGGTTTCAGATTGGCGCCGAAAACCTTTGGTGTACGATACCCACGAGTATTTTGTTGGGGTACCCGAGCTTCAGAATCGCCCTTGGGTTAAGGCGGTTTGGAAAGGCATAGAAAAGCGAATTTTTCCTAAGCTCAAATATGTTTTTACGGTAAACAGCGGCATCGCGGCGCTTTACCAAAAAGATTATGGTGTTTTGCCCCAGGTTGTGCGTAACATATCGCCTAAACAACTGCCCGATGTTCCTGCCAAAGCAAGAGCCGATTTTGGTTTAAGTGAAGAGGCGTTTTTGTTGATTAACCAGGGTACCGGTATTAACGTAGACCGCGGTATGGAAGAGCTTTTTGAAGCACTTTGTTTGTTGCCATCTCGGTTTCAACTGGTTTTGGTGGGCAAGGGCGATGTTTGGTTTAAGCTTCAGGAAATGGCCCAAACCGAGTGTTTAAGGGGTAGGGTTCACTTTTTTGATGCGAGGCCGTATGCCGAAATGCTAAGTATTACGCGGCTTTGTGATTTGGGCGTGAGCCTGGACAAAAACACCAATTTGAACTACCGATTTAGCTTGCCAAATAAAATATTCGATTTCATTAGAATGGGTTTGCCGGTTTTGGCCAGCAACTTGCCAGAGGTGAAAAAGATTGTTGAGGATTTTAAAGTGGGGAAACTGTGTGAAAGCCACGAACCCCGCGAATTGGCCAAATGCATAGAGGAAATGGAATTATTGGGCAAGAAGCCTTTTGATAAAGCCTTGAAGGTGGCCCGCGAAAATTTGTATTGGGAGCAAGAAGTTTTGCCCATGCAAAGCCTTTATAAAAACCTTTAGTCTGCACATTTTTTAACGTAAGATTCGCCATATTGCAGCCTATGGAAGAAATTGTAGGCAGCACGCCGCTTATAACCGACGATACGGTGGTGTTTGGTTTGTTAATGGGCTTGTTGATGTTGGTGTTTTACACCTCGAACTTGCCTGTTTTCAAGAAGTTTTATGCCATAATACCGGCCCTTCTGTTGTGTTATTTCTTGCCTTCCATTTTTAACAGCATGGGCATTATATCGCCCGCATGGATTGATTTAGAGGCTGCTTTGGCGCATTTGACTACGCTTGGGTATAATGTGGAGGGCATTGAACATTTGTCGGAGTTGAAAGTGTTTGTGGCCGAAAAGGGCATTGCTTTTTCAGAACTAAAGCCTTTTACCGGCAAGTCTCAGTTGTATTTCATGGCGTCTCGCTACCTATTGCCGGCGTCGCTCATTTTACTCACTTTGAGTATTGATTTTAAAGAGGTTTTAAAACTGGGGCCCAAGGCTTTGGCTATGTTTTTAACCGGCAGTATTGGGGTGGTTTTGGGTGGCCCTTTAGCGCTGTTGATAATGCAAGGTATTTTACCGCAAAGCGTTGGGGGAGAAGGGGCCGATGCGGTTTGGCGCGGAATGACCACCATTGCGGGGAGTTGGATAGGTGGGGGAGCCAACCAGGCCGCTATGTTTGAAGTGTTTCAACCCAGCTCCAAGTTGTACAGCATTATGATTACAGTAGATGTAATAGTGGCCGAAATTTGGATGGCTTTTTTGCTTTTAGGGGTAGGCAGAGCCGATAAGATTGACAGGTTTTTTAGGGCCGACAGCAGCGCCATTGATAACTTAAAAGAAAAGATGGCCGAATTTGAAAGCCGAACAGCGCGCATACCGAAATTTAACGATTATATGGAGATTATGGGCATTGCTTTTGGGCTTACGGGGCTCTCGCATTTTGTTGGGAACTTTTTGGCCAAGTGGTTTGCCACCAATTTGCCGAATACCGAACAGTTTAGTCTTACGTCCAGCTTTTTTTGGTTGGTGGTATTAAGCACCACTTTTGGCTTGTTGCTTAGTTTTACCCGGGCGCGCAAAATGGAAGGGGCTGGTGCCTCAAAAACGGGCAGTGTGTTTATTTATGTATTAGTGGCCACCATAGGCATGAAAATGAATGTTTTGGAGATTTTAGATAATCCCGCTCTCTTTTTGCTTGGAATAATTTGGATGGCTTTTCATGTGGGCTTAATGGTTTTGGTGGCCCGTATTATTCGGGCGCCGTACTTTATGCTGGCCGTAGGCTCTAAAGCGAACATTGGAGGCGCTGCTTCGGCTCCGGTTGTGGCGGCCGCTTTTCATCCGGCATTGGCACCGGTAGGGGTTTTGTTGGCTGTATTGGGTTATGCTTTGGGAACTTATGGCGCATGGCTTTGTGGAATTATCTTGCAGTGGCTTGTTTAATAAATTGAATTAAAAATGATTATACCAAATTGGACCATCGCCTTACACGGAGGGGCCGGCACGCTTGAACGCTCGAGCATGAGCGAGGCTCTGGAATTGCAATACCGCGAAGCCCTTTCTATGGCCTTACAAACAGGCATTGAGATTTTATCGTACGGAGGTTCGGCCTTAGATGCGGTAGAGCAAACGGTGGTGGTGCTTGAGAATTCACCATTGTTTAATGCCGGTAAAGGCTCGGTATTTACACATAAGGGTCAGCACGAAATGGATGCCAGTATTATGGATGGCAAAAACCTGCATAGTGGCGCCATTGCAGGGGTTATGGGGCTGGCAAATCCGGTAACGGTGGCCAGAAAGGTGATGGAAAACACCGAGCATGTTTTGCTGGTAGGGGTAGGCGCTATGGAGTTTGCCAAACAACAGGGCTTCGAATTTTTAAACGATGATTATTTTTATAATGAGTGGCGGTTCAAACAATGGCAACAGGCCTTAATTGATGGCAAAGTGCAACTGGACCACACCCCTTTAAACGAAAAAAAATTTGGCACTGTGGGGGCGGTTGCACGCGATGTGAATGGCAATTTGGCTGCTGCCACCTCTACCGGGGGTATGACCAATAAAAAGTTTGGCAGGGTAGGCGATACCCCTATTATTGGCTCGGGCACCTACGCCAACAACCGAACTTGTGCGGTATCGTGTACCGGAAATGGGGAGTATTTTATAAGAGGCGTGGTGGCTTATGATTTAAGCTGTTTAATGGAATACAAGGGCCTTTCGATAGAGGAGGCCGGTTACCATGTGGTAAACGAAAAACTCATTCAAATTGGAGGAGAAGGCGGATTAATTGCCATAGATTCTAATGGCAAAGTGTGTTTCGCTTTTAATACCGAAGGTATGTACAGGGCTATGGCCACCCCGGAACAAAGGCTAATAGCCATTTATGGCGATGAAGAGATTTAATGGGAAAATACTGGTTTGAAGAACCGGAGTATTGAGTTTAAGCTACAAATGAAGGGCGTTAAACGCTTATGGCTATGTCGGTAAAGTAAAAGGCCGAATGCCTTTTATAAGGTTGTGCCTAATTAAAAAAGCGCCAGTTAAGGCCGGCTCTAAACACCATGTCGGGCAAAGGATAACCGGGAGCGGCTAAATATTGATACCCACTAAGTCCGGCATTCCAGTGTTCCAGTTTGAAATAAAACCTTGCATGACCGAGCTGTATGTTTAAAAAAGCATCGGCCAATGGCACACCGCCCATTTCTTGGGCATTTTGAAAGTAGAACTGGTTGAGGGTTGGCGAATATCCACTTAAGGCCGTTTCGCTGAAATACATTAGCCCAAAACCGGGTTGTAGTTTTACGGCCTTTTTAAATAGTTTAAACTCTGTATACAGGAGGGCTCGGTTAACCAAATTCGGAAGATTTACGACGGATTGAAGGCCTTCAATTCTTTGCACTTTTAATCTGTTCTCTAAAAAAACAAAGCGACCTATTTGATACCTCGCATGCCATTCGATGCCCAAATAGGTAAGCGAACCATTGGCCTGGGTAGGCAGGGCATTTTCGTTGTAATAAACCGGTTTGTTCCAGTTCATCAAGCTAAAAGTTACTTCGCCTAAAAAGGCTTGCCGCAAGCGAACGCCCAATTCGGAGGTGGTGCTTAATTCAAAGCTTTGGTTCCAGCTGCTGTAGTTAGAAGTATGTCGATAGGCCATGAAGCCCGGAAAAGCGCGTTTAATTTCGAGGTAGGGCAGGAAACCAAATTGCTTATTGTTAAAACCGGCTTCGGCAAATAGCCAAAGTCCACCTTGACGGCTTCCGTTCCAAACATATTCGCCCTTTGCAAAAAGCGGAATGTTTTTACCAATGGTGCTGTTGAGTTGGGCATCTAGCCCCAGGCTGTTTTCAACGTTTATAAAATTAATGCCCTCGTGTTTGGCGCTTTCGAGCCAGATGCCGGCATTAAAGTTCAGTTTGCCTTCTACCGAAGCGGCCATTCGGTTTCGCACTTTTTCAAAATGAACGCTGTCGGAGGTTTCGAAGCTTTGTAAAAGAGGAGAGGGTTGTTGATCGCCGGGAATATCGTTAAACACGTACGATTGACGGAGGTAAGAAAACTGGTGTTGAATAGATAGTTTTTGCAACCATTTGCCGGCTGATGCCGAATCGCCGCTTCGGTTTATAAAGTGCCAGATGTGGTCGAGTTCGAAACTTCGGTTGCGTAAAATTTGCTGGGCACTGCTTTGCGCAAAGCGCACCGGAACAATGCTTCGGTCGGTAATGGTATTTTGGGTAAATACCGAGTCATAAACCAACCCGCCATTGGCTTGCGCTCGAATGATGGCGGTATTAAATCCACTGTGGATTTGGTATTTGCCTTTTTTGCTTAGGTAATGGAAATTGGCCAAAAAGTCGCTTTGTTCAACTTGTTGCCGGGCATAAAGGCCCAAAGAATTTAATCGGTGGAAATCGACCAGAAAATTGAGTCGTTCGTGCACATTTTGTGTGTGAAACACTCTAAAAAGCTGGCCCCGCTCTATTCCCTGCCTGTAATCGGCTTCGGTTAAGGCATTGTGCACGTAATAATAGGGCCATTTTCCGGCACTTCTAAAGTGCTGTTCAAAGCCGGGCATGCCCAAGTGGTAGGCCGGATTTAGGGGGTTTGGCAAAAAAAGGTTTTGCCGCCAACTGCCTTGATTGCCCAGATTTAAATATCCCCAGTTGGCTTGGCCAAAAGGGTCTTGGTGGTATACAGTTTCGGCCTGTAAAGAGGTGTCGATGTGGCGGTAAGGGCTGTTTCGGGTGCGCACCCCATGCGAGAAATCCTTAATTTCGAAATCGGGCAATTGTGCCAAAAGCTTTAGCCCACTGCCCAAAACCAAGAAAAAGATTTTAAATGCCCTCACGATTCAAAAGTACGAGTCCTTTAGGGGATATGAAGTGGCTAAAGAACGAAAGCCAAATCGACATTAAACGAGAGGGGTTTTAAAAGAAAAGCCGCTTAAAGGCGGCTTTGGGGTGAAGTTTTAAAGTTGCCCGACTAGGACTCGAACCTAGACGTACGGAACCAAAATCCGCTGTCCTGCCAATTAGACTATCGGGCAAAATTGGAGCGCAAATGTAATGCGAGCGTTTAATTTAGCAAACCCAATTTTCGCGCATTTGCGAAATGCTTTCATGCATTCCTTTTTATCGCCGTGTAATTTCCTATTTTCGCGTCCGTTTGCCATTTGGATAGCACCCTTATTTATGAACCATTCGAATTTTACAAAGCTGAACAACCTATTGGGTTGGGGCGTTTTTTTAGTTGCCGCCGTTACCTACACCTTGACTTTAGAGCCAACGGTAAGTTTTTGGGATTGCGGCGAATACATAGCCACTTCTGCTAAGCTGCAAGTTGGCCACCCTCCGGGCGCTCCGCTGTTTCAGTTATTGGGTGCCTTTATAGCTCAGTTTGCGCTGGGCAATGTTACCCAAATTGCGTTTTGGGTGAATATGCTTTCGGCTCTTTCATCGGCCTTTACCATATTATTCTTGTTTTGGACCACCAGCCGTTTGGCCTTAAAAGTATATGTATTGCAAAATAGGGCCATAGACCAAACCGCTTTAACCGTGGTTTTTGGTTCGGCTTTGGTAGGTTCTTTAGCCTATACGTTCTCCGATTCATTTTGGTTTTCGGCTGTTGAGGGCGAAGTATACGCTATGTCGAGTTTCTTTACGGCTATTGCATTTTGGGCCATATTAAAATGGGAGGAGGCCATGGATTTTAACGACGACCGCGCCGATAGATGGATCATTTTTATAGCCTATTTAATTGGTTTGTCGGTTGGGGTTCACATTTTGGTGTTCTTAACCATTCCGGCCATTGGTATGATATACTATTTTAAGAAATTCAAGTACAGTTTAAATGGGTTCATTGCGGCCAATATTATGAGTGTGGTGGCCTTGGCTTTGGTATTTTCTATTATCATTCCTTTCATTCTAAGCATGTTTGGGAAAATAGAAATTTTCTTTGTTAACTCTATTGGCTTGCCATTTGATTCGGGAACCTTATTCACTGTTTTGTTGCTGGCCGGTGCGGTTTATGGCGGGGTGTTTTACGCCCGAAAGGTTGATAAGCCCATTATTGCCACAGCGGTTTTGAGCATTGCGTTTATCGTTATTGGGTATTCTACGTTTGTAACCTTGGTAGTTCGTTCTAATGCCAATACGCCCATAGACGAGAACAACCCTGAAGATGCCTTGAGCATGTTGGCCTATTACAACCGCGAGCAGTATGGCGATTGGCCGGTGCTTTATGGTCAGTCGTTTAATGCCGATTTAGATCCTGTACAACCATTTAAAGATGGAAAGCCAACTTATTACCGCGATGAAGAAGCCGGGAAGTACCTGGTTTCAAACGATGGTAAAGAAAGCATACGCAATTTCGACCCTGCTTTTATGGGCTTTTTCCCTCGTATGTGGAGCGATGACCCTGAACATGTAAAGAACTATCAGGCCATCATGGAGATAAAGAACACCCGGGTACGCCCTAGTTTTGGTCAACATTTTGGCTTCTTTATGAATTACCAAATCGGCCAAATGTGGTGGCGATATTTCATGTGGAATTTCGCGGGCAAGCAAAATGACGAGCAAAATAGATACGAGCCCACCAAAGGCAACTGGATGAGCGGCATTAGCTTCTTTGATGAAGCCCGTTTAGGCCCTCAAAAGAATTTGCCTCAACATTTTAAAAACAATAAAGGCCGCAATTTCTATTACTTACTGCCATTTATTTTGGGTTTAATAGGCATGTACTTTCATTTTAAGAACCATTGGAAGGATGCCTGGGCGGTGCTGTTATTCTTCTTCTTCACCGGTATTGCCATTGTGCTTTATACCAACCACAAGCCTTTCGAACCCCGCGAGCGCGATTATGCATTTGTAGGCTCGTTTTATGTTTTTGCCATTTGGATTGGTCTTGGGGTTCAAGGTATTTTCTACTTTTTGAAAGAACAGTTCCAAACCCGAACCAATGCCCTATTAATTGGCTTGCTTTGTTTGGTTGGGGTACCCGGACTAATGGCCCAACAAAATTGGGATGACCATGACCGCTCTAACCGATATACCGCTCGTGAAGTAGCGAAAGCGTATTTAGACAGTTGTAAGCCCAATGCCATTTTATTCACCAATGGCGACAACGACACTTTCCCCTTATGGTATATTCAAGAAATTGAAGGCTATAGAACCGATGTTCGAATTGTGAACCTTAGCCTTCTCAATACGGATTGGTATATCGATCAAATGAAACGCAAGGCCTACGATTCTGATCCGGTTCCTTTTGGATTTACTTGGGACCAGTACAAGCAGGGTACACGCGACGTGGTTTACTACCGCGAAATTGGCCGTGGTAACGAGCGTTGGATGGCCGACGATTTTATGAAGTGGGTGAAAAGTGATGATGCCAAAACCCGCTTTCGTGCACCTGGAGGAAAAGATTTGCCTTTCTACCCTGTTAAAAAAATAAGGGTTCCGGTTAATCGCCAGGCTGTTTTAGCCAACAAGGTGGTAGAGCCCGAAGATGAAGGTCGTATTTTAGATTATATTGATTGGGATTTCAAATCGAATTACCTGCCCAAAAGGGATTTGATGGTGATGGATTTGATTACCTACAACGATTGGAGCCGCCCTATTTATTTTTCTATTACAGTAGGTGGAAGCAGCAGTGCCTATTTCCACTTAGACCGCTACTTCCAACTCGAAGGATTGGCTTACAGGTTTGTACCGATGATTAATGGCAACAATGGCCGTGGGGCCGATTTCGGTAAAGTTCAAACCAACATCATGGCTCAGAACTTATTAGAGAAGTTTCCAAAAGATTTCATGAATAATCCGGATGTGTACTACGATGAAACCTGCAGACGTTTGAGCTACAACTTCCGAAACATTTATGCGCGCTTGGCCAATGCTTTAATAGATGAGGGCCAGGTTGAAAAGGCTATTGAGGTTTTAGACTTTTGCCAACAACAGGTTCCAAACGACATTTATGGGTACAATTATTTTATTTATCCTGTTATAGAAGCCTACTACAGAAGTAATAAGCCTGAGAAAGCCCGCGAAATGATAAACGCTTACGCCGATCAGCTTGACGAAGAGATTGCGTATTATCAACAATTTAAAGGGGTAAAGCGCAAAGGCATTAATCAAGATTTGCAGATTTCGGGACAGTATTATACTATGTTGATGCAAATGGTTCAGCAGTATGAAATAAAGACACAGAACCCGAATGTTTTGGAGCAGAACGACTTCTTCCAGCGTTATAAGCAGGCGGTAGGTGGCATTGGAGGCATCTAAAAAATTGCACAGTTGGGTTACCCGCTTGGGGCGGGTGGCCTTTCCTGAGGCGCTTTTTCGCTTGAATTCAAGCGAAAAAGCGCTTTTTTTGACTTTTGACGATGGGCCTACTCCTGAAGTAACGCCTTGGGTTTTGGAGGTTTTAAGGCATTATAATGCACCTTCAACCTTTTTTCTAATAGGTAAAAACGCGGTACAAAACCCTGAGTTGGTAAACCAAATTAAGTCTGAAGGGCATGTCTTGGGGGGGCATTGCATGAAGCACGAAAACGGCTGGAAAACCTCTAATGAAGCCTATGTGGAGTCGGCAATAAAAAGCTGCGAAATGCTCGAAACAAATTGGTTCAGGCCGCCTTATGGAAGATTAAAGCGCAATCAATATGCCGAATTGCAAGCAAAGGGCATAACTACGGTTATGTGGGATTGCCTGAGCTACGATTTTGAATTGCAGGTTGATGGCAAGTGGTGTTTTGAACATACAGTGGCGAATGCGCGGGAAGGGGGTATTGTGGTGTTTCACGACAGTTTGAAAGCTGAAAAAAGGCTAAAGAACTGTTTGCCTCTTTTACTGGAAACCTGGCAAGAAGAAGGCTTTGTTTTTCGTCCGTTGTTTAAATAAGAAGGTTTGAAAGTTTTTGTTAAACGAGAAAGGCCGCTAACTGAATAATCAGCTGCGGCCTTATTTAACCAATTAAGCTCGATTAGGCGAACTGCGCTTCTTCTGTTGATCCAGTCATGGCCACAGTGCTGCTGGTTCCGGCACTTACCAAATTTTGAATTTCATCGTAATAGCCTGTTCCCACAAAACTTTGGTGTTTTACAGCGGTAAAGCCTTCCTTTACTAAGGCAAATTCTCTTTGTTGAAGTTCGCTGTAGCCGGCCATCCCGCGTTCTTTATACGCCTTGCTTAATTCGAACATGCTGGTATTTAGGGCGTGGAATCCAGCCAAAGTGATAAATTGAAATTTGTACCCCAAAGCAGCCAGTTCTTCGCGGAAGCAAGCCATTTCAGTTTCACTAAGCTTAGAGGCCCAATTAAAGCTTGGAGAGCAATTGTACGCCAATAGCTTTCCTGGAAAGTGTGCGTGAATACCTTCTGCAAAATGGCGGGCTTCGTCTAAATCAGGATGTGAAGTTTCCATCCAAATAAGGTCGGCATAAGGTGCATAGCTAAGCCCCCTTGAGATGGCTTGGTCAATTCCGCAATTAACATAGTAAAAGCCTTCATTGCTGCGTTCACCGGTTACAAAGGCCTGATCTCTTGGGTCGATATCGCTGGTAATCAAATTGGCAGCATCGGCATCGGTACGGGCAATAATAAGCGTGGGAACATTCATAACATCGGCTGCGAGGCGGGCGGCCACCAGTTTATTAATGGCTTCTTGAGTAGGCACCAGGACCTTTCCACCTAAATGTCCGCATTTTTTAGCCGAGCTAAGTTGATCTTCGAAATGCACTCCTGCAGCCCCAGCTTTTATCATATCTTTCATTAACTCGAAAGCATTCAAATTGCCTCCAAATCCGGCTTCGGCATCTGCAACAATGGGTACCAGCCAATCTTTATCAACTTTTCCGGCTACCGATTGAATTTGATCAGCTCTCAAAAGGGCATTGTTGATACGTTCAACCACCATGGGCACAGAATTGGCGGGGTATAGGCTTTGGTCTGGAAACATTTGTCCGGCCATATTGGCATCGGCTGCTACTTGCCAACCACTTAAATAAATGGCTTCCAGGCCGGCAGCCACTTCTTGAATGGCTTGATTGCCGGTTAAAGCCCCCAGTCCGGCTACATAATCCTGATGGTTGAGCTTATGCCAGAGGATTTCGGCTCCCCGTTTGGCAAGGGTGTATTCGATGTTGAGGCTGCCGCGTAATTGAAGCACTTTTTCAGCACTGTAGGGACGTGCGATACCTGTCCAGCGGGGGTTTTCAGCCCAATCGCTCTTAATTTGGTCGAGGCGGTTTTGGTTGTTCATCTTGAGGGGGGTGGTTTGAGGTTTATATGGGTTTTGGTTTTACAATTGGCTGTTCAATGGATTTTACTCCAAATCGTTATAAGCTTCGAGGGTTAAAAAATCGATACACTGTGGGGCTAGAGTCAGGCTACGGAAAAGTTCTGCTGCCCGTTCTAATTGGGGCATCCAGGTGGGGTTCATGATGGGTTCGGTTCTTAGTTTAGAAAGTTCTTCATTAAAAACGGTTTCGAATAGTTCACGACTTACCACTTGGCCATCTTCCATTACATCGCCATTGCGAATCCAAAGCCAAACTTGGGTTCTGGAAATCTCGGCAGTGGCTGCATCTTCCATTAAATGGTTTATAGCGGCCGCGCCCTGACCACTTAACCAAGCCGCTAAATATTGAATGCCAACATTTATATTCTTTTTTAAGCCATTTAGGGTTATGCTGCCTTGCGCCGGAAGCAAAAGCTCAGAAGCCGAAATCTCGCGATCAAGACCAGCATTGTGAATTTGGTTTTTTTCAGGCATAAATTCGTTAAACACCTCCATGGCCACTTTAACCAAGGCCGGGTGAGCCACCCAGGTTCCATCATGTCCGTCTTTAACTTCTCGGAGTTTATCGTTTTTCACTTTTTCAAAAGCCAGTTCGTTGGCGGATGGGTTATCTTTTATGGGAATTTGGGCTGCCATTCCGCCCATGGCATGTACTCCTCTTTTATGGCACACTTGAACAACCCTTTGGGTGTAGGCGCGCATAAATGGACTGCTCATGGTTATTTGATCGCGATCGGGTAGTGTAAAATCCTTTTGGTCTTTTAAAGTTTTGATAAACGAAAACATATAATCCCAGCGACCGCAGTTTAAACCGGCAGAGTGCATTCTTAATTCGTATAATATTTCATCTAATTGAAAACTGGCAGGTAAAGTTTCTATAAGCACAGTAGCCTTGATGCTTCCTTCATCTATCCCCAAAAATTTTTGAGTAAAAACAAAGACCTCGTTCCACCACCGGGCTTCAGTATAGTGTTCAATTTTAGGTAAATAGAAATAAGGGCCACTGTTGTTTTGCAATAAATAAAGGGCATTGTGAAAGGCAAAAAGTCCGAAGTCGAACAAAGAGGCCGAAACCACTTGACCATCTATGCGCACATGTCTTTCGGTCATGTGCAATCCGCGAGGCCTAACCATTAGAACAGCCGGGTTTGGATTTAGGGTGTAGGTTTTGTTGGCTGTTTCTAGCGATATGGTTTTTCGTATTGCATCGTACAGATTAATCTGTCCCTCAATAAGGTTTGTCCAGGTGGGGGAGTTACTGTCTTCAAAGTCGGCCATAAAAACTTTTGCACCGGAATTCAAAGCATTTACAATCATTTTTCGGTCTACCGGTCCGGTAATTTCTACCCTTCTGTCTAGTAAATCAGAAGGTAGAGGAGCCACGGTCCAATGGGTTTTACGTACTTCATGGGTTTCGTTTGGAAATTGAAGCAGGTCTTGGTAGTGCACGCTTCTTTTTTTCCGGTTTTCAAGCAGTTCTTGCCTTTGAGATTCGAAGCGTTCGTGCAACTGTTTCACAAAATTTAGGGCTTCAAGGCTTAAAATGCCGTTGTATTCGGGTAAGAGTTGAGCTCTTACTTGAACACCGCAGGCCAAATGGAGCAATTCTGCATTCATAAAAAGGGTTTGCTATTGTGCGGAACAAACATATTAAAATAATTTCATCAAATCAGCGAACGTTCGCTAATGATACATTAATAAATCGATAATAAATTGATAAATAGAAATTAAGAATTTAAAACACTCCAATTATTACTCATAATATTTGGTGTTCTCAGCATGTTTTGTCCTAAAGTATAAGATTCATTCGCTCGTAAAAACGGTTTTCAGCTGCTTAAAACAAAAAGCCGATAAGCAATTGAACTTAGTGTAATATGAACACCTCTTTATTTATATTTTAGCTCAATTTAGTGGCCATTTTAGCAGACCAAACCATGATCATGATTTCCGAAAGCGGCTCCACCAAATGCGATAGCATATTGCTAAACGCTCAGGGGCAGGAGGTTACACGCTTTACCACCATGGGTTTTAACCCATATTTTCATACTTCAGAGCTCATTTACGATGAGTTGGGCAAAGTTTCGGCTTTACAAACATTCGGCTCCCAAATACAATACGTATTCTTTTACGGAGCCGGATGTTCGTCTGCAGCGCTGAACGATATAGTAAAACAAGGTATTTCCAAAGCCCTGCCCACAGCTGAGGTTAAGGTTGACCACGATTTACTGGCCGCTGCTTACAGTACCTACCGAGGTGTTCCTCAGATAAGCTGCATAATTGGCACAGGTTCTAACTCCGTTTTCTTTGATGGTCGACATATTTATGAAGAGGTTCCTGCCCTGGCCTACATTTTAGGCGATGAAGGTTCAGGAAGCTATTTAGGTAAGAAGTTGCTTTCTACCTATTTGTATAAAAAACTTCCGCCTGACCTACTTAGATCTTTCGAATCGGAATTTGGCCTAAGCAAGGATGAAATTATTTATTCTGTTTATAACCGACCAAATGCCAACGTTTGGTTGGCTTCTTTTGCCAAGTTTTTTGGTGAAAACAAAAACCATGAGTGGATTAGACGAGTAGTGAAAGAAGGCTTTGAAGCCTTTCGCGACATCCATATTTTGTGTTTTAAAGAGGCTCAGTCTTCTGAAGTTAATTTTGTTGGGAGTGTGGCCTTTCACTTTAGACATATACTTCAAAGTGTGCTGGAAGAAAAGGGATTGCATTTTGGATATGTGCTTGAACGTCCGCTCGAAGGTTTGGTAGCCTACCATATTCAATACTTAAAGATTCTTGAGAATCAAGGTTTACACCAAAAAATATGAAAAAAATAGCCCTTATAGCCCACGATCGGTTAAAACCTGAAATGGCTCGATTTATTAAAGAACGAGAAGATTGGCTTTGGGGCAGGGCTTTGGTTGCCACTGGTCGTACGGCCGATTTTATGGAAAATGCGGAATTTAAGATCCCCATTGCCCATCTCGAACAAGGTCGGTCTGGTGGTTACAAGCAAATGGTTCAAATGGTGGCAGATGGAGCCGTAGAAATGGTTTTCTTTTTTAGAGATCCAGCCCTTAATGAAGCCGATCATCCGGACATTGCCGACTTGCTTAAAATTTGTTTAGAGGGCAATATTCCCATTGCCCTAAACCCCTCAACCGCCGAACTCCTCATTTTGGGTCGAATTAAACTAGAAACCACACGAAAGAAGAACGAAGCATGAGAAAATTTGATGGTTTGCTGTTCGATTTAGACGGCGTTTTGGTAGATACAGCCAAATACCATTTCTTAGCTTGGAAGCGAATGGCCGACAGCTTAGAAGTTGATTTTGATGAAGAAAGAAACGAAAAGTTAAAGGGTGTTAGCCGTGTAGAATCTCTGAGGCGCATTTTAGAATGGGGCGGTTTAAGCCTTACCAACGATGAATTTCAAGATGCCATGGACCGCAAAAACCGTTGGTACTTGGAATTTGTAGAAAAAATGACCCCCGATGAATTACTTCCAGGCGCTTTAAGGTTGTTAACTGAGGCCAAAAAAGCAGGGTATAACATTGCTTTGGGGTCGGCCAGTAAAAACAGCATGCTCATACTAAACCGCACAGGCATTACCCCATTGTTCGACGCTATAATTGATGGAAACCGAACCAGCCGCTCGAAACCCGATCCCGAGGTTTTTGTGTTGGGAGCGTACGACTTGAATTTGTCACCTACCAAATGTGTGGTATTCGAAGATGCAGAAGCCGGTATTGAAGCAGCCAAGGCCGCAGGTATGTATGCCGTTGGAATTGGAAAACCGGAAGTACTCGACAAAGCCGATTTGGTAATTCCGGGTTTTGGAGCCTTCGGCTTAAGCGATTTAGAAAAATTATGGTGAAATAACCTACCCGACTATGCATAAATATTTAGAAACCAACGAATGGTTAATCGTTGAACGCGGTTTCAATCCGGAAAATGCTGAGCGTTCAGAAGCCATTTTTAGCATTGGCAATGGCCGAATGGGCCAAAGAGCCAATTTTGAAGAAGATTATTCCGGCAAAACCCTACAGGGTAGCTATGTAGCCGGTGTATATTATCCCGACAAAACCCGTGTGGGTTGGTGGAAGAATGGGTATCCTGAATACTTTGCCAAGGTACTAAACAGTTGCAATTGGATAGGCGTTCGAGTGGTAGTTGATGGGGAAAATCTTGATTTGGGCTCTTGTGAAGTCAAAGATTTTTACCGCGAATTAGATATGCAAAAGGGCTTGCTAAGCCGAAGGTTTACAGCTGTTTTTAAAAGTGGTAAAGAAATTAAAGTGGAAGCTCAGCGCTTTACAAGCATAGCGCGCGACGAAATTGCAGCCATTCAATATAGTATTACACCTCTTAATTTTTCTGCACAAGCAAATATTACCTCTTACCTTTCTTTTGACGTAAAGAACAAAGACAGCAACTACGACGAAAAGTTCTGGCAAAGTGTTTCAAACAAGTCCTATAACCATGGGGGCAGTTTAATGGCGCGGACCAAAAAACTCGATTTTCATGTGGGGGTTGCAATGCACAATAGCCTGTATGAAAACCATGCTGAAATGGCTGTTCAAGCGAACTCCATCTCCAGCGAAATGGATGCCGCTAGCCAATTCCATGTGTTTTTAGAGTCAAATAAAACCTATACTTTATATAAGTATGTTGCGGTTTTATCGTCTCCTAATCATCCGATTGAAACCATTTTAACCAAGGCTGAAGAGCAATCTAATTTGGCTAAAGAAGCCGGATACCATGTGCTTAAAAATGAGCATGAAGCCAAGTGGCTTCAAAAGTGGGAAATGAGCGACATTAAGATTGAAGGCGATGCAGCAGCACAACAAGCCATTCGCTTCAATATTTTTCAACTGAATCAAACTTACACCGGTGAAGACGCGAGATTGAATATTGGCCCTAAGGGATTTACAGGAGAAAAGTACGGGGGAAGCACCTATTGGGATACAGAGGCGTATTGCTTGCCTTTTTATCTAAGTACCGCGGGTCATGAAGTGGCGCGTAATTTATTGCTTTACCGCTACAAGCAACTCGATAAAGCCATAGAAAACGCTCAGAAATTGGGCTTTAAAAATGGGGCTGCCCTTTATCCAATGGTAACCATGAATGGTGAAGAATGCCATAATGAATGGGAAATCACCTTCGAAGAAATTCATCGCAATGGCGCCATCGCTTTTGCTGTATACAATTATATCCGCCATACACTCGATTTCTCTTATCTCGCCGAAGGCGGTTTGGAAGTACTAATTGGAATTGCCCGGTTTTGGCATCAGCGTTTCCACTTTAGTGAGAACAAAGGCATGTATGTAATGCATGGTGTTACCGGTCCAAACGAATACGAAAACAACGTAAATAACAATTGGTACACCAGCTACATTGCCGTATGGTGTATGCGATATGCGGCTGAGTGTATTGGTTTTGTTCGCGACAACCATCCGGAGGCATTTGAACAAATTAGCCAAAAAACGGGCATACAAGCTCAAGAAACTACGGCTTGGTTGGCTCAGTGCGAGCTGGTTTACCTCCCTTACGACGCCCAAAGAGGTATTTTCCTTCAACAAGATGGCTTCTTAGATAAGCATTTGCAATCGGCTGCTGAACTAAATCCAGCCGAAAGACCTATTAACCAACACTGGTCGTGGGACCGAATACTGCGCTCTTGCTTCATTAAGCAAGCCGATGTTTTGCAAGGTCTTTACTTCTTCGAAGAGCATTTCGACCTAGAATCTTTGGCCCGTAACTACGACTTTTATGAGCCCATAACGGTTCACGAAAGTTCGCTTTCACCTTGTGTGCATAGCATCCAGGCGGCCCGTTTAAATAGAATGGACAAAGCCTACGAACTGTATTTGCGAACTTCCCGACTCGACTTAGACGATTACAACCGTGAAGTGGCGGAAGGATTGCATATTACCTCAATGGCTGGAACCTGGATGAGCGTTATTCAAGGCTTTGGCGGCATGCGTTGGGAAGGGCATGACTTGCACTTCAGCCCAAGAATTCCGAAACAATGGTCAAGCTTTAGCTTCCATATTAAGTTTCGCTCAGCCATACTTAATGTAATGGTTCACCAGAATGAGGTGCTGCTTCAACACTTAGGAGGGCCTTCAATCGCGTTTTTTGTTCATGGTAAATCCATTCAGCTCCAAGAGGGCAATGAAGTACGCGTTGCGCATCAAAATCAAGCCTAATGAAACATTTTTTTTTACCGGCTCTGCTTGTTCTCTTCGTTTCATGCGAAAAGTACAAGCCATTTGAATCGGAAATACACGGCTTAGCCTCTCCCATACGCTTACAGGCCGAGCAAACTACAGTGTATTTAGGCGATTTTTTCCACAAATCAGACTTTGTGGCCGATAGCGTGATTTGGCCTGAAGGGCTTACTGCATCTCCAACCGATAGTGGCGCTACCATATTAAATGGGCGCCCCCAAACTACATGGAGCTTTTTAACGGTTTATGCCAAAGGTGTGCGGTATGAAATCCCCATCCAAGCTTCGGCCAAACAGGTTTACGAGTTCAGCATTCAAGGATTGCCTGAAAACTCCCAAAACGTTTATTTATTTGGGAGTTTTAATGCCTGGAATAGAGGGGCATTAAAAATGGAGGCTATTGATGGTGCATATAAAGCCAAAGTGTATTTGCAGGCTGGAGTTTATGAATACAAACTTTTTGTGGATGGCCGGGAAATGCTCGATCCTTCGAACAACGATTCTGTGGCCAATGGCATTGGCGGCTACAACAATGTTTTGCGCTTGTTATCTCAAGGCGATGGGCCGGTTCATGTATATGCAGAATCGCACGGTAAAAACTTCATTACCCTTAATCCAATTCCTCAAGATCAGGAGTTACTGGCTTTTTGGGATAATCACCGCATAAGCCCTAGAACCACTTTAGAGAATGGTAAAGTGGTTTACAATTTACCGGTTCCAAATCCGGCATTCAGAAGCCAACGTTCGCATTTGCGCATCTATACGGCCCGTAATTCCCAAGTGGGCAATGATTTGCTCATTCCCCTCGAACTGGGTAAGGTGGTTGAAGATCCGGCTAAATTAACTGCTTCTGACTGGCACAGCGCGCGCATGTATTTTCTAATGATCGACCGATTTGCCAATGGGAGAAGCGATAACGATAAACCCGTGCCCGATACCGCCATTCATCCCAGAGCGAATTATCAAGGTGGCGATATTGCGGGATTGAGCCATAAAATTGATGAAGGCTTTTTCGATAGCTTAAAACTCAACACCATTTGGATATCGCCCATCTCCAAAAACCCTGAAGGGGCTTGGGGCCTTTGGGACAAAGGCGGGGTAAGAAGTAAGTTTTCCGGTTATCACGGCTATTGGCCCATTTCGAATGTGGTGCCCGACTATCGATTTGCCACCCCTGATGAAGTGGACCAAATGCTCGAAAAAGCCCATGGCAAAAGCTTCAACGTATTGCTCGATTATGTGGCGAATCATGTGCACCAAGAACACCCTATTTACCAAAAACATCCAGATTGGGCCACCGAATTGCATTTGCCCGATGGCAGTTTGAACACCGAACGTTGGGATGAGCATCGGCTCACCACATGGTTCGATACGTTTATGCCCACCCTGGAGTTAAGGCGACAAGAAATTGTAGACCCCATGACCGATTCGGCCCTAGTTTGGGTTAATCGGTATGCTTTTGATGGCTACAGGCATGACGCCACCAAACACATTCACGAACGCTACTGGCGCACCTTAACAGCCAAGTTGAAACAACAAAAACCAGATAAACACATTTATCAAATCGGCGAAACTTATGGGTCGCCCGAGCTAATTGCCTCTTATGTGGGCAGTGGTTTGCTAGATGCACAATTTGACTTTAATGTTTATGATGCCTCGGTAAATGCGTTTTCGGGAATTGAGGCCCCGGAAACTGCTTTACCGCGATTAAAAGAATTACTCGAACAAAGTCTTTTGTATTATGGCCACGCCAATTTGATGGGTTATATTAGCGGTAACCAAGACCGTCCAAGGTTTATTTCTATTGCCTCCGGAGATGTAAAACTGGACGGCGATGTTAAACTCCAAGGTTGGACGCGCCAAACCCCCATGCCAAATGCAGAAAGCTATAAGCGGCTAGCCCTTCTGCATGCCTTTAACTTCGCCATTCCGGGTATACCGGTCATTTATTATGGAGACGAAATTGGATTACACGGAGCCGGTGACCCGGACAACCGTAAAATGATGCTTTTCGAAAATCTTCTACCTGAACAAAAAGTTCTTCGCGAAACGGTTGTTGAAATTGCCGCTATGAGGCAAAATCAAATGGCACTTAACTATGGCAGCGTTGAAACTAGCATTCCAATGCCGGGAATATTGCGTATTGAACGCAAATATTTCGATCAGGTCGTGGTTGTGTTTTTAAATACCACCGAACAAACCGTATCTGTAGAGATGTCTTCTTCGGCTAAAACCCATTTTAACGGTCAAATTCTTCGTCAAAACAACAAAACCCTTTTAAGTTTACCCGCACTTAGTTTCGAATATTTAACCCTCCCTTGACCCATGACAAAATCATCTGTCCTACTTTTCGCCGCCATAGTGGCAACCGCCTGTGGTCCTAAAAAAACCGAAGCCCCTCAAGAAGAAATGCCCAAACCCGTAGAAACACGTCACCCTGAATGGGTGAAAACCGCCAGTATTTACGAAGTAAACATCCGTCAATATTCGCCAGAAGGCACCTTAGCGGCTTTCGAAGCCCATTTGCCCCGATTAAAAGAACTTGGTGTAGATATTTTATGGTTTATGCCGATCCAGCCTATTGGGGTTAAAAACCGTAAAGTGTTAGATGGACAAGAATTGGGAAGCTATTACAGTATTAGCGACTATACGGCCATTCACCCTGACTATGGATCCGAAGAAGACTTTCGTCGTATTGTGAAAAAAGCCCACGAACTGGGCTTAAAAGTAATTCTTGACTGGGTTGCCAACCACACCGCTTTTGACCACCATTGGACTACCGAGCATCCCGACTTTTATACCTACGACGAAAAAGGAAACATCAATGTAGCAAAAGACAATGATGGAAAACTCACCGACTGGACCGATGTGGCCGATTTGAACTACGACAACCGCGAACTGCATCAGGCTATGTTCGAAGAAATGGCTTGGTGGGTTAAAGAATTTGATATTGATGGATTTCGTTGCGATGTGGCCGGTTTTGTACCCAATGTTTTCTGGAACGAACTCCGTCCGAAATTAGAAGCCATTAAACCTATGTTTATGTTGGCCGAATGGGAGGATACCGCCCATATGAAAGCCTTTAATATGAACTATGGCTGGTCTTTCCACCACATCATCAATCAAGTAGCTCAAGGAAAGCAAGATGTAGGCCATTTGATGACCTATTTGACTGAAGGCGCAAAAAACTATTCTAAAGACGACATCCGCATGTATTTCACCACCAACCACGACGAAAACTCATGGAATGGAACTGTCTTCGAACGCATGGCCGACCAACACTGGAATATGTTCGTGTTGTGTGCCACTTTACCCGGTATGCCTTTGGTTTACAGCGGACAAGAAGTAGGACTCGACCACCGTTTATCGTTTTTTGGCAAAGACCAAATAGATTGGAGCAAAGGCAGCGAGTTTACGGCCTTTTACAAATCGGTGCTGGCTTTCCGCAAAGCCCATAATCCATTGCATAATGCCGCCTGGGGTGGCGATTTAAAAGTTTTGGAAAGTGGTAATCCAAAAGTATTCATCTTCGAACGCAGCTTAGGCGCCGAATCGGTTTTGATGGCCTTTAATTTTGGAAGTGAGGCAGCAACTTTAAGTATGCCGGAAGGGTTTAAAACCGCCGATTATCAAACTGAAACCTTTGGCCGCAAAATAGATTTAATAGAATCTGAAAACGGTTTGGAATTGGGTGGCGCTCAATGCGTAGCCTTCTTCAAATAACCCGCGAATGAAAGAGTCGCAAACACCACCTTCTCTCGAGGCAGTGCCACACAGCCGTTTCGAAGTGGTTTTAGAAATACTGGCCCTCTTGGTGTTTGCGGCTGTCTTTTTCTATATTTCTCATGTTTACGATAACTTGCCCGAGCGCATTGCCATTCACTTTAACGAAAAAGGTGAGGCCGATGGCTGGGGTGGTCGATCGAGTTTGTACTTCGCACCCGGCTTTTTATTGGGCATTTGGGCATTTTTAATTGTATTGGCCAGAACACTTAGTCCAAAACACTACAATTTAGCGATTGATTTAAACGACTCTAACGCCAGAGCCTTGTATCAATTAACACGCAGCTTTTTGCGGCTAATGGGCTTAAGTTTGGCACTCATCGCCTTGTTTATTGTTATTAGTTCTATTCAAGCCAGCCAAGTCGAAAATGGTGAACCCATTACCCACTATCTAGTGGCTGTAATAGTTTGTATTTTATTCCCTATTGTGTACTTCGCCTTTCGCCACCATCAAATAAAGCAATCAACATGAAATTTGCCCTCATTGCCCACGACGGCAAAAAAGCCGAAATGGTGACATTTTTGCGCGATAACCTCAAGCTTTTTAAACGAGACGATATCATTCTGGTGTCGACCGGAACTACTGGTAAACATGTGGAAAACGCCGGCCTAAGCGTTCACCGCTACCTGAGCGGACCATTAGGAGGAGATGCCCAAATAGCCGCTGAGGTGGCTGAGGCACGCATAGATGCGGTTTTTTTCTTCCGCGACCCGCTCGATAAACATCCCCACGAACCCGACATTGCTATGCTCATGCGCCTTTGCGATGTTCATAATATTCCATTGGCAACCAATCCGGCCACGGCCAAATTGGTGTTTGAAGGTTTGCTGGGACGAAAAGACCAGAATTAAACAAAACAAAGCCCCCCAATTTTAGTTATCATTTCATGAAGATTTATACCAAAACCGGCGACAGTGGTCATACCTCGCTTTTGGGTGGAAGCCGTGTAGCCAAACACGATTTGCGCATAGAGGCATATGGAACCGTTGACGAGCTCAATTCGTGGATGGGGTGGGTGCGCGATGCTTCGGGTTCCATACTTGGCGACGACTTACTTCAAGCCATTCAAGAAAATCTCTTTGTAATTGGTTCCAATTTAGCTGCCGAAAAAGACCAAAATACCTTTGTTCTTCCCAAACTTCCTCTCCATGCTTTGGCTCAGCTCGAGAATGCCATCGACCAAATGCAACATTCTCTGCCCGCCTTAAACAGTTTTATTCTACCCGGCGGAAATGCTCAAGTTTCGCAGCTTCATGTGGCCCGAACGGTGTGCCGAAGGGCCGAAAGACGGCTCGCAGCTTTGATTCACGAAGAAGATTACGGAACCGAAGAACTTATCTATCTAAACCGTTTATCAGACTATCTGTTTGTGGCTGCGCGCTTTACAGGTATGCAAACCAATGCCAAAGAGCATCCTTGGAGACCTTGATTAACAGCTATTTAACACATGTTTGAAAAGTCAATTATTCTTATACTTTTGCACAACTCAAAAAAACGCGCCCAATGTACTGGACCCTCGAACTTGCCTCGTATTTGAGCGACGCGCCTTGGCCCGCTACCAAGGACGAGCTTATTGATTATGCCATTAGAACCGGCGCTCCGCTTGAGGTGGTTGAAAACCTTCAGGCCATAGAAGACGACGATGGAGAACCCTATGAGTCTATTGAAGAAATTTGGCCCGATTACCCCAGCGAAGAAGACTTTCTTTGGAATGAAGATGAGTATTAATTAAGCATCGTGCTCAGCAACAAAAAAGCCGCTTTCAACGAAGCGGCTTTTTTATTCATAGATTAATTAAAAAAACTGCTTCCCTTTCGAGAAGCAGCCTTCGCAAACAAACAAAAATAAAGCTTATTGAACCGAAATCTTGGTAGAACCGTAATGGCTGCGGCCCGAACGGATGTTTACCACATATAAACCTTTGCTCAAGTTAAGCGCAATTTCTTCACGGAAGCGAAAATCATTGGCCATAAGCGATTGGCTGTAAACCACCTTGCCGGTCAAATCAATTACCAACAATTCGGCGCGACGATCAACCACCTGATCAACTTGTACAAACAATGTATTGTTATAAAAGTAAGTGGTGTTAACCGGCTTGCTGGCAGCTTGAAGCACATCGTACAAACCAACCACGCCAGGAACATAGTTAACCGAATTGCAATCGACATTGTTAATGCTATCGCTTTCGTTTAACCAAGCTGGTCCGAAAACAGCTGCCAATCCACAAAAATCAACTTGCATAGCACCAGCGCCTTGAATACTCAAGCCGCCAAAATTTTGGGTATAGGTAACAGAAGCGCCGGGTGCAAGAGCTTCATAACGAGCAAATGCAATAGGCTGACCGTTTGAAGTTAAAAAGTTGTTGTTCAACAAGGGCGCGTATAAAATAGTATCTGTAGCCAAAATGGGAACATTACCTGAATTGGTAACGGTGATTTCGAAAACAAATGGCTGTCCGGGGCCAATGTTAGAGTTTGCAGCGGGCGATACCAAAGTAGCCGACACATCGGCAGTTTGGGCACAAGTGGCAAATGCGCCAAAAGCCAATGCCAAGAGGGTAGAGGTTTTTTTCATTGAAAGGTTTTTGCGTTTAGAGGCCAAAGATAATTGAAGCAATATGGTATAATCGCTAAACTTTGCATACGTAACGGGCTTTTAACATCTTCACAACATCAAACCAATTGTTCACTCAATTACCTATAGTTGGCCTAGGCGGCTTAGGCGGTAGCGGAACCCGATTGCCCGCCCAAATCTTGGCAGCCGCAGGCGTCCATATGGGCCCTTGTCAAAATTCATCGGCCGACGATTTATACTTTACCGCACTGCTTAAACATCCTCATTTGCTAAATGCCAAAAATCAATCAGAGTTATCAGAACAAATCAATTTATACTTCAAGCTGAGAGCTGGCCATAGGCTAAGTATTGCCGAGTTCATTAAAGTTCGCAAAGCCTTTAAAAGCCTGCAGCATCCTCGATTAAAAACCCCCTCTTGGTTTAACTGCCTCATTGACGCCCCAAAACAATTACCATGGGGCTTTAAAGAACCCAATGCCCATTTTTTTATAGAAAGCCTTTTTAATCATATCCCCCATTTTAAATACCTCCACATTTTGCGAAATGGACGCTATATGGCCAACAGCCAGAATACCGCCCAATTGAGAAACTTTGGCTTTTTATATCCTCACCTCGAAAACCTATCAAATCCAATCGACAAACAGTTTGCCTTTTGGTTTGAGGCCAATTCGGCGGCCATAAAGCGTTGCGAAAACGGGTTTAAAAGCCGATGTTTGGTTATGAAATATGAAGATTTTATACATCAACCCGAAGAAAGCATAAAAAAAATGCTGGCCTTTTGCGAACTCAGCGCTCCGCTTCAGCCATTGCTTGGTATAATACGCCAGTCCCAAAGCAATCATAACAAAGGGTTTGCGCCCAATGCCGAACAAATGGCGCAACTAAATGCCCTGGGTTACGAATAAGCCTCATGAACGAAAAACATAACCTTACCGGCCTTTAATGCCAACAAAAAGACCATGATTTTTTGGGCATTTCGTTCTTTCTTTGCTTAAACCCTTACTCTCAATCAAACGCATTATAACCACCCAAAACATAACATTATGAAAGGCATCATTTTGGCAGGCGGCTCCGGCACACGTTTGCATCCCCTCACCTTGGCTGTAAGCAAGCAACTTATGCCCATTTACGACAAGCCCATGATTTATTACCCATTAAGTACCTTAATGCAAGCGGGTTTACGCGAAATCCTCATTATTTCTACGCCACACGACATGCCCCTATTTCAAAAGCTTTTGGGCGACGGCAGCCGAATAGGTTGCCAATTTACTTATACTGTACAGCACGAACCCAATGGACTGGCCCAGGCCTTTGTTTTGGGCGAAGACTTTATTGGAACCGATTCGGCCGCTTTAATTCTGGGCGATAATATCTTTTATGGTTCGGCCATGGGCGATTTACTTAAAAACTCAGCCAATCCGCAAGGTGGGATGGTTTTTGCCTATCAGGTAAGCGATCCTGAACGCTACGGAGTGGTTGAGTTTGACGCCAATTTAAAGGCCATCTCCATAGAAGAAAAGCCTGCCAAACCCAAATCGAGATTTGCCGTGCCGGGTTTGTATTTCTACGACAACCAAGTCGTTGAAATTGCCAAAAATTTGAAACCATCGCCACGAGGCGAGTACGAAATTACCGATGTTAACAAGGCCTATCTCGAAGCCGGTAAGCTGCAAGTGGGCATTCTCGATCGTGGTACCGCCTGGCTCGATACCGGCACCCATAAATCGCTTATGCAAGCCGCACAGTTCGTAGAAGTGCTCGAAGACAGACAAGGCCTCAAAGTAGGCTGCATAGAGGAAGTGGCTTATCAACAAGGTTTTATAAACGCGCAACAACTAGAAGAAATAGCTCAGCCCCTTTTAAAAAGCGGGTATGGAAGCTATCTTATGAACTTAATTCAAGCCTAATTGCGCATGCGCCGAAGCCCGCTGAACGTTTTACTCGATAAGTTTCTTGCCCATTTAAACGCCTACGAAATGGGGTCAGCGCCCCAAAATCTTTACCAACCAGCCCAATACATTTTAAACTTAGGCGGCAAACGCTTACGTCCTTTATTGCTGCTTACAGCCGGAGAGTTGTATGGAAAACCACCAGAACAACTGCTCAATGCGGCCCTGGCCATCGAGGTATTTCACAATTTTTCGCTGGTGCACGACGACATTATGGACCAGGCCCCGTTAAGGCGAAACCAAGCTACGGTTCACCACAAATGGAACCTCAATACCGCTATTTTAAGCGGAGACGCGATGCTTGTAGAGGCCTACCGATTGTTGGTTTCTAATGCCAGCCCCGTTCAACTTCCCGATGCTTTACAAGCCTTTAACAGCATGGCTAGGCAACTGTGCGAAGGCCAGCAACTCGATATGGATTTTGAATCGCTTGAACGGGTCGGTCGCGAACTTTATCTCCATATGATTGGCGGAAAAACCTCAGTGCTTATAGGGTGTGCCCTGCAGCTGGGCGCCATTTTGGCAAACGCCTCTGCCCTCCAAGCCAACGCCCTCTATCAATTCGGATTCGAACTGGGTTTGGCCTTTCAAATAATGGACGATTACCTCGATGCTTTTGGCGATTCTGCGCTCTTGGGCAAACAAGCCGGAGGCGACATAATTGCGAACAAACAGAGCTTTTTAAGGGTTCTGGCCAACGAAATACCAGAATGTCAACCAAAAATTAAACACGCTTTTACCTTATCGGTTGCTCAAGGGCGGGTGGATGCCGTAATGGAGCTTTATCGCGATTTCAAACTAAACGAAAAGACCGTACAAATCGCTAACGAACATTTAAATAGCGCCCTAGAGTATCTGACCCAAGCATCGCCACAAGGCATACCCGACCCACTTTTGCAAGAATTGGCCCATAAACTCGTAGCACGTCCTTTTTAATGCAATGGCCATCGGTTTTCGAATCATGGGCACCACAAACCAGACAAACCCTCATGCAAGCCCTGCAAGCACAGCTCGAAAAAGATTTGGGCATTAGCCTAAACAGCCCCGAGCCGCAACACATTTGGAACAACGTTTACCAGTTTTGCGAACAATGGGAACAACAACCCAGCAAAATAGCCCAGGCCCTATACCGCGTCGATTTGCCCGAAACCCTCGTGGTCGAAATGTACAGCGCCCACATTAGCGACCCCATTGGCCACCTCACCTACAGCATATTATCACGCGAAATGCAAAAAATTGCCCACCGCATGGGCAACTCGGCTAAACAGTAACCCACCAAACTAAAACCATTCAGTTTATTTGGGCGCCCCCGCGCGGGGCATAAGGTTTTAGCAAAGCCAAGGCATTTTCGTGTCCCGCACGGGCCGGGCTTTACGCTCCAAGTCCTCGCCGCGCATAAAATCCCATTTCCCAATCCAAACCAGTGCGCGGCTGCGGGCTTTCCACTGCAATCCCTGGCGCAAATCCCAAACAGCAACAATTACGTCCCTAAAGTCCCAATAGTCCTAATGATACCAATGGTCCCAATAAACAATATTCAACCCCCGGCCCTTTCTGCATGGCAACTCAAAAAAAGCAGAAAAAACAATTTAGACTAAAAACAAAGCCCCGAAGGGGCGACATGATTATAGAATAACCGTACCCATAAACTATAAGCCCCGAAGGGGCGACATAATTCCAGACAATTTTTCCCAAAAACATTACCTCAAAGCGTCCAACTTAATCATGCCCATCCATTAATCCTAAAAATTGTGCTCAGACAATGGCGACTGCTACACCGCCGAAGAGGCCTAGGTGGCAACACCATAAATTCAATTGAAGCAGAAAAAACAATTTAGACTAAAAACAAAGCCCCGAA
>CAMCXO010000031.1 GCA_945883565.1 Chryseobacterium gleum
ACTAGTTATTTGAGTGCGGGCGTGTACATAATAACTTTACAAACACATTCTCGCGGTTCACAAAGTCTGAAAATAGTGAAAGATGAATAAGGTTACTTTCACTTGTATATTATTATCAAGTGTTATGGTTTCGTGTTCACTCTTGCAAAATTTAAAGAACAACACAAAATCAATCTTGGTACAAGGAAGTGTAATGGAATCGGCATATGGTGTGCCGATTCCATCTCAAATTGCGATAGCTTTAGATGGAATGAAGATCGTAAAAACTGAAACCAACCGTGAAGGTTTTTTTGAAATTTGCGTAGAAAGTCGATATAGAGGGGCAATCGTTATGGTTTCAATATCTCCGAAAAAATCTAGTGGTGTTCTTATTGAGGAAGCACAAGGAAAACATCTTGAGAAAAAGGCCTTTTGCACTGAAACAGAAATTTTTGAAATTACTTTAGCATCCGATACGAATCTAGTTAACCTAAAATTAAGTCAATGCTTTATTCAAGGAGGCAAAATATCGGATTAGGTGTTTTTGGAGCCGTTGTTTTTCTGTTTTTGGTTTCATGTTCTATTCAAAATACGAATATAAACAGGCTCGTTATGCAAGGAACTATTCTGGATTCGGTATTAAAAATGCCGATTCCTGCAACTATTTCGTCGAACCTTAAGAACTTCGAAGCACAAGGATATAATTGTACTGTTTGAAGATTTGAAAAAAGAGTAAAGCTGACTTTTCCTTCAGCAGCTTCATCATCTTCTTTAAATTCCATCCTGTAGCAGCCAATAATGCATTGATTTTAGGTGAACTTGAGCCATGTAGGTAGTTCTGATGCATCCTGAAGTCTGTTTTCAGATGTCCGATCACTGGTTCTATGGCTGCTCTTCGCCTGAACTTATTTCGTTTTGTTCTTCTTTGGCTTATGCTGTCCTTCTTCAATGGTTTGTTGGGGGTGCTGATCTTTACGCCATTAATTTCTGATTTCCCCCTTCCACCTCTGTCAGTGCGGCTAATCGATTTGTTTGTTGACAGTGTTTCCATTTTTAGAAACATTCATTATCTTTGTGACGTTGAGCAAGACGGTGTTGAATGAGATTTTTTGAGACAAAGTTTTTAGAAGAAGCGGACGAGTTCATTTCGCAACTCGACCCAAAGACAATTAAGAAAATCTTTTACAATATTGACCTTGCTGAACAGACTAATGACCCAAAAATTTTCAAAAAACTACAAAGTGACATTTGGGAGTTTCGGACAAAGTTCGCAGGACTTCAAATTAGACTTCTTGCATTTTGGGACAAGACCGATAACAAAGAAACTTTGGTTCTTGCGACACACGGTTTCATAAAGAAAGTTGATAAAGTTCCGGCTAACGAAATTGACCGGGCAGTAAGGCTAAGAAACAAATATTTTAACAATAAGCAATAAACGTCTTCATATGGCAACTAAAGAATTAAAGACCTACTCGCTTGCCGAAATGAAAGACAAGTATATCGGTAAAGTTGGGACACAAGAGCGTGACGATTACGAATACGAACTTCGTATGGATGTATTAGGAAAGATGATTAAAACTGCCCGACAAGAAAGAAACTTGACACAAGAAGAACTCGGACGACTTGTTGGCGTTCAGAAATCTCAAATTTCTAAACTTGAAAGTAGTGCAAACAGTGCGACTATTGACACCATATTAAAAGTGTTCAAGGCACTAAAAGCAGAAATCAATTTTAACGTAAAACTTGAAGACAATTTTATTAAACTCGCTTGACAGAAGAGAAAGCCGATACGCACAACACAGTTGCCTGTTGCACAACCCGAATGATGTAAACTTAATAGATATTTTTTGATTGGACAGTTTTCTAAAAATGGAATCTAATCACCTGTATATCAATAGTTAATTTGTGTCTTTAATTCTTTTTTGGTACCCTTGGGCATGCAGGGAGATAAGCATTTAGTACCCGAAATGGATGTATCAAATCTCGTAGAGAGTTTGGTGCCTGGCGATAATTATTATAGACGATTATCGGGCTTGTTTACCCGGGGTTTCCTGCGTAAAGAAACCGCCCATTACGTTGTGGCTATTTCGGTCTGACCATGCCACTGTTTTCGGTCAAACAGTGCCATGGTGGCTTCGACAAGCTAATAAGAGACCGAAACAGACATTTTAAGACCACCAACGCTGCGATCCAAAATAAATACTCTAAAATTATAAATCTACCAAAGGCCTTATTACCATCCTTATTTGGCGCTGATTTCAAAAATATTCGTTGCTTTGAAATGGGTTTTTAGACAGACTGACGGTAGTTGGTATCAAATCAAGATTGTTAAAGAAAATCCCAATTACTTTCCCGAAACCAATAGATGAACAACAACACCATTGTTCGCCAATTAGATGCCCTGCGAGCCGAAACACAGAAGTTGGAAGCCGGGTATCAAAAGAAAATAGATGATTTGGAAGAATTGAAAAAATCGATTTTGCAAAAGACGTTCGTGGGGGAATTGCGTGGTGGTGAGCCTGACGAACCGAAAACTGAAAAACCCCGAAGGGATGGCAAGATTATAGAAAACAAGATGAAACAAACACAATCCAACCCCGAAGGGGTGAAATGATTATAACCATGAAAATACCACCTACAATAAAACCCCGAAGGGGTGAAATGATTATAACGATGAAAATACCACCTACAATAAAACCCCGAAGGGGTGAAATGATTATAGAAAACAAGATGAAACAAACACAATCCAACCCCGAAGGGGTAAAATGATTATAACGATGAACATACCATCTGCAATAAAACCCCGAAGGGGTGAAATGATTATAACCATGAAAATACCACCTACAGTAAAACCCCGAAGGGGTGAAATGATTATAGAAAACAAGATGAAACAAACACAATCCAACCCCGAAGGGGTGAAATGATTATAACGATGAAAATACCACCTACAATAAAACCCCGAAGGGGTGAAATGATTATAGAAAACAAGATTAACCAACCACAGACCAACCCCGAAGGAGTGAAATAAATGCCACCCCTTCGGGGTTGGGACGCCATTTCTATACCGGATGCTATAATCTTGCCACCCCTTCGGGGTTTAATTGACTTTTGGTTTGCATTGAGCTATAATCTTTTCATCCCTTCGGGATTGCAAAACTTTGCAAGACAAACAAAGTGAAGACTTTATTTGCCTTTGGTTCGGTGACACGAGATGACTTTAACGAAAACTCAGATATCGACCTGGTTGAATTAGCCCGAAAATCTGTTTACAGCCCTATTAGCCGGCTGTGAAGGTGCGTAAGAGCCAACTGGGTATGCAAACCGCTGTAATCGTGGTGCATGGGTAATTGGAAAACAGCCGGTAATCCGAAGGCTGTGGTATTCTGACTTAGCCAAAAAGCGGGGGCCTGGTGCACCATGCTGATGTATTCGCGGGTACCGGGTTGAAGCAATTCGGCCACAAAAGCGATGGCATAACCGCTTAATCCGCTGAGCAAACTGAAAACAGATTCGCGGGCCAATCCGCATACCATACCAAGGGCAAAAGCAAAATCATACCCGGCATAAAAAGTGGCATTCGTTTGTGGATTCTGGCTATAGGGATGCTTCTTTATACTTCTCTCAGCCGCATAGCAAACACTTTCGAGGCGCTCGTTTTTAAGCAAAGGGTCTAAAGTCTGGCGTAAATCGATGCCGGCATGCAAAAACAACTGCATGGCAGCAAACACATCGGCAGCAGGATTCAAAGGTCTAACAGCTACCCAATAAGCGCCTAGTTGACTTTCTGCGCGTGCCTGGCTCATGCCTGCTTCAAATCCACTGCGGTATTCGCCTGTACTTAATGCCGGACGGTAATATGGATTTCGACTGGCTTGCCCCAGTTTCCGGTCTAAAACCTTTTCATAGTCAAGCCAATAGGCAATGGTACTCTCGGGTGCCTTCACACAACCCAGGTTCACCAATACCTCGTCAATTTGCATGCCCTCGGCAGCCCAATGGTGACTTTTCCGGCTCTCCCAGGTTTCTACCCAACTTTCAGGATACGGCCAGTTTAGCCAATCCCATTGAATGGCATGGTCGGTAAGCAACTGGTAATGCCTTAATCGCAGTTTTGATTGTGGCTCTTGCGCAAAGCGTTGTTTGGCCCAATCCATTTGGTGGTTTAGGCTAAGTGTTCCGGGCTCAAGGCCCAATTTAACACTGAAGGCTATGCTGGGTTTGGGTTTCAACGAATGGCAAAATCGGTTGGTATAAGGCCCACTTGAAAGCTGTCGAGAGGCGTACCATTTTGCGGAATGCGCACCACCCAGCCTTGTTCCGCGAAAGATAAGGCATTTCCGGCCAAAATGTGGTTGCGGATTTCGTCATAAGCAAGGCTATAATAGGTTCCGGCCTTGAAAATTTCGAAATTTCCGGCATCACCTAAGCTGCTTTGCATGATAGCCCCTCCGTAACTGTTGCTTAAAAACATAAGTTTGTTAAGGCTTTTATTGAAAACCAAATCGCCTGGATGGCCAATACTGAGCGAAATTGGATGTGTTTTTAACACTTCTAAAGTGGTGGCATCCAGCTCCAAAAGAGCCCCCGGTTTGCTGAGCGTTGGGTCGCTCCAATTGGGTATTCCACTGCACAACAACCAATAACGCCCACCGGCCAATACCATACTGTTGGGTACGGGGGCCACCTGCCGGGTACCAACGCTTTCAAGGGTATTGATGTCAAACAGACTTAAGGTAGAGTCGCTGCCAAATCCGCCTGAATTCAGCACCACGGCATATAAAAAGCTGGTATAAAGCCTTTCAGGACCGTTTCCGGTGCTTAAAGTTTTTATGGTTTGCAAGCTATTAGCGTCTATAATGCGAACGGTATTGCTGTTCCAATCGCTCACAGCCAATCGGCTGTTCCCCCAATGGGCTATGTAACGCGGCGACTGAAAACCGTCGGCAAAACCTACGCTTTCCAGGGTTTTTTCGTCGGCCACCTCTACCCGGGCGCTCAAATTGGAAACCAAATAAAGTTTGCCATCATAACGCAAAATGGAATTGAGCACCGCCCCTGCCGGAAACCCATTGGCTTGTGCAAAAATGTTATGGCTAACGGTTAAATTGCTGAGGTCGATATAGGACAAGCTTCCATTTCCGGCCGAAAAAGGACCTTCGTTCAAGACAAAAATACCGGGGTTCTGGCTAATCGGGTTCGAACCCGGCTTGGGGTCTTTTTTACAGGCCATTATGGCCATTATGGCGACCAATGCCAGAAGTTTCCTTGATTTCATGTGGATTTGGGTTTATAGTTGTGGTTAAAATTCAATTTTAGAGCATACCATCGCCCGGGCATGGGCATATAAGGCTGCATGGCATAAGCTTGGTTAAATAGGTTCTGAATATGGAATGTGGTTTGAATGCCTAAGCCTCGAAAGCGAAAACCATATGCAAGTTGAACATGGTGCAGATTTAAACCATCCAACCAATGCCAATAGCCTTCCTGAGGCAGATGTTGCCAAGGGTCGCTCAACTCGTTATGCCAACTGGCCTGCCAATTTTTATAACCAAACTCCAAACGGTTTTGAACCCGGTTCCGGGGCAAGCCGGGAGCAACCTGCCATAATCCACCGGTTTGGGCTTGTTGGCTATATACGTACTGCCAATTGGCCATCAAGGCTATTTCGAAGTGCTTTTGGGTGTATTTAACCCGGGCTTTTAATTCGCTGCCATAAGCTTCCATATACCGAACATTTACCGGACTCCAGATTTGCCCCTGCCCGGGCTGCCATCGAATAAGGTGGTTCATATTTTGGGTAAAAACCACGCTTTCTATTTCCATTTCAAAGGGCAAAAGCCTTTTGTGAAGGTTCCAACCCACTTCCCACATATGTCCGGTTTCGGTTTTCAAATCTAGATTGCCGCCCGGCTGCCAATACAAATCGTTTAATGCCGGCCTTCGGGATGTTTGGGCGTATGAAAACCGCAAACGTTGATTTGCTGATAAACGTTTCTCTATTAAAAAGTTAAAAAGGGGAAGGCTTTGTTCGTACCATGCCGCATCTAACCGAAGTCCGGTTGCAAGTTGAAGCCCATTTATTGGCCTCCATTGGTGGCTTATGGTGGCTATGGCGCCCCTGCGATCGCCATTTTTGCTAACCCCCCAAACAAACTGATTCTGAAAATACAAGGCCGATTGCAATTGATGAACAGGCGTATGCAACCAATGGTGTTCTATTTGAAGGTAAAGACTGTTGCCCCCATTAAAATCGTATTGCCCAAGCGGCGGATGCCAATAGTGGTTAATTTCATGCACAAAAGCCAGTTTATAAAGGGTTTTAGGGCCCTGAAGGCTTAAAAGTTGCCTAAACACCAAATCGTGCTGATGTTGCCTCTGACTTTGGGCAAAAAGAATATTGTCGGCTAAATTATGATGGCTGTTTTGAAACCAGATGTTGCTTTTAAGTGTCCAGCTGGGTTGAAGAGAAATTTGGCTTTGGTGTTGAATTCCGCTTAAAACCATTCCGGCACCCTGCCGTATTTGCCTTTGGCCCCGCACATCGCTGTAAGGGTAATTGTTTTGGGTTGCGAAAGAAAAAAAATTGCTGCTGTTCCGGAATTTTCCAAATTGATAGTGGGCCGAGGCGGAGGCCTCTCTCAGGCCAAAACTTCCAGCGCCTAGATTGAGATTCAGAAAACCATCTTTTTCAAAAGGCGCCGATTTAATTTCAAGCACACCGCCAGCCGACTGACCTGCCGCCACCCCCGAATTGCCACCCGTTAAAAATTGTACCGATCCACCCATTGAGGCCGGAGCCAGATTAAAATCGAAAACACCCAAGGCCGGCGACTGAAGGGGAATGCCTTCCCATAAAACTTGGGTATGACTGCTGCTTAGCCCCCTAAAAGAAACCGAGGCATATTGGCCAGGAGAGGATTCACGAACCCATAAAGCACTTTGGCGCAGCATTTGGGCAAGGCTTGGATAAGCTTGATGGACTGTGTTAAGGGTATCTGAATAGCGAACTTGATTGCCGCCTTGTAGGCTCAACCTTTGGGCCCAAACCGTTGTGGTGGGCAAAACCTGCGCTTGTAGACAGGCACAAAGGCCCGTCAAACCCGCCAAAAAGGGTTTTATTCGCTTCATTTACTTGGCTCTTTTGGTCCCGAAAGAGGTTAAATTATGGCATTTGGCAGGTCTTCTGACTTGGTTCCCGAACTTGCACCTTCCCACCCAAAGGCAGTGGCATTCAACAAGTCGGTTTGTAAACCTTACAGCTGCGGGCACAGTTCCCGAATTTCACGGGA
Organism: Chryseobacterium gleum; assembly: GCA_945883565.1. Classification (GTDB taxonomy): domain Bacteria; phylum Bacteroidota; class Bacteroidia; order Flavobacteriales; family Schleiferiaceae; genus RFXV01. Next base: position 7,269 of record CAMCXO010000031.1, read on the forward strand.
TTCCCTTTTAATGAAGCACACCCAAATGGTGCTCTTCAACCAAAAACCGCTCAAAGGTAAGCCCTATTGGACAATACAAAGGCCAGTGCGGTATATGGGTCAAAGCCCGGAAGTTTACTTTAATAAGCTTTATTTCAAGATATTATTATTAAAACACCCTATATAAAGGCATAAGTCTGTGCCCCCGATAGGCATTATGCGCCAATTAATGCTGAAAATGCATGCTTATTTGCCACAAAATATAGATTGAGGACATGGATAAAAGACTTGAAAACAAAGTGGCCATCATAACCGGAGGGGCTTCTGGCATTGGCAAAGTAGCTGTAGAGCGCTTTATCGCCGAAGGGGCTAAAGTGGCCATTTGGGATGTAAATGAAGAAAAAGGCCTCGCATTGGTGGCCGAATTAAAATCAGATGAAGTGGCGTTTTTCAAAGTAAATACCGCCCATTTGGAAGAAGTAAAACAAGCCGCAACAGCCACTGCTGAGCGATTTGGTGGTCTCGATATTTTAATAAACAATGCCGGCATTACCCGCGATGCCACCCTGTTAAAAATGCAAGCCGAACAATGGCAGCAGGTTTTAGATGTTAATTTAAGTGGGGTGTTTTACTGCACCCAAGCCGTAGCGCCTTTTCTTATAGAACGCGGTGGTGGCCGAATTATCAATACGTCTTCGGTGGTGGCCTTGTATGGCAATTTCGGACAAAGCAATTATGTGGCCGCCAAAAGTGCCTTAATTGGCCTAACTAAAGTGTGGGCAAAGGAACTTGGACGCAAAAACATCACCGTAAATGCAGTGGCCCCCGGATTTATAGCCACCGAAATGATTACCACCGTTCCCGAAAAGGTAATTGAAGGATTATTAAGTAGAACCCCTCTTCAACGGTTGGGCGATCCGGCCGACATTGCCGCAGCTTATGTGTTCCTGGCTTCGGACGAGGCTTCGTTCATAAGCGGACATTGCCTGAGCGTAGATGGCGGTATAACTCTATAATTTTTTTACAATGACGCATAAAGCCTATATTTCGGGCAGTGGCGCTGCTTATCCCAAAAGGCTAATTCCCAATTCGTATTTCAATGAATTGTTGGGTGAAGATGTAGACAATTGGTTAAGAACCAATGTGGAAATAGAATCCAGGCTATGGTGCGACGAAAACGAATCGACCGCCGATTTATGCGAAAAAGCTGCCATTGAGGCCCTGGACAATGCCGGCATAACCGCCAACGATTTGCAGCTCATTATTGTTGCCACCGATACCCCTGAATATATTTCGCCTTCAACAGCGGCCGTGGTTCAGTACCGAATTGGCGCCTCAAAGGCCGGAACCTTCGATTTGAATACCGCTTGTGCCGGTTTTGTTACAGCCCTCGATACGGCTTCTAAATACATTATGGCCGATTCCCGCTATGCCCATATCTTGGTAATTGGGGCTTATGCCATGAGCAAATACCTTAATATGGCCGATAAAAAAACCGTTACTCTTTTTGCCGATGGGGCCGGTGCCGTGGTATTAAGCGCGAAAACCCAAACCGAAAGTGGATTTCTGGCGGCCGAACAAATAAGCCAAGGTCAATATTTCGATTGGATGGGCATTTACGCCGGGGGCACGAAAATGCCGGTAAAGCGCGACGTATTGGATCATGAAGACCACTTGTTGAAATTCGTAAAGAAGTTTCCGAAAGAGCTTAACCCCGAAATGTGGACACGTTTAACCCATTCCCTACTGGAACGAATAGGTGCCCAAGCCCAAGATGTTCAACAATTCTTTATGACCCAAATAAATGTGAACAGCATTCGCGAAACCATGAACAATTTGAATTTGCCGCACAACCGGGCCATAACTATTATGCACAAACTGGGGTATACCGGCTCGGCTGCCATTCCAACCGCCTTGCATATGGCCATAAGCGAAGGGCGAATTAAACGTGGCGATTTGATTTTCTTTATTGGCAGTGGAGGCGGATTGGCCTTCGCCGCAGCCGCCTTTCGCTATTAACGACCATGAGAACCGACGCTTATGCTTATGGAATGCTGTTGCTTTTGGCTTTGTGGGTTGGGGCTACCTTGTATTTTGCCTGGCGCAACCGCCAAAAAACCTCCAGCCTAAGCGATTATGCCTTAGGCAGCTTGGCTTTTTCGCCCTATGCAGTTGGCCTGTCGTTGGCAGCCAGCATGACCAGTGCTGCCACTTTTATCATTAATCCCGGCCTTATTGGACTTTATGGATTTAGTGGGGTAATAAGCTATGGCTTTGTACTGCCACTTTCCGCGCTTTTGGCCTTGGTGGTATTAACCAAAAGCTTCAGAAAATATGGCCGGGCCACCAAAGCTTTAACCTTGGCCCAGTGGATGCAAAACCGCTATCAAAACAAGGCCTTGGGCCATTGGTTTGCCTGGACCGCCCTCTTGCTCATAGCCTTTATCGTTCTCATTTTGGTGGGACTTACTCAAGTTATTGCGGCCTCTACCTCAATCGCCTACCCCATTGTATTGGTTTTTCTGGTGATTTTCGTATTCGGATACACCTTGATGGGCGGAGCCAACACCATGGTTTATACGAATGCTCTACAGGCTTTGTTAATGCTGGTAGTGGCCATTTTACTGCTTGGCTCGGGCTGGGAATTCATTAAAAATGGCTTCGGCTTTTTTAAGCAGGAACTCGCTGCCATTGACCCCAAATTAGTAGAAGTACCTAGACCCGACAGCTTTCTGTTTCGCGATTTTTGGGAAATTATTGGGGCACAAGTAGTGGTGGGTTTTGCTGTGGTGTGCCAACCCCACATCATCACCAAGTCGCTGTTGTTGAAAAGCGAAAGCGATGTAAACCGCTTCCTTAGCACAGCCTTAAGTGTTCAGTCTGTTTTCTTTTTAGTGGTGATAGCCGGCCTCTTCGCGCGCTTAACTTTTCCCGATTTAACGCAAAACGGAGAGGCCATAAAACCCGATTCATTGATGTCGGTTTATGTGGTAAACCATTTCTCGCCGGTCGTTGGGCTATTGGTACTCATGGGCCTGTTGGCAGCCGGTATTTCCACTTTAGAAGGCCTCATTCAAAGTTTATCTACCACCATAACCTTAGATATAATTGGAGCCTATTGGCCCTCGGTTAAAGACAGTCAAAACGGAATGCGTGTAAACAAAGGGGTAGTAGCTGTTTTGGGTCTCGTTTCGGGCGCCTTGGCTTTACAACAATTGTATAAACCTTCGGTAAGCGTGGCCATTTTCGCTCAAAACGGGGTGTATGCCTATTTCGCCGCTGCCGTTATTCCGGTTCTTATAGGCCTGTTTTTACCCAAACATTCTCCTAAGTGGATTTTAATCATCCCCATTTTGGCCATTGCCGTGCACTTTGCGGTGTATTACCTTAGGTTGGGTTTTTATATGCAAACACAGGTTCGAAATCCGGCTATACCAGCGGCATGGGCCATAGTATCGGCCTTGGGTTTGGCCGTTTTGTTGTTTTTGGTAAAAAGGCCCGGTCCTAAAAATTCAACCCCAAAATGAATGCTGAAACCATTGCAAGCGATTGGGCCGGGCGTTGGGCCCTTTACAATGGCAACAAACCCGCTCTAGTAGATTTATCAACCCAAGAAACCCGCACCTATGGGCAGTGGCACCTCGATGGCGAATACTTGGCGTCTTACCTATTTTCTTTAGGCGTAGAAAAAGGCGATCGCCTCGCGGTTTTAAGCACTTTTAACTTGATGTATTTCGGTCTTTTTTCAGCGGCCCAAAAACTTGGTTTTGTATTGGTGCCTTTGAATTACCGCTTAAACCCTTCTGAAATTGCCTATCAAGTAGAGCATGCAGAAGTAAAATGGGCTTTTTATGAAGAAACGTTCTTTAACTTAACCGATGGCAGCCCGAAATGGGTGCCCTTTAGCAGCTTGGGAAAAGAACATATAATGCGTGCCTTTCCCAAGGCTGTTTTAACCGAAAGCGACCCCATTTTTATTCTGTACACAAGTGGCACTACTGGTTTCCCAAAAGGCGCTATTTATACCCACGGCATGCTGGTATGGAACAGCCTAAACACCGCTCTGCGTTTACAGGTTCATGCCAACGACCGCACTTTAATGGTGATGCCCCCATTTCACACCGGTGGCTGGAATGTGCTCACCACCCCACTCTTGCATTTTGGAGCCACCGTATATTTTACTTCAAAATTTGAAGCCAACAGGGTGGTCGATTGGCTGGAAAGCGAAGAAATAAGCCTTTTTATGGCAGTGCCCACTATGGTGCGCATGCTTAGCGAAGCGCCTGGTTTCGAGCAAAGCGGGTTTAAACACTTGCGGTATTTCATTGTGGGAGGAGAACCTTTGGCCCTCGACCTTATAGAAACCTGGGCCAAAAAAGAAGTGCCCATAAGGCAGGGTTACGGCTTAACCGAAGCGGGTCCAAACATCACCAGTTTATCTGAACGCGATGCTTACCGAAAAAGGGGTTCTATTGGCCACCCGAATTTTTATGTAGAAACCCGAATTGTTAAAGAAGATGGCAATCTGGCAGAAGCAAACGAAAGAGGAGAATTGCAAATCAAAGGAAAAGTAGTAAGTCCGGGCTACTGGAAACAAGAAGAAGCAACCCTAAAGGCTTTTGATGACTCTAATTGGTTTAAAACCGGCGACGTACTTACCCGCGATGAAGAAGGCTTTTTATACGTGGTTGACCGCCTAAAAAACATGTTTATTTCCGGGGGCGAAAATGTGTACCCGGCCGAAATAGAGCGTGTTTTGTTAAGCCATCCCGAGGTGCAGGAAGTGGCCATAGTTCCGGTATACGATGCCAAATGGGGGGAAGTAGGCGTTGCCTTTTATGTTGGCACTAATACCATAAAAGCTGAGGATTTACGTGAGTTCGCAGCCCGGCATCTGGCCCGATTTAAAATACCAAAATACTATTTCCCAATAGAAACTATGCCACTGGGCGATACCGGCAAAATAAACCGAAAGCAGCTGGCCAAAGAGGCAAGCAAACTTTTAGGCCGTTAATTATTGCTTTCCGCCTTCAAAACAACCCATCAATCAAAGCGCGCGAAACTATATTTGTGCCATCTCAAAAACATTTACCCCATGAATCTACACGAGTACCAAGGCAAAGACATATTGGCTTCTTTTGGCGTTGCCGTTCAACGCGGCATAGTGGCCAGCACGCCCGATGAAGCCGTAGAAGCAGCTAAAAAACTAAGCGAGCAAACCGGTACTTCGTGGCATGTGGTTAAAGCACAGGTTCATGCAGGCGGAAGAGGCAAAGGCGGTGGCGTAAAATTGGCCAAAAACTTAGAAGAAGTGCGAAGCCGCGCGAACGATATTCTGGGTATGATGCTGGTAACCCCTCAAACCTCTAAAGAAGGCAAAAAAGTGCACCAAGTGCTTGTTGCCGAAGACGTTTACTATCCGGGCGAATCGCCAACCAGCGAATTTTACATGAGTGTTTTACTCAACCGTCAGGCGGGCCGAAACATGATTGTTTATTCTACAGAAGGCGGAATGGATATTGAAGAAGTGGCCGAAAAAACACCCGATCTCATTCATGCCGAAGAAATAGATCCGAAAGTAGGACTTCAGGGTTTTCAAGCACGAAAAATCGCTTTTAATCTGGGTCTTTCGGGCAATGCCCACAAAGAAATGGTGAAGTTTGTAACGGCCTTATACAAAGCCTACGACAGCATCGACGCCAATCTTTTCGAAATCAATCCGGTATTAAAAACTTCCGACAATAAAATTTTGGCAGTAGATGCCAAAGTAAGTCTCGATGGCAATGGTTTGTTCCGCCATCCGAATTACGAAGCTTTACGCGATACCCGCGAAGAAGACGCCACCGAAGTGGAAGCCGGCGAAGCAGGTTTAAACTTTGTTAAACTAGATGGCAATGTGGGCTGCATGGTAAATGGTGCCGGTTTAGCTATGGCCACCATGGACATTATTAAAATGGCCGGGGGCAATCCCGCAAACTTCCTGGATGTTGGCGGTACGGCCGATGCCAAAAGGGTAGAAACCGCTTTCCGCATTATTCTGAAAGACCAAAACGTAAAAGCCATCTTGGTTAATATTTTTGGAGGCATTGTGCGCTGCGACCGTGTTGCTCAAGGCATTGTAGACGCTTATAAAAACATTGGCAACATTCCGGTTCCCATTATTGTGCGCCTTCAGGGCACCAATGCTGCCGAAGCCAAAGCTCTAATTGACGAAAGTGGATTGGAAGTGCATTCTGCCATTCAATTGCAGGAAGCTGCCGACTTGGTTCAAAAATTGGTGAATTAAACCGGCGAATTTTACAGCAATAAAAAAAGCCGTTTCCAGGTTGGAAACGGCTTTTGCATTTAAGATCAATGCTTATTTAACTTCTTCAAAATCCACATCGGTTACATCCGAAGCCCCACTGCCGGAAGCCTGTCCACCGCTTGGAGGCACTTGGTCATCGCCTTTCTCTTGTTGGGCTTTGTAAAGTTCTTCGGAGGCGTTTTTCCAAGCCTCATTAATGCGCTCCATAGCCGCATCAATTGCCGATTCTTCTTCGCTCTTATGGGCACTTCTTAAAGCTTCCAAAGCCGATTCGATGGCTGCTTTTTTATCGGCCGATAATTTATCTCCAAACTCTTTCAGCTGTTTTTCGGTTTGGAAAATCATGGAATCGGCTGAATTAAGCTTCTCTACCCGCTCTTTGGCTTTGCGATCAGAGTCGGCATTGGCCTCGGCTTCGCGCTTCATTTTGTCGATTTCATCTTTCGACAAACCGGAAGAGGCTTCTATTCGAATGCTTTGCTCTTTGCCGGTGGCTTTGTCTTTGGCCGAAACATGTAAAATGCCGTTCGCATCAATATCAAAAGTTACTTCAATTTGCGGTACGCCTCTAGGTGCAGGAGGCAGGCCATCGAGGTGAAAACGGCCAATGGTTTTGTTATCGCGTGCCATCGGGCGCTCACCCTGCAACACGTGAATTTCTACCGAAGGCTGGTTGTCGGAAGCCGTAGAAAACACTTCCGATTTTTTAGTAGGTATGGTGGTATTGCTTTCAATAAGCCTGGTCATTACCCCACCCATGGTTTCAATACCAAGTGATAGAGGGGTAACATCGAGCAACAAAACATCTTTTACCTCTCCACTTAACACCCCACCCTGAATAGCGGCTCCTAAGGCCACCACCTCGTCTGGGTTAACCCCTTTGCTTGGCTCTTTTCCAAAAAACTTACGCACAGCCTCTTGAATGGCCGGAATTCGAGTTGAGCCCCCAACGAGAATAACCTCGTCTATGTCAGAAGTGCTCATACCAGCCTTTTTAAGGGCAGTACGGCAAGGTTCTATGGTACGGTCTATAAGGTCGTGAACCAATTGTTCAAATTGGGCCCGGCTTAAACTGCGCACCAAGTGCTTAGGTCCACTCGATGTGGCGGTAATGTAGGGAAGGTTAATTTCGGTAGTGGAACCTGATGACAATTCAATTTTGGCTTTTTCGGCCGCTTCTTTCAAACGTTGTAAGGCCATAGGGTCGAGACGCAAATCAATACCTTCCTGGCTTTTAAATTCATCGGCCAACCAATCAATAACTTTTTGATCGAAATCGTCACCTCCGAGGTGAACATCCCCATCGGTAGATTTCACTTCAAAAACCCCATCACCCAATTCAAGTATAGAAACGTCGTGGGTACCGCCTCCACAATCGAATACCACAATTTTTTTGTCGTCGCCCTTTTTGTCGATGCCATAAGCCAAAGCCGCTGCAGTAGGTTCGTTAATGATTCGCCTAACCTTCAATCCTGCAATTTCGCCAGCTTCTTTGGTAGCCTGACGTTCGGCGTCGTTAAAGTAAGCCGGAACGGTAATAACCGCTTCGGTTACAGTTGTACCCAAATAGTCTTCGGCTGTTTTCTTCATTTTTTGAAGAATCATGGCCGAAATTTCCTGAGGGGAGTACATGCGCCCATCAATTTCTACCCTTGGGGTATTGTTATCGCCTTTCACCAGTTTATAGGGTACCCTACCCACTTCGCTTTGCGAGTCGGAGAATAACTTCCCCATAAAGCGTTTTATCGAAAAAATGGTTTTTTGAGGATTGGTAATGGCTTGGCGTTTTGCGGGATCGCCAACCTTGCGTTCTCCTCCTTCCACAAAGGCCACCATAGAAGGGGTGGTTCTGCGGCCTTCGCTGTTTGGAATAACCACAGCCTCGTTGCCTTCCATAACGGCCACGCAAGAATTGGTGGTGCCCAAATCAATGCCTATAATTTTACTCATCGCTCTAAATTATTATCGGTTTGTGCCCCTGTTGTCAATAGATATGCCAGCCAATGGGTTAAACAAAAAATGCCCAAAAAGGGCATTTATTACTGACATTATGTCGCAGTTTAATTGCAATTGCCAAAACTGTCGCAATAACAGGTGTCATTGCCTTGTGGTGTATTGAACACCCGGCCAAAGTTTCTATCGCACATGGCGTCGCTTAAAATGAACTGCAAAAGGCCTTGTTCCGAAAATTCTTTTTCGTAACGGCCATTCAGTGCACGAGAAGACATTAAGCCGTAGCCATTTTCGATATTCGAAAAATCAGGACGTTCGGTTACAATACCCGTTGCAGGTTCGTTTACGCTCATATAAGTGTAAAGGTCTTCACCTCCTGCCAAAACCTCGAAGTCGATGTCGATGACAAATCGCTTTACATTAGGATCGAGCGGAATGGCTTGACGGAAACCTTGCAACAAAGATTCGGTGGTATAACCTACAATAACCGCTTGTCCGCTGTTTAAAGTGTTTACCGTTCTTAAAGGCAATCGAACCGTGGCTTTCAAAGTATCGGGTTTAGCGCTCGGATTTTGGGAGTTTATTTCTTTATAATTCAGGGTAATAAAGGTTTGAAATACCTTGGCATTTTCTTGGGTATTGAACTCTACTGTATAATCGCGAAAGGGTTCCCAGGCAATTTTTTGAACCGCCGTGGGCCGAGTAATGGTATGATTGCCATTGATTACATAAGCATTGCCTCTAACCTCCGCTTCACCATTGTTTTTAATAATACGTAAACGGTAATTTCGATCGGGCACTATAGACTCGGTGGTGCGGTAAAGGTGAAACCCATCGGAGGTAAAAAAACCGTCGTTTAGTTGTCTCGAGCTGTTGTCGTAATCTAAAGTGATGCTTTTATTAACGGCTCCCGAGGCATTGAGCTCTTCGAGCAACACTTGAAATGTTTCGCTGTAGTAAATGGAGTCGCCGGTTTGGGCGCTTTGGTCGATGTCGCCCTGGCCTAGCCATCCTCTTTGAAGCCTTACCCATTGGGTGTCGGCTTTGGCATCTAAAATGGCATACACCACACTGGTATCTTGCCATTCGTCGTTCACGTTTAGAGAGTTATCGCAAGCGAAAAGAAAAACAAGCGGGCTAATTGCGAGCCCTTTTAAAAATGCATTGAGCATGCCGATAATGTTGAGGAAAGGCCCAAAGATATTACATAGTTTTGGTAGCTAAGTTGTAGCCCCCATTATGTCGACAGCCAAAAAAACCTTTAAGAAAGTTACCACCGCTTCGGTTCAGGAAATGAAAATGCGCGGTGAAAAAATTGCCATGCTTACCGCCTACGATTTTACCATGGCCAAAATGGTAGACGCCGCCGGGGTAGATGTTATTTTGGTGGGCGATTCGGCCTCCAATGTTATGGCAGGCCACGAAACCACCTTGCCCATTACCCTCGACCAAATGATTTACCACGCCTCTTCGGTAGTTCGTGCGGTAGAAAGGGCATTGGTAGTGGTCGATTTGCCTTTCGGAAGTTATCAGGGCAATTCGAAAGAAGCGCTCACATCGGCCATTCGCATCATGAAAGAAAGTGGCGGCCATGCGGTAAAACTCGAAGGTGGCAGTGAAATCATTTCCTCTATCGAACGCATTTTAACGGCCGGCATTCCAGTAATGGGCCATTTGGGTTTAACCCCCCAAAGTATTTACAAATTCGGCACTTATACCGTAAGAGCCAAAGAAGAAGAAGAAGCCGAAAAGCTGTTGGAAGACGCTATTTTGCTTGAACAAACTGGTTGTTTCAGCATTGTACTCGAAAAAATTCCGGCCCAATTGGCCGAAAAAGTAGCCAATGCCGTTCAAATACCGGTTATTGGAATTGGAGCCGGGGCCGGAGTCGATGGGCAGGTTTTGGTGCTTCACGATATGCTGGGCATGACCCATGAGTTTTCACCAAGGTTTTTGCGTCGTTACCTCAGTTTATACGAAGACATAACCAACGGCATTAAACAATATTGTTCCGACGTAAAAAGCCTCGACTTTCCAAACCAAAATGAGCAGTATTGAAACCGTTAGGTGAACGGGTACTGTACATGGATAACCACCTCTTGGCCATTTCAAAATGCCCCGGAGAACCCGTTCAAGACGACATAAGCGGCGACGATTCTTTATATGAAAAGTGTAAGGCGTGGATAAAATCTGAGTTTGACAAACCCGGTGAGGTGTATTTAGGATTGGTGCACCGTATAGACAGACCGGTTTCGGGTTTGGTGTTGTTTGCCAGAACATCTAAAGCCGCGGCGCGCCTATCAGAAATGATACAGCTTCGTGAATTGGACAAAAGATACAGGGTTATTGTAGAGAACTGGCAAGGCGAGCCCAATGGCACTTTAGAAAACCATTTGGTTAAAAATGCCACCCAAAACAAGAGTTACGTTTGTGAAGCCAACCGTAAAGGCGCAAAACGGGCCGTTCTGCATTATCAGGTGCTTAGATACTTAAACCATTACACCGAACTCGAAATAAAGCTCGAAACCGGTAGGCATCACCAAATACGAACCCAGTTGGCTCATTTGGGATCGCCCATTAGGGGCGATGTTAAGTATGGCGCCAAACGACCAATGCCAGACTTAAGCATTCAACTACACGCCTACTCATTGCAACTCATACACCCTGTTAAAAAAACCGATTGGTATTTAGAATGCCCCTTACCGGAAAATTGGCTTTGATCGACTTTTCATGATGTAGGTCATTTTATATCAGGGGACTAAAGTTTAACTATGCCGCATGCTAACTCTTCCCAAAATCTGGATTGTAGACGACGACCCCTGTTTTCGTATCCTTTTTGAAACGCAAATCAAACAATGCTGCCGAGAGGCAAACATCGAGTTTTATTCAGATGGAAGATGGGCTATGGATGCCTTAAGGCGAAGGGTGAATAAACCCCTAAAAGAAGATTTGCCAAATTTGATTTTTTTGGATGTGAATATGCCCATTTTAAATGCCCATCGGTTTTTAGACGAATGGCGCAGTGAATTGCTGTTATTCGAATCCAACATTCAGATCGTGGTGGTGTCGGCAAATGTCAATCAGCTGGATTCCCTTCATTATAATCACAATATTGTTACTAGTACACTTACAAAGCCAATCGTATCTCAAGACCTTGAAAGCGTGTTAAAAGCCAATCAAATGGTTTAATTATCTCTTTTTAAATCGAGGATTTTCTGTCTTATAACCCATGCAATTTAACGGCATAAGTCGGTTAAAACCGTTCTTAGCCACATCGAAATTCGCCATATTTTGTGCGTCGAAACGCGCATCTGTTTCATCCATAAAATACTTATCAACAGCTTTTTTAGTATTATCTATCATAATATCAAACAGTTGTGCCCTTAAAATAAATTGAATTATTTTTTACTTTCCCAAATTAGGATGTTATAAAAAGCATAAATTGTTGCACATTTTCAACAAATCCCCTATGAAACACTTTCTACCACTGTGTTTACTTGCCACTGTATTGCTTACCAACGCGGTACAGGCACAAGTAAGTTTGACTGTAAATTCTGCCAATTCCTGCCAGGAGGAGGTTCTCGCCATCCAAAACAATTCAGGGAAAGTTATTTTCCAAGTGGATTGGACTCACGATGCGGTGGTGTTTCACAGCGAAACCGCCTACGACCGCACCAATGGCTTATTAAGTGCAGGTGGTAATCTTCAAGGCAATGCGGCCAATCAGTTGCGCTTTCCTTACGATATGGCGGCAGATAAAGACGGCAATGTATTCGTGGTAGACCGAAACAACAACCGCATAATGCGCTGGAATAAAGGGGCCTCTACTGCCACCTTGGTAGTGGGCGGAAATCCTGGTAATGCACTCAATCAAATTTCAAACCCACATGGCATTGCCATCGACAACCAAAATCGTTTATACATTGCCGATATGCACAACCACCGTATTGTGCGTTGGGACCCTTTGGCCACCCAAGGCGTAGTAGTAGCCGGTGGAAATGGACCGGGCGACGGGCTTGACCAATTGCACAACCCCAGTGGCGTGGCCATTGCGCCAAATGGCGACCTTTATATTTCAGACATGCGGAACGCCCGCATAATGCGCTGGATGGTTGGAGAACCTCAGGGTGAGATTTTCGCCGGAACCGGCGTAGAGGGTTCGGGTTTCGACCAGTTTCGCGAGCCTATGGGCATTGCTGTTGACAACAATTTTGATGTATACGTAGCCGACCGAAAAAACCATAGGGTGGTAAAATGGCAACAAGGCGCCACCGAAGGGGAAGTGGTAGCCGGATTTAGCTACGACTATGGCTCAGATTTAGATAAACTCAACAACCCAATGGACGTTGATATTGACCGCGACGGCAACTTGTTGGTGGCCGATATGTTTAACCACCGCGTATTAAAATTTAGTGCAGGCAATCCTTTAGGCACTTTGGTAGCAGGAGGCACTCAAGGCTTTGGACTTGAATTTCTTAATTTTCCAACAGGGGTTTTTGCCGACACACTAGGCGGCATTTATGTAGCCGACCACGAAATGCATCGGGTGGTTAAATGGGGTTTACAACTGCCTGCTCTTAATTATATCACTCAAGGCACCGGCGATTACGAGGTGTCTGTGGTTTACGAAGATGCTGCTAATGAAATTTCTGCTCCTATTGCATTTAACCGAATTCCATTGCCCGTAGCCGACTTCGCTTATGAATTTGAACACTTGACCTACAGCTTCAACGATTCATCTGAAAATGCCATAACTTACTTATGGTCGTTTGGCGATGGGAGCACTTCTACTTCGGCCAGCCCAAATCATACCTACACATATGTTGGTCAATATGAAGTGTGTTTAACAGTTTACGACAATTGCGGCCACGAAAGCAGCATATGCCAGGTTGTAAATGTAACCAGCCATTTTGCCAGTGATGTAAATGCCACTTTGGACATTTCAGATACATCGTGGTGTAACCAAGCCACCTTAACCATTCAGGGGGTTGACAGGTTGTTGGTGCAACGCACGCGATGGTTCCGAATTCCAACTAATTATCATACCAGCAGCTTGGCTTATCCTACTACCGGTACACGTGTGGCCGGTAGCACTTTGCAAGGCGGACAATTGTTCCAGTTGCGTTTTCCTCAAGAAGTGGAGGTTGTGGGCAATCAGATTTATGTGGTTGACCGAAACAACAACCGAATTGTGAGGTGGACCGAAGGAGCCGCTTCGGGCGTAGTAGTGGCCGGTGGCCATGGAAGTGGAACGGCTTTAAACCAAATTCGCGACCCAAGGGGCATTTCGGTTGACAATTCGGGCAACTTATATGTTTGCGACCGAAACAACCACCGCATAGTATACTGGGCGTCTGGTGCTACCCAAGGGGTAGTAGTAGCCGGGGGCAATGGCCCCGGCATGGGCTTAAATCAACTCAATTTTCCTTCAGATTTTGTTAAGAAAGGCAACTTTTTGTACATAGCCGATGAATTGAACAACCGGGTTATTAAATGGGAAATTGGAGCCCCTCAGGGCACTGTAATTGCCGGTGGTCCAACCCATGGTTCGGCCATGAACCAATTGCGCTATCCCGTTTCTGTAGCGGTTGACCATAACGATGCCGTTTATATTGTTGACCGCGAAAACCAAAGGGTAGTGCGCTATGATGTAGGCGCCACCGAGGGCATTTTAATTGCCGGAGGCAATGGTTTAGGGTCGGCTCTTAATCAGTTAAACAAACCTTCGGATGTGGTGGTAGATGCCGCCCGCAATGTGTATATAGTTGACCGTGAAAACCACCGTATTGTGAAGTGGGTTCCCAATGCCACCACAGGGGTATTGGTGGCCGGAGGCAACGAAGGCAACGGCAATAACCAATTGCGCTTCCCAACCGGAATGTCGTTGGTTAGCAACCGCATTTATATTGCCGACAACAACAACCACCGCATTATGCGCTGGAACATCACCTTCCCTGCCATGAACCGGAATACCAGTGGAACCGGAAATTATTACGCCAGCATCGAGTTTGTTGACGGTACCGTGGCCATAACCGATACCAAATTTTTCCGCCTTAATGTGGTAAAGGCCGATTTTGATACCGCTATTGCCGATTTAGATGCCACCTTCACCAATTTGAGCGAGCACGGTGAAACATGGCTTTGGAATTTTGACGACGGAAACACTTCTACGGATGAAAACCCGGTACATCACTACCGCCGCAACGGAACTTATAATGTTTGTTTAACGGCTACCGACTCTTGCAACAAATCAAATGTGTTCTGTCAAAACATCACCATAAACGCCCCATACGACATAGTTTATGCCGCTTCCAATATTTTGCCAACCAGCCAAACCGCCAGTTGCAACCAAATTAGCTTAAACCTCGATCCCGATGAAGTGGAGGTGGTGCATATTGACTACATAGAATGGTATAAAAACAGTGTTTTAGATGCCACCGTAACGGGTCCAATGCCTTCTTTGGCCTATACCACAACCGGTTCGGGCAATTACCATGCGGTATTGTATTTTATTGATGGAACTTCTGTTCAAACCACCAATACCGTAAGCTTTACCTACACCCCTGCCACGCCTGCATTTAGTGTTAATTTGACCAACAACATGGCCACTTTTACCAACAGCTCAACCCATCATACAGGGGTTTACGCTTGGGATTTTGACGATTCGAATACCAGCACATCCAGTGATCCGGTGCATACGTTTACAGCCAATGGCACTTACAACGTTTGTTTAACTGTGAGCGATACGTGCGGCAACGATTATCAATTGTGCAGCGACGTGGTGATTAACCTGCCCATGAATTTCTGGAATGCAGCGGCCAGTTTGGCAGGCCCATCGCCCAATGTTTCGTGCGACCAGGAAAGCATGAGCATTTCCGGATTGAATTTAGGAGATGTTCAGCAAATTGAGTGGTTTAAAGACAACGTTTCCTATGCGGTTCAAAACGCCCCTATAGCTTCGGCCAGTATGAATACCAACGGCACAGGCGACCACAAAGCCGTGATAACCTTTACCGATGCCAGCCAAATATTTACAGCCACTGTGGGCTTTACTTACAATCCGGCAACGCCAATGTTCAGCTTCAACATTACCGATAATGAAGTGGCTTTCACCAATACATCTACCAACCACAACGGTTCTTTTGCTTGGGATTTTGACGATTCAAATACCAGCACATCTAGTGATCCGGTGCATACGTTTACAGCCAATGGCACTTACAACGTTTGTTTAACTGTGAGCGATTCTTGTGGCAACGACTATCAATTGTGCAGCGATGTGGTGATTAACCTGCCTTTGAATTTCTGGAATGCAGGGGCCAGTTTGGCAGGCCCATCGCCCAATGTTTCGTGCGACCAGGAAAGCATGAGCATTTCCGGATTGAATTTGGCCGATGTTCAGCAAATTGAGTGGTTTAAAGACAACGTTTCCTATGCGGTTCAAAACGCCCCTATAGCTTCGGCCAGTATGAATACCAACGGCACAGGCGACCACAAAGCGGTAATAACCTTTACCGATGCCAGCCAAATATTTACAGGCACAGAAAGCTTTACCCATAATCCTGCTGCCGCCATGTTCACCTTTAGCATTTCAAACTATGAGGTGACCTTTACGAACACATCGACCAATCATACCGGTGTTTATGATTGGGATTTTGACGACTTGAATACCAGCACAGCTGCAAACCCTGTACATACTTATTTAGCGGATGGCACTTATAATGTTTGCTTAACCGTTGTTGATTCTTGTGGAAATTTCAGCCCATTCTGCACCGATGTGGTAGTTCCTTTTATAGCGCCCAAGCGCGCTGTTACAGCTGATGTTTCTACCAACTCGCCTTACCTCCAAATCTACCCAAATCCAAGTAGCGACAGGGTGTTTATAGAGACTACAGAATCAACCTTAAATGCCGAACTACTCGATGCCCTTGGTCGCAAAATAACCACCATTGAATTGCAAAATGGTCGTGGTGAAATAGATTTGAGCAGCACAGCCAATGGGGTGTATTTTGTTCGCATTCAGAATGAGGCCGGCCCTATAACCCAACGACTTATTAAAAACTAATTTTCTTTTACTCAACCAAAAGCCGCTCAAATTGAGCGGCTTTTTTTATTGTACATCTAGATAAGCTTCTCCATAGATTCGCAGGCCTTACTTCCGAATTGGGTTTGGAAAACCCAACCTTTAAATTGCCAGTTTTATGAAAGACTTTATTAAGTCGGTTTACCATTTTTTGAATCCCGCCTTTCAGAACCTGTTTCTGGAGTATAAGGTAATCTTCAAGCCCCGTTACGGACATGGGCAGCCACCACACGGTTTGTTGTATGAAATTATAAATCAATACCGTTTCGACTACAGCGAAAGACTGAAACGAATGTTGGCCTATAAGAGCTCGTTTTGGCAGATAAAAGATCAGAAAAACGAAAGCGATTCGATGAAGCCCATGTGGAACAACGGCTATTTACCCGGTCTCGATATAGTGGCTTTGTACAGCCTTTTGGTTGAGTTTAAGCCTAAAAAGTACATTGAAATTGGATCGGGGAATTCGACCAAGGTGGCCTTTAAAGCCAAACAAGAGCAATCTTTAGATTTTGAAATTATTTCTATAGATCCACAACCCCGAGCCGAAATGGACCAATTAGCCAATACCATTTACAGATTGCCTTTTGAGGATTGCGCCATAGACTTACCCGAGATGCTGCACGAAAACGATGTGCTTTTTGTAGACAATTCGCACCGCATTCTTCCCAATTCAGATGCTACTGTATTTTTTATGGAGATACTGCCTCGACTTAAAAAAGGAGTGGTGGTGCACATTCACGACATCTATCTGCCTTACGATTATCCTTTGTTTATGTGCGAGCGGGCTTATTCTGAACAATATGCTTTAGCAGCCTTTTTAATGGCCAATCCACAGAAGTACAGGCCTATTTTGCCGAACTACTTTATATCGGAAGACGATGATCTCAAGAGCATACTCAACGAAATTTGGCAACACCAGGCATTGAAGGGCGTAGAAACCCATGGAGGTTCTTTTTGGATACAAATTATGGAATAAGGCTTTAAATATGTGAATCTATTTACTTTGTGGTTTTTAAAGGGATTCTATTGTTTTTTAAACCAGTTAATTTCTACATGTAAAATTTACCCTTAAAAAGAATCTTTGAACTCGACCTATAGCTTTTGTCTATTTAGCTATATGGATTCCTGGTGATTTGGTGTAGTAGATAAGGTCAACTTTGTACTCCGAAATTAAAACCAGAAACCAAATGAAAAAACTTTTAAGAGCCAGGGCCACGGTTTTGGCATCGCTCTTTGGTATGGCGGCTTTTGCCCAAAGTGAAATACCGGCCGAATGCCCGGTTAGCCATAAATCGGCCGCCGAAATGCCAAAAAACCATGGTCACTTTGCTTCATCTGCCCCTAAAACCAATCAAGAATGGTGGCCAAATACCCTTGATTTAGGGGTTTTGAGGCAGCACGGACAAAAATCGAACCCCATGAGATTCGATTTTAACTACAAGGAGGCGTTTAGCCAACTCGATTATGCCGCGCTTAAATTAGATTTAAAGGCCCTTATGACACAGTCGCAAGACTGGTGGCCAGCCGATTTCGGGCATTATGGACCCTTGTTTGTTCGAATGGCCTGGCACAGTGCCGGAACCTATCGCACTGGTGATGGGCGCGGAGGCGGAAGCCGTGGACAACAACGTTTTGCGCCTATAAACAGTTGGCCCGACAATGCCAACCTCGATAAAGCCCGCGCATTGCTATGGCCCATCAAGCAAAAATATGGAAGCGCCATTTCGTGGGCCGATTTGATGATTTTAACAGGCAATGTGGCCTTAGAATCTATGGGCTTCGAAACAGCAGGCTTTGGTGCAGGACGCGAAGATGTTTGGGAGCCTGAATCGAATATTTATTGGGGGCCAGAAAGCAAATGGCTCGATAATCAGAGGTATAAAAACGAAGAACTGGAGCGTCCATTGGCTGCTGTTCAAATGGGGCTTATTTACGTTAATCCGGAAGGACCCAATGGAGTTCCGGATCCTATTCTGGCTGCCCACGACATTCGCGAAACTTTTGCCCGGATGGGAATGAACGATGAAGAAACCGTGGCTTTAATTGCCGGTGGTCATACTTTTGGTAAAACACATGGCGCGGCCCCATCCAGCCATATGGGTCCGGAACCGGAAGCCGCACCTATAGAAAATCAAGGGTTTGGCTGGACTTCTAATCATGGAAGCGGGAAAGGTGCCGATGCCATTACTTCCGGGTTGGAAGTAACCTGGACCCAAACCCCCACACAATGGGGACTTGGCTTTTTAAAAGCGTTGTTTGCCCACGAATGGGAACTGACCAAAAGCCCTGCTGGTGCGCATCAATGGGTGGCCAAAGATGCAAAAGCCATGGTGCCAGATGCCTTCGATGCGAATAAAAAGCACTTGCCCACGATGCTAACCACCGATCTTTCGCTTCGATTCGATTCGGTTTATGCCAAAATTTCTAGACGCTTCTTAAACAATCCGGAAGAATACCGAAAAGCATTTGCGAATGCCTGGTTTAAGTTAACACACCGCGACATGGGACCCAACAGCCGATTATGGGGCCCTGAGGTTCCAAAAGAACCCTTTATTTGGCAAGACCCATTGCCCAAAACAAGCCCGAGCCAATTAGGCCAAAAAGAAATTAGTGAGCTGAAAAAGGCCATTCAAGAATCGGGACTTACATCTGCAGAATTGGTGCGTACTGCGTGGGCTTCGGCTTCCACTTTTCGTTCTTCCGACCGAAGAGGCGGCGCCAACGGAGCGCGTATTCGCTTCGAACCCATGCGCAGCTGGGAGGTTAACAAACCCGATGAGCTAAACAGAGTGCTTAATCAACTTGAGGGCATTCGCGCACGGTACAATGGTAAAGCCAAGGCCAATAAAAATATTTCTATGGCCGATTTAATTGTTTTAGGCGGCAATGTGGGGGTAGAAATGGCTGCTAAAAAAGCCGGCTTTACGGTAGAAGTTCCATTTAGTCAGGGGCGTATAGATGCCATTGAAGCCCAAACCGATGCTAAATCGTTCGCGGTTTTAGAGCCCATGGCCGATGCCTTCCGGAACTATCAAGGCAAGCTTTATACATTTTCGCCCGAAGAATTGCTTATAGATAAAGCCCAGTTGCTGGACTTAAGCGCCCCTGAAATGACCATTTTATTAGGCGGCATGCGGGCAATAGGTGCCAACTACGATGGTTCGGGTTTGGGTATGATGACCGAAACCCCAGGTGCCCTTAACAATGCCTTTTTTGTAAATCTTTTAGACAGAGGCACAGAATGGAAAGCCATGAATGAAAGCCGGACCCTTTTTGAAGGACGTAGCCGTAAAACCGGCATGGTACTATGGCGCGGCAGCAGGGTGGATCTTATTTTTGGTTCTAATTCGGAACTTAGGGCTTTGGCGGAGGTGTATGCCTCGGAAGATTACAAAGGCCAATTTATTCAGGATTTTATAGCCGCCTGGAATAAGGTGATGAACGCCGACCGATTTGACTTGAGTTTGTAAGCTTTAACCTTTAAACCGTATTTAAAAGGCACCCATAGCTTTTAACAGAACCGCCTTCGGGCGGTTTTTTTTTGACCAAAAAAGCCGTTAAATCCATCTGACTAAAAAAGATGACTGTTACCAAGGCATAGGCCGAATTTAATGGCTTTTGGTTGGTGGAGTCAGTTGAAAAGATAAAGTCCTCTACAGCAATCCATTTTCTTTCAATATTTCCGTTATCCTTTCCTGAGTCAAATCGGTTATTTTAGAAAGAAGCTCTATGTCAAGCCCATTTTTGTAGCCATTTAACAACATTTCAAGATTTCTTTTCTCGATTCCCTGCTCGATACCTTGCTCGATACCTTGTTCGATGCCTTTTTCGATGCCTTTCTCGATGCCTTCTACCAATCCTTCGGTGTAGGCCGATTCGTAAACCGAGTCGCTCAGTACTATCTGGTCTTTGTATTTCTGATACGCTTTAAGCTCTTTTACGTTCATCTTCTCAAGCTTTAACTGTTCCGATACCAAAGAAAAGCCTTTGGCCTCTAAGCCGGTTAGTTGGGTTGTGGTGAAAGAGTAGCAGCGGATTGTTCGCTGCGAATGCCACCCTTAATCTAAATCATTTTCATTTTCGGTATCATTATTTTGGGCGGCCGTATTGTTTTGGGCAACCGTATTATTCTGGGCAACCGCATTGTTTTTGGGCGGTCGTATTGTTTTGGGCAACCGTATTGTTTTGGCAACCGTATTGTTTTTGGGCAACCGTATTGTTTTGGACAACCGTATTGTTTTGGCAACCGTATTGTTTTGGCAACCGTATTGTTTTGGGCGACCACAAGGGTCGCCCCTACGATTTCCAAAATGCCATGGAAATGGTTGGGTGTGATAACGTATTCATGTAATTCGATATTCGGAAAACGGGATTTCAAATGCATCCATTCGGTTTCCAACATATTGAAATTTGCTGTTTTAGGGTGAAAGGCTTTGGTGCAAATGAACTTGTTGTTGGTTTAAAGACTGCTTTTGTTGGTGGAACTGAAAACGTTCGCGGTAAAATTGAAAACGCGCACGGTGGAACCGATAACGTTCGTGGTGGAAATAAAAAACTTGGTGGTTTGTTGTGAATGCGCGCGGTGCAGTGTTGAATTCTGTTGCTTAATGTTGATGCCGATGGTGCAAATGAAAAAGTTGGTGGTAAAATTGAAAATGCTCGTCGCTTATTTGAAAAGGGCTTTGGTGCAAGGTTTGTTGCCTGTGGTGCAGCGGATAATGGACGTGGTAAAAATGAAAACGCCGGTGGTGCAATTGAAAATGCAAATAGTTTGCTGTTTGATGCCTGTGGTTGAATGTGAGATATGAGTAGGCGAAGTTGAAGACGTTGGCGGTAGAATTAAAAAAGCCAACACCTGAAAGAGGTGAAGGCTTCCGCTTTTTTGAGAGCGTCGTCTGATTATTTGCAAACGCTTGTGGTGGATGGTTTGAAGCCATGTCGGGAATGTTGGATGCCGGCCGCTTTTTTGAAAATGCCGATTTCGTTTTTGAAAACGCCGACTGCTTTTTTGATGATGTCTGGGGTTGATGGTTTGAAGCGGGCTTGGGAATTGAAAATGCGGGCTGCTTTTTTGCGGACGTTTGTGGTTTAGGTCAAGAAGCTAGGTTTTGATGGTTTGAAGCGGTTGGATTTTTTGAAATGCGGGCAGAAGATTTGAAGAAGGCCGTGATTGATGGTTTGACCCCGACGCGGGAGCGTTTGACAGCTATGCCGGAATGTTTGAAGTGGGTGGTTGAATCTTAGAGGTCAATTAATGATGGTTTGATGCTTTTTCATTTTCATTATAAGAATTTGATTTTCTTGGCCTGCGGCTATGGAATTTCTTCAATTGGTTGGTCTTTAGGGCGCCTCAATTTGCGCAATCCGCGGGAAAAGGAAATCTCCCGTAGATCCTGCTGTTTCGGCGGTGTAGCAGTCGCCATTGTCTGAACACGATTTTTAGGATTAATGGATGGGCATTATTAAGCTGGACGCGTTGGGGTAATGTTTTTGGGAAAAATTGTCTGGAATTATGTCGCCCCTTCGGGGCTTTAGATTATGGGTACGGTTATTCTATAATCATGTCGCCCCTTCGGGGCTTTGTTTTTAGTCTAAATTGTTTTTTCTGCTTCAATTGAATTTATGGTGTTGCGACCTAG